>DATBHJ010000219.1:0-52259 GCA_036557565.1 Gemmataceae bacterium
CCGAGCCTGAGGCGTATGCGAATAGCCTTCGCTTACGCCTCAGGCTCGGACGGCTCGATGCGAAACGATGCAGCTGCGGCGAATCTGCTATAATAGAGGCGTGCCATCCTTGAGTAAGAGCACCAAGGTGCACACGCAAAGAACACAACGCGATTCCAGGATTAACCGCACGTATGCAAGATCCCTTACAAGCCGCCATCCAGCATCATCAACTCGGACGGTTGCAGGAGGCCGGGCGCATTTATCAGTCCGTCCTCGCGCGCAATCCCAACCATCCCGACGCCTTGCATTTGCTCGGTGTGGTCTTGCATCAGCTCGGCCAGCATCAGCAAGCCGCTCAGCTGATCTCGCGCGCCATTTCTCTGCGTTCGTCCGCCCCCGCCTACTATGCCAACCTTGCCGAAGTCTGGCGGGCGCTGGGTCAGCTCGATAAGGCCGTGGAGTGCTGTCGAATCGCCCTGCGGCTTCAGCCGAGCTATCCCGAAGCCGCCAACAACCTCGGCTTGGCCCTTCTGCAGATTGGCAACACCCCCGAAGCCATCGAGCATTTCCGTGCCGCTCTGAGGCTGCGACCGGATTTCGCCATGGCCCACAATAATCTCGCCAACGCCTTGCGCACCCAGGGCGATCTGGAGGCGGCCATCGATCACTTTCGCAAGGCCGTCGAATGTGATTCCAATCTGGCCGAGGCGCTCAGCAATCTCGGACAACTCCTGTGCGAACGGCAGCAGCTGCCCGAAGCGCTGGAACATTGCCAGAAGGCCGTGGAGCTGCGGCCCAGCTTTGCCGAAGCGCACAGCAATCTCGGCAACGTCCTCCGCGAAATGGGCAAGCTCGACGACGCGCGACGGCATTACGTCGAAGCTCTGCGAATCAATCCGGCCATCGGCATGATCTACAACAACATGGCTCAGTTGTTGCAAGAAGAGGGCAAGATCCCCGAAGCCCTCGCCTGGTATCAAGAAGCGCTGGCGCGCGATCGCAATACACCGCGCATCTTCTGTAATCTCGCCAGCGCCCTCAGCGAGCAAGACCGCTTCGACGAAGCCACCGCCCAGTATGAGACCGCCCTTCACCTCGATCCCAACTGTCCGGAGGCGCACAACGGACTCGGCTTTGTTTGTCACGAGCAAGGGCGCGATGAAGAAGCAAGGAAGCACTTCCATACCGCCTTGCAGTTCAAGCCGGATTTCGCACCCGCCCACTGCAACCTCGGCACGCTGCTCGAAGAGCTAAACGACTTTGAAGCGGCGGAAAAGCAGTTCCGAACCGCGTTGCACCACGATCCCACTCACGCCGGAGCTAAAGCGCAGCTGGCGACGATGCTGCGCGGCAAACTGCCGGAAGAAGATTTGCAGGCGATCCGTCAGCAGCTTGCCGATCCCGATCTACTGCCCGGCAAACGCGCTGTCCTGAGTTTCGGATTGGCCCAGGTGCTCGACTCACGCAAGGAATACGCCGAGTCGGCGGAGCGTCTATGTGCGGCCAACGCACTGGCCAAGGACGCCTGGCAGAAGCGCGGCGACACCTACGATCCGGTCAGACATAGCGAATTCATCTCCGAGATGATCGCGAACTGCACGTCCGAGTTCTTCGAGCGTCTCCGCGGCCTGGGATCGGACAGCGAACGGCCGGTGTTCATCGTCGGTCTGCCGCGTTCGGGGACCACGTTGATCGAGCAGATCCTGGCCAGTCATTCACAGGTTTACGGCGCCGGCGAGCTGCGCTGCGCGCGAGATGATTTCGAGTCGCTGCCGGAGGTAATGAGTTCCCAGAAGCCCGAAAAGCCGGCCAAGGAAGGCAGCGATCCGGCGATGCCTTATCTTGCTCTTCTGGACCGCGAAGCCATCCAGACCGTCGCCCAGCGTCATCTGGACAAACTGAACGAATTGAACAGCACGGTCCTTCGTGTGGCCGACAAGATGCCGGACAATTACATGTACCTGGGCATGTTGGCTGTTCTGTTCCCCAAGGCCAAGTTCATTCACAGCCGTCGCGATTTGCGCGACATCGCTGTCTCTTGCTGGATGACCAATTTCCGGCAGATTCGATGGGCCAACGATCTGGAGCACATTGCCGCCCGTTTTCGCGAATATGAGCGACTGATGGGTCACTGGGCCGCTACGCTGCCGGTGCCGCTCTTGCACATCGACTACGAGGACACGGTCGCCGATCTGGAAGGCGTGGCCCGCAAGCTGGTGTCCTGGTGCGGCCTGGAATGGGAGCCGGCCTGTCTGAACTTCCATCAGACCGAGCGTCCCGTACGCACGGCCAGTGTCACGCAGGTTCGGCAACCGATCTATACACGCTCGGTGAAGCGATGGAAAAACTATGAACCGGCGCTAAACGAATTGTTCGCGAAGCTCGTGCCGGACCAGGCTGAATAATACACGGATGACGCGGAGACGGCGGATATTCGATTGAAGAGACGATCCTTGCTCTCCCGCCATTTTGCAGTATGGTGATAGAGACAGCCCAAGCCTACCGAAAGCCCGTATCCTCCCGTTGATCGCCGAGCGAACGCATGCGAGTTATCCTGCCTCTAATCTTGGTGATCCTTACATCCGGCTTCCTGACTGCGGCCGAGCCGATCGATTATGCCCGAGATATTCAGCCCATCCTGACGAAACATTGCACGTCCTGCCACGGTGCCACCAAACAGCGTTCCAGCTTGCGTCTCGATTCCGTTACGGCAGCGCATCAAGGCGGCAATTCCGGTCCAGCTCTTGTGCCTGGCAAGAGCACCGAAAGCCGGCTCATTCTTGCAGTAAACGGCGGCAATGACGAGGTGGCCGCCATGCCGCCCAAGGGCCCGCGCCTGGGCGCGCGCGAGATCGATCTTCTGCGAGCATGGATCGACAGCGGCGCTCCCATTCCTCCTAGTGAAAAGGCGGACAAAACCGGATCTTCGGCGAGCACGCACTGGGCGTTTCAACCGATCCACCGGCCAGAGCTGCCGAACGTCAAGAATCCGAACTGGTGCAGCAATGCCATCGATCGCTTTATCCTGGCTCGGCTGGAGAAACAGGGAATCGCGCCCGCGCCGGAGGCGGATCGCATCACCCTGCTGCGCCGTGTTTCTCTCGATCTTACGGGTCTGCCGCCGTCTCCAAGAGAGATTGAGGACTTCCTGAGTGACAAGCGTTCCGATGCCTATGAGCGTGTGGTCGATCGTTTATTGGCCAGTCCGCACTACGGCGAACGGTGGGGCCGACTTTGGCTCGACCTGGCTCGCTACGCCGATTCCAACGGCTACAGCATTGATTCGCCGCGCTCTATCTGGAAGTACCGCGATTGGGTGATCGATGCCTTGAACAAGGACAAGCCGTTCGATCAATTCGTCATCGAGCAATTGGCAGGCGACCTACTGCCTCAGGCGACGACGGAGCAACGCATCGCCACGGGCTTTCATCGCAACACGCAGAAAAACGAAGAGGGCGGCATCGATCAAGAACAATTCCGCGTCGAGTCGATCGTTGATCGCGTCAACACGACCGGCACAGTGTTCCTTGGTCTGACTATCGGTTGCTGCCAGTGTCACGATCACAAGTTCGATCCGCTGACGCAGCGCGAGTATTACCAGTTCTTCGCTTTCTTCAACAGCTGCGAGGAGCCGATGCTGGAGCTGCCGACGCCGGAGCAGCTGCGCAAACGCCAGGAAGTCCGCACGCGCATCGCAGCATTGGAGAAACAGCTGAAAACACTGGACACAGCGACGCCAGAGCGTGTGGCGATGTGGGAGGGCAGTCTAACGCCGCAGTCGCGGGCCATGCTGCCGGCAAGAGTGCAAACCATTCTGGCGATTGCTCCCAACGGTCGCAGCCCTCGCCAGGAACAATCGGTGATTACGGCGTATCGCAATTTCGAGCAAGTTCGCCATGCCGTCGGCGGTTTGGGTCAGCCACTCAACTACCTGGCGGCCGCCCACGTCCAGGCAATGTTGACGCGCAAATTGCTCGAAAAGAAGATCGCCGATGTCCAGAAAGAACTTCCGGTCATTCCGACAACGCTTGTCTTGGAAGAGCGCAACACGCCGCGCGTGACGAACATTCACCTCGGCGGCGATTTTGTGCGCAAGGGAGCCGCGGTCACGCCGGATGTGCCGCGCGTACTTCCGACAATGGCGAACCGGCAGAGTAAGCTGCCGGGTGACCGCCCCACGCGCCTCGATCTGGCGCGCTGGGTGGTCGATAGCCGGAATCCTCTTACGGCGCGAGTGGCAGTCAATCGCTTTTGGCAGCAATTCTTCGGGCTGGGCATCGTCGAGACCGAGAACGATTTCGGCACGCAGGGCACGCCGCCATCGCACCCGGAATTGCTCGACTGGCTGGCCACAGAATTTCGGGAGCGCGGTTGGAGCATGAAGTACTTGCACCGATTGGTCGTCACTTCGGCGACGTATCGGCAATCGTCGCGTCATCGTACGGAACTGGCAGCAATCGACGCCCGCAATCGCTTGCTGGCCCGACAGAACCGTCTACGGCTCGACGCCGAGGTAGTGCGCGACGTGGCGCTGTCGGCCAGCGGGTTGCTGAACGGCAAGATCGGCGGCCCCAGCGTCTATCCGCCGCAGCCCAACGGCGTTTACGCTTTCACACAGATCCCCCGCACCTGGCAGGCCAGCACCGGCCCCGATCGCTTTCGCCGCGGACTGTACACCTATTTCTGGCGCTCGGCCCCCCATCCCGACCTCACGGTCTTCGACGCGCCGGATGCCGTTTCCACCTGTACCCGTCGCAATCGCTCCAATACGCCTCTGCAAGCTCTCACATTGCTCAACGATCAAGGGTTCTTCGAGTTTGCCCAGGCGCTGTCCGGCCGCATTCTGCGCGAATGTCGGGGCGATGACCGTGAACGCATCGCTTATGCCTTCCGCCTGTGTTCGGGCCGGCAACCCAACGAACGCGAACAGCAGACGCTCGAACGCTTGCTCAAGAAGCAACACGATGCGAAACCGCAGGACGCCTGGACCAGCGTGGCTCGTGTGCTGCTCAATCTCGATGAATTCATCACGAGAGAATAATGGTTAGCCGCGACGCGCAGCGGAGCGCGTTCGCGCTCCCCTTCGAGTCGCGGCTGACCAAACACCTCATCGCTTGTTTTCGAGACGAATCGCCTTGAGGGCGTTGATAGCACGCTCCCTCGTTCTGCCATCATCGCTCTGCAGCAATTGAGTCAGCGCCGGAATCGCATCCTTGGCGGCCGGCCCCATCCCTCCAAGTATTTCTTCGGCTTCCCAAAGCCCCGTTCCACTATCCGACTTGAGCACCTCGATAAGAGCGGGTACAGCCTCCTTCCCCTCATTCGGTTTCAGTTGCTTCAAATACCAACGGGCAAGGTGCCGAACATTCTGATTCTCGTCCCGGAGCAAATGACTGACGGCCGGTACCGCTTTTGCCCCCGCGCCAATTACCCGTAGAGCCTGTATGGCACAGCTTTGCATCTGGGGGTTCTCTTCCGGCAGAATCTTCAGCAGAGCAGGGATCGCCGCCTGGGCCGATTCGTCGAGCGATCCTAAAGCGACTACAGCCCCGTATCGAATATTCGCATCCTGAGCTTTCAGTGCTTCAATCAGAGCGGCTACCAATTCTTTATTGCTTTGACCGATCCACCCCGTCGCCTGGATTGCGAGTTGGCGCGTCTTCAAATCTTCACTCTTGAATGCCAGGATTAGTTCAGGCAACGCAGGACGAGCTTCGCCTCCCAATCGCCCCAAAACTTCAATGGCGAAGCGGCGGACATTGCGATTTTCTTCTTTGACGGCCGATACAAGTGTTGGCACCCCGGCAGCGCCAATTTTGTGGATGGCCCCAAATGCCGCTTTCACGACGGGTGCTTCTTCTTCCGCGCTGTTTTCGATGGCCGGGTCATAACTGCGCATCATCTCGAGGATGGCCTGCGTTGCTTCCGGTCCGTAGCCGTTGACACCGAATGCAGCGAACGCTCTCATGCCATCCGCACGGATGGACGGTTTTAGTTCCGTCAACAATTCCTTTCGCCATTGGTAGAAGTCCTTGTCGGCGTAGCGCAGATCTTCGCGCTTGATTGTCGGTTCCGCCGGCTTCTTGGCGGCCGGCTGTTGTGCGGGCTTGTTCGCGGCTTGCGCAGGCTTTTCCTTTTCCTCGGCCAAGACGCGATAACTCGCCAAGCCCAACGATAAAGCGAGCAAGCCGGCTACCAGGGCGAGAGCCCAGCGTCTGGGCAACGGTCGAATCCAGCGTTCCATGTCTTCCTCCAGTAAGTGACAAATGCGGCCCTTGACCGTTCGCCGTCGGCTCATCGGCAAAGAAACGGCAAGCCATGCCAAGCGCCCGGAAGAACGAGCATATTCCAAAAGCAGTCGCGCGTATGCGCGCCGGTCGATTCCCAGGCGAACAACCATCTCATCGCACAGCAATTCGCGCTCGCATTCCAGTCGAGCCAGCAGCCAGCGGACGATCGGATGGAAGAAAAAAGCGAACTGCACAATCTCCAATAAGGGAGCTAGCAAATGATCGCCGCGGTGGACGTGGGCCAGCTCATGCAGCAAGCCGGCGCGTTGTGATTCGAGGCTCCCCTGCGACCAGTCCGCAGGCACGAGGATATGCGGCCGCCACAAACCGAGAAGGATCGGCGAACGGACGTGCGGATGCGTTGCCACGTGTACGGCTCTGCGCACGCCTATTTCCCGACGGCAGGCCGCGAAGAGATCTGCCATCGCTCCCATTCCCTCTACGGATTCGTGCCGGAGACGACGCAGGAAAAGCCATGCACCGAGTCGGCGAACGAGCTGCCAAACCACAGCAAGGCTCCAGCATAAGACGAGGCCAAAGACGATGAGACGGCGAGGGCCCAGAGGCTCGCCTGTCTCCGGGAGCCGACGCCGATCACTCAATCGAGTCGTCTCGTTCCCTCGCTCTGAGTGGAAACGCACGTTGGCGACGCTCTGCGTCGCGACCGGTTCCTGTATGGGGTGGGACGCGGAACGTCCGGTCGCGCGTTCCCACGTGGAGAAGGGGAACGAGGAGGGCGGGGATGGCTCTGAAAACGGTGGCCCCCATCCATTACCCCAGCGCGGTGACAGCGGGATTAACAGCCCCGCGAGCAGCGCTGCCTTCAAAACCAATTCTCGAATCGTCGCCCGGCGCGGTCGAAAAATCCACAAGATCAGCGCAACTACGGTCAGCAGCGCCGCCCAGCGCAACGACCAATCTGCCGCAAACCACAGGGCCGGCTCCAGAATCGTATCGATGAAGTGAGTCATGGTGATCCCCTCCTGGTCTTACGGGGCGGCGGCTTCAGTTTCGCTTCGATGTCGCGCAGGTCTGTCGCCGATAGCTCGTCGGCATCCACCAATCCCAGTACCAGCTCCTCGGCGGAGCCGCGAAAAAAACGAGCCATGAAGTCACGCAGCAGAGTTCCCACTGCCGTTTGCCGCGATACTGCGGCCTGGTAGCGGTAAGTCGTTCCCTCGGATTCATGAGCGACCAGGCCGGCTTTCTCCATCGTTTGCAGCATCCCCAGCACGGTCGTGTACGGCTGCCGTTGGCCGCTGGGCAAGCGCTCCAGCAGTTGCCGCACCGTCAGGGGACCGTGCTCCCACAAGAGTCGCAAGATGGCGAATTGCCGATCCGTCATCGCCAGCACTTTTCGTCCCGCCATGATCCGTCTCCGTCAACAAGTCCGCATCTACGGATTATTCCGTAGACTGCCCTCGCCGTCAAGAACAATTGCCCTTCTTTCAGCGCTGCTGTCTTTAGCGACAGACAGAGATTGCGGTAGACCAAACTCATGAATACGCTGTGGTCGGGTTCTCGTGTCAAGTTGTCTCTTGCGAGAACCGACAGATGGGATAGGCTAAAAGGATCGGAGTATTCGAACCTCAAAGGGACGTAGCCGCATCATGTTTCAAGCAGATTCTCTTCTTCTGCAAACGCGCCGCCATTTCTTCCAGGACTGCGCCCTGGGTCTTGGCTCGATCGCCCTGGGGTCTTTGTTCAACCAAGGGCGAGCCGATGCACCTGCACTGGTGAATCCGCTGGCGCCGAAGAAAGGTCATCATGCGGCCAAGGCCAAGCACGTCATCTTTCTGTTCATGGCTGGCGGGCCTAGCCAGCTCGAACTGTTCGACTACAAACCGAAGCTGACGGCGCTGCACGGCAAACCCATCCCCGACGAGTTCGTCAAGGGCAAGCGCTTCGCCTTCATGGACAGCTTCTTCGCCAAGGAGAAACCCAAGTTGCTGGCCGCGCGGCGCAAGTTTTCGCAGCACGGTCAAGCGGGGACGTGGGTCTCCGAATGTCTGCCGTACCTCGCCGGCATCGTCGATGACATCACCATGGTTCGCTCCATGGCGACGAACGTTTTCAACCACGCACCTGCGAAAATCTTCCTCAACACCGGCTCGCCGCAGGCCGGTCGGCCGAGCATGGGAGCATGGGCGACCTACGGTATCGGCAGCGAAGCCAGCGATTTGCCGGGTTTCGTCGTCTTGCAGTCCGGCCCACGCGGGCCGCGCGGCGGCCATCCGCTCTGGGGCAGCGGCTTCCTGCCGACTACCTATCAGGGAGTGCCCTTCCGTTCCGGCGGGGAGCCGATTCTGAATCTCACCCGGCCGGCCAGCGTCAGCGACGAACGACAGCGGCAGGTGCTCGACGCGCTCAAGGAACTGAACGCGACACGCCTGGCGGATACCGGCGATCCGGAAATCGCCACGCGCATCTCATCCTATGAGATGGCTTACCGTATGCAGACCAGCGCGCCGGAACTGATCGATCTGGGACGTGAGGACAAAAAGACGCTGGAAATGTACGGAGCACAGCCGGGCAAGCCCTCGTTCGCCAACAACTGTCTGCTGGCTCGGCGGCTCGTCGAGCGCGGCGTGCGCTTCGTGCAGTTGTATCACACCGACTGGGACCATCATGGCTCCGGCAGCGAAAACCTGACCACCGGACTCGATCGTGTGTGCAAGGAAGTCGATCAACCCTGTGCTGCCCTGGTGAGGGATCTGAAGCGGCGCGGTTTGCTTGACGAAACGCTGGTAATCTGGGGCGGCGAGTTCGGACGGACTCCGATGGGCGAGGTGCGCGACACGGTGGGCCGCAATCATCACATCGACGCCTTCACGATCTGGTTGACGGGCGGCGGCGTCAAGTCGGGCCTGAATCTCGGTGCCAGCGATGAGTTGGGTTTTGCCGCCGTCGAAGATCGAGTCCACGTCCACGATATACAAGCGACCGTCTTGCACCTGCTCGGCCTCGATCACACGAGGTTGACCTTCCGTTTCCAGGGCCGCGATTTCCGGCTGACCGACGTGCATGGTGAAGTGGTCACGAAATTGTTGACGTAGTATTAGCGTCCCGGAATCGTAAGCGACGGTGTATATGCCGTCGCTTACGATTCCGGCTCGCTTACGGGCGCATCTACCCTTTCTTCTTCTTCTCGAAAGTCAGTGCGATTTTGAGTTGTTGAATGGCTCCGCCAAGATCGCGGACGGCGTCATCACGGTGACCGCCATAATCGTTCTTGGCCTTCTCCAACAGTGCTTGCGTCTGCTCCAGTCTTACAATGGCATCGGCAAGTTGCAGGTTAGAAAGGTCTTGTGGCTCCTGGTTTTTTTTGCCCTTGCCCTTAGTGCCCTTCTTCGCTGTCTTATTGAGCGCCTTGCCGCCGGCAGCTTTGCCCTTGTGCTGCGACTTGATAGCCAAGGTCAGCTGACTCTCGGCCGCATCGATCGCCTTGACGGCCGCCATACGATGACCGCCGTAATCGTGGTCAGCGCTTTGCAACATCTTTTTTGTCGTTTGCAGTATGGACAGGCCTTCATGCAGTTGGGCCTTCGCTGCTTTGTCCGGTCTGCCTTTCGACCCCTTCCCTGGCCCTGCCAGAGCCGGCGATGCTAGAAAAGCAAGGGCCAATGCGGACAACAGCACGCCGGCCGCCATAGAGAACATACCTGCGCTTGTAGAACAAGTACGCATAGGGTTACTCCTTGTCAGGGACTGCTTTGAATGGACGCGAATAGCTATCCATTTAACTTGGTCCAGCAAGGAAAGTTCCGCTGTTGTTCTGTTTTTTTCGGCCAGTCGCAGTTGACCTAACTTCGCGGTGCCCTCAAGATGGAGGAGGCACCTGACCCGCGGTGAGGGAAACTAACACATGAAACGCTCCACTCGCATCGCACGTCTGCTGGCGGCGCTTCTCCTGGGCCTGTTCGCTTCGGCGAGCCGGAGCGGAATGCGAGCAGAGCCGCCTTCGCGCTACAAGATGGCCACGCCCACCGAGTCCACCGGCGGCAGCGGCAAGCTCTACATGGGCCGCGAGATCTCCTTCGTCATGGGACATCAAGGGGCCGGCTGGCTCGAAAGGCCCGAGCGCGAGAGAGAAGAACAGCCGAAAAAGCTCCTCAAAATGCTCGAAATCAAACCCGGAATGGTCGTCGCCGACATTGGCGCCGGCAGCGGCTATTACAGTTTCCGCCTGGCCGAGAGGGTCGGGACCAAAGGAAAAGTGCTGGCGGTGGACATCCAAAAAGAGATGCTCGACATCATCCGCAAGCGGATGAAAAAAAACAAAATCGAGAACATCGAGCCGGTACTGGGCACCGAAACGGACCCCAAGCTGCCGGCCGGCGGCGTCGATTTGATCCTCATGGTGGATGTTTATCACGAGTTTACCTTTCCCTACGAGATGGCCGAAGAGCTGACCAAGTCGCTCAAGCCGGGCGGGCGCATGGTGTTCGTTGAATTTCGTCTCGAAGACGAGAAAGTGCCGATCTTGTTGGCTCATAAGATGACGGAGAAACAAGTCCGCGCCGAAATGGCCCCGCATCCCCTCAAACACATCAAAACACTCGAATCGCTGCCGTGGCAGCACGTCATCATCTTCGAGAAAAAGGGCGAGGAGAAGGACGACAAATCGGGGAAATGAGGCGCGCTGCGTAGCGTAGCCATGCTCTCCGAGCCGCGCACGCAGCGCAGCGGAGCAAGCGGCCGAATGGCCAACCGCTTACTCCGCCGCGCTGCGTGCGCGGCTCGGAGAAGCTGGCCAATTCTGCAGCGCCAGCTGCGTTACCTGTCTCAATTGAGCGCGCGTTGCTCCGCCGGCCGCTTGGACGGAAAGTCCCCAAAGAACCGTGAGGATGTAGCGGGCCAGTCGGGCGGTATTCACGTTTGCCGGCAGATCGCCCTGGGCGATCGCGCGCTCAAAGCGCCGGCGGACGGCTGCCTCTGCGGCCGCTCGCCGCAAACTCAGTTCCTTCCGGACCGATGCCGCAGCGGGTCCCGAAGCGAGCGCTCCCTGCACGAGCAAGCATCCACTGGGATGACGCGGATTCATGGCCATGTCGATGGCGCCGGAAAAGAGTTTCTCGACGGCGCGGCGAGCGGTGGGTTGCTCCATGGCTTTGGGCAGGTAGGACGCTGGATTCTGGAGATAACGCTCCAGCACTTTCTTGAACAACGTCTCCTTGTTGCCGAAAGCCGCGTACAAACTGGGCACGTTGATGCCCATCGCCGTGGTCAGGGACGCAAGCGAAGTTCCTTCGTAGCCGTGACGCCAAAAAAGCAATAGCGCCGCATCAAGGGCTTTCTGAACATCAAACTCTCGCGGTCGCCCCTTGTGCATCAGCTGTCCCCTCGAAATCTTTATCGAAATATTTAGCGATTATTACACAACCTAGCTTGACATACAGACTCAAGTTTACTTATTGTAGTCCCCGATACAAAAGTATAGGGCACTCATTCCCAGCTGAGAGCGATAGCGCGTGCGTTCATCCACTCGCTTTGCTTACCCCTATGCCCCTTACATCCCGCAAAGGAGATACCGTGCAAGCTCACCCCTATCTGGACTTCAATGGCCGTTGCGAAGAAGCGGTCGAGTTCTACCGCCGCGCGCTGGGCGCGGAGGTGATGTCGATCCACCGCTTCAAGGACGCCCCACCCGACCCCCAAATGGGCGCTGCAGCCGCAGACAAGATCATGCATGCGACCTTGCGGATCGGTGACAATACCCTCATGGCTTCCGATGGCCATTGCACGGGATCGCCGAGTTTTCAGGGATTCTCGCTGGCGATAAACACACCGAATCTCGATGAGGCAGAGAAGGTGTTCTCTGCCCTCAGCGAGGGCGGCCAGGTGCAGATGCCCTTGGCGAAGACCTTCTTTTCTCCAGGCTTCGGCATGCTCTCCGACCGTTTCGGCGTAAACTGGATGGTTCACGTCACGGCCTGTTGAGAGCTTGTTGGCTATTCCGGTCTCCTCTTTCCAGCCCGCCGCGCCAGTAAGGCCATCGACGACTGGCGCGGCGGGAGAGTGGGGGCGACACGGCTAACCTTGATTTGCATTCGCGTCTGGACTAGAAGAGGCGAGTTTGTTACCCACACGTAGTTCTTGAAACTCAGCACGGAGGAACCATGAGCGGCGTACGAGTGTTAGTGGGCACGAAGAAGGGCGGCTTTATCCTGACCTCGGATGGCAAGCGCCAGAAGTGGGACGTCAGCGGTCCCCTTTTCGGAGGTTGGGAAATCTACCACATGAAGGGATCGCCGGTAGATCCCAACCGGATTTATGCGTCGCAGAGCAGCGGCTGGTTCGGGCAGGTGATCCAGCGCTCCGACGATGGCGGCAAGACGTGGCACCAACCCGGAACACCTCCCGGCGAACCGACGACGACTCCGGAGGGCTTCCCCAAGGGCGAGAGCAACAAGTTCGTTTACGATATTTCTTCCGAGACCGGCAAGCCTTTGACAACGCATCAGTGGTTTGACGGCACACAACATCCCTGGGAGTTCAAACGGGTCTGGCATCTGGAACCGTCGCTGACCGAGCCGGATGTGGTGTATGCCGGAGTGGAAGATGCCGCACTGTTCCGTTCGACGGATGGCGGAAAGAACTGGCATGAAGTGTCCGGCCTGCGCGGCCACGGTACGGGAGCCAGATGGTCGCCCGGCGCCGGTGGTTTGGGGTTGCACACGATCGTGCTCGATAAGAGCAATCCCAAGCGCATGTTCGTCGCCATCTCTGCGGCCGGCGCTTTCCGCACCGACGACGGTGGAGCGACCTGGAAACCGATAAACCGCGGCCTCAAGTCGCCGTATCTTCCCAATCCGACGCCCGAGGTTGGCTTCTGCGTTCACCGGATCGCTATGCACCAATCGCGTCCGAACGTGCTGTTCATGCAACTCCATCAGGGCGGTGGCATCTTCCGTACCGAAGATGCCGGCGATTCCTGGCAGGAGGTCAATGGGAACTTGCCGACCGACTTCGGCTTTCCCATTGATGTACACGCTCACGAGCCGGAAACGATCTACGTCATCCCCATCTATCCCTATCCGGGGCGCTGGGTGCCCGAAGGCAAGTTGCGCGTCTTTCGCAGTCGCAAAGGCGGCAACGAGTGGGAGGCGCTGACGAACGGTCTGCCGCAGGAGGACTGCTACGTAAATGTGTTGCGCGAGGCGATGGCCGTCGATTCGCTCGACTCGTGCGGCGTGTATTTCGGCACCACGGGTGGGCAAGTGTACGTGTCGCCGGATTCCGGAGATCATTGGACTCCGATTGTCCGCGATCTTCCTTACGTGTTGTCTGTCGAGGCACAGACGCTGCATTGACCCGAAACTGTTGTGGCACGGTCGGCAGGCCGTGCCACAACAGTGATTGCTTGAAAGAACAGTGAACAAAGAGGAGAGGAAAGACTTATGCAAATCACCACGCCAACGGTCCCAACATCGAAAGCGATGCTCTGGACAGGCTACGTTATGAGCTTCCTGCCGGCACTGTTCCTGCTGCTGGACGCCGTCATGAAATTCGTGAAGCCCGAGGTGGTCGTGAAGGAGACCGTTAAGCTCGGCTATCAGGAAAGCGCCATCTTTGGACTTGGGGTTGTTTTGCTGAGTTGCACCATCCTCTATTTGGTCCCGCGCACCGCGGTCCTCGGGGCCATCCTGTTGACAGGCTATCTTGGCGGTGCGGTTGCCAGTCATCTGCGCGCTGGGGATGGCGCGTTTCCCATCTTGTTTCCCGTGATATTCGGCGCGCTCTTGTGGGGAGGACTCGTCCTGCGCGATGCTCGATTGCGTGCACTTCTTCCTCTGCGAAGTTAGCAAAAGGAGGATTCCGCCGTGATCCGTGTCGTGCTTCCCTATCATTTGCGCGAACTGGCGACGTCTGGTGCCGAAGTCCAGATCGATGTCACGGCACCAGTTACCCAGCGTTCGCTCCTGGACGCGCTGGAGTCTCGCTATCCGACGCTGCGCGGCACCATCCGCGACCGCGTCACAGGGCTGCGCCGGCCCATGTTACGCTTCTATGCTTGCGAGGAAGATCTGTCTCTTGAACTGCCGGACACCCCGCTTCCCGATTCCGTGGCCAGGGGGACGGAGCCATTCTTCATTGTCGGGGCCATTGCCGGCGGGTAGGCTCATGCTTCGCTCTTGCATTCAATAATCGCGTCCGTCTCCTTCTTGGGAAGTGACGGCGAAGAATCGGATCGCAGCATTTGGTGGAAGAGCTGCGGCGGACCTGGGAACGAGCGCGCCATAAGGCCCCACCACAGTCCCACCAAAAGCAACACATAGCCGCCGACGACCCACAAAGCGATGTCGTTGGGCGGTTGGACTCCGACCACGATCAGCAGACCGCAACCCAACACACACACCAACGTCAACGGCCGATACAAGCGGCCCAGGTTCCACGGACCCATTCGCGTCCAGGTGCGTCCGTGGCTACGCAGACTCAGCGCGGCCGGCAAAACGTAAGAGATATACAGAAACACGGCGCAGATGGCGGCGATGGTTTCATAGGGCATGGCGATGCAGACGACCGTGGTGATCACGGCGACAGTCCAGATTGCTGTCGAGGGGCAGCGGCTCCTGGGGCTGACTCGACGTAGAAATCGCGAGAATGGAAGGCCGCCGTCACGAGCGAAGGCAAACGTCATCCGCGAGGCCGAAGTCATCGTCGCCAAGCCACAAAGATACTGCGATGCCAAAATGCCGCCGTACAGGAAGGTCAGCACGCGCGGGGGAACGATGTGTTCGACGATGTAAAAGAAACTGTCTTCGCCCGCTCCGGCCGCTTCCTCCATGTTCGGGATTGCCAAAACGATGGCGATCAGCATAACCCAGCCGCAGAGACCGGAAACCCAGACGGCGCGGACAATTCCGCGCGGCACGTTGTGCGCGGCGCCGAGCGTCTCCTCTGCCGTATGCGCCGAGGCGTCAAAGCCCGTCAACGTGTAGGCCGGCAAGAGAAGGCCGAGCGCAAATAACCAAAACATATTGTCGGTGCGCGGCCAGACGGGATTCTCGCCTCGCGGCAATCCGCTGTAGTTCTCGAAGGCGAAGAGTCGCCCAGGATGAAAACCTACCTCGACAACGCCGAAGCCCAGCAGAGCTATCGTTAAAGCTGCGGACACGGCCAAAATCAGATAGCCGCTCAGATCCGTCAGCTGGCTGGTCAAACGAATTCCCCAGTGGTTAATAAATGCTTGCGTTGCGGTGATGAGAACGACCGTCATCGTCAGCACTTCCGGGGAAACGCGAGTCGGATCAAGCTCGAATTGCCAGCTGAGAATGCGGAGGGCAAAGCGACAGGCGCCCACGTTGATGGCGGCAAGCACCGTGAGCAGGCCGGCCAGATTGAAGCAAGCCGTGGCCCATCCCCAACCTTTGCCGCCGAGAATGGTGGACCAGTGATAGGGACCGCCCGCCGTCGGAAAAGCTGAGGCTACTTGCGCCATCGTCGCCGCCACGATCAGCGAAAAGAGACAGGCGACAGGCCAGCCGATGCCGATGGCCCCGCCTCCCACGCTGCACAGGCCCACGTGGAAGGAAGTCAGACCTCCGGCGAGAATGCAGATAGCCGACAGGGAGATGGCGAAGTTCGAGAACGCGCTCATGGAGCGAGCCAGTTCCTGCTTGTAACCGGCCCGCTCCAGCAATGCCTCGTCTTCGTGCGAATTCACGGAATCCTCTCTGTACTTGTGGGAGACGCATATCCGTCGGCAAGGGCAGCGGTTGCATTAACAAGTTAGCGGAGTTTCATGGAAACGTCCGTGATAGTGCCGTTCTTGCGCAGCGTTGTCAACCGAGCATTTTTTCGATTTCGTCGATTGACTTTCGCGGCGAATCAGAGAAACTGGTAAACATGCTTCGCTCGCGAAGTTCCCACCTATTTCCCCCACGGGGAGGAGTTTAAATCGTGACAGATACATTCCACAATCCCTCGCGCCGTGAGGTGATGAAGACCAGCGGCAAGGTCGCCGTGGCCTCGGCACTGGCGGGACTCGCCATCCCAGCCGTTCACGCCGGCGAAAACAACACCATTCAGGTGGCCCTGGTTGGCTGCGGCTCACGCGGTACAGGCGCTGCCGAGGACGCCCTATCCAGCAAGTTCGGGCCAACCAAGCTCGTTGCCATGGCCGACGTTTTTCCTGATCGCCTCAAGGGAAGTATTGACCATCTCAAAAGGGCGAAGGCCAATCAGGTTGATGTGCCCGACGACCGCAAATTCATCGACTTCGACGCCTACAAACACGCCATGGACTGCCTGCGACCCGGCGATGTCGTCATCCTGACGACGCCGCCAGCGTTTCGCTGGGTCCAGTTCGCCTACGCGATCCAGAAGGGTCTCAACGTGTTCATGGAAAAACCGATCACCGTGGATGGGCCCTCCACGCGCCGGATGCTGAAGCTTGGTGAGGAAGCCAAGTCGCGGAACCTAAAGGTTGGCGTGGGTCTGATGTGTCGCCACTGCCTTGCTCGCCAGGACTTATACAAACGCATCCGGGACGGACTGATCGGCGAGATCACACTCTTACGCGCTTATCGTCAGCATGGCCCAGTCGCCTCGTTCTGCACGAAAGCGAGGGGGGCCGACAAAGAGACGGCGAACATGAGCGAGTTGTTGTACCAGATACGCCGCTTCCACTCATTCTTGTGGGCCAGCGGCGGCTCGTACAGCGATTTCTACATCCACAACATTGATGAATGCTGCTGGATGAAGGATGCCTGGCCTGTACAGGCCCGTGCCGCCGGCGGCCGCCATTACCACAACCACAGCGGCGGGCATGATGTCGATCAGAACTTCGATGTATACGAAGTCGAATACACGTTCGCCGATGGAGCCAAGCTCTGGCTGCATGGCCGTTGCATGGCCAACTGCGAGCAAGAGTTCGCCAGCTACGCACACGGCACCAAAGGCTCGGCCATCGTTTCGGTCAACGGCCACTGGCCCTCGTATGCCCGCGCATTCAAGGGGCAGAACTGCGTGTTCACCGGAGAGTCGCGCCGCAAAGGGCGCAGGCCGCAGAAATCCGCCGGAGCTTCTCCGCAGGACATCATCTGGCAGTGCGGCGAGGAAAAGGCCAATCCCTACCGCGTCGAGTGGGACGATCTGCTGCAAGCCATCCGCGAAGACAAACCGTACAGCGAAGTCGAACGCGGCGCCATGGCCAGCCTGGTCACCGCCATGGGACGCAAGGCGGCACACACCGGCCAGACAGTCACGCTGAAGGAAATGCAGGAAGATCAGCACGAGTTTGCGCCGGAAGTCGATCGTCTGAAAATGGATTCGCCCGCGCCGTTGTTGGCTCTGGCGGATGGTTCGTATCCTGTGCCGGAGCCCGGCCGCAAGAAGAACCGCGAATTCTAATCACGAACCGACTCACGATTACGACCGATGGTCTACCCAATCCTGTGAGGATGGGACGACCTTCGGTCGCTTTTGTTTTCATCGTCTCATTGCCGTCGTCTTAACTCTTCCAATTCCTCCAGAGTTCGAGGCCAATCGTCCTTGAGCAGGCGGCTCAGCGATCGGTCGGCGAGTACCTTGCCATTCGTCTGACAGCCCGGGCAGTAATTCGTCTCATTCTCCGCATAGATGATCCGCTGCACGGCCGAGCCGCACTTTGGGCAAGGCTGACCGAAGCGGCCATGCACGGCCATTTCGGGGCGGAAGGCGGTCACTTTCTCGGGGAAGCCGTCACCCACCTCACTACGGAGACGTTCGATCCATTCTAGAAGCGTTGTCCGCGTCGCCTCGAAGAGCCGGGCGATCGCCGTTTGATCCAATCGCTGGCTCAGTACGAGCGGCGACAGCCCAGCGGCGTGCAGGATCTCGTCGGAATAGGCGTTGCCGATACCGTCAAACAGCCGCGGATCGGTCAGGGCACGCTTGAGCGTGTGATTTTCGCGCGTCAGCACGGCGGTGAACGCGGCAAGCTCGGCGGTCAGCACATCCAGGCCGCCGGGGTCATGCTGTGCCAGCGCTTCACTACCGCGAACCAGGTACAGCGACGCACGCTTCTTCGAGCCGGCCTCGGTCAGTGTCAGAGTTCCGTCGGGAAATCGAAACGCGGCCAGTCCGACTTTTCCAGGCAGCTTGGCATCCGGCGGTTTCCAGTGTAGCCGGCCCGCGATCATGAGATGCAGGACCAGAAAGCGCTCGCCATCGAAGCACCAGATGATACGCTTTCCCAGGCGCCGCAAATCGCGAATCGGCTGGCCAACGAATTCCGAGATGGGTGGATCGACGCTGCGTAACAGGAAAGGACTTGCAAGCTCGACTTTTTGCAGCACCTGCCCTTGAATCCGCGGGCGGAGACGTTCGAGGTAGACCGTAATATCGGGCAGTTCGGGCATGGCTTGTTGGGAACAGAATTACGGCATTCCGCGCGCTTCGACCTACGCGGCTGGTTGGATTCGTTGTTCGATGCAGGTACGCTCGTAGGTCGCTTCCAACTCGACTGGCAGGCAAAGTCCGCCGCGCAGCCAAAGAGGCAGAGTCGGTAATGGTTGTCCTACAGCAATTGGCTCACGCCATACTTCCAACCACTGCGTGCCCTCGCGTTGTACGGGCCGGTAAGCCGATCCGCTCAGAACAGAGCCTTCCCCGGGGTCGCTCATTCCCAAGCGCACAAGAAGCTCGCGATGCAGATCCGCTGACCGCTCGGTCACGACATCAACCAGCACAAGGCCGACACCCGCCTGAAGGTACGTCACACACTTCGAAACAAAAGCCTCGCGATGCGAGGGCCGATCCTTGTTGGCTGGACTGACAAGCTCGACTGCCCCAGCTAGTTGAGGACCGCCCGACTTGCTGAAGATTCCGACCTCGACGACAACGCCCGACATCTCGAAAGGATGACTCCCCAGCGGTGGCGGCGGAGTCCAACCCGATGGCGCACCGGCTCGATCTCGCTCTTCAAATGCGGCGACATCAATCTCGACACCGAATTGCACATTTGCCTCGGCGAAGTATCCAGAAGGCAAAAGAGTGTTCAATTGAGAAGACAGGTAGGTCGCCCAAGAATTGTGGAATGAGTGCCAATGGCGTTGTTCACTCAGCGGCGCATGGAAGTGATCCAGAAGCGGCATAGCCTGAATTCCTCAGTAACACAACCGGTCACGCTCAGAATAACCCATCCATGCAAGATTCGCCATCCCTTTGCGAGTTCAGCTAACCCGCTGGACTCTCGCCGAGTTTCAACTCAGTCGTATGCCGATTGGAATACCCGATGGACGCCCGGTTGTAGCAGCTGAGAGTCCCGTTTCTTCTCACAGCCCGGCACGTCAGGGTTTCGCGTCCGTGAAATGAAACGAGTCGAAGAAAGCCCGTACTTCCTTCGAGTCCGGAGTCGCTGTCGAGCCTGCCACCGTCAGTGTATACAAACGCGAGCCGGCGATATAGTAGTTCATCAGGAACCTACCTGTGCCGGGTACAAAGATTATCACCTCTCTGCCCTGGCGCCCGTCTCGTTCTATGCTCCTATCCGAGTCCAGTTGACCTCTGTACTTCGTCAAAATCGCATCTCGTCCCGCATCGATGATTTTTTCTAATGATGCCCTCGCAACTTGTGGCCGTGAGAAATCCCCGAAGGAGATCGAGTATCCGAGGTTTTTACCATTCGTCTCGCGGAGGTACTGGGTGTCCCTGACGGGGCCAACGATGCTGTCCATCGTTCGGGTTCGCTCAAGCGCGGGCTGTGGCATCACTGCACGGAAACGCCCCTTCGCGGACATGAGTTCTTTCCACCCTGCAGGAACATCGGTTATGGGAGATGATCTTGCTTCCGAGCTGTTGGGCAGTTGGGAAGCGACGAGTGGTGTCTCGACGGCCTGGAACTTCCGAAGCGCTACGTAAGACCCGATTCCTCCTATCGCAAGTATCAGAATAGCGCCACCGATGAGCAGCAACCCGGAGAGCGCCATGCGGGGAGTGGCTCTGCGTCTCTGTTTCTTCCCTTTCTTTCTGCGCGGTGAAACCTCAAGGTCATCTTCCCATTCGGCAATTTCCTCTGGTTCATCTTTTATCCGATAAGAATCGGATGGTCGTACAATCTGTTGGGTAGAGCGAGCGGTCGATCGCCGAGTAGCGCTACGCTCTTTGCCCTGATCTTTCAGAACGATTGTTTTCCTCGCCGCTTCAGGAGCCGTTGCTACAAAAGATCCACAACAGCTTGGGCAAACAATCTTCTTACCCACCCGAACTCCGACTCTTGATTTCAGTACCGCACTGCAATGGGAACAGGCAATCTTCGTAAGTCTCATCAAGAATTCCTTCAAGTGCTGGTTCGACCTGATACTCGGCAGCGAGTTTAACACTTGCCCTTGAGCTTATCTCAAACTCTGTGGCGGCACGTTTGTAACGTGCCGGAGAAAGATGAAAGGCAACCGATCGGCACGTTGCAATGTGGGGCCACAAGCCTCGTGGATAAACTCTTAGACGCAAGAGAGCTTAGTAAGGATTCGTTGCGCAGCTCAATACCTCGGCGATAATGTGTTGCGAATGCTCGACCTGTACAAATCAATTGCTTCAATTATAATTATACCCTTAACTGATAGAGGAGGAAATAGGGAGAAAAAGGAGAAAGCGAGGAATACTCACTTTAGACTGGTAGGAACACAAGAGCTGTGTCTCAGTTCTTCACATTCTTCTTCTTGTCGATCACCGATTTCTTCACTCCTCATAGGTAACTCCGGTGAACAGCACGTTGCATTGCTCGAAGGTCAGCGTGAAGACACCGTCTTTCATATTGAAGCCATTACGAGGACCGACCTTGCCTTTGTGGGTGAAATCGGTGCCGATGGGATTGTTAATTGTCAGTTGATTCTCATTTCGGTCGTCGCCGCTGACGGCATAAACGAGCTACGGCAGCTGCGTGCCGCCCATCAGAAAGCGATCGCACTCGCGGGCGGCCCCGCGGCCTTCGTTGATGGCCCAGACGACGAGGCTCTGGCCGCGACGCATATCGCCGGCCGCGAACACCCCCGGGACACTCGTGGCGAACTTGCCGTGCTCCGCCTTGGCATTGGAACGCGGATCTTTCTCGACGCCGAGTTTATCGAGGAGTTGATTTTCGGGGCCGAGGAACCCCATCGCCAACAGCACAAGCTGAGCGGGGAAGACGCGCTCGCTGCCCGGAATGTCGCGCGGCATGGTCCGGCCGTTGTCCTTGACCCATTCGACACGGACGGTATGCAGCTCCTTGACATGTCCATTCTCATCACCGACGAATTTCCTGGTCTGGATAAGATATTCGCGCGGATCTTGGCCGAACATGGCGGCCGCCTCTTCCTGCCCGTAATCGAGCTTGTAGACCTTGGGCCACTGCGGCCAGGGATTATCGGAAGCGCGGATCAACGGCGGCATGGGTAGGATCTCGAATTGTACCAGACTTTTGCAGCCGTGCCGCATGGACGTGCCCACGCAATCGGTCCCGGTATCGCCACCGCCAATGACGATGACATCCTTGCCCTTGGCCGAGATAAACGCGCCGTCGGCTTGGTTACTATCGAGCAGGCTCTTGGTGTTAGCGTGCAGAAACTCCATCGCGAAGTGAATGCCGCCAAGCTGCCGCCCCTCACCTGGTAAATCGCGTGGTTTCGTGGCGCCGCCGCACAGCACGATGGCGTTGAACAGCTTGCGCAGCTTGTCGGCAGGATAGTCCTTGCCAACTTCGCAGTTGGTGACGAAGGCGACGCCCTCCGCTTTCAGAAGATCGACGCGGCGCTGGACGAGTCGCTTGTCGAGCTTCATGTTGGGAATGCCGTACATCAAGAGGCCGCCGATGCGGTCGGCGCGCTCGAAGACCGTGACCCAGTGGCCGGCGCGATTGAGCTGCGCTGCCGCGGCCAAGCCCGCCGGGCCGGAGCCAATGACCGCCACTTTCCTGCCGGTACGGACAGCCGGTGGCTCCGGCACGATCCAGCCTTCCTCGAAAGCCTTATCGACGATGGCACACTCGATGCTCTTGATCGTCACCGGCGGCTCGTTGATACCGAGAACGCACGAACCTTCGCACGGAGCGGGACAGACGCGCCCGGTGAACTCGGGGAAGTTATTCGTCTTGTGCAAGCGCTCAATCGCCTCGCGCCACAATCCACGATAAACGAGATCGTTCCACTCCGGAATGAGGTTATTGATGGGACAGCCGGCGGCCATACCTTCGATAAGCGCGCCAGTGTGGCAGAAGGGGACACCACAATCCATGCAACGGGCGCCCTGGGTGCGCAATTTGTTCTCGTCGGAGTGTTCGTGGAACTCGGCCCAATTTTGAATCCGCTCCGCCGGCGGCTGCGCTAATGGCAGTTCGCGCGGATATTCCAGAAATCCCGTCGGCTTACCCATGAATAAAACCTCTTACCCAATTGCCACCGAGCCTGGCGCGATCTTCGCAATCAAGTGTTACTGTTCGGGATCAGCAAGTCTCGCGCGAATTGCACTACCCATTCCCTCTGTTCGTCGGTATCGGGAACCGAGCAGCCTCGCGCCGCTGCAATGCTTTCCCATGCCGATGCCGGATTGATTCCACTCGCGGCCAGGACACAGGCCGCTAGCAGTGCAGATCGTCCGATCCCTTGCCGACAATGTATGGCGATTTTCTTGCCCGAATCAACCGCTTTCTCCAGTCGGCGGACCAATTCCACGGATGCATTCCGCGAGGAAGGAATGCCGCGGTCCTCGATAGGAAAAGCGATAAAACCGATCTTCGCAGCAGTACAGACCTCTTCCTCTCCAACCAGATTCAACTCCGCCGTTTCCTCCTTGGTCAAGGTGGAGACCACAACTTCGATACCCATGCGCCGCCAGGACGCAGCTTCCTCTTCAAGCCAGTCGCCGCCACGCGGGCGTGGCATGATCGCCAATCGGCCAATCCACGGCCCGTTAATCCAGTACACTTCCGCTTGCATGGTACGCACTTATTCTCTGTATCACTTCCCACCCACGCGCATCAGATCGTGTGCATTTTCCTCGAACGCCGCCATCACCGCCTCTTCCTCCGACAATCCCGACGCCTTGAAGCGCTTCTGCGTCTCGATGACGCGCCGGTAATCGTTGGGATACACCTTGACGAAACGCCGCACCAGATTGTCCCAATCCGCAAGCACCTGTCGTGAACGTTCGCTGTGTGTGTACGAGGCGTGGTTGCGGATCATCTCGCGCACTTCCTCGATTTCATCCTCGTCTTCCAGTGGGAACAGCTTGACCATTTCTTGATTGCACTTGCGAGGGAAAGTGCCGGCTTCGTCGAGGACGTAGGCGATGCCACCGGACATGCCGGCGGCGAAATTGCGTCCCGTCGGACCGAGCACTACCACGCGGCCGCCGGTCATGTACTCGCAGCCATGATCGCCAACCGACAGCACCACGGCGCGGACGCCGCTGTTGCGGACGCAGAAGCGCTCGCCGGCCATTCCGCAGATGTACGCCTCACCGCCGGTCGCTCCGTAGAAGGCGACATTGCCGACGATGACGTTGTCGGACGGATTGAAAGTCGATCCCTTGGGCGGATAGACGATGATCTTACCGCCAGACAGTCCTTTGCCGATGTAATCGTTGGAATCGCCCTCCAGCGTCAGCGTGATGCCGTGGGGGACAAACGCTCCGAAGCTCTGGCCCGCCGATCCCTGGAAGTGCAGCCGGATCGTATCCTCCGGCAAACCGACAGCGCCGAAGCGGCGAGTCACCTCGCTGCCAAGGATGGTGCCGACGACACGATTGACATTACGGATGGGCAAAGACGCCGAAACCGGCTTTCGCTCTTCCAGGGCGGACTTGCACAACGGCAGCAGGGTGGTGTTATCCAGGGCTGCATCCAGGCCGTGATCCTGCGGGATCACACAGTAACGATCGACCGACGGCGGCATCGGCGGTTGATAGAAGATCGGTGAAAGATCGAGGCCGCGCGTCTTGTAGTGGTCGATCGCCTTGGAGACGCCCAGCCGATCGGTACGACCAACCATCTCGTTGATGGTGCGGAAGCCGAGTTGGGCCATCAGTTCGCGGACTTCCTCCGCGATGAAGCGCATAAAGTTGACGACATGCTCCGGTTTGCCGGCGAACTTGGCGCGAAGCCGCGGATCTTGCGTGGCCACGCCGACCGGGCAAGTGTTCAGATGACAAACGCGCATCATGATGCAGCCCAGCGACACGAGCGGACCCGTGGCGAAACCGAACTCCTCCGCGCCCAACAAGGCGCCGATGATGACATCGCGTCCGGTCTTTAGTTGTCCATCGACCTCGACGACGATGCGACTGCGCAGATCGTTGAGCAGCAGCGTTTGATGCGTCTCGGCCAGGCCCAATTCCCACGGTGCGCCGGCGTGCTTGATGCTTGTTTGCGGCGAGGCGCCGGTGCCGCCGTCGTGTCCACTGATGAGCACCACGTCCGCATGTGCCTTGGAGACGCCGGCGGCGACGGTGCCGACGCCAACCTCGGCCACCAGCTTGACGCTGATGCGCGCATGATGGTTGGCGTTCTTCAAATCATGGATCAACTCGGCCAGGTCCTCGATAGAGTAGATGTCGTGATGCGGCGGCGGCGAAATAAGACCAACGCCGGGCGTCGAATGGCGCACCTTGGCAATCCACGGATACACCTTGCTACCGGGCAGTTGACCGCCCTCGCCTGGCTTGGCGCCTTGCGCCATTTTGATCTGCAATTCCCTGGCGTGGACGAGATACACGCTGGTCACGCCGAAGCGGCCAGATGCGACTTGCTTGATGGCGCTGTTGCGCGAATCGCCGTTGGGATCGAGGACATAACGGGCCGGATCTTCGCCGCCTTCGCCGGTGTTGCTCCTGCCGCCGATGCGATTCATGGCGATGGCCAACGTCTCGTGCGCTTCCTTGCTTATCGAGCCGTAAGACATGGCGCCCGATTTGAAACGCTTCATGATCGACTCGACCGGCTCGACTTCCTCAATCGGAATCGGCTGCTCGGCGAACTGCAACTCGAACAGCCCGCGCAGAGTACACAGCCGCTTGGCCTGGTCGTTGACCAGATCGCTGTATTCCTTGAACACCTTGAAATTGCCGCTGCGTACGGCGTATTGCAGCTTGTGGACCGTCTCCGGGTTGAACAGGTGATATTCGCCGTCCTTGCGCCATTGATATTGGCCCCCCACGTCTAGCACATGGCCGTTAAGCGGACGCTCGGGAAAAGCGCGCTCGTACCGCGCCTTGACCTCGGCGGCAATCACGTCCAGACCGACGCCGGAGATGCGCGATGCGGTCCAGGTGAAATACTTGTCGATCACGTCCCTGCTCAGGCCGATCGCCTCGAAGATTTGTGCCCCGCAATAGCTCTGCGCCGTTGAAATGCCCATCTTGGACATGACTTTCATGACGCCCTTGCCGATCGCCTTGACGTAGTTCTTGACCGCCTTGTCGGGATCGATGCCGACCAGCTCTCCCTGGCGGATCATGTCTTCGAGCGTCTCGAAGGCCAGGTACGGATTGACGGCCCCGGCGCCGTAGCCGATGAGCAAGGCGAAGTGGTGGACTTCGCGCGGCTCGCCGCTTTCGAGGACCAAGCCGACCTTGGTGCGCGTGCCCTCACGAATCAGGTGATGATGCACGCCAGCGACGGCGAGCAGTGCGGGAATGGGTGCCATTGTGCGAGTGTGGCCGCGATCGCTGAGGATGATGAAATCGTGGCCGGTGGCAACCAACCGGCTGGCGTGACGGCACAGCGCGTTCATCGCCTTTTCCAATCCCTTAGCTCCCTCATGCACCGGGAAGAGGATCGGCAGTGTCACAGACTTGAAGTTGCCGGGCCCCTTGCCGTCGAGCTGGCGCAGCTTGTCCAGTTCGTCATTCTTGAGGATCGGCGATTTCAACTTGATTTGTCGAGCCGAGCGCGGCGTCGGCTCGAGCAGATTGTACTCGGAGCCGACGGTCGTCTCCATCGACATAATCAGTTCTTCGCGGATGCCATCCACCGGCGGGTTTGTCACCTGCGCGAAGAGCTGCTTGAAGTAGTTGTACAATAGCTGCGGCTTGTCCGAGAGCACGGCCAGAGCGGCGTCGTTGCCCATTGAGCCGATCGCTTCGTTGCCCTCCTGGGCCATCGGCGCCATGAGGATGCGCAAGTCCTCCGTCGTGTAGCCGAACACACGCTGACGCAGTCGAACGGTTTCGTGTTCCGGTTCGTGGACGCGCGGCCCCGGTGGCAGTTGTTCCAGCGATACGATATTATCGCGCAGCCAGTCGCCGTAGGGATGCTCGGTGGCGATCTGTTTTTTCAGCTCCTCATCGGCGATGATGCGACCCTGCTCCATGTCCACAAGAAACATGCGGCCCGGCTGCAATCGGCCCTTGTGCAGCACCATCTCCGGCGGCACCTCGAGGACGCCAACCTCCGAGGCCATGATGACGCGGTCGTCCTTGGTGACGTAATAGCGCGACGGTCGCAGGCCGTTGCGATCGAGCACGGCTCCGATGCGCACGCCGTCGGTGAAGGCGATCGAGGCTGGGCCATCCCAGGGTTCCATCAAACAGGAGTGATATTCGTAAAACCCCTTCTTTTCGGCACTCATTGCCTCATCGCCGCTCCACGGCTCCGGAATCATCATCATGACAGCATGCGGCAGTGAGCGTCCGGTCAACACCAGGAATTCCAGGGCGTTGTCGAACATCGCCGAATCACTGCCGCTCTGGTCGATGACCGGCAGGATCTTCTTGATGTCGTTGCCGAACAGGGGAGAGGCGAACATGCGCTCGCGGGCCGTCATCCAGTTGACGTTGCCGCGCAGCGTGTTGATTTCGCCGTTGTGAGCGATGTAACGATACGGATGCGACCGAGCCCAGGTCGGGAAGGTGTTGGTGCTGAAGCGCGAATGGACCATCGCCAGCGCCGACTCCAGCGTCGGATCGTTCAAGTCGGGATAGAAGACTGGAAGCTGGCCAGCGTTGAGCATGCCTTTGTAGATGAGCGTCTTGCATGACAGGCTCGGCACGTAGAACATGGCGCGATGGCCGGCGTGCATGGCCTCGACCTCGCGCTGCACGTCGGCCTCCCAGCGCGTGAAAAACTCCTCGCTGGAATCCGGACCAAACGGCGACGGCTTGAGCAGGTTCTCGATACGGCGACGGATGATGTACAGTTTCCGCTCGAAGGCGAGATCTGCCCCCCCACCCCCACCCTCCCCCACAAGGGGGGAGGGAGAAGAGGTGCCTCCTCCCACCTTGTGGGGGAGGGTGGGGGTGGGGGTTGGGACATTGCGGCCGATGAAGATCTGCCGAATAGCCGGCATGGCCTCGCGCGCCGTCTTGCCCAAGGGTGACGGATCGACCGGCACATCTCGCCAACCCAGCACCGTTTGCCCTTCTTCGCGCACCACTCGCTCGAAGGCACGTTCGCAAATCTGTCGGCCACTTTCGTCGGTCGGCAGAAAGACCACGCCGACGCCATACTGACCAGGGTCCGGCAGCTCGATGGCGAGCTTGGCGCACTCTTTCTTGAGAAAAGTGTGGGGCATCTGGAGCAGGATGCCTGCACCATCGCCGGTGTTTTTCTCGCAGCCGCAAGCACCGCGATGCTCCAGGTTGAGCAAGACCTGCAGCGCATCGCGGACGATATCGTGGGAGCGGCGGTTCTTCAAATGGACGACGAAACCTACGCCGCAGGAGTCGTGTTCGTAGCGCGGGTCGTAGAGACCCTGCTTGTCGGGGAGAGAGCGCGGATTCATGTTACTTCTTCTTTCTGGCCGCGTTCCGATCATGCACGGCTCCATTCCTATGATGCCGTGCTTTGTCGGACGTGCCATTCTCCAGCAGCAGATCGATAAACCGCTGAGCGGCCGGACTGGGGCGATTTTGGCGGCGATAGATGATCGCCAACGGGCGAACGAAACGGCAGCCGACAAGCGGCCGGGCCACCAGTAATCCGGACTCGACCTCCTGACGCAGCGTCGGCTCGGGGAGGAGAGCCACTCCGCCGGTCTCTTCAATGCCTTTCTTGATGTTCTCGATGTTGTCGAACTCCAGTCCCACCTCGACCGATACTCCCCGCTGACGCAAGAATCGATCGACCTGGCGGCGGATACCCAGGTCCTTGTCGAAGGCGATGTATTTCTCGCCACTCAACTGGGCGAGGCGAACCGTCGCCTGCTGGGCCAACGGATGCGACGGCCGACAGGCCAGGACCATTTCTTCCTCGCGCCAGGGCAACGCCACCAGGTCCCGTGACTTACGCGGAAACGACACCAACCCCAGATCGACGCTGCCGTCGCGCACTCTCTCAAGGACGCGATTGGAGTGCAGGTACTCGACCTGAACGCGGGCGAACGGCTGCTCGGCACCAAAGCGTTCGATGTAATGGTTCATGTTGCCCAGGCCGACGGAGTAAATCGCCGCCGCCTGCACAGTAGCCGTCAACCGCGGCCGGCCCTGCTTGATGGACGCTTCCAACTCCAGATAGCGCTCCACCAGCTCTTTGCAGCCCTGATAGTATGCCTGACCCAGTTCCGTCAGTTGCAGGGGGCGCGTCGAGCGATCAATGAGCTGCACTCCCAGCCGTTTCTCCAGCTGATGAACGATCTGACTGGCGGCCGACTGCGTCAGGGGTGGTCGCTGCGCCGCTGCCGCCTGCGAAAAACTACGACACCGCGCTATGTCGCAAAAAACTTGGAGCGCCTCAAATTGCATGGGGCAATCCTATCATGTCATTCGCTAATATCAAGAGGCGTTAGTATCAATTCCCCTAATAGTAGATAATCGGCATCCCAGTGTCAAGACTCGACTCGAACTCCAAATGGGCAGAGCGATCGGCGGAACAAAATGGGCCAAAGGCTGTGCCTGGGTGAAGTGGCCGTGTATTATGTCATGTGCTTAAGTTCTCCCACTATCGTGCAGCACGATTCTGCATTCGGGAGCCACACCATGATTCGGTACCAGTGGATAGGCGGCTTGTTCCTGTTCTTCATCTACTCCCTAGCCGGCTGTGGTCCCGCGGCTCCTCAGCTGGCAGAGACGCCGCCACCGTCCGTTACCATCAGTCAGCCGGTGGTAAGGGACGTGACCGATCACGACGACTACGAAGGCCGTATCACCGCGAAGCCGAAGGACGACGTTCGGGCGCGTGTCCGGGGGCACCTGATCAAGATCCATTTCCAGGATGGGGACATGGTCAAAAAGGGCGATGTGCTCTACGAGATCGACCCAAGGCCGGCCAAGGCCTCCCTGAACGCAGCCAAGGCGCAGGAAAAAGCCGCTCGCTTTTGATTACCGACCGTGCAATTGGCAACGACCAGGGAAGGAAGTTCGTTTACGTCGTCAATTCCGAAAACGTGGTGGAGCGCTGCGATGTCGTTCCTGGCCGGCTGAACAATGGACTGCTCGTGATTCTGGAGGGATTGGAGCCCGACGACTGGGTCATTGGGAACGGCATTCAGCGTGTACGGGACGGGATGGCTGTTCAACCGCAACGCACAGACATGCCCGGCTCGGTGCGGCCAGCCCAATCGGCGAAGAGCTTCATGAAAAAATGAAGCGCAGAGGCGCCAAGAAGATAAGCCATAGGTTATCCGCAATCACCTCGACTGCGGTGTTCAGCGGCATGATCGGCGTGACGCTGTTCGGACTGGTTTTCACGCCAGTGTTTTTCGTGTTCATCCGTCGGCTCAGCGGGCCAGAACGTCCCGTCGCGCAAACTACTGCTCCGGTAGACGGGGCCGCACTGTCGAAGGAGGCTGCAACGGTCCCCGTCACGGTGCCGGATCATTCCATCAAGCTCTAGATACTCGTTCGTTTGCGGCTCACGGAGAAGGGACTGGCATACTTCTATTGGGCATCGAAGTTGCATAACTAATCAAGCAGGTTGCAGTTTCGGTTCGCCCGCAGAGAGGAGTCATGTCATGTCGCTGTTGAAGTGGGCGCTCATCTTCCTGGTGATCTCCCTGGTCGCCGCCCTGTTCGGCTTTTCGGGCATCTCCCACGGGTCGGCGGAGATAGCCAAGTGGCTGTTCGGCATCTTCCTGGCTATCTGTGTCGTGCTTTTCATCCTGGGAATGACAGTCTACAAGTCCGTCACTTAGGGCGCATAGCGATCGACTATCTCCGCTTGTGCGGCAGCATGGCCGTCTCGTAGTAGACGCCCTCGAAGATGCGGACAAAGTCGTGAAGCGGAACGGAAAACTTGCCACCCTCCACGGCGTAGCCATTCTGCAGTCCCGGCGCGCCCTTGGGAGTGTGTTGATTGCCCCACGGGTTCCATACAAGGACGCTATCGTTGGACGAGTCGTAGCCGAGAATGGCGTAGTCATGATCGGTGACGACGCCCGGCGGTAGCTTGCCAGTGCTGGTGCCGCAACAGAGCAACGGATGCACCGCGTTGCCGACGCGGAGGACTTGCCGGAGCTGGGCCGTCAAGAGCGGGATGCGATTCTCGGCCGGCGGCAAGCGATCCTTGCCCTTGCCGTTGCGGATCGCCAGGTAGCCGGCTCGGTGCCCCGTGAGCAATTCGATCGTGTCATCGGCATCGCCGCCGGTGGAGATGACATCAAGCCCCAGGCCGCTGTGGTGTGCTTCCTTCGAGGTGCGGAGTTTGAGCTGGCCGAAGCCCTTTTCCAGCATATTTAGCCATAACCCTTGCTGCCCGCCAGACGATCCGAGGGCGATCTCGGCATCCGTCAAGCGGCTGATGTGAACGCGCCGGCCATTGGCAAAGACCAGATCGCAGGAGCCGTTGGGCTGTGGATGGAACATCTGCCTGATGCCGGCCGGATTCCGGGCGACCGCGGCCCCGACGGCGGACAAAAAGTAACAATCGCCGAGATTTCCCTGGCTGAATCCCGTCAGACTGGGCGCGTTGCCGACGAACAGCTCGTGCGGCGCCTGTGCGATGTGATGGCGGAACGCCTGGAAGTTGGCCCCGAAGTGGGGCACTCTTTCCGCCCTATCGCGGCGCTCACTGTCGCCGCCCTTGCCGGCCGGTCGAATCAACATCTCACGGGTCAGCGGTGCGTCGTGTTTCTTGCTACGCAGGTAGATGTGAATCGAAGCTACGGCCGCCGCCACATCGCCGGTGATCGCGTGATTGACGACAAGCTGATTCGTCTCTTCCGCGGAGAGCCTTCCATCGTGGTTCAGATCCCACTTCGAGAAGTTGGCTTCGACGATGCTTGCGAAAGTGATCTTCTTGGCGTGTTCCGGTTCGGCGTGGGCCAGCCCGAAGGGTGCGACAAGAGCCGATATGAGAAGGAGAGGGCGAAGCATAACAGACTCCACAAAAGCGACGTTGGTTCGAGGAGTAAAGACGTCAACAGCAGTCCTTTCATTATTCGACCCTGCAATGTAGGCGTCAAGGTAAGCGAGGTCGGCACAAATACGATCAGAAGCTGTTTCGAGACTAGCCCGGAGCGCGAGCGACGGGCGCTCTGGCCCGTCGCTCGCGCTCCGGGCTAGTCTCGAAACGAATCCCAGGCCACCCAGACCACGCATTGCGAAAGTCCGTCATTTTCCATAAAGTCATGTTTTCCGGCACAACCGGGACAAAAAGCGGTACAATATCCCTGCACCCCGTCACGGCGAATTGCCGATGGGGAACAAGTGCTGCATGGCTGGCGGCCCCGAACCGGAGAGGCATGATGTCTCAAGCGATCGGCAAAACCATCCCCCTGTCTCTGCCGCGCCGCCTCATCTGCGATTTGCTCCATTTCGCGAAACAGATTCCCAGCGTTCCTGTTCAGCGACGAATGAACCTCCGGCGCTTGTGCGAGGCCCGCGACCTGGCCATGCCCCGCATCGGTTGGTGCGCGCTGTTCTTGAAGGGCTTTGGGCGAATGGCCGCAGAGATTCCGCAGTTTCGCCGAGCCTATATGTCTTTCCCATATTCCCGGCTTTATGAGCATCCTTGCAGCATTGCATCAGTGGCTTTTGAACGATACTACCAGAACGAAGCGGCGGTGTTGTTCGGCCATTTCCGCAGCCCGGAATCGCAAACGCTAACGGCGCTAGAGGACTCTGTACGCCACTACAAGGAAACGCCCTTGCAGGAAATCGGGCTATTCCGCCGTGCCCTGTTCGTGAGCAAATTCCCTCGACCGCTGCGCCGTTTCGTTTGGTGGCTTGGCCTGAACCAATCGGGCTATAAACGCGCCCGGCGCATGGGAACATTTGGCGTCAGCGTCTATTCGGGACTCGGCTCGGAATCGTTGCACCCTCTCTCGCCGCTGACGTCCACGCTCAACTACGGAGTCATTGGCGAGGACGGCACGGTGACGGTACGCATCATTTACGACCACCGCGTCATGGACGGTTCGACTGTCGCTCGCGCCCTCGCCTTGCTCGAGGAAATCATGAACCACGATATTCGTGCCGAACTACTCGGCATGCCATCGGCCCAGAGCGCCTAAACGAACGGGGGGAGACATGGCACGTGATGATAAAAATTACTGGCTCGATCAACAGTGCGCCCAGGCATTCTGGGACCAGCGCCTGGCCCTGCCGTATCAGGAACTCTTGAACGATACGGCGCGCTGGCTCGATGTCCGAGCAGGCGAACACTGGCTCGACCTCGGCTGCGGCTGCGGCCAACTTACGACCACTCTCTGGCAGCGCAGTGGCGCCCAGATCGGCGAGATCGTGTCCATGGATTGCAATGCCGTCAATGCCGAGGCCATTGACAAACTCAGGCGGAAACTCGTGGTTGCGGGAAAAACGCCGCCGATTCGCTTCGTGGTCGGCAATTTTAGCTCGGGTCTGCCGCAGTTTGCCGATGAATCGTTCGACGGCATCGTTTCGGGTCTGGCGATTTCTTACGCCGAATCGTGCGACGCTCAGACCGGCCGCTATACCGATCAAGCGTACAATCATTTGCTGGCCGAGATGTTCCGCGTCTTGAAGCCCGGTGGCCGGCTTGTCTTCTCCGTCAATGTGCCCCATGTCCGCTTCTGGCCCATCTTTTGGAAGTCGTTGCGGCGCGCCAGCCGCATTTCCAAGCCGGTGAAAACGCTGATCAACTCGATGCGGATGCTGGCGTATGGTCATTGGCTTCAGCGGGAAGCTCGGCGGGGACGCTTTCACTATTTTCCCATCGGCGAGATCGAACAGCGTCTGCGCCAGGTTGGTTTTGCGGATTTCCGTTTCTGCCACTCGTACGCCAAGCAGGCTTATGTCATCGACGTGAGGAAAGCGGCGCTCATCGCTCAGCAAGAACCGACAGCGAAAAGGATGATTGCTCCTCGGCAAACGGCGTAATTCATCCGCGAGAACGCATTTCAAGCAGGTGTATCGGCGTACCGGCGACGTTAGTCGCCTGTGCGCCCACCGCCACTTCACTACGCAGATCGAATCCAGAACAAAACCGTGGATCAAAACTGCCCCATGCGGGAGATAGTACTATAGAGGGCGAGAGATGACGCCCCTCTAGGGGTACATGTCCATGAATAAAGTAATCGAGGTCATCCATCACCTTCGCAGAGCGGCTCTTTTGCGCGATGGTGCCGGCCTGACCGATGCGCAACTGCTCGGCTACTTCGTCGAGGATCGGGACGAAGCAGCCTTCGCCGCCCTTGTCAAACAGCAGGGTCCGATGGTCTGGGGCGTCTGCCGCCGTCTTCTCAACCAGCACGACGCTGAGGACGCTTTCCAGACCACGTTCCTCGTCCTCGTCCGTAAAGCGGCTTCCATTGTGCCGAGGGAGAGAGTCGCCAACTGGCTTTACGGGGTGGCCCACCAAACGGCGTTACAAGTCCGAAGGACCACTGCCCGAAGGAAGGCGAGAGAGAAGCAGGTGTTGGAAATGCCCGAACCGGCCGCGATCGAACAAGACGTCTGGCGTGAGCTGCAACCGCTCCTCGACCAAGAGCTGAGCCGTCTGCCGGATGCCTACCGGGAGGTAATCGTTCTGTCGGACCTCGAAGGCAAGACCCGCAAAGAAGTAGCCCGTCAGCTCGGCCTACCCGAAGGCACAGTCGGCAGCAGAGTGGCGCGGGCCAGGACGATGCTGGCCAAGCGGCTCGCCCGGCACGGTCTAACATTGTCCGGCGCGACGTTGGCGGCCGTGTTGGCGCAGAAGGCAGCATCGGCGAGCGTGCCGAGCTCGGTGTTGTCTTCCACGATTGAGGCCGCAACTCTCGTCGCGGCCGGCCATGAGGCGGCGAGCATGATTTCGGTCAAGGTCGTCGCCCTGACAACAGGAGTCCTGAAAACCATGTTTGGGAACAAGATCACCGTCGCCACAACAGTACTGTTGGCGTTGAGCTTCCTCACGGCTGGAGGAAGTCTACTTACTTACCAGAACTTTAAGGCGGGCGAACCCAAGCCCCAAAGATCCCCACCAGACGCAGGGCAGGTCAAGCAGGGCAGGAATCAAAAAGGCAGCCTCAGACCAGCGGCGGAGCCTAGCCGGGCCGAACGTCTGAAGGCGATTCGGGACGCTTACACGAAGGAGCGCGACAAATTCAGTGAAGCCATCCGGGCCGGCAAGATCAAGCCGGACGCAGAAGGCGAATACCCCGGTTGGTTCGACATGCACAGACGATACGCCAATTCGGCCCGGAAACTGATCGAGGAAGACCCGGCGGATGAAGTTGCCTGCGACGCAATTGTGTTTTGCATCACCGAACTTGGTAACAGGGGTTATCGCATTGACACCGGCATGTACCGACTCCTATATGACCATCACTTGGCCAGTGAGAAGATCGCGGAAGTGTTGCACGGTGCCCCGGCCTTTTTCTTGGACCTAGTCGCGGCCAAGTCGCCCCATGCCAAGGTCCGACTGTGGGCCAACTATCACTTGGCCGCGGGGCTGTACAAGGCCGACAAGGCGAAGGAAGCGGAACCTCTGCTGGAAGCCGTCAGCCGCGACGAAGACGCCAAGAAACTCGGTGGCTACGTAATGGGCACCCTGGCCGATACAGCGAACCGGCTACTTTTCGAGGTGCGTCGGCTCAACGTCGGTCAGGAGATGCCGGAGATTGAGGGGACGGACCTCGATGGCAAGCCCATGAAGCTCTCGGAATCCCGCGGCAAGGTCACGCTCCTGGTGTATTGGGCGACCTGGTGCGGACCGTGCATGCAGATGATACCGCACGAGCGGGCGCTGGCGGAACGCTTCGCCGACAAGCCGTTCGTTCTAGTCGGAGTCAACGGCGACACACTGCCCGACAAGAAGATGAAGATCAAGGGTGAAGACGGCAAACTGTATAACAATATTGAGTTACGAGGCGCCGACGGTAAAGTGTGGGACGACTCGGCCAAGGTGAAGGCCGCGGTGGAAAAGCACAAGATCAGCTGGCGGTCCTTCCGCAACGGTCAGTTCACCATCGCCCTTGACTGGAACGTCCGGACCTGGCCGACCCTATTCTTGATCGATCATCGCGGCATCCTTCGCGGCAAATGGAAGGGAGACCCGGGCGAAAAGACGCTCGACAAGGCCATCGAGGATCTTGTCCGGCTCGCGGAGAACGCAAAGGACAAGAAATAAGAGCTACCGGAGAAGCAAACGAGCCGGAAGCGTAAGCGACGGCGGAGCATCCGTCACTAACGCTTCCGGCTCGTTGGGTTTTGATTTCGCAACCCATCCCGAACCGGCGGCGAGAACGCGATTGAGCGCCACGGCGGCCAGTGCTCCGCCGCCGATCAGCAACCAACCGGGGGCGCTAGGCACGGCCAGGCCGAGAAGATTTCGCAGGGGACTGAGCGTGAGCGTGGAGACGAGGAAAGCGGCTGAGCCGCCGACGGCTCCCAGGACCGGGAGATTGAGATTTCCTTCCGACCAGCCGGCGTCGAGCGTCTGGGCCAGCTGCGTCGCCACGATAGTCCCAAAGGCCACGGCGCCGGCCTGAGGCACAGTGGAATTGCTCCGTGACAGCAGATAAGCGGCCAAGGTGGGCAAAGTGGTGGCCGCGCCGCGGCGGAACACGTCGCGGCGCAGCGAGTCGTCCAGAGCGGCGGTCCCCTCTCGCGCCAGAGCGGCGAGATTGCGGTGTTCGGGTTGTTGCAGGACCACCGAGAGGGCTGGCAGTGCGTCCGTAATCAGATTGACGGCCAGAATCTGCCGCGTGTTGAGGGGAGAAGTGAAGCCCAGAGCGGTCGTGCCCACGATCAGGCCCAGTTCGCCGAGGTTGCCGCCCAAGAGCAGACCCAGCGCGCGGCGCATGTTCCGCCAGAAGCCGCGTCCTTCGACCAGCGCTTCGACCAGCGTGGCAAAATCATCATCGGCAAGGACCACATCGGCGGCCTGACGGGCGACTTCTGTGCCGCCTCGGCCCATGGCCACGCCGACGTCAGCCAGGCGCAGAGCCGGCGCATCATTGACGCCGTCACCGGTCATGGCGACGGTATGGCCGCGACGCCGCAGACTCTCGATGATGCGCAGTTTGTCCAGCGGTGTGGCTCGTGCAATGACCGTCGCGTTCTCCATACGGCGATCCAGTTCTTCATTGTCCAACTCGGCCAACTCGGTGCCGGTTAGAACATCGCCGCCGTCTAGCAGTCCGGCTTCCCTGGCAATGGCTCGAGCCGTGGCGGGGTGATCGCCGGTAATCATGATTACGCGGACGCCGGCCTCACGGCAGCGGCGCACGGCCGCGTGTACATTCGGCCGAAGTGGATCGCTGATGCCAATGAAACCCAAGGCCCTCAGTCCCTGTGGATCATCGACGGATGCGTCGGGGGGACCGTCCGCGATCATGAGGATGCGCAGGCCGCGAGCGCTGAAGGCTTGAGCTTGCTCCAGAAGCGCTTGCTGGCCCGCGTCATTGAGGGGCTGATCGCTCTCTGCGCGGCGAAGTCGAGTACAACGAGGGCAGACGGCTTCGGGCGCTCCTTTGACGCGAAGGCGCCCGCCGACGAAGGCTGCATGATACGAACGATCCGGGTCGAACGGTGCTTCGCGCTGGTGTGGTTGAGATAGGTCGTCGCCCAAGCCTGCTGAGCGGGCGGCTGCGATCACGGCGACATCTGTTGGGTGAGAAACGGCGTCCGCCGCTTCGGGATGCGGGCTGGCCAGGGCCGCTGTCCGCAACACCCGGCGCAACTCGGAGTCTAACTCGCCGGGCAAGTTGGCTTCGTGGTCCGCTGCAGCAACCAGACGCACCGCCAGCCGGCCCTCAGTCAAGGTGCCGGTCTTGTCGGTACAGGCAACGTCAACCCGGCCGAGCGCTTCGACAGCCGGCAGGTTCCGCAGCAAGGCGCGACGAGTGGCCAAACGCCGAGCTACGCCGACCTGACCCGTCCCAGCCAGAAGAGGCAGACTTTCGGGCACCACCGCCAGAGCGATACTGGCACCCACGCTTATCTGAGACACCAGCGGTTTGCCCCAGAGAATACCCGAAGCGATCACCGTAGCTCCCCCGGCGGCGGCAATGGGCAGGGCCATTTGAAGCAGGCGAGCCAGGCGAGCGCCGAAAGGGCTTTCTTCCATTTCATCCTGACTGAGCGCGGCGGCGGTCGCTCCCAGGCGAGTCTTACGACCGACGGCAACCACAACCGCACGTCCTGTGCCCACCACTACGCCGCTGCCCTCCATGACGACGCGGCCCTCCGGGGGACCCGATTCTGCGTGTTTGGCAACCGGCACCGACTCGCCCGTCAGGGCCGCCTCATCCACTTCGAGTGAGTGAGCGCTGAGCAAACGAGCATCGGCAGCCACCCGGTCACCCGGCGCCAACAGCAAGATGTCTCCCGGCACAGCTTCCGATGCCGGTATGGTCTTGAGAGTGCCATCGCGAAGGACGCGGGCCGTGGTGGTGCCCAGGCGCCGCAGAGCTTCGACGGCCTTGCCGGCTTGCCGCTCCTGCCAGACCGCAACAGTAACATTGATGGCCACAGTGGCACCGATGATGACGATGTCCAGGGCGGCGCCGCCAGCAATCAGGGACAACAGGGCGCCGCTCGTGAGGATGCCGTTGACCGGCGAACGCATTTGATCGAGAACCGCCTTCATCAAGGCCTGGCGGCTCATGGCCAGCGGTACCATCTCACGCCGTTGCTTGGCTTGCTGTGTGCTCAGCCCATCTTCGCTGGCCTTGAGGGCGCGCAGAACGCTTGCGATGCTTCGCCGTCCCCAGCGCTCGGGGTGCGGATCGACCAGACGGGAAACAGAGGAATCGGGTCGTTGGCCACCCCGCATACGCAACCAGCCATCCGCCAGGGCAACCAAAGCGCTGACGTAGACGGCGTGAGAGGCCCTCTCGATTCCCGGTCTTCCCCGCACTCCCCAGACGGCACCGAAAATGTTGGCTACTGCCGAGAACCATACCCCATCGCGCACCGCGCGCTCTCGCCGAGCCCCGGCTTCGATTACCGCTGCCACTGCATCCAGGTCCAGGGCGAGCAGATCGGCACGGGCGGGGAACTGACCCGCCGGCGAAGGCGCCAGTCCAATACCCAGGTCGCAATCTGCGAAGCCCGGAGCCGCCTGTGCGCTATCAGAGACGAAGGCGACAACCTCGCCATTCTGCTGGTGTTCGCCCATAACGTCCACGGCGTCGGCGGAGTTCACCAATTTCACGCCAGCTCGACGTGCGACTGCCTGGGCAGCGACGGGCGCGCCGGCCGACAGCATTTCCAGACGAACGCCGAGACGGCGGCACGTCTGCACCAGACGCTGGACCGACGGCTGGAGCCGCGGTCGCAAGGTCACAAAGCCGAGCGGCCTCCAGTCCTCCTCGCGCGACAGCATCAGCAGATAGCCGCCTTCGTGCTGCCGTTCGACCGCCTCACCGATGGTCGGCGTATCTTCCGGCGGGCCGAGTGTATAACGCACACCCTCCACCGCAGCCGACGCCCACAGTCCATTGAAGATGCCGTCCGCCCCAGGCGTTTCGTTCGTGGCTGTAAAGACGTTCCCCCAAGGAGATCCCGCGGCCGCGGACACGCTTGCAGCCAGCGTCAGCACCCCAGATGTATCCAGGGAGTCGTCCATCGGCAGCACCGTGGTGATCTCCAAACCGTCGCCACGTACACCACCCGATGCCGGCGTCCCCTCCACACTTCTGCAGGGACGCAATGCCACCAGTCCCAGCGCGTGTCCATCCTCCTCCCGCGCCAACATCAGCAAATAGCCACCCTCGGCTCGTCGCTCGATCGCCTCGCCGACCGCCGGAGGGTCGTCGGGGGGACCAAGGATGTAACTCTGGCCTTCCACCGAAGCGCTTATCCACAAGCCGTTGAAGGCACCCTTCGCCTTCTTGTCGGTCGATGGGAAAATGTTGCCCCAGGGGGATCCCGCGGCAACGGACATGCTGCCCGCCAGAGCGAGTACTTGAGATTCGTTTAGCGACTCATCCAAAGGCAGCACGGTCGTCACTTCCAGCCCGTCGGTCAGTACGCGCGGACCATCGAGCAGGAGAACATCGGGCAGACGGATGGCGCGATCCGGTCTTGTGCCGACCACGGTAACACCTGCGCGCAAAACACGAGCAGCGGCATCGAGATTGGCGGCCTCCATTGCGATGATGGCCGGACGCGGATTGACCAGGAGTAAAGCTTCAAAAGTGCGACCCAGGGATCGAGTCAACACAGCGGTCGCAGCTGCGTAGCCAAGCGAAAGCGGCCCCAGGATCCGAGCATAGCGGTTGTAAAGTTTTGGGCGCGGCGGCGCAGGACGGGGACGCGGAGCGAAGGACTTGCCCCCCTCGAGATGGACGACAAACGGCCCACCGGAAAGCTCGGCCCCTGCCGACAAGTGAGCGCCCGGAGCAATCTGCCGAGGCAATCCGTCGCGGCCAATCGCCGTCCCGGTGCCTTCGATGACCTCCGCCGGCAACGGCAGCCGTTCCTCCGCTTCCATTCGGATCACCGCACCCGGCTCCGCGGATGCCGTTCCTTGCAAGCTATCCTCATAGCGCCGCCAGGCCGAACGCCGGGCCATCACCTCGGTCAACAGCAACAGTCCCTCTAGCCCAGTGACGGTCAGACCCAACGGGCTGCCCGCGAGGGCCAGAGTAGCGACACTTGTCGTGCTGAAGAACAGGTCGGCGGCATGGATTCCCAATACCTGCCGCAGCCCATTGCGGATGGAGGGGAAGCTCCGCGCCAAGCCAAGAAGCCCAGCTGTCGTGGTGGCGATTTTTACCTGGCGCAACGGCGCCGTCCGTCCCGCCAGCCGTCGGACCACAATCAAACCCAGCCCAAAGGCTGCGCCTATCGTGCGTGCCGCGGCATGGAAGAGCGGCGCCCGATCTAGCGGGTGTTCAGGACGGTCCTCTCCCGGCAGGTCCGGCAGTTCGACATCGGCGACGCGGGCCAATACTTCGTGCAGATCCACCTGGTTGGCGTCGTACTCCACCAGGATGCGGCCGGTCAGCTGGCTGGCGCGCACGCGCACACCGAAAAGGTTCCTCAATTGTTCCAGCACTCGGCCCGTCAGGCGCGGGTCGCGGTCCAGTCCCCGGACCGCAATGCGCGCCTGGTGCAAAGACCCCGATATGCCCTCAGAAATCACGGGCGGAAGCGGCTTGTCCTCGAGGTGTCCGTTCGTCTCGGCCTCGGGCGTGCCCAGTGCCGCGACGAGGGCGTTCTCGTTCGTGGCATGGGGATCGAAGCCGATCAGAACGTTGCCGGTGAGGGAGTTGGCCTCGACGCGCCGCACACCCGGAAGTTTTCTGATACGCTGTTCCAGGCGGCGCTGGCCATTGCCCAACCAGTGCGGCAGGTGAATGCGGATTCGTCCTGGAATCGAGGAGAGGATATGAGGTTTGACGCTCATTTGGCTAACCATACGAGGATCAATGGCGAACAGCCGGCGTCAGACAGCTGGTATAATCTGGACCAGCCGGCTGACGCCGGCCGTTCGCCGGGAGAGCACGGTCCTCTGCGACTGTGTGGTTAGTCTTTCTGGTTCCGCTGCTTTTCGCGGATGGCCTGGGCTTCGGCCCAGATGTCTTCCGCTTCTTCGCGCGCGCGGGCAGCCCATTTGAGGATGTTGTGGCCTAAAACAGATACATAATGGCCGACTTGTTCTCCGATGCGGTCCACCATCTCCTCGGCGCGACGCATGGCCTCTTCGCGCGCGTCGTCCGCGCTTGCTGCCTGCTGCTCGGATGCGCCGTTGGCATCGGCTTGCGTGGAATCCTTCGCTTGGGTTCCCGCAGTTCGGTTGTCCTGCATGGTTGTGCTCCTCAAACAGCTGGACAGCGCTAACAGCTGGACAGCGCTATCCCGTCACGAGCCGTGTGGGAGAAGACGCTTGCTCAGCTTGCTGGCCCGTCGTGCCCGACGATGTAGCAGCCTGCTGGGCGTTGCGAGCTATCTCCCGGGCGGCTCCCGCGACCTTATCGCCGGCTACCAAAAGTCCCGCCAGGCCGTAAACCAGTCCCCGCCGCAATGCTTTTCGTACAGGCGGCGAGGCGACGGCCGCTGTGACTGCAACTGCAATTGCCACTTCCGGTTCGATAAAGTCGTCCATAGCCATGTCAGCCTCCTCGTGCTAGGTGCAATACCTGGGCCGATTCACCGATATTTCCGCGAAGCATCGCAGAACCTTCATATTGTGCAACTTCAATGCCGCCGAGTTAACGCTTTTTGATCCCTAGACTTGGCAACCAGATTAGTGTATTGACCGAGTCAACCCTCGTCAATTTCCTACCTTGCCAGCTTTGTCAACCTCTTGAAGAAGGCATTTCCCGTCGAACGGCAGACGTTGGCCGGCTGCTTTTTTCCAAGTGTCCTCTCCTCGACTGACGCTTATTTTCCGGCGGATAACGTTTTGTCCCAGCGGCAGATCGGCTGGAAATATCGGTGTCTTCCTCCCATTCTCTTCGGGTCGGGGTAGCGAGCACGCCTTCCGCCGCCAAACCCTTTTGCTTGACCCGCCTCGACAACCTAGAATGAATTGAGGACGAAGAAAGCTCGCCCTCGCCCATTCCGGACGGCGTGCCGTCTGAGGCCGGCTGAACACTCCATCTTGAGGTCGTCATGAGCAAAGAACTGATGGATATTGTGTTGCCCCGCCTGGCCCAACGATTGAACCGCCAACTCCGCCGCTACCGTGCCGGCGAGCTTGATGATGACCAGTTCTCCCGCAAATTCGAGACGCTGTTGCAGCAACAATATGCCTGGTTAGCAAACCAGGGCATTCCCGAAGTAGAGGCGGCCATCGCCGTTCATGGGGCCGTGCTGGTCCTCAGCGGTCCGGGTCTCCGAGCCGAGGCCGTTGAGCAATCCCTACCTCTGGAAGTAGTTGAGTATCGCGCCATTCGCGCTGCGGCCAGCGACATCGCCGAGCATTACGGCGTCAGTGAGCCGCGTGCCAGGCGCCGCCTGTCCGGGATCGTCGCCTACTACGCCGAATAGCGCGCAAGGACATCTGGACAGAACTCCTGCCTATCGTTACCCTCCCCGCCGCCTGGATTTATCGTTTCGCGCGAATCGATGAATCATCAGGGGAGGGAGATCATGAAGACTCGCATAGTCCTGTTGATAATCGGTTTGCTCCTGGCCGCGGCCGGTTGCCTTTCCGATGAGAAGAAGCTGACCACCGTTTCCGCCAGCCCATTCGGAAAAGCGGCCCGAGCACAGGCAGCCACATTCAAGCAAGCGACGCCCGCTACCCAGGAGGTTGCGCTTCGGGTAGATCGCGTGGGCAAACAGCTCGTCACTGCCAATCCGCGCATCAATCAGAAAGTCGTTTTCATGACGATCGGCCAGCCTCAGGAGGAGGTTTTCCATCAAACGCAGAAGGATGTTAGCACCATCTGGATCACCGAGGGACTGGTCAAGCAGTGCAAGACCGACGGCGAGCTGGCGGCGGTCTTGAGCGAAGAGTTGGGCAAGATGGTCTCCGAGCAGATGGTGCAAGCACGGCCCGCGCGCAATCCGATGCCGGCCAACCTTGTCTTAAATTCGGCCATTGGCAGCGATATTGGCGGCACTTTCGGCTCTGCCGATCGCACCAACGACATGATCGCAGCTCGATACGAGGACGAGTGGAAGCGGAGCAGGCAAATCCTTCCTCAGGCGCCGCCTCCGCCGGAGACGCTGGCCGCAACCTACTTGAAGAACGCCGGCTTCGACTCGAAGAACCTTGATACGGTCAAACCCCTCTTGCGCAAGGCCGACAAGCAGAGCAGCCTGGAGATGTCGATGACCGGCAAGCAGAGCGGTTGAGCCGTTCTTTCTCCCTTGCTGGCGTAGCGAGTGGGCTGTATCTTTCTCCGTGAGATCCTTGTCCTCGTTCTCACGGAAACGAATGGCACCATGAAATCTCTCCATCCTCTCTTCGGACTGACGGCCGTTCTGCTCCTGGCAGTGACAATAGGCTGTCAGCAAGGTCCGGCTCGCACCAAGGTCGCCTTCGTCACCAACAACCCGGAAACCTTCTGGACCTTTGCCGAACGAGGCTGCGCCAAGGGCGAGAAGGAATTCGGCGTTGAAGTCGTCTTCCGCAAGCCCGACGGCGACGCAGCCAATCAAACTCAAATCATCGACGACCTCGTCAATCAAGACATCAAGGCGATCGCCGTCAGTGTCATCAATCCCAAGGGACAGCGAGAACATCTGAAGGAAGTGGCGGTCAAGCTGCCGCTCATCACTCAGGACAACGATGCGCCCGATTGCGGTCGGATGTGCTACCTCGGCACCGACAACTACAAGGCCGGCCGGGCCGTCGGGCAACTGGTCAAGGAAGTGCTGCCCGATGGTGGAGTTTTGGCCGTTTTTGTCGGTCAGACCGAGCCGCTCAATGCCCGCCAGCGGCGCCAGGGCATGCTCGATGAGCTGGCCGACAAGCCGGAACCCAAGGACATCAACGACATTGACTACGGCGCCGACGGGCAAATGTACGGCAAGTATCGCCTCTATCGCACCTATACCGATCAGCCCATCGGCAGTCAAAAAGCCACCGAGAATGCCAGCGACGCCTTGACGGATCTGGCCGGCGAGAAGAACCTGTGCTTCATTGGTTTGTGGGCCTACAATCCGCCGGCCATACTTTCGGCGGTCCGCGACAAGGACAAGCTCGGCCAGGTGAAAATCGTCGGCTTCGACGAGAATGACGCCACCGTGCAAGGCGTCCTCGACGGCCACATTTACGGCACTGTGGTGCAGAATCCCTTTGACTTCGGCTATCACGCCGTGCGCATCATGGCTTCTCTTGCCAAGGGCGACCGCTCCGTGCTCCCCAAGGACGGCATCCTGTATTTTCCTCACCGCATCATCACCAAGGACGGAGGCAAGGATCGCATTACCGCCGCCGCGTTCCAGAAAGAAATACGCGAATTGTTGGGGAAGTAGGGATAAATCACGATCGTTCTAACTAGCCCGGAGCGCTAGCGACGGGCGCCTCGGCCCATCGCTAGCGCTCCGGGCTAGTTTGGAAGTATATGTTGCAAGCGCGTGGCATCCGTAAAGCGTTCCCCGGCGTGCAGGCGCTCGACGGCGTGTCGCTGTCCGTCTCTGCCGGCGAAGTGCTGGCGGTTCTGGGCGAAAACGGCGCCGGCAAATCGACGCTCATGAAGATCCTTGCTGGTATCCACACGCCGGATGCCGGCGAGATACTACTCGACGACGAACGCGTGCACTTCTCCAGTGTCGCTGAAGCGATGGCGCGTGGCATCCTTCTGATCCACCAGGAATTGAACCTGGCCGAGAATCTCTCGGTGACCGCCAATTTGTTTCTCGGGAATGAGGAGATTCGAGGCGGCGTACTGGGCTGGCTCAATCGCCGCGGCATGAACGACCGCGCGCGGCAGCTCCTGGACCGCGTCGGACTGGAGGTGGCGCCGAATAGATTAGTCGGCGATCTGCCGCTTGGTCAGCGACAAATGGTCGAGATCGCGCGGGCTTTGTCGCGGAAAGCTCGTGTCCTCATCATGGACGAACCCACCTCCAGTCTGACGCAGCGCGAGACGGAGCGACTATTCGAGGTCATCGCCGAGTTGAAGCGATCCGGCGTGGCCGTCGTTTACATCTCGCACCGGCTCATGGAGGTGCAGACGGTCGCCGATCGCGTCGTCGTCCTGCGCGACGGTCGCAACTCCGGCGAGCTGGCGCGCGAGGAAATCACGCATCGCCGCATGGTCGAGCTGATGGTTGGCCGGGACTTGAAACAGTTCTTTCGTCGCGCTCATGCGACAGATCAGGCGGAACATCCTGTCCGACTCGAAATTCACGATTTGTGCTACCAGGGAGGCCCGCAAACGCCGGTTTCTTTCTCGGTGCGCGGCGGCGAGATAGTTGGCATGGCCGGCCTGGTCGGCGCCGGGCGTACGGAATTGGCCGAGGCATTGTTCGGATTGCGACCGTTGCTCCGTGGCGAAGTGCGACTGGATAGGAGGCTCGTGTCCATCCGTTCGCCCGGTGACGCCATCGCTGCCGGATTGTTGCTGGCTCCGGAAGACCGCCGACAATATGGTCTGGTACTCGAAGAAAGCGTCCAGCATAATCTCGGTTTGCCGAATCTCGATCAAAACAGCCGTCTCGGCCTTGTTTCGCCCCGCCGAGAAAATGCAATGGCACGACGGCTGTGTGAGCGGTTGCGTGTGCGGACGCCGCGCCTGAGCCAGCCGGTCGGTCTGCTTTCGGGCGGCAATCAGCAGAAAGTCGTGCTCGGCAAATGGCTCGCGCGGCAGCCGCGTGTCCTCATCCTCGATGAACCGACGCGCGGTGTCGATGTCGGTGCCAAGAGCGAGATTTACGCTCTGATGGATGAACTGGCTGCCGCCGGCATCGCCATCGTCATGATCTCCAGTGACCTGGAGGAAGTCCTGGGCATGAGCGATCGCGTGCTGGTGCTGCACGAGGGACGACTGGCCGGCGAGCTGCCGCGCGCCGCCCTGAGCGAACAGGCCATCATGCACCTGGCCACCGGCGGCAACATTTCCTACGGGGAGTACCTGGGATGACTCGATTGCTGGGCGTGCTGCTGATGGTGCTCATTGTCTATACCGTCCTGATGGGATCGTTCGCACCCGCGCGCTCGCTGAACAATCATCAGACCCTGGCGGAACGACTTGGCTATTACGGTATACCCACGCTGGGCGTCGGCGTACTCATCGTCTCGGGTGGAATCGATCTATCCATCGGCTCCCTCCTGGGTCTGATTGCGGTTTACTTTGGACTGCTTTTGAGCGGCCCGCTCTCTTCTCGGCAGACGATCCCGTTGGCCGTCTGCCTGGGATTGGATGGTACCTTGCTCTGTTACGCGCTACTTCCAGCTGTGGCCGTTCCTCCTCGCATCGCCCTGTTGCTCTCCTTACTCCCAGGAGCGGGATTGATATGGGTTTGTCAGACCTACCTACCCGGACTGCACTCACCGCCTTGGCTGGCCATGCTGCTCATGTTGGGCTTCGCTTCGCAGATTGGCTTGTTTCACGGTTTGCTCATCACGCGCCTGCATTTGCAACCGTTTCTGGTGACTCTGTGCGGTCTGTTCATGTATCGCGGGCTGGCGCGCTGGTTGAGTCCCGGCGCATTGGCGCTACCCTCTGATGAACAGGTGGTCGCGCTGCGTGCTTTTCTCGTCAGCGACCGGATGCTCGGTTTTCCGCACATTCTCCTGTTGATGGTCCTGGTGGCGCTCGTTCTGGCAGTCGTGTTGCACGGAAGCATCTACGGTCGCTACTGGTTCGCCATCGGCAACAACGAGCAGGCGGCGCGTTACGCCGGAATTGCCACCCAGCGCCAGAAGATCGCGGCCTACATGATCTGCTCGACGCTGGCTGGCCTGGGAGGATTACTGTTTTTGCTGATGTATCGCAATGCCACGCCGAGCAGCGCCGGATCGTTGTTGGAGCTGTACGCCATCACCGGCGCCGTGCTGGGTGGATGCAATTTACGCGGCGGCGAGGGTACCATTCCGGGAATCGTCTTGGGCGCAGCGGTGCTGCCGCTCCTGCAACAAATTTGCACCTACAACAGCGCGATCGGCAGCGACCTGGAGTATACGGTCGTCGGCGGCGCTCTGCTGCTGGCGACAATCGCCAACGAATTGGTTACGCGGTGGTCGAAGCGCCGCTAACGGCCATTCCCAAGGAGCGGCTACCTTACCAGCCCGAAGCGTAAGCGAGGGCCGCCCTCGCTTACGCTTCGGGCTGGTAAGGAAGCAGGTTTAATGGCTGGATCGAACTGCGGCACGTCAATTGCACCTTTTCCGTCTTATACCTATTCCCCTTGCCCGTTGTTAATCGGGAGGAAAATCCCATGTTGCCAGACACGATAACTCGTGTTCCCTTGCACACTCCCCAGCGCTCCAACGAAGCGATCCGACAACAGACGGAGGAGAACATCGCAGACACCGCATTGGGTGGCCAGGAGGCCATCGAACGACGGCTGCGAGAGCTGGACCGAGAATGGGACATGGAGCGCGCCCTGGAGACGAATGCTTCCATCGTCGCCCTGATTGGGTTGGGGCTTGGCGCGTTCGTGGATCGCCGATTTAATGTGTTGCCGGCCGTAGTTTGCGGCTTCCTCTTGCAGCATGCGCTACAGGGCTGGTGTCCGCCGGTGCCGCTATTTCGCCGTCTCGGCGTCCGTACCGCTTCGGAGATTGATTACGAGCGCTACGCCCTGAAGGCACTTCGCGGCGACTTCCGCTCGCTGTCTGAAACCAATGGCCGTCGAAATAGCCCCTACGAGGCGATTGCGGCAGCAGAGAGCTAAAGCGAAACGATTAAAACGGGAGGATGCGATGGCTGGCCGGAAGAATGAACGGGTCGGTGCCGAGCTTGATCGACGTACTTTTCTCGGTGCAGCCGGCGCACTTCCACTGGTCTCCTCCGTCTGGAGCGATGAACCGTCCGGGCAGTCGCGTTCCGAAAAAGCCGGAGGGATCCCCGGAGTCATCGCGCGAAGGAAAAATCCCGATAATCTGGAATTCCCGTTCGCGGCGCTCGATGGCTTCCTGACTCCGACGCCGCAGTTCTTCGTCCGCACACACTTTTACGTTCCGAAGCTGGACCCCAAGAGCTGGCGATTGAAAATCGAGGGCGCCGTGCGGAAGCCGCTGGAGATCGACTACGACGAGCTGCGCAAGATGCCGTCACACACGCTGACGGCCGTGCTGGAGTGTTCGGGAAATAGCCGCATCTTTCTCAAGCCGCCGCAGAACGGCCTTCGCTGGGAGCTGGGTGGCGTCGGCAACGCCGAGTGGACAGGGGTGCGCTTGGCCGATGTGCTCGAAAGGGCGGGTGTCGAGCAAGATGCCGTCGAGGTCATTGCCGAAGGTGCCGACAAGGGCGAATTCAAGCCGCCCAGTTCTCCCTCGCCCGGCGTCATCCCTTTTGCTCGCAGTCTGACGTTGGCGAAAGCCCGTCAGCCGGAAGTATTGCTGGCGTACAAGATGAACGGCAAGGAATTGACCGCGTCCCACGGAGCGCCCGTGCGTTTGCTCGTCGCCGGCTGGTACGGCATGGCCTCGGTGAAGTGGCTTCAGCGCCTGATCGTGACGAAGCAACCGTATCACGGTTTCTTCCAGACGTTCGAGTATTCCATGTGGGACCGCAGCTCGGGTGTGCCAACCCTGGTGCCGGTGCGCGACATGCAAGTCAAGTCCGAAATCGCTCGGCCGATGCTAGGGGAGGTGGTGCCAGCGAAGTCCACATACCGCATCTTCGGCGCTGCCTGGGCCGGCGGACCCAAGATTGCGAAGGTCGAGGTAAGCGCCGACGGTGGCAAATCCTGGCACGAGGCCAAGCTGCTGGACGAAGCGACGCCCTTCACCTGGCGTCGCTGGGAATATCCCTGGCAGACGCCAGAAGAGAACGGGCCATGTATCCTCATGGCACGGGCGACGGATACACAGGGCCGAGTGCAGCCGATGCAGCGCGATGAAGACCGCCGCGACGCCGTCATCAGCCACGTCCTGCCCATTGAGGTTGAGGTGGGCGAACCTCGCTAATGGGGTTCAAGTTAGCTTTCGATGGTAGAGTAGCGGGCGGCCACTTCGGCCATCGTTCTGTGCTGTGTTTGACTCCACTTGAGCGGTTTTCACCCATCTTTCGCCCCTCCATTCGACAATGCTGGAAATTGCAGCCAACGCGAGGAAGAATCGATGGCACAGTCCGGCCTGCCTCTTGATGTCCGGACCGGGCCGGTTTACAGTGAAGATGGCCAAAAGCAATCGAATCGGAAAAAATGAGCGAAAACGTGGGGACACGGCCAGGGATCGAGCATTCGATGGTACGCAATATGCGTTTTCCCTGGACGATGGCCGAGATTCCGACCGTCTCAGATAGCGAACACTTCTTTTAGTGGAGGCGGGTATGACGCAGCACCACAGTGCAATGCAGGCAAGGCGAAATCGGCTGATCGTACTGGAACTATTACTGGTTCTGTTAGGTCTGGTCGTAGCCGGCCTTCCGGAATGTCGTGCCCAGGCGACGTACAGCGGCGGCCTCAGAGTAAGGCATCAATCTCCGCCGGCGATTCCTGCGACGCAACCGCCGGCTCCTCAACCAGTTATCCCCAAGACGCCGCTCTCCTACTTTCCTGATAACGACTTCGCCAACGCGGCCTACTATCCCGGTGGGGAGCCGCCGCCGCAACCGTCGCCGGCGGTTCAGCTGCTAAACCTCGTCGCCCCGTGGGACTTGCCGTGGAACCAGCCCGGTTTTCAAGATTACAACGTGTCGCCTCAGATACCTCGTGATTCCTCGCTCGGACAAGCGAAACAATATTCTCTGGAAGCTACGCCCTTGTCTTTGGCGCCCTCGGCAGAGAGACCGGTGATCGCTGGCCTGATCGCCCGTCTGCCCGAGCATGCCGCTTTCTGGGTAGAAGGAACACGCACTCGCTCAATCGGGCGAACGCGCTTCTTTCAGTCGCCGCCGCTGGTGCCCGGTCGAAAATATAATTATCGAGTGACTGCAGCCTGGATCGAGGACGGCTCCTGGGTCAGTCAGACGCGCGTGGTGTCCGTTCAAGCGGGGCTGATCCAGGCCATCTATCTTCGATCAGCGCGGCAGCGCTAGCCAGGAAGCGAGCATGAGCTGGATCGACGTGTACATTTTTGCGAAGCGTTGCCAAGCCCTTATTCGCAGTTTGCCGATTTACGTCCGATGGAATAATAGGTGAAACCGAGACTGGTTGGCGTCTTCGGATCGTAGAGATTTCGGCCATCGAAAATGACGCGCTCCGCCAACAGACGCCGAATTACCTCGAAGTCCGGATTGCGAAACTCCTGCCATTCTGTGACGATCACCAAACCATGCGCCCCCTCCAGGGCACCGTAGGGGCGATCGCAGTAAACCACCTTATCCCCGTAAATCGCCTTGACGTTGGGCATGGCCTCCGGATCGTGGACGCGTAGCCGCACACCGGCTTCCAACATGGCGTCCAGGAATACCAGCGACGGCGCGTCGCGGATGTCGTCGGTTCGCGGCTTAAAGGCCAAACCCCAAACAGCCAGCGTTTTGCCCTTCAACCCCTCGCCATAATGTTCGCGTACCTTGCGGACCAGCACTTGCTTTTGCGCTTCATTGACCCGATCGACGGCCGCCAGGATGTGAGCCGGCGCATGGAGCTTTTTGGACATGCTCAACAGCGCCCGGACGTCCTTGGGGAAACAGGAACCGCCGTAACCGGCGCCTGGAAAGAGAAACTGAAAACCGATACGACCATCGTGGCCGATGCCGCGGCGCACATCGTTAATGTCGGCATCCATGCACTCGCACAGGTTGGCCATCTCGTTGATGAAGCTGATTTTGGTGGCCAGCATGGCGTTGGCAACGTACTTGGTCATCTCGGCGCTTTCCGGCGACATGACGAGGAACGGTCGCTCGGTACGCAGAAACGGCGCGTACAACTCATGCAAAACTTCGGCGACCTCCGGACGACGCACGCCGACGACGACGCGATCTGGCTTCATGCAGTCGTCGATGGCGGCTCCTTCCTTGAGAAACTCCGGATTGCTGGCCACATCAATGGCTTGCTTGTTCTTGGCCGCCAGGCGCTCGGTAACGCCGCGATTGGTGCCGACGGGAACGGTGCTCTTGATAACGATGATTTTCGGCCCGGTAATGGCTGCGGCCAGGGAGTCGGTGACTTTCCACACAGTGGACAGATCGGCGGAGCCATCGGCTGACTGCGGCGTGCCCACGGCGATAAACACGAGCTGTGCCGGCCCGACGCCGGCATGGAGGTCGGTGGTGAAGCGAAGCCTATCTTCGCGGTGATTGCGCAACACCAGCTCCAGCAAACCTGGCTCATAAATCGGCAGTTGGCCCTTCTTGAGCATTTCGATTTTGCGCGCATCGATGTCGATACAGGTCACTTCGTTGCCGCTTTCCGCGAAACAGGTTCCCGTCACAAGCCCGACGTATCCTGTGCCGATAACTGCGATCTTCATAGGTTCTTTCCCTCTGGTATCGTCTTTCTCCTAAGATAGTTCTCGCCAATAGGCCAGGAGGTCGGTCAAGCTCTGATCGAGGCTGATACGTGGCTCCCACCCCGTCTCTCGCCGCAGTTTTTCGGCATTGGCCCGTACATTGGGAGCATCTGCCGCTCGCAGGAGATGGTCTGTTTGCCGAGGCTCGACAGAGACACCTGACAACGCGACCAAGCGCTCCATTACGTCCCGCATAGCATAGCTGCGGCCGGAGCCGACATTGTACGCGTCGCCGTTCCGACCGCGTTGCATCACGAAAATATATGCATTCACAACGTCGCGAACATCCGTCAGATCACGGCTGGGCTGCAAATTGCCTGTCTCGAGGATCGGCTCCTGCCGGCCATGCTGGATGGCCACAAGCTGGCGCGCGAAATTGGACAGAGCGAACTGTGGCGCTTGGCGCGGGCCAATGTGGTTGAAAGGACGCGCGCGCACGATCTCCAATCCGGGATAGCGTGTGTACTGATAGCTCACGAGATCGGCAGCCGCCTTGCTGGCGGCATACGGAGTGTCGGGCATCAACAAGGCGTTTTCCGTGCAGCCGTTCTCGCCTTCGACGTTGTCGCCGTAGACCAGCCCGCTGCCCACAAACAAGATGCGCGGCCGGCCTCCGCAACGGATCACGGCCTCATAGAGGCTGCGCGTCGCTGTCAGGTTTCCCAGCCATGCCGCATCTGGCTCCTTGAAGGAACGACCGACATGCGGATAGCCGGCCAGATGATAAA
>DATBHJ010000220.1:0-4160 GCA_036557565.1 Gemmataceae bacterium
ACGGGCGTGGAGTCGATCCATCTACGACTTCCGGATGTCAACGAACGATGTGACGGCAGCCAGGAAACGCTCCTCGTCCGGGTCCACACGGACGCCGGAATAAGCGGCGTCGGTGAGGTCGATTCCTCAGCCGTGGTAGCCAAGGCGATCATCGAGGCGCCCGTGTCGCACAAGATTTGCCGCGGTCTGGCCGAATGCGTACTGGGGCAGGACCCTTTCGAGATCGATCGGCTCATCCACTGCATGATCGAAGGAAGCATTTATTTCGGCCGGCGAGGAGCTGTCATTCAGGCGATGAGCGGTATTGAAATCGCCTTGTGGGACATCATCGGCAAAAGCGTTCGGCTCCCCGTTTATAAGCTCCTCGGAGGCGGCTTTCGCAACAGATTCCGCGCGTATGCGTCCATCTTGTTCGGCGACACTCCCAACGAGACAGAAACGATCGGCAGGCAACTGGCGGACAAAGGGTTCAAGGCCGTCAAGTTCGGCTGGGGGCCCATGGGACTGAGCGAGCAAAGCGATATTGCCCACGTCCGTGCTGCCCGTAAAGGAGTGGGAGCCGATGTCGAGTTGATGGTCGATGCCGGCCTGTGCTGGGATACCGCCACGGCCATCCGCCGGGCTAGACAGTTCGAGGAATTCCATCTGACCTGGCTGGAGGAACCGCTCCACCCGGATAATCTCCAGGGCTACGCGAGGCTAAGTACCCAGGCTCCGATGCGGATTGCTGCCGGCGAAGAGGTCTGCGACATCGGGGAATTTCGCGCCCTGATGGATACAGGAGGAATCGATGTGGTCCAGGTCGATGTCACTCGCGTCGGCGGCCTCGCTCGCTCCAAGCGCATCGGCTGGGACTCGGCAGAACGGCATCGTCTGTGTGTCAATCATTCGTATAAGACCGGCATCAACATCGCCGCCTCTCTACACTTCCTCGCTGCCCTGCCGAATAGCCATTACTTTGAATACTGTGTCGAGCAGGGGGCCTTGCGACAATCGTTGACGAAGCAGCGGTTTCCCGTGATGGACGGGGACGTCCATGTGCCGGAGGAACCCGGCCTTGGAGTGGACCTCGACGAGAAGGTGGTGGAGAAGTATCGAGTGCGATAATGGGTCAAGAGATGCGCCCTCATCACTCACAAGAATCTGCCTTCTACTCCCGGGATCATTTGCCCATCTTGACGTGATCGAGGTCGAGGCGGTAGAGAATCTGATTATAGTCGTAACGAGGAGTTTTGTCGGGATTACCAGAGAAATCACTGGTGTACGTGCCCTCGAAGTGGAGGTATCGCCCACCATCCCGGTCCAGGAAGTCGTGGTGGCAAACATTGTAGAACGAATAGTTTTCGTGCGTCACCACCTTCACCGCTGTCTTGAATGGCCCGGTCGGATGTTCTGCCTCGGCATACCACACCTCGCCCAGGAGCGAGGACTTGCCACCTATCTGACCGGCGAGCATCACCCAGCGCTTGCGGTATTCGTTCCACCGCACCGTCCCGCTGTGCAGGCGAATCTTCTCCTTTGAGTCCGCGGCACTTGCCGGATAGAAGCGCGCCTGCACCGGCTTCATTTTCCCCGCCTTGACCAGTTCTGCTTCGTCTTCCGATCCCATCGGCGGAAAGACCGTTTGCCAGCGCCAGATTGGGTCGCTGTCGCCGTTCCTTTCCAGGTCAAGCGGCCTGTACTTCGCCAGCACAGTCGCGCACGTGAACGCCTCGTATCGTTGCGTATCCAGCACATCCTTGAGAGTCGCAGGCACGCGCACGTTCAGCGCGGGATGCCCGCAGAGGAGCCACTTTTTGCCGCCTTCCTCGAACACTACCGGGTGGCCGTGAGGAAATCGCCACTTCTCCGACAAGGGCAGTTCCTTCGCCGGCACGAACACTGCCTTTTCATCGTCGAACACCGCGATACCGTGTTCGAGTTCCTTGGCTAAGCTTTTCCGGCGCGAGTAATGGGAGACCAGTTTCTCGACGCCTTTCTCGTCGGGAACATTGCATACGCCATCGATCCAGATGACCCCTTCTGGGCGTTCGGGCAGTGGCATCATTGCGCGGGTGAACCCGTTTTTGTCCACGAAATAGTCAAACCCAATTCCGCCTGCAAAGTCGGACTTGGCACTGGGAACCGCTGTCCTTGCTCCTGCCGTTCGGAATAAGCCGAGTGGATAACTCATGCGGTTCGTGTCTCCCCAGAACCAGTAGATCTCACCCTTGTAGGAAACAGCCTGCACGGAATCCTGTCCAGCGACGAGTCCGGGGTTTGGAGTTTCGATGAGCAGCGGCTTGTGTCTGAGCAGGAGGGTATCTCGATACCGCCCTTCGCCCGTCAATCGGCACAAGCGCTCGGCGAGGTTGTGGCGCGTGATCTTGAACTGGGAAGCGTGCCCTGCCTGGAGTGTGATTCTCACGCCGGGGAAACCGAAACCGTCCTTCTTCATCTCGTAGCCGTGACTCTTGACCGTGAAGAACACCTCACGGCCCATGAGGCTCGGCTCGTTGAAGGCAATCCGTCCAGCATTGTCGGTCACGAATCGTAAATGATTCACCGTTGTCAGCTCGACAAGCGGCACGCCGCGTCCGGTCCCAGAATCGACGACGCGGATTTCGGCATACGAGACAGTCGCATCATCCGCCTCCGGGTGCTCAAGTAGGTCCTTTAGCGGCAAAACGTTCTTCTCGCTAGGGCTTTCGCGAAGAATTACGTAACTGCCCGTAGGGCGTTTCTTGGGTGATGAGGTCTTTTCTTCCTGGGCAGAGGCAGGGCCGCAGCCGCCGCAGATAAGCAAGGCCGCGAGAACTAATGCACGACGGCACATGAAATCGCTCCATTGAGACAGCGACGTTTCCAGCCAATCGGACGCCGCATCGTAAGAAATCTTGCTCGTGCCCTGCCCAATCCGATGGGAGCGGAGGGCATGATCGGCTGGCCAACCGCCAGGCTGTAAACAGACCATGTTGTTGCGGATATGGAAGCGCATCCTGACAGGATATCGGCTAGGCTTGCTTCGCACGAGCTAGAGTGCTTAGCAATGCGACCGCAACGTCACCCGTGGGGTGTTGCCAAATTGTTACCAATTGATTGAAAGACGACCTCACACCGAAAAGACTGAAGCCGCAAGTCTTTGCTTGCGGCTACTTCTGTTTAGCGAGGGCGACAGGACTCGAACTCGCAGCCACCGGATCGACAGTCGATCGGAATTTCTTCAGGTGTCTACCGTAAAACCTCTTCTGATACGTTACTTGCGATGTCGCCTGCAAGCTGCTTGCCGCCACACGTTTCCGCATTTTACGAGGATTCTCGGTGTTTTCAAGGCGTTACCGCATCGTGATACGGTATCAGCCGATGCCAATTCTTACTTGTGGAAGTTCGTTGAGATGATACGAGCGGCGGCCCATCCCGACGAGATCTCCGCACTGGAGCTGAACGCCAAGGCCTACAACTCCACCCACGATAATAACATTTTCAACGATATTCGACGAGGATCACAACAAGCTAACGATTGTTGTTCCTAACCGTTCACTGCCTTTGAGAAACAGTCACCGCTGGAACTGAATGTCAACGGCGTCGGAAGAATGGCAGACTTCGATCGCCTGGCCATCCCTTTGCGTTGGCCCTGGGAAAGACCCCAGCCGATCTTGACCTCGCATTCCGCCCCGCGCTCAGGCTCGCCAGGAGCAGGGCACCCTAAAAAACCCGCTGGCGGCGACATTTGCCTTTGATCGATCAAACCGCCGCTCGCAACGACGCAATCGACTGGCCAGGACGTAAGGGACGTGAGAACGCAAATACCTGACACCGGCCCGGTCGAGTCTCACGGCTGGTTAGCCTTCCGGCTTTGGAACCCAACAATCTTCCATGTTTGTAGCACTCCCGCGGGCCAATACAGTTGTGGCAATTCGCCTCTTTCAGCTGCAGGTTCTTCCTGGCGATGAGGCCTCAGCCATGAGCACATCTCCTCCAGCGTGCTCGTGTCTCGTTGGAAAGTGAGTGCGAGAACGCACGTACTTACCTTCGGTGGACTAACCCCTATTTCTCACCAAAGGACTGGCGCGATGGTTCCGCAGTTGGCATAAAGAGAATAACAACAACCTCTTGCTACCAACTTCGGAGACCACCGCGCCATGACACACTGTAACGACACGCAACTGCTCTTCCAAGAC
>DATBHJ010000221.1:0-21455 GCA_036557565.1 Gemmataceae bacterium
GAGGCCACGATCGCAGTCGGCCAGGACACGTTGGCGCAGGTCGGGTGAGTAGGCTTGCATGGCGTTCCTCGTCAGGTGGATGCCAGCAAAGTCTACCCACTCTACCCCAATAGCGCTAGATCAAAATCAAAAGCGCTCTAGTCTACGGCTCGCGGCTTCGCGCTCTTTCCTGCGACCCCCGGCTCGACGGGGAATGTAACTATTCACGGGCCGAAGGGGATGACAGTATTGCGAGATCGAAACCAAGTTCACGCCTCGCATCAGCCAATCCATGATGAGGTTTTGCGTCCGAGCTGGAGCAAAGGATTGCATCCAATCCGCCGGCTTGTCTCGGCTGATGGGTGTCCGGGAAGGATTACCTCGCCGCGTAGCCTCAACACCGCCACAACATCCACCTCCCTGCTCTATGGGGTGAATGGTTGAAGTTGCTGGATGACTCCTTCCCGATGCAGAATGGTGAGAATCTCGTTGTACGGCTTGAACTGTAGGCAGTCGAACACCATCTCGTATTGTGCCTGTCGGAAATAAGCACGGCTCAGACGGAGGAGTCGGTAGACGTCCGGTACGCCGGTGTCGTACGTGAGCACCTCGGAAGCGGTCCAGAGTTCCTCGGGAAGAACGCCAAGGCCTGTCAGAACCACGCGGTGCATTCCGGACAACTCGTGTCCGTGCTCCTTCAGGGCGGCGTAGAGCCGCTTGTGCGTCTTCGAGCGATCATAAGGTCGGGCGAGCGAGCAAGGCAGTGCGACCGCGACGCTAGCCGTAGGCCGGATACGCATCGCCTCGCGCTCCAGCGAGAGCACCGACGGCCGCCCGTAGCTCTGCCAGCTCGTCAGGTAGAGGCGGCGTTTCCGCAGGCTAACCGCTTCGGCGATTTCCGATGCCTCCCGGTCAGCAAGGTTAGCCGAACACGATGAGTGATCGACGATATAGAGGAGGTCGCTGACGACCGGATCGAGGGCGGAGGTGGACTCTGCCAACAACCGCAGGGAGTAGTTTGCGCGGGCGCTGTCAACCAAGCGGACGATGTCCTCCTCACTTGAGTCCGAAAAGAGAGGGATGAAGTCAAGCGGGCGAATGGACTGCGACCACTCGACGCCGAACCACTCGAAGACGGGGATCCACTGCCGCGGGAAGCCTTCGAAGCGGTAGCGTTTCTGCTTTTGGATCGTCTGACGCACGGCGCGGCTCAACGCCTCGTTTGATATGTACCAATCCCGGCGTAGCGACGCAAATCGGAACGGAATCGCGTTGCTCCTGGAGGACGGAGATAGATCGGCAAGAGGCGGCACGCGATCAACTTTTCGTGAACGAGTTGCCTTCGATTTTCCAGGGCTTGGTCGCGCGTTCACCGAAAATCCCTCCCTCCGTGTTGTTGTCCCTCGTTTGGACCCAGAGGAAATAGTCCAACTCGCGGCACAGCGCCCAGCGAGGCACCTCTCGAGGCTCGGCGTTGAAGGCGCTCTGGCAGAACTGTTTGAGCCTCGCGTCTGCCGTGGTCGTTAGAAGACCCTCGGCGGCGTCAACAATCCGGTCCATGGTCCAGGCCGTTAAGCGTATAAAATCGTCATCGCACGGGAGCGTCTTGACATCAGCCTGCGTCCGCAAACAGTCGAGGTTGAGCAGGAACCGGGCGATCCGGAGTGTGAACGGGTAAATGAATGGGCCGGGGTCCATTCCGTACCAGACCTCCATCTCGACCCCGAGCTTAACGACTTGAGCGCGCATGGCCTGACTGTTGGCGAAACCGGGGAGTCGCCGTAGCCGGCGCTCAAGTAACCCGGCGTCGTAACCGATCGGTAGGAACCCCTTCGCGAGTTGGAAAGCCCTCCCCGAATACCGGCTTACCAGACGACGAACCAGTTTTGTGACGGTCTCATGAATGAGCGGTTGGTCCGGAAGGCTAGGGACCTTTTCCCGCAGTTTCCCGTACAGGGATTGCCCCGGCTGACTACACTCGCGTAACGTCGTCGGAGCGAACAGGCTGGAGCCGACTCTCCCCATCTCGTCATAAAGCGCTCCAAATTGAACCTGCCTAGAGATCTTCAGGTCGTGGATTGCGCTCTCGATCGCGTTGGCGACGAGTAAGAAATTCGCCAGTTCATCGCTCGAAAACCCGGCCGGCTTCGTGGCCCGGTGCTGCTCGTATGCCGTTTGTCCTGCATTGGCCCATGCATCGATGATGTCATTTGCGACGCTGCGGCACGTTCGGGTATTGGTGTTGATCGGAACGGCCTCGTCTTCGCGCATGGCGTGCCGGGAGGCATTGATCCAGCCTGGATGAAAGGTCAAGCCCTGCCAGAATGGCGTAAGGAGGTAGGACGCCGCCAGTAAGAGCTTTGGGAGTGCGTTGATGTAAATCAACACTGCCAAAAAGAGGTAAGCCAACATCAGCCAGAATGCGTAATCGAAGACCTGCTTCGAGTATTCGACCAGGGATATCAGGAACGGAGGCGGCTCCCGTGCCGGAGCGGTAACGATCAAGCCCCCGCCCATCAGGCCGAGGATGCTGCCACAAAAAATCGACAACAATAAGACGTACGCTAGCAACAGCGGCAACCGGTCCAGAAGAAAGAAGGGCCACCCCATGCCGCTCACCGAGACTTGGGCACGGCGAATCCAGTTCGATCGTTTAAGAAGTGTCGCCCACACTTGAATCACGCTCCCTGCAATGGGCACCAACAGCGCTATGAACTTCCAGGCCAACTCCGAGGTCATGCGTCACCTCCCGAGAGAATCGGAAGGATCGTCCGATTGAAGATCCCGAGATAGAGCGGGTTATCAGCCAGACGATGACGTACGAAGTCAAGGTGAGTTCTTTGTCGCGCGGACAAGCGGAATTCATTCAGTTCATCGATAAACACCTGCGCGTTGTGGACGGCCCGAGCTTCGAACGATGCAGCTAGTTTCGCCACCCGCCGTGACAGTGGGAGTCCTTCACACACAGTACAAACGCATGTCCGCAACAGACGATTGCAAATGGATGTTAGCCTACGTCGCGTCCGTGTGTGGCCGAAATCCGTTGCGTAGCGATCCGCGAGGCCGGGCAGGCGAATTGCTCCGTAGGCTGCCTTCAACCGCCAAGCTACTGAATCGACGGAGTCAATCCCAAGCAAGAATAGCAGGAACATGCTGGCCATTGTGCCGGCCCCGAACACATGGATCATGGCTCTCGGGAACTGTGTTCGGACCACACTGATCAAGCGGGCAATGTATCGCCAGTCGTGATGCAGGCCCGTCTTGTGCCCTTCCTCGGATCCACCCAGCTCAAGCGCGCGGCCACGCAGCAACGGTACGAGACTTCCAATACAAACCACCTCCGGCTCCTCGTTGAGTGCCTTTAGCTGGAGGCACCGCCGTTCGGCATGCTGGATATTGTACGAATGTACAATTAGAGCGAGAAGAGGTCGATCTTTCTGACGCAGCATCCACGCCGTGTTGTCCAAGGTCCGTCGCCAGCGTCTAGCGTTTTCTCGAGTCGAGACCAGCGGATCTAGAGGGAGGTCGAGCACTGCACCTACATCAGGCCGTAACTTGACCTGAACCGCCATCAGCTCTTGTACTCGGATGAGTGCCCGTCCGGTCTGCTGAGATTGATACCCTCCCGAGTCGAGGAAGAGAGGTCCGTCATATCCAAGGTGCGCGTGCAAGCCGTGTTCGCAGGCGGATACATAGAAGCGGCGTTTTGAAAGCACCTGATGCGCATTGACGACGATGCCTGGACATCCTCGGACTTGCGACCAAACACGGATGCGCGTCTTGAGGTCGTGCCCCAGCCAAAGGAGTGGGGTCGTGACGTGGCGTGAGCCGATCTGGATGCGCTTGGTGATAATCTGATTCATAGGTTCCGGCTGACGGTTTGGACGACGCCGCCTGTTCGTAGACTTTCTCCGCTGCGACCAAACGGCTGGTGGTACGAGTTTATGACCTGCCAGAGGAGCCAGACTTACTCTTCCAGGACCCGTCGCGTCTTCGCTTCGACGACGAGGATTCGGCTTGGCTTGGATGCCATCTGGTCGCGAATAAAGTCCTTCGCTTCTTCGAGAGTATCGAAGGCCGCTTTCCGTGCATCAACCCAGCAGTGATTGATCTCACTCATGGTTTGGACTTTATAGTACGGAAACACCTTCCGCCACTTCCCCGCCTTGCTCATGGCACGCCTCCTCAATGGCTTGGAGTCGCTCGCGAGTGCTCAGAATCCGGGTGATATAACCGTGAACCGGCAGAGCTTTGTTTCTGGCTACCATACCAGCGAGCGCAGGCAGGTCAAGGCAACGAAGGTAGACGAGACCGCGCAATGGCGTGTTCCTCCTCTCGCCAGAAGTGCAACGTCGTCGCGGCATATCGCGTTGACGGGCTACGAGCAGGATGATCGGCGGCTGGCGAGGGTGCCTTCTTCGCTCCACAACACCGACGACTATTCAGGCTTGCGTCTGGTGTGATGGCGGCGAGATCAAGCCGGATGTCGCCGCACGTTGTTCGCAGCCGAGCGGCCGTCGCCCCCCACGCCGTGAACGCATTCTCGAGACATCATTCCCCAGTGTCGCGGCTGGACTCGCTACGCGTGCGGACGATATCGGGAAGGACGTACTCGCCGTCTTGCAGATCCTTGGTCGCCTCGGCTCGCAATTCCTCCAGCACTTTTCGCTCGAATTTGCGCTGACGATCCCCCATCATCTTGACCCACAGCGGCTCTTCCTGCGCCGGCATGAAGTCGAAGCTGGGCAGACTCGTCTGACTGTAAGCGTCGTAGAATTCCTTTCGCTCCGGCGATTGGGGGTCCTCCATCAGCACGGCGATGTAGAAATGCTTGACGGGCTTGTCCGTCATTACCAGGGACTCGCCGCGCTTCTTGAGCTTCAAGAGTTGATCGACAAAGTCGGACGGCGGATAAGGCACGAAATCCTTTGGCGGTGCATACGGTCGATAATCGGTGGCGCTGAATTTCTGTCCGGGCAGGGAGAATTCCGGCGCCGTCAGGTGGGATACCTTGTCCAACTGGAAGACGCCGCCCAGGTTCTGCTGGACGAGGAACTGCACGGCGGCATCCGGAGCGAGGTTTTGTTTTTTCAGCTCCGCGTTGATCTGCTGCGCTCTCTCGCGCGCCACCTTGCGGGCTTGCTCCAGATACCAGGCATCCTTGACCTCGTTGCGTACCACATCAAAGGGACGTACGTGCGCCGGCAGATCCTCGGACTTCCAGAGCACATAAACAATGTCGCCGCCGGCGGCAGCAAATTGCTCGGAACGTCCTGGAGTCGTTTGCCCCTGACGCATGGTGTCGAAGGGGACGAACATATCTCGGGCGAAGCTGCTCACGTCCACGCTTCGGCTCGGCGGTTCCTGGAATGGTTTATTCGGCGAGGCTTCCCAGGCGGCTTGCAGATCCTTCAATTGCGGATCGGGATGATCGCTGATCTCCTGCTGCGTTTGCGGCGCTTGCATGGAGCGGAAATCTTCGAGGCCGTGTTCGGGCACGGCCTTTTTCAGGAATTCGTCGAGCTTTTGCTCCGAGTGCATGGCCAGCACCTTGTCCAGCTCCTTGCGGAAGGCGAGGACGTTGCTGTCCATCAGCGTGCGGGACAGGGTGTTCACGAAGCGTTCCCGGAGCTGATCGCGGACAGCCTCGAACGGCTGCGTGGTGTAGAGATAGCGCATGGGCAACGTCATGGCAGGCAACGGCGACGAGCTGGCGCCGGCCAACACCGCAGTAGCGTAGGCCGTCAGAGTGGCGCGGGCCTGCGATTCGTTGGCGGCCAACCAGGCGGTCGGCGCGGCCAGGGGCGTGGCGCCCGTGCCGAAGCTGCCCAGCAGTTGGCCCACAAACGCGGTCGAGGCTTGCACATCCAGGCTCTGCTGGCCGGGTAGATCTGTACTCAGACCAAAGCGTGTGGTGTCGTCGCGATCGTAGCGGACGGGGACACGGCGGTTTTCTTCCTCGCGGTACTTCGTGTACAAAGCGCGAACCGCGGCGTCCTCATCGGCGTAGCTGGCGAGGTGAGCGGCCCAGACCAAGCCACCGCCGGCTGCGAACGGCGCTGCCGGCTGACCGACGCGGAAGACCGGCAAGAGAGAGAGAGCCTTGTCCGCCAGTTTGCGGGCGAACGAACCTTCGGGACGAAAACTGAGATATTGCAGCTTGATACGCCGCGGCTCCTTGAAACCCGGTTGTCGCCGCGCCGGTACCGGTTCGTCATTCTTGTAGCGCTCGTAGAGATTGCGCAGGTCCGCTTCGGTCGGCTTGGCCTGCACCTTGTCCACGAACTCCTTGACCGGGATGGGTAGAATACTGACGGACAGGGCGGTGCGCTGGTCCCGGAAGTACTGGTAAAACTCATCGGGAGTGGCGGCCGACGGACTGAAATGGATGCCGTCTACCGCCTGGCGATACGAGCGAACGCCCCCCGCCGAGCCGAGTATTGCTTCCTTGGCCATGGCCACGCGGAACTCGTCGGTGAGGGCGTTGAGCAGATCGCGCGGCGTCAAGCTCTTATGGACCCGTTGGTTGTTGCGGAAGAAGAATGTCACCCATTCGTTGGTCTCGAACTTGCCATCGGTCGGGAGATAATCGCCGTTGCCCCAGGCACGATTGATCTCGCGGGCCACGTCGCCCGGAGTCAGCACGATGCCGAGCCGATCGGCTTGCTGCTTCCAGATCAGGAAGTCGAGGGAATCCGAGACCTCCGTGGCGCGCAGCGAGCCGCCGAAATACGAATCGTCGAGCTGCCGTTGCGGATCCATCGCCCACGAATAAAAGGCCAGGATCGTGGCCAGGGTGTCCAGCGCTTTATACTGGGCTTCGTTCTTTTGGGCCTCGGGGAAGCTGAGCTGTCTTTGAACGTCGCGCAACTGTTTCTGGAGCGAACTCAGGCGCGTTTCGGGAGTAGAAAAGCGCGGATTGCTGGCAAGGATGAGGGCGAAATAAACCTGGCTGAGGGTCGTCTGCATGGGAGAGGGATCTTTTTGATCCTTCTTTGGTCCGAATTTGGCCTGGACATCGAAGAAGGATTTCTCCAGGGGAGTGCCCGACGATTGCCCCATCGACATCACGGCCCCGACCCAGGAGTTGGAAACGAGGAACTCACTGGCCAACTGGCGCTGCCAGCGAAGCCTCTCCAGCTCATCGGAATAGACGGTCTTGCCGTACAGGGTCAGCACCTTGTCGCCTCGGTGAACGGAGAGGGCGACCCAGCGCTGAAGACTGCTGAAAACATCGCCGGCGCCGAACTGAGCGACGAAGATAAACATCGTCATGACTGTCAAAAGCGCCAGGTACTTTTTCTGATGCTTGCGGAAGTGTTTGAAGGGATGAAAGGCCATTGGCATTCCTCGCTTTAGGTCAATCCGTCGGTCCGCAAAGCTGCTGCCGGACTTGACAGCCGGCGCAAAGCTATAGTATGGGTGAGAGGCGGACTTCGCTCAAAGTGGTGATTGTAGCGAGTCTGGTCAACAACACAACCGGAGTTCTGAGCCGCGAACGTAAGGGAGTGGAGGAAGCGACCGCTTCCAAACGGCCGCGGCTGGGAACCTGGAACATCATCAGGGAGTATGGGCCGTGCCCGCACGCAAGAAGCAAGCCACCGCAGAGGGAACTCCGCGAACGGTTAGCCGCACCAAGAAAGCGACGACAAAAAGCCGCTCGCGCCCGAGCAGCAAAGCGCAACTGAGTACCAAGCCAAAATCGACAACCAACGGCAAACGGTCGCAGGATCTCGTCATCGTCGAATCGCCGGCCAAGGCCAAGACCATCAATAAATATCTCGGCGGCGATTTCAAAGTGCTGGCCAGCTACGGCCACGTCCGCGACCTTCCGCGCCGCCGCAAGCCCGGCGAGAAAGTGGCTGGTATCGACATCGACGCCGGCTGGGTGCCGACCTACGTTGTCGTCGATCGCGCCGACAGCAACGGCAAGGGCGCCTCGCGCCGCCGTACCGCCAAGGAGATCCTGGCCGAACTCAAGCGCGAAGCGGCCAAGTCCAACCACATTTACCTCGCCACTGACCCTGATCGCGAGGGCGAGGCCATCGCCTGGCACATCGAAGATGCCCTGGGCCTGGACGATGATCCGCGCGTCTTCCGCATCACCTTCAACGAAATCACGCGGGGAGCGGTCCGCAACGCTCTGGCTCAACCGGGCAAGATCGACATGGACCGCGTCCGCGCTCAGGAGGCGCGGCGCATCCTTGATCGCGTCGTCGGCTTTCCGCTGAGCGGTCTTTTGAGCAAGAAAGTGGCCCGGCGTTCCAGCGCCGGCCGGGTACAGTCTGTGGCCCTGCGTCTGGTCGTCGATCGCGAACGCGAGATTGAGGCGTTCGTGCCCACGGAATACTGGAAGATCATAGCGCTTCTGGCGCCGGCCGGTGGCAACCTGCCGATGCAGCCGAAACCACTTTCCGTAGTTCTGGCAAAGACAAAGGGCGAGACATCCGAGCCGCGAGCGTTAGCGAGCGGAGAAGCGCCACTAGCGGACACGCGCGGCCCCGAACAACCGGCGAAAGCGGATCTCCCGCCGGGTTCGTTCCTCGCCGAGTTGGCCGAGTGGGACGGCAAGAAGTTCGAGGCCGCCAACCAGGAAACCGCCACGAACATTGCTCGCTTGCTCGAACAAGCGAACTACACCGTCGCCAAGTTAGAGCAGAAAGATCGCGCCGAGAAGCCACAAGCGCCGTTCACCACCAGCACGCTTCAGCAGCAAGCTTTCCTGCGTCTGCGTTTCCAAGCCGACCGCACCATGAAGACGGCCCAGAGGCTCTATGAAGGCGTCGATCTGGGCAGCGAAGGCTCCGTGGCCCTCATCACGTACATGCGTACCGACAGCACGCGCATCTCCACCGAGGCGCTGCAAGCGGTTCGCGGCTACATCGACACCAAATTCGGCTCGTCGTATCTGCCGCAAAAGCCGCACACCTACGCTTCCGGCAAGAGCGCTCAGGAGGCGCATGAGGCCATCCGCCCGACGGACTTGACGTACACACCGGAGCGCGTCGCTCAGCTCGGTCTGCACGGCGATCAACTGAAATTGTACACGCTCATCTACCAGCGCTTCGTGGCCAGCCAGATGGCCCCGGCCGTCTTTGCCGTCACCAATGTCGAGGTCAAGGCGTCGCCGACGGAGCAGCAAGACGGCAACTCCATCGGCTTGTTCAAGGCACAGGGCAAGGTGATGAAGTTCGACGGCTATCGCAGGATGCTGCCGCCGGCCGGCAAGCATGAGAACGCCACGCTGCCGACCTTGCACGAGCAGCAGGATCTCGCGCGCCTCGACCTGACAGCCAGCCAGCACTTCACGCAGCCGCCGCCGCGCTACAATGAGGCGTCGCTGGTCAAGGCCCTGGAAAAGGAGGGCATCGGCAGACCGAGCACCTACGCCACGATTATTCACAAGATCACCTCGCCGGAGCGCGCCTACATCGAAGTGAAGGAACGCCGATTCTTCGCCACAAAGATCGGCAAGGACGTAACTGACCTGCTCATCGAACATTTCCCCAAGGTCATGGACCTGAAATTCACCAGCCACATGGAGGAGGAACTCGATCAAATCGAGACGAAGCAGGCACGCTACAACGAGGTGCTCAACGAGTTCTGGGGACCGTTCTCCGAAGCGCTCAAGACGGCCGAGGACAAGATGCCGGCGCTACGCGGCGGTGTCGAGACGGGCGAGATGTGCCCCCTGTGCGGCAGAGCGCTCTTGCGCAACTACAGCAAGAAGACGCACCGCTACTTCGTCGGCTGCTCCGGCTTCAAGGAAGATCCCCCTTGCAAGTACATCAAGCCCGAAGAAGGCGAAGAGGCCCGGCCGCAGCCGGTCGAAACGGAATACAAGTGCCCGACCTGCGGCAAGATCATGCTGCAACGCATGGGCCGGACAGGCCAGTTCCTCGGTTGCAGCGGCTATCCCGAATGCAAGACGACGATGAGTTTCGGCCCCGACGGCAAGCCGGTGCTGTCTGCCGTGCCCACCGGGCATACTTGCGAGAAGTGCGGCCAGCCAATGGTTCTTCGCCAGGGCCGTCGCGGGCCCTTCCTGGCCTGCACTGGCTATCCCAAGTGCAAAAATGCCAAGGACGTGGACGCCGACGGCAATCCCGTTCAGCCGATCGACACCGGCATCGTCTGTGAGAAATGCGGTTCGCCCATGACGGTCAAGAAGGGCTTCCGCGGCCCCTTCCTGGGTTGCAGCAACTACCCCAAGTGCCGCAGCACCAAGCCGCTGCCGCCGGAGATGAAGGAGAAGCTAAAAGAGATGCTGCCGGCACCGCCGAAAAAGACGACGCCGGAGGTAAAAGTGGACGAGACATGTCCGGAATGCGGCGGGCCCATGAAATTACGCAATTCGCGCAAGGGCTATTTCCTTGGCTGCGCCAAGTATCCCAAGTGCAAGGGCACCCGCGAAGCCCCGCCGGAATTGCTCGAACAATTGTAACAAACAAATCCAGGCCGCGACTGTGAGGAAGCGGCCTGGATTTGTTTGGCATTTCACCGCGTCAGCTTGGCCGACACAAACGTTGTCAACGGCGTCTGGAACTGGCTCTGTTGCGTGCCCGCCGGCTTGGCATTGTTAATGACGGCGTTGGTAGGGACGATGGCCGACGGCTGAATCGAGATGTTCATATTGTTGCCGTTGCCGTCGGCCTGAGTGATGGTCACGCCTGCGAAGCCCACAACGGCATAGGTGGCGTTTTGTCCGTTGCCGCTGGCCGCAACATAGTTGGGAAGCGGGCTGACGGGCACGAACAAAGGTATGAGGCTCGGCACGCCCATTATCGACTGAAAATTGCTGACCAGGGTGGACTTCAGGCCGGGGCCGACTTTCCAGGGTTCAGGGTTGCTCGACGAGACGGGCAGCAAACTGTTGTTCAACAGGTAAGTAATATCATTGGGCGTCTGGCCGTCGTCGATCCAGCTACGGAAGGCCGGGGTGTTGTTGGAAGGGACGCCTATGTCGATCAACCCGAAGCTGCCGGGCGTGTTGGTAGGGGCGGGATAAACCTGCAATTGAGCAAGGCCGTTTGGGCCGATGGTCACGTTACTGCTCGACAGATATGCCGAAGGAGAAGAAAAGTTGCCATTCAAGAAAGTAAAGTTCCCGCTAGCGAAAGCCACCCACGTATATATGTCCAGACCCACGGGGATCATGGCGGTTTCCGCGTTCTGAATGGGATTCTGGCTTGTAACGTCGCCGGCGTACATGGTGGCGCTGGCAGTGGCAGTCAGATCTATGCTGGAAATGCCGAATACGCTTGCGAAAAACAAGCCGAGGGAGCCATTGGCATTACTGTCGCGGCGCGTCGTCACTGTGACGGTGTTGGGGAACAAATTACTCGCGTATGAGGGAGTTTGAAAGGTTGTGCCGTCATAGTAATCGAAGCTGACATCGGAGGACTGCACCCTTATGTAGGCTCCCCCTGCCTGATTGTATAGTGCGAAACGTTGGGCGGTGGGGATGGGGCTAGAGGAATTAGAAGTATCGGTAGTCACCGTGAGATAGATCTGCTGCTGTTGTGTTTGGCCCGGAGAATAATAGGCGACGAAGGGATTCTGAAGCTGTTGCGCGGCGGCCAGGGCGGCGGCATCGGCAGCATCTTGCAATTCCGCCTGGACGGAGCAGATGTAGCCAATGTCGATGGAAAACGCCAACATGCCTACCATAAATCCCATAAGGAGGGCGGCAATCGGCGCCACGGCAGCACGGCGCTTGTGCGAATAGTTGATGCGAAATGTCATGGCTTGTGTTCCTTCTCTATTGTTTCATCATCACTACGAGATCAGACTCTACCATGCTCCTGGTCATGAACATGTAGGACACCCAGTTTACCGAGGTGGTGGGAATCGCAACCTGCACGGAGATAGTGCTGCCCGACGGAGCATTCAGGGCATCCGACAACGTGTTTCCATCGGGATCGGTAACGGTGATCGTAATGGAACCGATGCTGGGTGGATTGAACTTGGTGCTATTGAAACCATTGTCCTGCATGACGTTCGTGACATCATTCGTGATGTCGCTGTTTCCAAACAGATGAAGAATTCCGGTTCGACAGCCTTTGCGCGCCGCGCCGGTAAGGATCTGGCGCACCTGCACGCCGCGGCCCAGTTCGAACATTCCCAGCATGAGCGTGGCGAGGACCGGGGCGAGAATGGCAAACTCCACGGCAGCCGCGGCCGAGCGTGGCGAAGCGGATCGATTAAGGAAATTCCGTAACTGCATGATAATTGCCCTTTCTATTCCCGCCGCATGGTGTATTGACCGGATAAGTTCCCGGTTAGAAACCAAGCAGGCGTCCAGGCCACATCGGCGACCGGCACCGTTACGACAACGGTGATTTCGGTGTAAGCCGGCATGGCCGACACATTGGCGGAACCGGCCGGCGTATCGTTGACGTATACATTGATGGATTCACTGCTGATGCCCGCACTGGACAGGTAATTCGAGGCCGTCGATTGGATGCTACCGGAGCTGGTGCCTTCAATGATGCCTTGCCGGCATGCGCGCCGCGCCGCTTCCGTCAAAAGCTCTGTCACCATGCAAGCCCAGCCAATTTCGATGATGCCCAACACGATGAGAAAGAACACCGGCGCGACCACGGCGAACTCGACCACAGTAGCGCCGCGCCGCCGCAAACGACGCGATCGAATCGCAAGCATGATTGCCCCTCACTTCGAGCCGATTGCCTGATGGCCGAAAGGAACAACGGCAAGCGCAAACGCAAGGAAGTCAACGATCTACACGGCAGACGGGAGATGTTTCCGGCGCGAGCATCGCCAGGGATGCAGTGGAGGGGGAATCGCTCGGATTCTGGGTTCTGATCTACCGTAGGTCAGGAACGGAACGATGTCAAATACGGCCCTTACTTGCTCTCTCTTTTCTCCCACTCGTCCAGTTCGCGCAAGCGTCGGTCGGCGTCGAACACCGGAGGCGGCAGCGCCTCGGCCAGGCGAAGCGCGTCGGCCTCACTCAACCCTTGCCGTGCCGTGCCATAACCACGAAAGATGGGCAGGCCACGTCGCAAGGCGATGATCTCGCGCCGTGTCCGTCCCTTCGGGGCGTCGGGCCAGCGACCGATGCGCTCGTGAAACTCGAAGAACACCGGCACAATCTCGCGGATGTAACGCCAATATCCAGGATTGTCCGTTTGAATGAAGAATTGACCGCCAGGCACGAGCGCTCGATGCACCCATACAAGAAAATCTGGTGTGACCAGACGCAGATGTAGCTGGCTCGGCTCATAATAGGGCTGTGGATGGTAACAGTGAATCTCGGAGCTGCACTGCGGCGGCAGGTAGCGCTCCAGCAGCCGGACGGCATCGCAGACGGCGAAGCGAATGTTGTGTAAGGCGCGCTGATTGGCTCGCCGTGTAGCGTAGCGAATGACGACCGGCAGAATATCGATGCCGAGGTGATTGTGGTCCTGTCGCCACACGGAGCTGCCGATCAGAAAACGGCCGTTTCCGCAACCGAGATCAATGACCAACGGCGCCGAGCGGCCAAAGAGCGCGGACAAATCAAGCGGTCCCTCGGCCGGCAATTTCTTGAGGGCCGTTTGCGTCCATTGGCCAGGCTCAAGGATCTCTCCAGCGAATGGTACGCCAAATTCCCGTTCGATGTGTCGTCGTTTCTTGCGATCTTCCGCCATGGCGCATCACCAACGGCGAGCGGGGGTGTTAACCCCCCGGTGGATTGAGTGCCGCGGCCAGCGATTGCGCTAACTCGCCGATGGCCGAATGGACGGCATCGAGCGACTGGCTGCCGGCCTTTTCCAGATGGCGCACGAAAGCGCTGCCCACAATGATACCGTCGGCGACCTCGCGCAACATGCGGACGTGCTCCGGTCGGCTGATGCCGAATCCGACGCACAACGGCAAATCAGTCTGACGCCGCAGCCAGGCCAGTTGCTCCAGCAATTCCGGCGGCAGACGATCGCGCTCGCCGGTGATGCCGGCAACACTGACGCAGTACAGAAATCCGCTCGATCGCTGGGCAATCTCACGGGCTCGTTCGCGCGGCGTCGTCGGCGTGACCAGCTGAATAAGCTTGAAATCGCGCTGGGCCGCCAGGCGGCTGATCGTGCCCGACTCCTCCACGGGCAGATCCGGCACGATGGCGCCGCTGAACCCGGCCGCCGCCGCCCGTTCAAGAAACACTTCCGCACCGCGACGATGGATGAGGCTGTACGAGATCATGGCGACGAGCGGCGTATCGTGGACGGCGAACGCGCGCATGGCGGCGAAGATGTTCTCGACATTTACGCCGCGTTCGAGTGCCCGCGTGTACGACGCCTGGATCACGGGACCGTCGGCGATGGGATCGCTGTAGGGAAAACCGATTTCGAGCAAATCTGCGCCGTGATCGGCCAAGGTGCGGGCAAGTTGCACCGCGGAGGCAAGATCGGGATCGCCGGCCGTCAGAAAGGGCATGAACGCCTTGCGTTTCTGCGAACGCAGACGTTGAAATAACGCGTCGATTGGGTTCATGATACTTGCATTACACGATTTCTCGTTTCGCGTGAAACGATAAATCATATCTCCTCGCCCTGCAAATGCGCCACTTCGTAGCAATCCTTATCGCCGCGGCCGGAGAAACAGATTACCACCACATCCTCGCGCTTTCGTTTGGATGCCAGGCGCATTCCCTCGACCACGGCGTGCGCCGTCTCCAGTGCCGGCAGAATGCCTTCCAGCCGCGAACATGTCGAGAACGCAGGCAACGCCTCGTCGTCGCCTACGCTTGTATAGTGCACGCGGCCGCTGTCCTTCCAGTAACTATGCTCCGGCCCGACGCCTGGATAATCCAGACCCGCTGAGACCGAATGCACCGGGGCTGTCTGCCCGTCGGCATCCTGCAGCACGTAACTGAATGAGCCGTGCAACACGCCGGGTTTCCCGTAACTGAGAGTGGCGGCATGATCGCCCAGCTTTTTGCCGCGTCCCGCCGCCTCGACGCCGACCAATTCGACCGAGGCATCACCCAGAAACGGATAAAACATCCCCGCAGCGTTGCTGCCGCCGCCGACGCTGGCCACGACCACATCCGGCAGCCGTCCCACCTGCTCCAGACATTGCTGTCGTGCCTCGCTGCCAATAACCGACTGAAAATCACGGACGATCAAGGGAAACGGATGCGGCCCCACGACACTGCCGATGATGTAATGCGTGTTCGCCACGTTGGCCATCCAATCGCGCAGCGTCTCGTTGATGGCGTCGCGCAGCGTTCGACTGCCGCTTTCCACCGGCGTCACCGTCGCTCCCAGCGCCTTCATCTTGAAGACGTTGAGTTTCTGCCGGCGCACGTCTTCGGCGCCCATGTAAACCTGGCAGGTCATCTCGAACAGCGCCGCCGCCGTGGCGCTGGCGACGCCGTGTTGCCCCGCCCCCGTCTCCGCGATGATGCGCGGCTTGCCCATGCGCCGGGCCAACAACGCCTGACCGATGCAATTGTTGATCTTGTGGGCTCCGGTATGATTCATGTCCTCGCGTTTGAGATAGATGCGTGCCCCGCCGGCCTCTTTCGTCAACCGCTCGGCGAAGTACAAAAGCGACGGCCGGCCGACGTAGGTTTTCAGATAATGTTCGAATTCACTCTGAAACTCCGCATCGCCGCGGGCCTTGTCGTATTCGGTCGCCAGTTGCGTCAGGGCGGCCATGAGCGTTTCCGGCACGTAGCGTCCGCCGTAGTCTCCGAACCGACCGTGGACATCCGGCTGATTGGCGAGAGCAGAGGACATGGCGTTCTCGTGAGGACAAATGATTCCTTCGGGTCGTATTATCAGGGTAGCCGTCTGGAAAAGGAGGTCAAGCCGCCGGGATTACTTTGCGTCCGTGGTGGATAGGGTGTACGATTTTGTTCATGTCCCAGGGGCAGTCTCGGAGGATGATGATGCCTCTCCCCGAACACATTCTCAGTGAACTCGGCACCGCCGCCCGCGAAGCGAGCACACGGGCTTACTGTCCCTACAGCAAATTTCGCGTGGGCGCCGCCCTGTTGACCGAAGAGGGAGAGATCGTGTCCGGATGCAACATCGAGAACGCCTCTTATGGGTTGACCATCTGCGCGGAACGAACGGCCGTCTTCCACGCCGTCGCCCTCGGTCACCAGGGGATCAAGGCGGTCGTGATCTATACTCCCACTTCGTTCCCAACCGCTCCATGCGGCGCCTGCCGGCAGGTGTTGAACGAGTTCGCACCGGAAGCGGAAGTGGTCTGCATATGCGACGGTCGTGACGAGATACGGATGACCGTTCGTGAGCTGCTCCCAAGTGCGTTTGGCCCGCACAACCTTGCCTGATCCTCGACGAGAGCGAGAGCCGATCGCGATTTCCAACATCATTCCGACTCTGAAGGAGGCTGCTCACGTCGCCGAGACGGGAGCAAACTTTTCCAATCCTTGAACGGATAACTCACCGCCCTGTCCGGTATGTACTGGTGGAGCGTCATCCAGGCGAACTCGCGCTTGTTTGGATTGGCTGGATCGGGGTCGGGCAAGGCGAGGCCATCCGCCTCGGCATAGAGAGTGCGAACGACCGGCACTCGCTTCCTTGCGGGCGGCGCCAGGTCATAATCCGTCCCGCGCGTTTGGAGAAAGAACGTGTTGTCCCGGAAACCACTTCGTAGGCGCCTGGTCGCAGCGTGAACCAAGTCTGTCTTCTCCTGCTCGGTCAACGTCGTTTCCTTCTTGATGGCGCCGACCAGTTTCTGCGTCTCCGAAACATCGAAACTGACCCAACCGTAGGGCGGTAGATACGCTTCCAGCTTGCAATGCGATGGCGAGTTTTTGGGAAACGGGTTGATGCCATAGGTCACGCGCGTCGGGAAGCCGAGAGCGCGGCCGAACGCAGCGCAGAGTCCGTGGTAGGCGCTGCAATCGCCGGTCTTCTTGGTGAGACCGTGTACCGAGCTTGCTTGTAGCGAGGCCTGCGAGTGGTCGTAGGTCATGTGGTCGCCAAGCCAGTCCATGACGGCCGCCAGATCCTCGGCGGGGTTTTTCTGCTCGGGGACAATTTCTCGCGCTAGCGTGCTGAAACGGTCATCGACCCGCACGCTCCTATCTGACTTCAGATAACGATCGAAGCTGTCCGGCCAGCGAGACACGCGCACAACCTTAGCCGGATCGATATCCCAGTGCAACTCCCAAACCGTGATCTTGAACTTGTGGCGGATGAGCTGGCCGCCCTCGGGATGATCGAACTCAAAGTAGGCGAACTGGTTGCCGAACACCGATTCCTTGGCGATCTTGGGTGTCACGCGCGTCGGGGAGGTGGTGATTTGCCCCTCCTCGATCTCTTGCCCGGCATCCGACTGTGGCAACGGTAGCCAGACCCTGAGTTTCTTGGTGTGGTAAGGGGCCGTGACAACCACGGCAAAATCGACATCGTACCTCACAGGGTTGGAGCGTCGAGCCTGATATGGCAGATTCGGGTCGAGGTTGGTCTTGGTCGGCTCCGCGCTGCGAGCAAACAGTGTCCAGCTGGCATGCACCAGCACGCACAGACCCAGGACAGGTTTCAAGCTCGTTCGCATCCAGACAGCTCCTTGCAGCAAGCAAGACCAGCCCGTAGCGAAAGCAAGGGCGAAAGATGCCCTTGCTTGCGCTGCGGGCTGGTAGTTGGCTCTGCGCGTTGATGGTGAAACGGCTTCGCTACACTATCTTCTTTCAGGTAACTGGGAGGCGGCATGATCGTCGAGAGCGGCCAGTGCCCGATAGGCACGGGCGCGGCCGGCGTAAGCGTCGGGCGTCGGATCGATGGCGATGGCGCGGCTGAATGCCTCGACGGCCTTTTGATATTCGTGGTTGTGCAAGTGCATTTCGCCGATGAGACAGCCGACGTCGGCCGCGGCTCCCTCCCGCAGAGATGCGGCGTTGGTCGCTGCACCATCGGCGTCTTCGTCGTGATAGTTCCGGTACTTTTCGCGGATGATCTCGGCAACGCGTTTGAAGGTAGCCTTCTTGTTCTTGACGCCTTTCAGGGCGGAATCATCGCCGCGCACGAAGGCGAACAAGGCGTGCATTTCCGGGTGCTTCTCGCTCAACCATTCTTCCACGTCGCAATGCGAAATCATATCGAACAGATCGACGAGCTTGGCGGAGGGGCGGTTTTGCAAGGTGTCCACAGCTTCCTTGGCGCCCGTCAGGGCTTCGACGAACAGAAACAGACCGTCGCCGTGAAGTTTCAACCAGCGCAGGGCGTCCAGGTCGCCGTCCAGTGCCAGAAGAAGGTGATAGATTTCTGGTTCATCGTTTTTGAGCCAGGCGAGGTCCCTCTCAACGGTGTTGGCGTCGCTCGAATGCTTCATGGTTCCTTCTCCGTTGCTTGTGCGTCTAAAGGTGCGCTCAGCTATTGGAGTAAACATCACCACATGAGCAGGGCGTTCGTCAAGTCTTCCTGTTCGTGACTTCCGCGCCTACCCGAGCCTGAAGCGAAAGCGAAGGCTGCTCTTCGCTTACTCTTCAGACTCAGATGGGCTACAATTGCTGCATCGCCCAAAAGGATGAAAGCTCGCACGAGACATACAGCCATGAGGGTATCCGTGTCATGTCCACGACCATCTCCTTACCTTCTCCGCTTCGTGTACGTCTGGCCGCCCTCCGCGGACGCATTCGCCTGTTGCGGGCCGTCGGCAGGTTGGCGCTGCTTGTCATCGTTCTGGGTTTGCTAGCAGCTGCGGCGGTACTTGCGGATTACTGGCTCGATCTGCCGGCCCTGATGCGGCAAATCATCCTGTTGACATGGGTAGCCGTGGGTGTCGTCTGGTTCGTGCAGGGCGTGCTGGGGCCGCTGTTTCGGCGGATCGATGCCCCAGCCCTGGCCGCCCTTATCGAAGAGAAATATCCCGATCTCGGCGAACGACTCAGCAGTGCCGTCGAGTTAGCCGACGGCTCCAGTGAAGGGCATGGCTCGCCCTTGCTCATTGCCTTGCTGCTGGAAGAGACGGTGGCGCAGAGCGAACCTCTCGATTTCCGTTCGGCCGTGCCCGCTCGCCGGGCCGCCGTTCTGGCTGTCCTGGGCGCGGTAACACTCTTGTTGCTTGCGGCACCGGCGCTGATCTGGCCGCAGCAATATAGCGAATGGGCACAGCGCTTCTTTCGCTCCTCGAACGATGTCGCATCGGCGGAGGTTCCCGAGGACATCGCCGACACCGAGAACGTGACCCCGATTCCTCCGGTCGAACTGGCCGACGACAGTCCGACCATCACCATCACTCCGCCCGCCTACGCACGCTCTGTCAAGGAAGAGGAGGCGTTTCACGGACTCGTTGACCTGGCGCCGTTGCAATACAGCGTAATGCGCTTCGATTTCCGATTCACCCGGCCGGCGGTGGCGGGGTATCTGGAGGAGTGGCCGGCGACGAGTGATGAGACGCCAGACAAGCCAACTCGGCATCCGCTGACTCTCAGCGCAGATCGGCAGGCCGCGTCGCTGGCAATTCCGGCTATGAACGAGAGCAAGTACCGCTTGATCCTGGAAGGAGAACACGGCACGCGCACAGAGCTGCCGGGCGGGACTATTCATGTTCAGCTCGATCAACCGCCGTCCGTGCGGCGATTGACCGGCAAGACGGAAACGCGAAGTGTGCTGCCCTACGAGCGTATTCCCTTCGAGATCGAGGCCGCAGACGACATCGGCGTGGCCGGCATGGAATTGGAGTATCGCGTCAACGACGGTGAAATCGTGCGCCAGACGCTGGAGGTGGAGGGTGCCAATACGCCATCTGCCGTGGTTCGACACGTCCTGGATTTGGCCGGCAAGGTTCAGGAAGACGATCTCTTTTCTTATCGTTTCCGCGTGAGCGATAACTTTCCACAACAATACAAGGGTCCACACGTCACCATCCACCCGCCGGATGAGTGGCTGACTTTGCGAATCGCGCGGCGCGGCAACACGCTCGAGCAGCAAGAGATCCTGACCCAGCGCGACGAGATCAATCGCCGACTGCAAGCGATACGCGAATCTCTGCTGCAAGAGAAACGCGATCTTTCCAGGGTGAAGGAAGAGATGCGCCAGCAGGCATCGTTGACGCCCGATCCACTGGACAGCATGAAACAGCTTCGGCGTGAGAATCAGGACAATCAGAAAGCCCTGCGCGATCTGGCTCAGTCGGCCGAGGAGGTTTCGGCCTTGCCGCCGGTCGCCGAGCTGGCCCGCGACGTGGCGGATCGGGAGATGCACAAGAGCCAGCAAGCGCTCGATAGCGTTTCCCCGCCGGCATCGCCGGCCGAGGCGAGCCGTCAGCTCCAGTCGGCGGACCAGCAGTTGAATGCGGCAATCAAGCGGATGGACGAGTTGAAAAAGACGAACGATCGACTGGCGCAGGAGCGGCTCAATCAGGCCAAGCTGGAGATGCTGGCCCAGCGCGAGAAGCACCTGGCAGAACAAGCCGCCGAGCTGGCGACCAGACATCCTGTGCTTGATCCCAAAGCGCGCGAAGTGGCCGAGAAGCTCAAGCGCGAGCAGGCCGAGACGACAGGAGAACTGGAGCGCCTGACTCAAGAGAGCGAGCCGCTCAAACGATCGCTTCAACAAGCGCAACAAGAGGAGGCGCGGAAGCTGGCTGAACGAGCGCGCGAGCTGGCCAAGGCCCAGCGCGATTTGGCGCGAGAAGAAGCCAAAACCAAGCGAAAGAGCACAGCGGATCGCACTGAGCCGCCGACGGCCCAACAAAAGGAGCAGCAGCTTCAACTCCAGCAAGACACTGGCGAGCTGAGCCGGCAATTTCAGCGTTTGTCTCAGGAAGCGCGGAGTTCCTGGCCCATGCAGTCGGCGTTGCAGCGAGCCACCGGCGATAGCCAACAAGCACAACAAACGATGCAACAAGCCCGCGACCAGGGCCAGCGCGGCGAAGCGCCGGCGGAAAACCAATCACAGGAGCGTGCGGCGCAACTCCTCGATCAGGCGGCGCAAGCAGCCTCCGAGGCGGCCCGATCTCCGTCGCAGCCTGGCAACGAGGGAAAACCAAAGTCCGGCAATTCCCAAGCAGGAAAAGCGTTGGCAAAGGCCGGGCAACAGATGAGCGAGGCCCAGGGACAACTCAATCGCGGACAGGCCGCCCAGGCCCAGTCGGCGATGCAGCAAGCCGCCCGTGCACTGGCGCAAGCGGCGCAGCAGAGGGCCGCCTCTTCTGCCAACGCGCCGCGTCAGTCGGGGATGCCCGGACAGCAGCCCGGACTTGGCCGTCAAGCTGGCGGCCTGCCGGATCTCAGCGCCTATGGCCTGGACCAGGCGGCCTTCGCCGGCAAGTCCTGGGGCGAGTTGCCCGGCGAGTTACGAACCAAGATCGTGCATGACATGAAAGCGCGCTACGGCGACGATTATGCTCGGATGATTAAGTCGTACTTCGAGCAAATCGCGGACACGAAGAAGAAGTGAAGGGACCAATGCGTCATCGAATTCCAAGAACTGACGGACTTTTCTCCCTCCCCCCTTGTGGGGGTGGGTTGGGGTGGGGGGTGAGCGTCCCCCCCCACC
>DATBHJ010000222.1:0-90143 GCA_036557565.1 Gemmataceae bacterium
TACGCTGACACGTCGCTACGTCGATGCCGTCGCGGGACTGTCCTCTTGGGTCCTCGATACTCGCAAAACCACGCCCGGCTGGCGCCTGCTCGAGAAATTCGCCGTGCGCCAGGGCGGTGGACATAATCACCGTCTGGGCCTGTTCGACGAGATCCTCATCAAGGACAATCACCTTGCAGCCCTCGCCAGTCTTCCCGACCCGGTGGCCGAAGCGGTAAAACTTGCCCGAAAGAAGCACGGCATATCCGTCCCGCTAGAAATCGAAGTGGACACGCTGGAGCAACTAGACATTGCCTTGAAAGCCAAACCGGACAGCATCCTACTGGACAATATGTCGTTGGAGAACATGCGCGAGGCAGTCCGCCGCCGCAACGAAGTCGCCCCAGGCGTCTTCCTGGAGGCGTCAGGCGGGGTGACGTTGGAGACGGTTCGCTCCGTCGCCGAGACCGGCGTCGATCGCATCAGTGTGGGCGCTCTGACGCACTCGGCTCCTGCCTTCGACATCGGGCTGGACTATCTGCCATGAATTCGCCGCGCGAGGAATGGACTCTCGACACACGCCGCCTTGGCCGCCGCGTTCTCGTCTTTGATCGCCTGGATAGCACGAACAACCTGGCCGCGACCCTGGCCGAAGATCCGGCCAACGACGGCCTGGTCATCTTGGCTGACGAGCAAACCGCCGGCCGCGGCCAGTATGGGCACACATGGCTTGCTGCACCTGGACACAGTGTTTTGCTGTCTCTGCTCTTCGCACCGCCGACAGAGTTGTGCCGACCAGCCGTGTTGACCGCCTGGGCGGCCGTAGCCGTGTGCGCGACGATTCATAAAACGATCGGCCAATCGACGCGCATCAAATGGCCCAATGACGTGCTACTGCACGATCGAAAGGTCTGCGGCATCCTCATCGAATCCAGCACAGGGAGGCGAGCGGGGGGTGCTAACCCCCCGGTACTCAATAACCGGCGGGGCAACACTCCCCGCTCGCCATGGTTTGTCGTGGGTATAGGTCTGAACGTTCAGCAGAGCGCCGCATCGTTCGCTGCGGCGGGCCTGCCAGAGGCAACCTCGCTGGCTCAGTTCGCAAACACTCCGCTGGACACGCACTCTGTCGCCGCCGATCTCATTCGTGAACTCGATTACGATTACGAAGCGCTCTGCCAGTGCGATCTAAGCACTTTGGAAACGAGGTGGAGAAAACGCCTCAGTTTGCACGGCAAGAATGTCCTCGCCGAGTGCCAGGACGCCACGCATCATGGCCGACTGATCGAACTAAGCTTCCACAGCGTCGAGCTGGCTAGGTCGGGAGGCCCATCCCTGATACTGACTCCCGAAAGGATACGGCATCTTCACGAAGCCGCGGATCAATAGGACCTAACGCTTCCGCGCACTGGAACAAGGAATCGTCGTTCCCTCGTGGTTGGCTGCCCAAGACGCGATACGAGGAAGACGACGGAACTCATGTCCGGTGAGTCGTAGCCAGCTCTACTGGGGTCGGGAAATACACCGCGAAACAAAGCGTCCCGAAGAAACTCGACGCGCACCTGCCAGCGCTTACCGCGATCCGTCGTCTTGCCTTCCTTGCCGTCCAGTAATTCGACTTTGAGAAATGGTAGCGTCTTCTCTTCATCGACAGTCAGCTGAATCAGAGGATCTCGGCTCTCGACGATGAAAGTTGTCGGCCTGGGCTCAGTGGGGACAATCATGCCCAAATCGATGGAGTCCTTGGCGTCGGAAGCTGCCACCGATAGTTCGCCTTGAACTGTGCCATTGACGTAGGTGCTGACCCGATGGTCCGGATAAACATCTGTCGTAAAGGCGATGCGGCGATGAAATGGGCCGATATCGAGTCGATAATCTCCCGACTTTTCACGCACCGTCACTTTCACATGGTAGCCGCCACGCACGTCAGCGATGCCGGCTTTCTGGGACAGCGCCTGAATTTCCTCAGGCGTCAAAGCTTGGGGAGTGCCGTAGGCGATGCAGGGATCAGTACTGGGCACTGGCGTGAGCGTGAATTTCGCGCGCGTGGTCGAGTAGCAGAGGAAGTGGGCCGTTCGTTCGTCGCCCGGTTTCATTCGCCCAACGTCGATCTCGGTCACCTTCGGATCGTCCGCCGAGCAGAAAAAGGCCGGGGTGACGAAGTTGACGAGTGCTGCTAGATTCTGAGTGCTCTCGATCCCTCCGCCCTCCACCTTCAAAACGATCCCAATCGAGGAAGCGCCGACTTTGATCGCTTTCCACACCACGCGGATCAAGCCCTCGGAACGGGCCGGGATTACGAATGATGGGCCGCCGCGCTCCAACAGTTGCCACGTGAGGGCTGCCTCCGAGGCGTGGTTGAGGAACGCTTGCGAATCTCGTTCTTTCCATTCGTCGGGTGTTACGCAGATCTGAACGTGAGCGCATTGGCAGTCGGTCCGGTCCAAACGCATCGTCAAGGGCCTGTAAGCCTGATTGAGGAAGCGGAAATCGTGGTGGCCCTCGACTCCCGATTCGGTCGTCACGGGCTCTCTCTGTTCCTCGATCAACAACGCCGATGCCGGATCTAGCCAGCCGGGCAGTACTATCTTTGCGAAGCCGAAGCCGACGACTACGACCAAAATCAGACCAATCAGTGCGAGAATTCGCTTGCTTTTCATGCAAACTACCTCCGGCTCAGATTGAACGCCAGTCTGACGTCACTCCTTTCGAGCCTTTGCCGGTGTCTTGCCTTCTCCCCGCCGGAGCACCACGAAACGATCCGCGGTCACGCCGGGAAATACCTCTTCGGTGCTGTCACCGTCGGGCCACTGAACCTGGATCGAGTCTACGCGATCAACCGTACCGAGACCGAAATGGACCCGCGGATCATTGCTGCACAGGTAGCTGTAGCCGGGATTGAGGATGCCCTGCCAGCGACGACCCGCGGCGTGGACGGTGATGACGGCGCCATAGGCATCGCGGCGTAGTGCCGGGTCGAGCAGACGGACGATAAGCCAGTGTCCTTCCTTGGGAGCGACGTTGCGGTAGAGTCGAGCGGGGCCTTCCACTGTCGTCACTAGCAGATCGAGCGCTCCATCGCCATCAATGTCACCACAAGCGAGTGCCCGGGAGACTGCCAACAATTTGCCGAAGGGATCGGATGAGGAGTGATCGCGGAAGTGTCCGGCACCATCACTGGTAAATAACTGATTGCGCTCGACGTAAGGCCCCCAGAATGGACTATCGCCCTCGGATCTTCCATCCGGCCTGCGTGAGACACGACCGTTGACGATTGCCAGATCGAGCGTCCTGTCATGGTTAAAATCGGCCAGCACCGTACCAAAACCGGTGCCGCGCCAGCGCGAGGCAGTTAAACCCGAGTTGACGCTGCGATCCGTGAAGCGCCCCCTCGGTCCCTGCATCCACAGCGTGTGGAACTCATCGGTCAAATGTGTGATGAAGATATCGAAAAGGCCGTCGCCATCGACGTCGCCGACGGCGATTCCCATGTTGGCCTGGGCCGTCCCCTGTCCGTTGTAAGCAAGACCGCGCATCACGGCCTCCTCCCGGAAGGTTCCGTCACGCTGATTAATCCACAAATGATTCGCTGCGCCGTCATTGGCTGCGAGGATGTCGATCCAACCGTCGCCGTTGAAATCGGCACATACAACTCCCAGACCCAGGCCGGGCTTCAGGCTGAGTCCGGACGGGCTAGTCACATCCTGGAAGCGTGCTGTTTTCCCCGCTCCCTTGCTCGGACGACCCAGATTGCGGAACAGACATGCGGGCGTGTCCTTGAAGCCTTTCGGTCCGCAGAATTCGGGCAATCCTGTGGTCGTGTCATCGCATCGGTGCGAGGGATCGTATTCGAGGTAGTTGATTACCACGAGGTCGAGCCAGCCATCCCTGTCGTAATCGAGGAAGCTGGCTGACGTGCTCCAGAGGGGATCGTTCAGTCCACTCTCAGTGGTAATGTCGGTGAAGGAACAATTGCCGTTATTGAGAAACAGGCGAATGTCCTTGTGTGCGGTGACGAGCACATCGGGCCAGCCATCGTTATTGACATCGCCGACGGCTACGCCCATGTTATAGCCGGCGATGTCCAGCCCGGAGTCTTCGCTCACGTCACGAAATGTGCCGTCGGGCATCTGCTGATACAGGCGATTCTTCGCCCCCTTTGGTCCGCCATTTTGCAGCAGATAAATGTCCAGTCGATCGTCGTTGTTAAAATCGAAGAAGGCGGCGCCCGAACCCATGATCTGCGGCATGAAGTAATCGCCCATCTTCCCTGAGTCGTGAGTGAAGTTCAGACCGAGCTTCTTCGTGACATCCTCAAACCAGGCTGGGGAGGTAGGATCCTCCGCGGTCGGATCTGTTGGCGAAGACGAGCACCCTAACTCCAAGCTGCCTAGCAGCAAGAGAAGGCACAGTGCGCCAAAGAAGTAACGTACTGCAATCATAGTGGGCAGGCGTTTTCGTTAATCAGGGAACGACACCTTAGTCTATCATGACGCGGACTCTGTTGCTGGGTGTTTTTGCTGTCGATGGCATTGCGGCTATCCGCTATCATCATTTCATTCGTCGTGTAGACATCATTTGTCGGATCTAACCAGGATTTTTCACCCTCATGACTCCCCGGCAACATCCTGCAATTGGGTCGCCCGAAGAACAGCATTCCGATACCGGCGAGCCTGTCATCCCTCTCCCGGCTGCTGCGGCCTCCGAACCGCTGGCTGGTCCGCAACGGCGGCGGGCTCCAGACTTAGTCCTCGCGTTTCTGGTCCTGGTCCTTGCTTTTCTGGCGGCGTCGTTCGCTGCGCGAAACAGCGATCTTTGGTTTCATCTGGCGACGGGCCGGTTGTTGGCTGAGGGCCAATTCGCCTTCGGAGTCGATCCCTTCGCTTACACAACACAGCACGTTTACTGGGCCTGTCACTCCTGGCTGTTCGACCTGGCGCTATACGTCTTGAGGGGAGCGATAGGCGATGCCGGCCTGATCGTGATTAAGGCGCTGATCGTCATGGCTCTGGCCGGTCTGCTGATGAGCGTCCGCCGCCCGACCGGCGCCGCATGGCTTCCGGCCTTCTTCACGATGCTGGCCGTTCTAGCAATGGGCCCGCGCTTGCTGTTGCAGCCTGCCTGCATCTCGTATTTCCTCCTCAGTTTGACCTTCTGGCTCCTGTGGCGACGGACGACGCAAGCATCGCATCGATTGTGGCCCTTGCTGTTTGTTTTCATCCTTTGGGTGAATGTCGATGAGTGGTTCCTGCTTGGCCCGCTCATGACGGCCCTGTTCTGGCTGGGTGAACGGCTTCAACCTCCCCGAAATTCCGGCGACGTGGCTGGCAGAACCTCCGGCTGGATCGTGCTGCTCGGGGTGACCGTGTGTCTGATTAATCCCTACACGTATCACGCTTTCACACTGCCGGCCGAGCTATCGATCATACCGTGGACAAGCGGACTGCGTGAGGACGTTCGATTTCGCTCGCTTTTCGCTTCGCCTTGGGATGCGGAGCATCTCCACGCCGCCATGCGTCTGAACGCGGCTGTGCTGGCCTACTACGCGCTCACTTTCTTGGGGCTTGTGTCGTTCCTGCTGCACCTTCCGGCGCTGCGCGACTGGCGTTTGCTGGTCTGGCTGCCATTCGCTTTGCTGGCTTCTTGGCAAGCGCGACTTGTTCCCTTCTTCGCTGTCGTCGCCGCGCCCGTCACCGTTTTGAACTGGCAGGACATAGTCCGAGCGAGATATTCATCGCCAGGGACGAGGCGCCAATTCCTACCTGGCGCTTCCTATCTGGCACTTGTAGTGTCCTTGCTGTCCCTTATCCTCCTCACCTGGATGGGTTGGCTGGGAGGACACGACCGTGAGGAACGCCACGTCGCGTGGGAGATTCAAGAAGATCCATCCTTGCAGCAGGCGGCCCAGACATTGAATGATTGGCACCACCAGGGACTACTACCCGACGATGAGCAGATCTTCGCCGTGGCCCCGGAAGCGACTCACTATGATGCCTGGTTCTGCCGGGGAATAAAGGACTTTTTCGACCATCGCTATCCTTTGTTTCCCCAGGCCGCTCGGGATTACGAGACGGTTTGTCGAGCGCTCTTGTCGTCGCCCACGGACTCAGAAGATCAGCGGAGAGCAGACTGGCAGAAGATCCTCCGCGATCATAAGGTCGGCATCGTCGTATTCTACGACCACGATCCGCAGCGACTGTTTGCCGTGTTGCAACACCTGACCGGCGACACGGAGGATTGGACGTTGCTCAGCATCGCGGGACAGGCCCTGCTCTTAGGCTGGAATAAAGCTCATCCAGCCACAAACTTCGGTTCACTGGTCTTTGATGCCGATCGACTCGCTTTTGGCCCGCAGGATGCCAGGACCCAGCGCGAAGCTCCATCTGTCCCCGAGAAGGGGCCGGAGCAACTGTCAGCGCGCCGCAATTTCTGGACACGGCTCGCTCGCCCTTTGGCCGGGCCCTCGTGGGAGTCCGCTGCCGCCACAATGTACCTGCACTATTTCCATGACAGTGAGGCTGCACATTCTCAGAGTAAGATGCGATTGCTCTTGTTCAACTACGCCGCCAGCCTGATTGGGCTGGCCGCACAGCCGTCGGCGACAACGCAAGTACTCTTCCAACTTGTTTCTTCACAGCAAATGCTCGCTCCCAGCGATTTCGTGCCTAACGATCAACTGGGTCCATACTTCGCACCGTTGCTAGAGCGGTCTCCGTCGCTGCCCTTGCTGGCGATCCATGCCGCGCGAAGGGCCGTGGCCGCCAACCCGGAAGACGCAAACGCCTGGCTCCGCCTCGGGCAGGCATATCTGCTGCTGCGCGACTACACCTGTGAGCATTCCAGCGAGGGACAGATTCCCCCTTTGGCTCAATTGCGGCACGTGCAGATTGTTACAGCCCTGGAACAGGCTGTGCGCCTCGACCCCAAACTTGAAGCGGCCCACCATGAACTGAGCTATCTGTACGGCGCGGCCAATGCTCTCGATCAGTCCCTGGAGCATCGCCAGGCGGAAGCTCGCCTTAGCCGGCAGGCCGGACCAAGACCCGGCGAGTCTGCCGCCGAGTTCACCTACCGCATTGAACTTATGGACAATGACCACGCCAAGTTGGTGAAGTTGGTTCAGAACAAAACTAAGGAGTACGACTCCGTTTTCCATTCCTTGCAAGGCGATTGCGTGGCACAGGCCCGTATGGCCCTTCAGCTGGGGCTGGCTCGACGAGCGGTGGAAGAGATCTTGCTGTCATCTCCGGCGGATTTGCTCGGTGCGCCCGGTATCCGACTGGAACTGACCTTACTTCTGTCACTTGGAAGGGTGCATGAAGTACGGAGTATCTTGAACGATGAACAAGTCCGTGCCAGCAAGCACGGGCTTGGACTTTCCGAATACAACTGGCCGGCCTACGAATGGCTGCACGTGCTCCAGACAGCGGCGGTCGGCGACTACGGCCAGTGCCGCGAGGAGCTGCGCGCGATTCGCGTTGTGAAGCATGCCGAGCACGACAGGCTACGACAGCAAGCCAGCGTTTTCGAGAGAAGGAACTTGGAGCTACTGCCGAGTCTTCTGGCTGCCTCGCCGCCGTTTCTGCCGGCGTTCACCATCGTGCTTCTTGGCCGAGTTCTCGAAGAAAGGATGCTGCTGGAACGAACTGTTCGTGCCCAGCAAGGCGTTCTCTGCCTGCTGGAAGGTCTGTTGGCTCTGGAGCAAGGAGAAGTGGATGCGGCGCGGGCGGCCTTCACCGAGGCTGATGAGTTGGCTGAGACAACACCGTTCGCGGGCCGAGCAATTGCCGTTGGATATCTCCACCAGCTGAAAGCCTACCAACCCGCTAAGCCTGACAACTCCCAGAAGCGACGCTAAAGGTGCGGCTCTACTGACGTATCCGTTCACGAGCCGAGATTGGCAGTCGTACAAACGCGCATCGCACTACGAGTAGAAGTTCTGACCCTGGACGGATCGAACCGGCTATCGTGGAGCTTTCTTCAGGAAAGGCAGTTGCTGCGGGGAATAGCGGCGGGCGCAATTAAGCGAGACCCGGCCGAACGAGCACGACCAGACCATCTCGCGATCCGGCGTTACTTCAAAAACCCCCCCATTTTCGGAATTGACGATTAGGGTGTTGCCGTTGCGCAAACGCTGCGTCCCGCCGCGGATTCGGGTGACAAAAGGCGTGCCCTTGTCGCCCGGATACGACCAGGGAAACGATCCGGCCTGCAGATCGTATTCGAGCACGCGCGAACCTTTGGCCGAGCCGAGGTTGTCCAAGAGCAACAGGTGGCCGTTTTCGAGAAACGACGGATCGTGTTGTGCGTGCCAGGGTCCGCGTGCCGCCCACACCACCTTGCCGCTCTCCGGATCGAGTATGGCGATGGCATCGAGATGGCGCGGCGAGATGAGCAGCTGGCCGGGCTTGAACATGGGAAACTTCGGCGCCAACTCCCGGCTGAGGACCTTGACGGCATTGGTGTGTAGAACGTCGCGGCGGCGTATCTCGACCTGCACGGCCGGCGGGATCTCCGAATAGGCAAGCGTCAGATCGCTAAAGAGCTGCGGTTTCTCCAGCGAGCTTAGAAGCTCAGCATGGGGCGAATCCTTGAACGCTTCCAGGATTGGTATTCTCTTGATCTGCTTGCCCTCGGGAGAAATCACCTCAACGCTATCGGTCATGCACGGCGTCGGTATGTATTCCAGCCCGCGCGGCAAGTCCTTGACGAAAAAGTTATATGAAAGCGTGTAAATAGTTCCGTCTTCGCCCAGGTCGAAACCGTGGTGGCAGTCGGCGGCATACGTCCACGAAACGCGTGAATCCTTGTCCAGTTTGACCAGACCGATGCCATTGGAGGGATTGCGCGGATCGACCGGCCCCTCGACCAGAGCCAGCAAGTCGCCATTGGGAAAAAGTCGGCCATCGTTGAAATAAACCGCTGATTCCTCGACCGGACCAAGACGCGAGCGGGAGTGCTCCGGCCAGACGCTCTTGAACGGGGGATTCCAACGATAAACGATGTCTCCATGCATGTCGATGAGCAAGGCCTGCGGGCCGCCGCTGCACAGGCACAGCGTAAAGCCATCGCAGGTTTTGTCGGGTTTGTCGATTTTACCGACGTTTACGGTGGGTTGTTCCCCAGACCCTTCGGCGCCGGTCCGTCCCTGTTCGTACCAGGCGGCGCCTCCCTCGAAGGCACGGCGCAGAAACGTCGCCGATGGAAGGTCAAAGAAGACCACGGCGGCGCCGAGCAGGTAGCAAAGCGAGGCCAGTCCCAACACAGACAGGCACGAAATCAGAAGTCGACGCCGTGGCGAGGGAGTGGTCGTGAAGCTCATCTCTTCCGTTCTCGATTTTCGGCCATCGGATTCGGCTGGCCAAGCTCATTAGCGGTAGGTGCTTTGTCGCACCCAATCAGGGCCCGTCCTATCGCGAGCAGCTGAGTCGTGCGCAATGCAACTCTCATTCGGATCAATCTCCTTGGAGGATTTCACACGGCGCTCGCTTGTCGTTTTAGCAGCGGGCGGGATTTGTTGCCAGAGTTCTTCAGAGATTGGCGAGGCCGCATTCACACAGCTGGACTGTCGATCAATTTACGACCTGGCAACCTCGACCCGTGAACGAGTACCTAGTGACCGCGCACTCACGGTCTCGCCTCGGACATGGCCTTTTTCTGATATTCTTCCGCCGCCTGACGTGCCGGAGCGTAGTTGGGGTTGAGATGGAGAGCGCTTTGCAACCAGCGCAAGCCTTCTTCGCGCTGGCCGGCGCGTAAGAGAAGCTCACCAAGAGCGCAGTGCAAGGCCGGATCCGTAGGGCGCTCGGCGATGTCTCGCGTGACAATATCGTGGAAGCGCGCCGTGTCCTCTTCAATCTGTTGAAGCTGGCGCCGCTGCCTTTGCGCCTCCTCATCCCGTCCGTTTTGCTCAAGGCAGAGAATCAAACTGTAACGAGTGCGATGATCCATTGGATTGCGGCCGAGTGCTTGCCGCAGCCAATCTTCCGCCTCGGCTCGTTGGCCCTCTTTGAGGGCGAGCCGGCCGCGCAGCGACAGAGCCGCGGCGAGGTGCGGCTGTCGGGTGAGAACGTCGTCCACCAGGCGGGCCGCCTCGGCCGATTCGCCCAGACCATCGCGGCACTCGGCCAGACCCACTTCTACACGCGCGTTGTGCGACTGAGATTGCAGCAGGCGCTCGAAGTGCTGGGCCGCTTGAGCAAAGCTATTGCCCTGAAGAAGAGCAACTGCCAATCCCAGGCGCGCCTCCTCATGATCGGGATCCAATTCGAGAGCGCGGCTGTAGCAGTCCGCCGCAGCGGAAATCGTGTGCAAGTGATCCAGGAAAAAGAGGCCTTCGAGGTAATATCCCTGGGGATTGTTCGGCTGCAATTGTTTCCAGCGATCCAGGCAAAGCCGAGCCTGACCGTAGCGATACTGACGTAAATAGCCGCGCGTCAGCGCTTCGAATAGCAGCGCTGTGTCTGGGTGACCCTTTTCTATATGCAACCAGCAGAGGTCGGCCGTCTGGTCCACTCGCCTTTCGGCGGCCAGCAAGAGGTGCTCGAAGGCGAAGGCCTCGTCGTTGCCTTTCTGTTCGCGATAAAGCGTGAGCAAGCGTTCGCTATCATCATAGACTTCAGCGCGGCGCGCGGCACGGGCGGACAACAAGAGAATCTCGGGATCGCGGCGCCAGATCTCGCGGCAGATGCGTAGATGGCGAATGACCTGGGCGTTGTGACACCGTTCGGACTCGTGCCGGGCGCTACGAAGGTGGGACCAAACGCGCAAGTGGGGATAGGCTAGCACAGTCGCGCCGGCCATCAAACCCAGCAGAGCGAACGGAAGCCACCACCGGCGAAGGGCCGGCGTAAGCCGGCGAGGAAGTTGCTTCCACCAGCTAGCTAACGCCGGCCGTTCGCTTGCGGATGAAGAGACGAGCATGGCGACACCACGTTTTCCGATCAGGGGACGGAGGCGCCGGGCGGTTAACCTGGATCGGCCGATAGCTCGATGTCATGTGTTTGCGCGCCCTTCTTAACGGTGTACGTCAAACCGGAAGTGGTGGCATCCTTAAACTTGCTGGGAATCTTCACATACTTCCCTTTCACGGGGCGAGTTTCTTCCTCCTTGCCGGGCGGTCGTGGAAAGCTTTTCGGTTTTCCTCCACCCATCTTGCCGCCCTGCTGCTGCAACATGCTGTTATCCACCGAGATTTTCACATCCCCGACGGGGGCTTTGATTGTGTAAGTACCATTCTCCTCGATGAGTTCGGAGGCAGCAAAGGCTGTGTTCGCGGAGGCGAACGTAATGCGGCCTCCGGGCAAGGGCTTGCCCTGAAAAAGCACTTTGCCGGAAACCTCCGCGGACTCAATGGAACGGGCACCTTTGCCGCAGCCTGTGAGTACAATCACGACAACCAGTGACAAGCAGCCGCTTACGCGGAGGACTGGCTTGAAGATACAAAGAGGATCCATTAAGACGCTCCCGAATTGGACCGATATGTGAGGGTTCCAAAACCAGCCTGCAGCGCCCGCGAAGGGTGAGAGAGACCTCGCCGGCGCTCCAGGCTTGGTTACCGCCGAGCGCGGGTTACCAATCCGGACCAAGGATATCACCGCTGCTGGGCGTGCAGGCGAAGAACCATGTGTTCCCGCTAATGCCCTGGGCAACAAAACGCGTGCTGCCGTCTCCCATGCCTACGTTGATACCGCCGGTGTGCGGCGACGTCGCCCGGCACATGCACTGGCTGGGACTGCCACCCCAGTCGAACGCCATTGTGTTCTGTTGGCAAAACTGGACGGTAGGCGTGATCAGGGGCGGGTAACCCGTTCCGAAAAAGATTCCGCCGCAATCCAGGGCCGTCTGGCTCTGGAAGGTGTTGTACGACCACCACCACAGGTTGGCGTCTCCGCTGTAGTCGCCGCCCGAGTAGCAGTCGGTAAAGAAGACCGTCTGGGAGGTGCCGTCGGTTATCGAGGAGGGGAATTTCGAATAGCCACCCCAATCGCCCTTGAAGATCATGCCATTGTAGACATAGCTTCCCACGGCGGCCCAGTTGCCGTAGCCGAGGCCGTTGGAGTTGGTCGGATCGGAGGGGCAGAGGTAGGTTTTCACTACCCTTTGCATGACGCCGCCAACGGCAGCCGGCCCGACCCCTTGTTCGGCATCGATGACCACACCATTCTTGCAAAGGGCAAAGTTGTACAAGTTTTGCTGTTCGATGTAGGGCAGGAGATAGAACATCATACCGGCATAGTTGTAGGCGGCACAGCGAGCACCGCCAGTGCGGGTGGTTAGCGGATAGTTGCCCAGGGCAGGAGGCATTAGACCCTGATGCGTGTCGGCGCAGTTCTGGATGGCAATCGCCATCTGATGGAGGTTGTTCTGGCACTGCGCGCGGGCCGCGGCCTCGCGGACTTTCTGAACCGCCGGAAGGAGCAGACCGATGAGGATAGCAATGATCGCGATCACCACTAACAGCTCGATTAGCGTGAAACCACGCCAGCGTAAACGGAAACGATGAAACAGCATGGACTTGCCTCCAAATAAGGCGAGATAAGAAATCTTCCAATCCTGACCCCGGTGGCCAAGAGGAAGGATCCGCCCGATCGATTTTCAATCCTTCCGAGAACCGAGCAACTCCATTAAGACTGCGAGCCGGTTGCTTGGGAACTCGGGATGCGACTTTGCATTTTCTTCACTGTTATCCCTTACAGCGCTTTCTGTCAAGGAAAAAATGACAAGCTCGTAAGGATGTTAATATATTAATGTTTCGTAACTAGCCTCTGCATTACACAACTCCGGCAAAAGGCATACCTGCGGAGGGTGCAGGGGGGCTTGGATCACTCTAGTCTCTCAAAGCTCAGCGTGGGGCCGTCCTTAGGGTTCAGCACCAGGAATTTCGGGTCGGTGATGCCTACCGTGAACGTGTGTTTGTCTGGAAACTCGTCCTCAACCAAGCGGAGCAAAGAAGGGCCTGCCCGGCCTTCGACCTCCCTTTTCTTGATGCGCACCTGGAGTTCTTCCTTATAAGCCTTGATGGCTGCTTCGTAGGCTTGCTTGACATCCGCTGTCTTCGTGTATACCACCTCTACTGTTCGCTCGCTGCTCCAGGCGAATCGGCCCGGTATCGCTTCCTTCATGCACCGGAACGTCACTTTCAGAGCGCCATCTTTGTCAAATTCATAGCCGGCGAGAAATTGTGCCTCCGCGGCATTCTTCCACTTGCCAGTCACCCATTCCTTGTTGGGCAGAGCAGGAGGGGGCACAGGGTTCCCCTGGCTCGAACAGGCGCCCAGAAAGAGGGATAGACTCCCTATCAACATTAATGCTGCGCGCATAAACACCTCGGAACGAGGAATGTAAGATGAGAATGCTTCTGGTGTGAGTGTAAGCCTCCTAGGCGGCGAAGGCAAGCAAATTTGCTTAAGATTGGCTCTGTCATGGTACAACTGGGGCTGGGAAAGGGATGAAACTGCTCATAGGGCGACGCTTCTCGATCCCGCGGCCCAGCTGGAGCTAACAAAAACCAAAATCCATCCCCTGTGTCGGACGAACTACAAAGGGAGGAAATCGAGGTGCCCATGCCTGGCATGCAGACGATGACGGCGGCGACAATCGCTGGGGCCATGACATATGGCATGACGTTGGCCCTACTCGGCCGGCTCAAGTTGGCCGGTGCCCAGAGCGTTTCTGCGAAGGATGGATCTCTGCGCCGCTGGATCCCGGCGCTGAACGTCATGCTCATTCCGCTGATGTTGTTGTCCGGCGTCTCGCTCGACATCTACGGAGCCAGGCCGGTGCTTGTGGCCGGTTCCATGATGCTGGCCTCGGCGTTGGTGCTGCTAAAACCCGAGACCTCTTCTTCCGGGTGGGCGGGAGCGATAACCGGGTGGTTGGTTCCAATGATCCTGGCCGGCGCGGGCGCCGCTGCCGTGGGCGCAGCCAGCACTGTTTTGATGCCGTATGCCTTTTTCGTCTCGGAAGAAACCTCGGCAGGGCTGAATCTGGGCTTCGTGTTTCTCACCCTGGGCGCTCTCTTGACGTCTGTACTCGCCGACATTCTGCTTTTGAAGATCGGACTTCGCCGCACACTTTCTCTGTTTGCTCTCTTGTCGCTGACACCGGCTTTTCTCAGCGCGTTTCCCAGCACTCACTGGCAAATCGCCGAGCATCCGGGTAATCCCTCTCAGTTATTCGCGGAGCCTGCCTGCTGGTTGGCGGTCCTTGTGTTTTTCTTCTATGTTCCTCTGGAAGCGGCCGTTAGCATGTGGACGTTCAAGCTGCTGGCTGAGCGCGGCGAGGACGAGCGCGTAGCAACAGGCATGTTATCGGGTTTTTGGGCAGCTTTCATGGCGTCGCGTCTTCTGGCGGCACTGGCTCAGCATATGTTTTTCATATCGGATTCGTGGAACTGCTGGCTCATCGTGGTGGCGCCGTTGTTGTCGGCGGTCCTGTTGGGCAATCTGGCGGGAGCTGGTCAGCGCGGTCGCCCTCGCGGCGGGCTTATCTTGCTTGGTCTGCTGCTCGGACCTGTTCTCCCGACCTTGCTCAGCTTGATCTTCCAGGCGGCGGACGAAGCGAACGGCACATCCTACGGTGTGGTGTTCGCGGCAGGTTCTCTGGGCACTGTGTTGCTGACGCCTCTGTTGACCACGCGCTGGCGTCCGACTCTGCAAATCCCGTTGCGCTTGCCGATTTACCTCGCCGCACTCGTCACGGTACTCGCGATGGTGATGGGATTATTGTTTTAGGGTTTTTTGATTTCGCCGTATTCGGCGAGCATCTGAGGCGTTGCGGGATAGAGGCGAGGGGGGCCGGAATGTGCGCCCTGCGAAAGAGGAAATCCTGGAGAGGGCGGCGTCGGCACGACCTTGAACCGATTGGCGCCTTCGGTATCTGGCGACTGCAACGGCAAGAGATACTCCCCCGGACCGATGTAGTCTGGCGGCGGGTCCTTCTCTTTGGCGAGCGGATCGGAAGGCGGCTGGCAGCTCTCAATGTTCTCAACGTAGATTTCGTTGCCCGCCTTCACGGGTGCATTCGCTTTCGGGAAGAGCACTTCTTTCACGATGACTTTCTCGCCTTTTTGCCCGCTAACCTCCGCCACGACATCCAGCGTGGAAACGAGAAACTGCGGCCGCGACAGCGTCAGAGGCCGGCCCTCGAACGCGCCGCGAAGTCCGTCGGGTGTGTGCGGCCGGCACACCACCAGGTAGCTGAGATAACCCAGCCAGCCAAGAAACAATGCTGCCGTCAGAATCAGCCGTCCGGCCGCGAGCTTCATAGATCTTCCTCTATTTGTTCCTTGACGTCGATGTGGTAATCGTGCATCAGCACTTGATCGAGATCGAACACATCGCGGAAATCGTCACGGCTGTCTTCGTTAGTCTTCTTCATAAGATCGGCGGCAACAAGATTGAAAACGATTTCGCCGACGTCGGCGGTGCTGTTGATGCCCCAGCTGCGGAAGACGGTGCGCGCCATCAGCCCGAATTCGCGCAGAGCCAGGTCGCGGACGCCTTCCAACAATTGCGGTACGGTTACATGATCCCCTTCGCTAATCTGGTCCGCTATTGCCGGGGGCTCTTTGCCGAGCTTGCGTAGTGTATGCCGCAATGCGTCATGCACGAAATCATAGGCTTCGACCGCATAGCGTGGATCCTTCCGAACCACTTCATCGAGTTTCGGGTGATGCATATCGGATTTATTTTCCCAGTCGCGTGACAATCTCGCTAGCGGCCACGGGCAGGCGGCGGCCGTCCTCGAATTCGACCAGCAAACGGCGGGCTAGCACCTCGTGAGCCAGCACGCGCCCCTGGCCCTTCATGGTCAAAACACGACTGCCGATTGGCGGCAGCGAGGCTTGAAACTCCTCATACACGTCCTGCTCGAAGCGAAGACAACACTTGAGCCGGCCGCAACGGCCGGAGATCTTTGAGGGGTCGAGCGTGGATTTTTGCAGCTTGGCCATGCGCATCGAAACAGGCGGCATGGTTACCATGTGCGTATTGCAGCAGACCGGCTTGCCGCAATCGCCATAGTCGGCCAGCAACTTGGCCTCATCGCGCACGCCGATTTGTCGCATCTCAATGCGTGTCTGATACTCGCGGGCCAGATCCTTCACCAGCTCGCGGAAATCGACGCGCTTCTCCGCCAGAAAATAGAAGATGATCCGTTCGCCTCCGAACAGGTGCTCGACATCGACCAGTTCCATCTGCAAGGATCGTTGTTGCACAAAGCGCACGCACGTTTCCATTTCGCGCTCCTCGACGGTGCGCAGCCGATCCCGCTCGGTACGATCCTGCTCGGTCATCAGCCGCACCATCTTCCCGTGCGTGGGCTCGGCAATCAACTCGACTGCGCGCGGCGTGGCCGAACACAGGATCTGCCCGATCTCGAGTCCGCGTTCGGTGCGGACGATTACGTCATGACTGCGCGAGAAAGTGTCGGTGTCGGCGTCGAAGGTGCCCAGAAAGCGCATGGCGCCGTGCCGAACGATCCACGAGAACGCCATGATGACTCTCCATCGGCCAGGTTCCCACACCACACGCCCCATTCTAAAGGACCACGGCGGGAAGGAAAGAGCATTCGCCCCAACGGCGCGGCAAGTCCTTTCCTCTACAATTAATCGAAGAGTCATTCGTCGCGTCAGTAATAAAGGGGGAGACTGGTCGTTGCATAAGAGATGCCCGGAAAGCGAGCCATCTATGATCCCGTTCATCCCGGTTATCCCTGCCCGTTCCCGGACCAGGGCGCCGACAGCATTTACGCTGTTGGAACTGCTCGTCGTCATCGCTATCGTCGGCGTTCTGCTGGCGCTTCTGTTGCCGGCTGTTCAGAAAGCGCGGGAGGCCGCCGGACGCGCCCGCTGCCAGAGTAATCTTCGCCAGATTGGTCTGGCTCTGCACTCCTTCCACGACATCTATGGTTTTTTGCCGCCAGGTATGGCCACGGAAGGGAGTAGTCAGGACTGCTATCACACCGGGTTCACCTATATTCTTCCTTTCCTTGAACAAGACAACACCTTTCGCATCTACCAGTTCGACAGGCAATGGTACGATCCCGACAACTACACTGCGGTTGAGCAGCAAGTGCTGGTCTTTTATTGCCCTAGCAATCGCATGAGCGGCCTCCTCGATCTGACGCCCCAAATCCAGCAATGGGGCTGCGCCATGCCGCCCTTCGTCGGCTGTTGCGATTACGTCCTGTGCAAGGGCGCCAACGCTACCTTCATGGTCGATGCGTCCGGGATTCCTCCGCAAGCGAAGGGTCTGTTCAACGAGGCGCAGTTTGTATCCACCGATTCTCCGGGTGGGGCAGGTCAGCGGGTCCCCATTCCGCAGCAGGCGGTCCGCCTTGCCAACATCACCGACGGCTTATCGTCCACAATCGCCATCGGCGAAGCTGCCGGCGGCAATCCGTATTTCCTTGTCGCCGACCTGAACAATCCCAGTCAGCCGGTCATTGATCCATTTACAGGGAAGCCGGCCATAATGGAGCAATCGTGGGGCGCTGCCAGTATGACCGACCCTCAGCATCCGTGGTATGCCGGCATCCTCGGCGTTACGGCGCAGATCGGCTATGGTCCGGCCCCGGTGGACGCTCCGATGAACCTCCGTCCGGGCATGCCGACTATTAACGGCGGCGATGCGACTGGCTCCAACGCTACCGGAACCGATCACGTCAGCGGGTTCCGAAGCATGCACATGGTCGGCTGCAACTTTCTCTTCGCCGACGGCAGCGTTCACTTCCTGCCGCAAGCGATCGATCCGGTCATCTACCGAGGACTGTCCACGTACGCCGGTGGCGAGATCGTTTCCGGTGCTGGTTTCTAACCGGGGAGGACGCCGTGCATCGTAGACATAGCGTCTGTTTGCTCTTGGCGTTACTGGTTGGATGTAGTGGAAAGCCGGCTTACGAAGGACGCAGCGTCGCAGAGCTGGAGCGCATGCTGAACGATCCCAATCCGACAGTTCAGGCGCAGGCAGCCTACGGGCTGAGCCGGCACGGAGCGGAAGCACGGCCCGCACTACCGGCACTGACGAACGCACTTCGTTCACAGAATCCGCTTGTGCGGCAACAAGCAGCCCTGGCATTGGGGGAAATGGGAGCTGATGCGGAAGAAGCGGTACCGAACTTAATCGAAACACTGCGCGACAGCGAGTGGTCGATTCGCCGTCAAGCGGCCGTGGCGTTGGGACGAATCGGTCCGCCCGCCCGCGCCGCTGAGTCGGACCTGGTTCGTTGTCAAAGGGATAGCAATTCGCTTGTTCGCAAGGCGGCCACGCAGGCGTTGACGAAGATCAAAATCTCGAAAACGGACTAGCCAATTTCAGCTAAGAAGCCGAACCATTGCCGGGAGTTGCGGCTGTTTGGAGTTCTTCAATCCGGACGATGTGAAGGAGCGAGCAGTGTTCCACATGCTCGAGTACTCCTGTCTCCGGATCTGCCGTCATACCAATGGTTGCATAGGATCGAGAGACCATCACCAAATCGGAAGGCTGAATATCATAAGCTTGCCCATCTGTCATGTGAAGTCGTAGGGGCAAGAACGGACGCCGCCGCAACAGTCTCACCAGCTCCTCAGGCCTCATGGTTGATCTCTGTTAGTCGGCCAGTTCTCCTCAGAGCATGTCCAAAAAGCTGTGTCGGCACGTTTTCAACGTGCCGGGGAACCGCAAAAGGTAGCAGAACCGGCACATTGAAAACGTGCCGACGCAACCTTCTTGGGCAAGCTCTCAGAGGAATTCTAACCGAATGAAGCGGCGAACCCCAAGCAGCCTCCTCAATGATTGAACTGAAACGCCTTGGCATTGATGAACGCCCATGCCAGATCCTGTGCTCCTGGTAGGCGCTTATCAACCGGCATGGGATGCTCAGCGACGAGCTGTCGCAGTCGGGCCAATTCCGGATCCAGCGAATGATAATAATTCGCCATCTCAGCTTTCTGTTGAGGAGTGCGCTTGGCCGGATCTATGCCAAGGATATTCACGATCGCAGCCGGCGGTCCCTTCAGTGACAGCGTCTTGCTGCTCGTCAGCGAAAGGCGGAAGTGCCCCAGGGTGTGCTGGCTGCCGAACTCCTGTGCCATCGTCGCCGTCAGGGTTGCCCCTGTGGGCAGGTTGAGTGGCGCCGCCAATTCGAAGTAAGCTGTGTGGGGCATGCCGAACTGAGGAGCGATGGCCCAGCCGGTCGCCCGGTTGTTGTCGATGGCGCCACCCACCGCCCAGCTATCCTGCGAGAAATCGGCCTGCGCGTTCTTGAGCGCAATCGGCTTTGCTTTCTTTTCACCAGGAAGCGTGTAGGTCAGCCGTAATTCGGTTAGTACAAAGTTGCCGTTGGAGGCGCGGCCTGGCCCCTTGGCCGACAGACTCGCATCCGGCAGCACCTCCAGACGAAGAGCGGTGATGGCATTCAGCATTGTCCGACCTGTGATCGTGTACGTGTCCTTGAGTGGGTTTTTCCCGCTGGCCAACAGGGAGCCGTCCGCCTGCTTGGTCAGCGTCGCTCCGGCCTGAGAAAGGGACTTGTCGATGTCCACCGGTGTCCACGTCGGTGGGATCGTAATCTTGACCTGCTCCTCCCATTTCGCTTGCCGCGCACCGAGTGACTTCTCGTAAGCAACCAGGGCTTCCTGATGCTGCCTGGCTTCCGCGACTTGCAATTCATACGTCTTCTCACCGTCCTTGAGCGATTGCAAGCCGAGCTGCAATTCCGTCTTGGTAGGCATACGACCGAGGAAGGAGAGGAACAACTCCTCGACGACCTTGGCGTCGTCTTTCTCGCTGGCGACTAGCTTGGCGAGACGGTTGTTGGGATCGTTGATGGCCGCGGCGGGAACCGGGCCGTTCACCAGGTTGAGGACCGAACCGAGCATCATCGTCGGCGAACGTTCGCACTCGCAGGCGCTTTCGCGCGCCGGCTTGCCAAACAGCACGAAGAAGCCGCCCGGCACATCGTCGCGCGAATCGAGAAGCTGAGCCGCACGCGCTCCGGGCGGCAGACCCGGCAGACGAGTCGGCGATCCAGCGGCCCGATAGATGGTGTCGTAGAGCACCTCGGCCGGCAAACGGCGAACGAGAGCGTGCGAGTAGTTGATATCGTCATCGCGGTTAAAGGCGTTGGTCGCGACCGACTGCTGATAGACGCGCGATTTGCAGATGGTCCGCAGGATGTGGCGGACGTTGAAGCCGCTCTTGATGAAATCGTCGGTCAAGGCGTCCAGGAGAGCGGGATTGGTCGCCGGATTGCCGGCGCGGATGTCATCGACGGGTTCGATGAGGCCGACGCCGAGCAGATAGCTCCACAAGCGGTTGACATAGCTTTTGGCGAAATAGGGATTGTCCTTGGACGTCATCCAGTGAGCGATCTGCTCTCGCCGTCCGGCGCTGGAGGGAGCGAGGTCCTTGTGCAGATACGGGAAGGTCGGCTTGGCCATTTGACCCGTTCGCAGATGCGCCACATCACCGGCCTTGGCATCCTCGATAATTTCGACCAGCGGAGTCGCGCCCTCGACGGCTGTGCCGCCGACTCGCTGGCCTCGGTACTTGGGATCTTCCTTGCGATTGACCTGAGCGAAAAACGCAGCCGTTTCATAATACTGGTCCTGCGTCCAGCGCTCGAACGGGTGATCGTGGCATTTGTTGCAGTTGAAGCGGATCGCCAGGAACAACTGTGTCGTGTTCTCCATGACCGCGCCGGGATCGCGCAAGATCTTGTAATAGCTGGCGGCTGGCTCCTGCAGATTGGAACCGTGGGCCGTCAGGATGTCGTAGACGAAACGATCGTAGGGCTTGTTGTCGGCGATGGCCAGGCGAATATACTCACGGAATTGCTTGGCGCCATCCTCTCCCAGAAACTTACGATTGACTTGCAGCAGGTCCGCCCACTTGTTCGTGCAGTGTTCAATGAATTCGGGACTGCCGATCAACTTGTCCACAAGCTCATCGCGCTTGACGCGCGTCGGCCGGCTGTCTGCGAGAAAGGCCCGGATGTCCGACGGCTCGGGCGGCAAGCCGGTCAGGTCGAGATAAATACGCCGAAAGAACTCGGCATCGGTGCATAGTTCACTGGGCAGAATCTTCATCTGTTTCAGCTTGCCATCGACGAGCTTGTCGATGTAGTTGTATTCCGGCACGTCGCGCCACTGATAGCCCTTGCGATCGCCCATAATAACGATGCCGGCGGCGGCGTAGGCGCCTTCGTATCGCGCAAGAATCGTCGTTTCGCCTCGGCGAACCGCCGTCACCGTGCCGGCGCGATCGACGGTCGCCACCTCGGTATTGCTACTTTCCAGAAACGCCTCGACGCTGACATCGCGGGCGCTGCCGTCGGCGAACGTCGCGCGCACAGCGATTTGTTGCTTCATTCCCGCCAGCGGGATGACCGAACTTTTCGGCAAAACTTCAATGCTCTGCACGCGCGAGTTATTGAGATCGAGCTTGACGCCATCCGCGATCCAACTGCGAAGCAACTCATAGTACGGCTCGCCCGGCTGCGTCAGCACGCCGCCGACATGAGCCACGGTGCCCGTGCATTTGAGCAGCATCAAACTGGCATCGGGAGCGGCCCGGTTGAAGCGCCGACCCTTCAAGTCGTCGGTCAGAGAGCGATGATCGAACAACGGATCGTAGCCGCGCAGCGAGAGCTTGAAACCATTCTTTCCCTTCGCCGCGCCGTGGCAAGTGCCGGCGTTGCAGCCCATTCGCGACAACGTTGGCATAACATCGCGGACAAAACTGACCTTGTAATTCTCTTTTTGCCCTTTGACCGTCACGGGCAACGACAGGGTTTGATCTTGCAGGCTGATCTTGAGAACGCCGTTGCCATCCGCGAGAGGGCGCACGACTCCCGTGGCATTGACGCGGACTAGCTGCGACGGCGGCTCGATCTTGGCCAGTCGCGTCACGTCCATCTGTCTCTCACCCGCAAGATGAGCAGTCAGCAGGAGCTGGCTGTACTCGAAGGGTGTTTTCAGTTCCAGACCAGGTGGATACGCTTCGAGCTTCATGATCTTGGCGTCCGGAGGCAGGGCCTCGGCCGGCTCGGCATTCGCCGTCGCGGTGAATACGGAAAGCGTCAAAGCAACGATGGCATATCGATTCATGGCGGTCCTCAATGGTTCCTGATCCCCACCCTCCAAGCGGGAAAGCATATCAACGCGCCCTGGCTGTCCTAGTCAGCGGCACGGGGACGAATTCTTTGATGATCTTGCCCGTTTTGGCGTCGCTCAGGCGCACCAAGCCCTCGAAACTAGCTGAGGCGACAACTTGACCGTCCGGACGGAACGAAACCGAATAAATCGGCCCGATGCCGGTCAGCTTGGAGACGACCTTGCCGTCCACTACCTGATAGACGCGCAACTCGCCCTTGCCATCGAGGCTGCTGCCGGCCGCGAACTGGCTGCCGTCGGAACTGAATGCCAGTGCGTAGATCAAACCGGGCATGTTCTCGTATTCGCGGACCTTATTGGCATCGTCGCCAATCACGCGCTTGGTTGTGCGGTGCATCTTGTACAGACGCGGCGTGCCGTCGTCCCCGCCGATGAGTAGCTCGTCGTACCATTTCTCGCTCTTATCGGTGCCCTGGGCCGTGTTCTTGACTTTAGTATCGCGCTGAACCGGATTGCGAGCGACCGCCAACAGTCCGCCCTTGAGGGCACCCGGCGTGATGCTGGTGATATTGTCTATGAAACGCTGCGTCGTCACTTCTGTCAGCTTCATCGAGCGATCGCGGCTGACGGACACCAGATGGTTCGAATCCTTTGAGAACACGGTTCCGAGTACCCAATCATCGTGTGCGCCCTGATAAAGCACCTGCTTGCCGCTCGTGCTGTCGATGGCACGAACCGTGTTGTCGGCGCAGCCGAAGGCGAGCTTGCTAGCGTCATGCGACCAGCTGACGCCGTAGACCGTATCGTAGGTGACCGACACGGATAGCTTCAATTTGCGCTTGGCCACGTCCCAAACCTGGATCTCGCCGAATCGTCCTGGCGAGCCGCCGGCCATTGCCAGCAGTTTGCCGTCGGGCGAAAACGCGATCGATTCGATTCGCTCCGATTCGCCCACCAGCCGGCCGACCAACCCGGATCCGTCGCCCTTGTGCAGCAAAACCTCGTGATAACCGGAGACGGCCAGCAACTGACCGTCGGGCGAATAGACAACACAACTCAGGTCCGGAGACAGCGTGTAGACGGGAGGATGTTCGGCGTCCACGACGCGCTGTTGCGTCTTGGGCGTGTCGTTCTTGGCGCCGGCGGCGATCCACTTCTTGATAATGTCGATATCGGCGGCGGACAGTGTCTCTTTGCCCTTGGGCATGGCCGGTTTCTTACCGTCTTTGGGCCGGATTTGCTCGAGGACCATGCTCTGCTCGGGATGGCCAGGCACGATGCCGGGCTGCTCGTGGTCGCCTTTCTTGAGCAGGTCCGCGTAACTGGTCATGACATAGCCGCCCTGCGGCTTGGCCGGTTGATGGCAGCCTTGACAATGTTGCTGAAAAATGCGGCGGACGTCCTTGTAATAGCTGACCTCGTTGGCCGATGGCTCCGCGGCGGCAGCGAGCGGCGCAGCCAAAGCCAGGATTCCAACGGCGACGAGGAGAGATCGAGCCGAATTCATGTAGAGTTCCTTTGCCAACCTATCATGTCCGATCCGCGACGACTCGCAGGGATTTCGCTAATCGCATCCGCAATGGATTCTTGGCAGGTTCCTCGATGCAACGAGGGTGGGGGGGCAAGCATTTCAACGTTGAGAGTCATCTTCGCAGAAGGATGAGAGTTATTCAAGGAGTTTCTTAGCCAGAAGGGTGATTTTCTCGCCAGCGGCCGGTCTCATGCGTTCAGGTTGCAAATTGCAAGGGTGATCGGGCAACTTGCAAGAGTTTGACAGAAGACGCTTCTCGGGTTCTGTGCGAAAATCCTTATTTGCCTTAGTCTTTGGGAATCCGACCTCAAAGGCGCGTCAGTTGCTCATCGTTAGGGGGCCACATGAGAAGGAGGCTATCCCATGGATCTTGTTGTTTGCCTGCCGGCGATGTTCTTGCTCGGCCTTGCCACGCTCGGACTGATGTTCGCCTTCGTGACGGGCTGCGACAAGGTGTAGGGCGAGGTGTACTCATGATCTGGATTGCCGTCCTGATGAGTCTCTTCTTGTTTGCTTATCTTCTCGCAGCCTTGCTGCGCCCCGAGTGGTTTTAGGGACGAAAGGCGTCTCCGATGTCGATTTGGATCTTGCCTGTGCTGATCCTCGGGATCACCTTCATCCTGGCGGTTCCCTCTGGGTTGTACCTGGCCTGGATCATGGATGGGCGGTACCGCGCACCCCGCGTACTGCGTTGGATCGAGGAGCGCGTTGATACCGGACCGCAAGATTGGAAGCAGTACATCCTGTCGCTTTTGTACTTCAACATGGTAATCTTCGTGTTCACCTTCCTCGTCTTGGCGTTGCAGCCCATCTTGCCGCTAAACCCCGACGGCAAGAAAATGCTGAGCCCATCTACGATCTTCAACACGGTCTGTTCGTTTTTGAGCAACACCAACCTTCAACACTATTCGGGCGAAGTGCACCTCTCCTACTTCAGCCAACTGTTCGCCATCGTCTGGACACAGTTTGTTTCGCCCGCAGTCGGTCTGGCTGCCCTGGTGGCGATTCTTCGCGGCCTGCGCGGCGACCACGACATGGGCAACTTCTATCTCGATCTCTGGCGCGGAACGATCTACGTCATGCTGCCGTTCGCTTTCGTCCTGGCGTTCCTTCTTATGCATGGTGGAATGCCAATGACATTCGAGGGAGCTGTCCAGGCCCAGACAGTCGAAAGTGGTGCAATGGGTTCGGAGGCCGACGGACAGCCGAAGCCTCAGATCATAGCCCGCGGGCCAGTTGCGGCGCTGGTCGCCATCAAGCAACTTGGCACCAATGGCGGCGGCTTCTTCGGGGCCAACTCGTGCCATCCGTTCGAGAATCCCAACGCCTGGACCAACTTCCTGGAGTGCGTCGCCCTCATCCTGTTGCCCATCGCCTCCCTCGTCATGCTCGGCCGGATGCTCAACAATTTCCGGCACGCCGCGGTGATCTTCGGCGTTATGTTGGTCCTCTCCGCCGGCACCATTGTCTGGGCCGTGCATTTCGACACAAGGCTGCCCAATCCTGCACTGATCGGTCAAGCCGAGCGGACGTATCCGATCGCAACTGCGGAAGGCAGCGAACGGACCGTCGCGGTTCCTGCCGTTGCCCCGTTGCCCGTGGATCAGTCACTGGGGAACCTTGAAGGCAAGGAGCTGCGTTTCGGCACCTCTGCCGGCGCTACCTGGGCAGCCCTGACGACGAACACCTCAAACGGTTCGGTCAACGCCATGCACGACAGTCTCAACCCGTTGGCTGGGCTGACGCCGCTGACCGGCTTGTGGCTCAACTGTATCTGGGGCGGCAAGGGCGTCGGGTTGATCAACTTTTTGATTTATCTGGTTGTCGGCGTTTTCCTGGCAGGTCTAATGGTAGGGCGGACCCCGGAGTATCTCGGTAAAAAGGTCGAAGCCCGCGAAATGAAGCTGGCCATGTTGGCCCTGTTGATTCATCCCTTAATGATACTCGGACCGGCTGGACTGTTCTCAGTCCGCGACTGGGGAACGAAAGCGACGAATAATCCCGGACCGCACGGCTTTTCCGAGATTCTCTACGAGTTCAGCTCGTCTTCCGCCAACAATGGCTCCGGCTTTGAAGGCCTCAGTGACACCTACGGCTTCAACCAGGCCGAGGCCAACCCCTCCACGCCGGCCCCTTACGCTCCCTATTGGGACATCGCGTGCGGATTAGTGATGCTGATAAGCCGGTTTGTGCCGATCATCGCACCGATGGCCTTTGCTGCGAGCCTCGCTGCCAAGAAGCCGACACCGTTCACGGCTGGAACGATGCGTACGGATACGATCACATTTGGCTTCGTGTTGCTGGGAACAATCCTGCTGGTCGGCGCTCTGTTGTTCATGCCGGCGGCGGTTCTCGGTCCGGCTGCCGAACACCTGGGGCCGATACCGTTTGGGCAATGAAACGGATCGGCGAGCGGGGGCGTAAGCCCCCAGTTTCTTCGCAACAGCGGGCTTACGCCCCCGCTCGCCTGCATTGGAGTCGATTTCTTATGTCGCAAACCATGACCCCCACGACGCCCACGCCGGCACCGTCTGGGCCTTCGCCTACAGACCTCAAGATGGAGCGCCGCCTTAGTCGGCGGAAAGGTCTGTTCGCTCCGGATTTGCTCAAGACTGCCCTTGTGCAGTCGCTCGTCATGCTCCGCCCGGACATTCAGTGGAAGAATCCCGTGATGTTCGTGGTCGAAGTGGGCACCGTCCTGTCGGTCCTCTATACGTTTGCCAAGGCCATCAACCCCGGAGCCTACCAGGCGGCCCTTGGCTATCTGATAGTCCTCGACGTGTGGCTACTCCTGACGGTCCTGTTTGCGAACTTCGCCTCGGCGCTGGCAGAGGCGCGCGGCAAGGCTCAGGCCGACGCTTTGCGCAAGACGCGCCAGGAGACGCCTGCGTATCGCCTGCGCAACCGTGACGACGCTCAGCAAGTATTGCAGGAGCTGGAGGCGCAGACGGTTTTGTCGAGTCGCAACGGCTCTGCGCTTCTGGAAGAGACGGTGTCCACGCGCCTCAATGAAGGCGATGTGGTCGTGGTGCAAGCGGGACAGATGATCCCCGGCGATGGCGAGATCATCGCGGGAGTCGCCTCCGTGGATGAGTCGGCAATAACCGGCGAGTCGGCGCCGGTCATTCGTGAAGCAGGCGGCGACCGCTCCGGCGTCACTGGCGGCACGCGCGTTCTGTCCGATTGTATCGTCGTGCAGATCACTGCCCGGGCCGGTAAATCATTCCTCGATCGCATGATCGCCCTGGTCGAAGGTGCTATTCGCCAACGGACGCCCAACGAGATCGCTCTGTCACTGGTACTGGCCGCGTTCACCCTGATTTTCCTCATTGTCACGGCTGCGCTCTGGCCTATGGCCCGCCATACGGAGCTGTACATGTCGGATTATCTTGGCGAGCCGGCGCGCAGCCTGGGCACTGACATCCCCACGCTGGTGGCGCTGCTGGTGTGCCTTATCCCGACGACCATCGGCGCACTGTTGGCAGCCATCGGCATCGCCGGCATGGACCGGGCGCTGCGCGCCAACATCCTGGCCAAAAGCGGCAAGGCTGTCGAGGTGGCCGGCGATGTGGACACCCTGCTTCTGGATAAGACAGGCACAATCACGATGGGCAATCGGCACGCCACCCGCTTTGTCCCTTTCGGCGAGTTTGCGGCCACGGAGGTGGGACATCTTGCCGCTTTGGCTTCGGCAGCCGATCAGACGCCAGAGGGCAAGAGCATCGTCGATCTGTACCGCCGCATTCCCCCCCACCCCAACCCTCCCCCACAAGGGGGGAGGGAGAAAGAAGGCCCTTCCCCACAAGGAAGGAGGGAGAATAGTACACCCTCCCCCCTTGTGGGGGAGGGTTGGGGTGGGGGGATATCGAACCTGCCGTCGGGCGCGCGCTTTGTTGAATTCACAGCTCAGACACGCATGAGTGGTATCGATTTGCCGGATGGTCGAGTCATTCGCAAAGGTGCGGCCGACGCCGTCCTCCGCCATGTCGAACAACAAGGCGGCAGCGTGCCGGCGCGCTTGCAGGAGCAGGTCGATAACGTGGCCAGCCAGGGCGCGACGCCGCTGTTGGTCTGCGAGGGCCGTCGTATCGCTGGCCTGGTGGTGCTGGATGATATTCTCAAACCTGGCATCCGCGAGCGCTTTGAGCGACTGCGGCGCATGGGCTTGCGCACAGTCATGGTCACGGGTGACAATCCGCTGACAGCGAAAAACATTGCCAGCAAGGCCGGCGTCGATGATTTCATCGCCCAGGCAACCCCGGAGGCGAAACTGGCTTACATCCGCAAGGAACAGCAGGGCGGCAAACTGGTGGCCATGATGGGCGACGGCACCAACGACGCCCCGGCCCTGGCTCAGGCAGACGTCGGCGTGGCCATGAATAGCGGTACGCAAGCCGCCAAGGAAGCGGGTAACATGGTCGATCTCGACAGCGATCCGACCAAGCTCATAGAGGTCGTGGAGATCGGGAAGCAGCTTTTGATGACGCGCGGTGCATTAACGACTTTTTCTATCGCTAATGATCTCGCAAAATACTTCGCCATTGTGCCGGCCCTGTTTGCTTCGACCTTGCCCTGGCTCAAGGCCATCGACGTGATGAACCTGTATTCGGCGAAATCGGCTATTTTGTCGGCGGTGATTTTCAATGCGATCATTATCCCGCTGCTGATTCCCATCGCTCTGAAAGGCGTCAAGTATCGTCCGGTCGGGGCCGACGCCTTGCTGCGCCGCAATCTGCTCATTTGGGGACTGGGCGGCGTGATTGTGCCATTTATCGGCATCAAGGCCATTGACATCGTATTGTCCCTGTTACCGGGCATGACGTGAGATGTCGCTGGCGAATTGAAGGGAATGGTGATCCCATGAACGCGCATCTCCGCGCGAACTTGTGGCTACTCGGCTTGACCGTCCTGATCTGCTGTGTGTTATATCCCATGACCCTGTGGGCGATCGGCCAGAGCGTTATTCCGGACAAGGCATCGGGAGACCTGATTGTTGCGGATGGAAGTGTGATCGGCTCGCGCTTGATCGCGCAGCCGTTTACCCGGCCTGAGTACTTCTGGCCGCGGCCGTCGGCGGTCTCGTACGACGCTGGCGCGTCGGGTGGATCGAACCTGAGTGCGAGCAACCCGAAGCTGCGCGATCGTGTTGTCCAGGCGCTTTCCGGACTCGAGAAATACCCACATGATCCGTTAAAGGATGTGCCGGCGGATCTGCTCACGACTTCCGGTTCCGGCCTGGATCCGCACATCACGCTGATGAATGCTCAGTTTCAACTGGACCGCGTCGCCGACGCCTGGGTAAAGAAAACCGGTGCAGATGCGACGGAGGTTCGCACGATGATCGAGAACCTCTTGAGACAACGAGCGTCCGCCCCATTGGGCGGACTGGCAGGAATGAAGCTAATTAACGTGCTCGAGGTGAATCTAGAGTTGCGCGCATTGATGACGAAGTTCTCCAAACCCGTCAAAGGGAACGGCAGCTCGGCCTAGCCGGCTTCCGGGCGAAGGGATCTAGGGAGAGTTGGTCTCCTCCGCCATCCCTGTTGTTTGCGAGGCATTTGCTCGCAAGACACCTGCTCGGCCTCTCACCTCACTTCACAAAGGCTACACACCTTTCAGTGAGAGGTCCGAGCATTTGACTCGTCGTCGCCAATCTGAATAGAGATCACCAGCGAATAATCGTATCAATAGCGGCGGTAAGCAGGCCGTGTTTTCCTTCAAACGGAGTGGATTGAATGTTGTAATCGTAACGCACTTCCGGACGGAGCCAGGTGGAAGCATTCAAACGATAGAGGACACCGCCGGTGACGGCATTGTACAGGCCGGCGAACCCTGTACGCTGTCCTTGAAAATCATCGAAGTCCTCCCAGCGTCCAATCAGTCGCAGTCGGGGATTGAGATCGTAATAGAAATAGTGCAAGATCGATAGCCAATTCGCAAAGCCGCTCGGATCGGAAATGGCCAACGCCGCCTGGGGCACGTTATATTGATAGCTGTACATGATCTCCAAGTTATAACTCAACACGGAGTTGAAGACATGCGTGAATAAGAAATCGAAGGTGTTGAAGTTATTGCGTCCAAACGGCTCGGTGGCGAGAGCGACCGTAGTTTGTTGCGGCGGTGTGGGATAGGCCGGATTGAACTTGCCTCGGCCAAGGGAAGTGCCGAATTGAACGACGTTGCGCCCGCCTGTCTGCGTCCACTTGATGTTGCCGGCGAAACGCCACTCCTCCGATGGATCTCCAAAGTATACATCGTCGCCGTTGACCAAAAGGAACACGCCGTTCCAAGAAGTGCTGAACGTCACATAAGCGCCAACGCCGCACATGGTGAAAGGCGAGTTCGCGAATGCATAGGCCCGCGACAACAACGGCGTGGTGACGCCTTCAAGGCTGTCGAAATTGAACGGTGCGTAGAAACGGCCGAGACGAAATTCCACGCCGCGGAATAATGTTGGAACGTAAAGACTGAGATAGTGTTGCACTGGATCGACGCCGTAGAGGTTCTGGGCGCCGGTCGAATTATCCAACTGACTGTTGAAGAGGCCGCGCGACATCGTCCAGCGATAATCGCTACCGTTAATCACGTCAATCTGAAAGCCCCAGCTCGGCTCGGTGGTGCCCAGTGTTACTAGCTTGCGGCCCATGCGCACCCAGGCCTGCTGGAGAAGATACTCGTTGGCCCGATCGTTGAAGATGACGGGAAAGTTGCTGGACCTGGTGGTACTTGCCGTGAAGGCCTGCTCGATCCAGCCGCTGAGGAACAGCCGATTGTCGTCGAGCAGAGCGCCGAGCCATGTGCCCTGGGTCTGCTTCATCAGCCACCAGCGGTCGGGCAGCGCGGCGTGTGGCCCCGACACGGTTGGAGTGATCTCTCCTCCGGTCGTTGGTCGCGATGGCCCCAGCACTGGCGCAGAAATCACGGCGGGCACGGGAGCTGCTTCCGGCGACTCGGGCTGATACGTCGCTATCGGAAACAGGCTTGGTGGGTCGGGGTCTACTCGCGGGCCTGGAAGCGAGGAAGGGAAAACGGACTGTGCGGGCACAAGCGCCGTCGCAAGAATCAACGCCGGAAACATGATGCCCCTCAGCACGACGGTAGCGCTTGAAAGCAGTAGCCGCTGCCAACAAGATGACCTGTCCGGCGAGGAAAGCAGGGTAAACGCTGCACAATCCTTACAGATAGATTCATCGGCAAAATCGGCATGACCCTTTCCTTATTCTCCTATCCAGGCGATTCTTTTCTGTGCGTCGTAAGCCGCTTACTTGCCTGGGCTACGAGCATCGCTCAGATTGACAGGTCTGGTGCGCACTTTCTATGCTAGAGCGAACGACAGAGGATCGATGATGGCCGACGTGGTGCTGGAACAGGTCGGCAAAACTTACGACATCGTAAACAACGTGTGGACCTATCATCGCGGTGTGGTGATGGTCTTTCAACGGCCCGCTCTGTATTCTCATCTGAGTGTTTATCAGAAGATCGACTTCGGATTGAGGCCGCGTTGGCAAAGGTGGCGACGCTTGCTGGTGACGCGAGTTGCACTTGCTCCATCGCCGCCTTCGGGCCACAATAATCTACGTCAGCCACGATCAGGACGAGGCGATGTCGTTGGGTGACCGCGTGGCGGTGCTGGATCGGGGTGTGGTTCGGCAGATTGGTCGCCCGCAGGAGTTGTACAATCCTCCCGGCGATCGCTTCGTTGCCGGCTACCTCGGTTGACCTCGGATGAACCTCCTGAGCGGCGAACTGAGCAAAGTCGAGGATCAGCTGCGTTTCGGAAACAGGGACGTGGGCTTGGTTTTTTTCAGCCGCCCCAATTGGCGTCCCTTCGAGGCCGGCCTCTGACGCTGGTCAGCGGCCCAGAAGATTTGGGTTTGGCCGAAGGGCCAGGGGGGGGCTGGAAGTGCAGGTGCGTTTCGTAGAGTGTTTCGGACCCGTCCAGCTGGCCACGCTGGAAAGGCGAGTTGCGGATTCGACGGGCTGGAGGATGACGAGTCGTTTCGCTGTCCGACCCGCTCTCGACGAGGGCGCGGCGATCCTTGCCGCCTTCGAGTTGACGCGGCCGCACCTGTTCGATCCCGCGACCGGCCGGGCCTTGTGCCACGGCTTGGGCGAGCGGAGCGTGTGAACGTCCGGTGGATGAACCGGGATGTTTACACTCGGCGCTCGCATGCGAGTGGGACACGTCCCACTTTTTTTGTTTGTAGCGCGAGAGACACGCATCGATTATCACGGTGAGGAACGACATGAACGGAAAAGAACTACTCAACGGCGTAGAATTGCTGCACCGCGAAAAGAACATCTCGCGCGACACCATTTTCGGCGCCATCGAAAAGGCCGTTCGCCTGGCCATCCACAAATGCTACGAAGATGAAGAAGGCGTTGCCGTCTCCATCGACCGCGCCACTGGCGAGATCCACGCCCAGAAAGGCGAACAGATGCTCTCGCCCGATCAACTTGGCCGCATCGCAGCCCAGTCGGCCAAACAGGCGATCATTCAACTGCTCCGCGAGGAAGAGAGCCAGAATGTCTTCAATCAGTACTCGGCTCAGAAAGGCGACCTGGTACATGGCACCGTGCAACGTCTGGAGGGCGGAGCGGCCACGGTGACGATCGGCAAGGTCGAGGCGCTTCTGCCGCGAGGCGAGCAGATTCCTGGGGAATCGCATCACGTCGGCGAGCGCGTCAAGGCCGTGATTCTCGATGTCCGCAAGGTCGGGCATCGCGTCAAGATCATCCTGTCGCGCACACACCCCGATTTTGTACGGCGGCTGTTCGAGACAGAGATTCCCGAAATCGAGGATCAGACGATCTCAATCAAGGCCGTGGCTCGCGAGGCCGGGCATCGCACCAAAGTCGCGGTGTCGTCGATCGACATGAAGGTCGATTGCGTCGGTGCATGCGTCGGCGTCCGCGGCAGCCGAATCAAGAACATCATTGACGAACTGGGCGGCGAACGCATCGACATCGTCCGCTGGAACGATTCATTGCAGGTGCTCATCCCCAACGCTTTGCAGCCGGCCTCCATTGAAGACGTCATGCTCTATCCGCGTTTGGGTCGGGCCATCGTGCTGGTCAAGGAAGATCAACTGTCGCTGGCGATCGGCCGCCGTGGTCAAAATGTTCGCCTGGCCAGTAAACTGGTCGGCTGGGACATCGAGATCATGACGCATGAGGAGCTGAACACCAGCATCGAGAGAGCCGAGACCAGCTTCCTGGAGATCCCCGGAGTGGCGCCGGAGATGGTCGAAGCGTTCATCGAGGAGGGTTTCTTGTCGTATACGGACCTGACGTTCGTGGAAGGAGCCGAACTCGCCGAACTGGGCGGCGTGACGGAAGAGCAGGCGGAAGAGATCATCAACTTTGCGGAGGAGAGAGCGGAGGAGCAGGAAGAGGAAACGCGTTTGGCCAAACCAGAAGCACCCGCGCCGGCGGCGCCGCAGACCGCGGCCGCCAAGGCCGCCAAACTGTTCGCTCCACTGGGCGAAGAGACGGCTGCCGCGCCGCCCTCCGAAGCCAAACAGACCTTCGAGAGCCTGTTTGGCCCCGAGCAGGAAGCGCCGCCCGTCAGTGCGGTTGAGGAAGCCGGGCCGGCCTCCGAAGCGACAAACGAGGAGCCTCTCTCCGCAGAAGCGGAGGCGAAGCCGAGTGAACCTGTGACGGAAACGGTCCAAGAACTTAGTTCGGAGGAGGTGCCTCCGCCAACTACTGGACAGCCGACTACTGCCCCTGCCGAATCCGGCCCTACGGAATAAGATAATCCTTCGAGCCGCGACCGTAAATGAGCGGTGGATTTGGACTTGCCGCCGCTCGTTTGCGGTCGCGGCGTTGTTTTGTCCATGGTCTCCAAAAAACCGCAATTGAAGCATTACGATAATCGGTTAAAATGAGGGGGTAGCACCCATTTTTCGTTGCGGGTGAGGATCACAAGCCCGGATGACAGGGCAAGGATGACAACGTAACGCTCCATCCGCCGATCGTTTTCGCCGCTAACGGCAGGAAGCGATGACGCGAATTGCAGGAGGAGTGGGTATGCCAAATTAGTCCGACAGGGGAGTTCCGCTTGGTCACCGAGAAAGTTCGCATTTATGTCTTGGCACGAGAGCTGAGCATGGAGAGCAAGGATCTTGTTGCTCTGTGCCGTCAGCTCGGTATTGAAGTCAAGAGCCAGCTCAGCTCCATCGAGCCGGAAGAGCGCGATCGGATCGTGCAATTCTTGCAGAAGAAGAGCAGCCCAGAGTCCGCGCCGTCTCGTGGCGTCTCGACCCTGCCCGCACACGAGCGCAAGGTTCCGGTGCTCGAAACGAAACCGCGGACTCCTCCGGAGTTAGGGCGTACTCCGCACAAGCCGGTGCCACTCCCCGAGGCACCCGGCAAAGCAGCTGCAGCACCGGCATCTACTGCTCCTGCGGCAACCTCCACGCCTGCAGCGCCCGTGACCCCTGCGCCTGTACCCAAGAGCACTCAAGCAGTGCCGCCACCGCGGCCGCCCGTCGCGCCTTCGGAAAAGGTAACTCCTCCCGTTACGGCCAGCAAGCCGGCGGAACCGCCGTCGCAACCCAAGACCGAACAAGCTCCTCCCGTCGGCCCCTCCCGTCCCGCGGAGACCAAAGCACCGCCGCGCGCCGAAACGCCAGCCGCGCCGGAGCCTCCCCGTACACCGGCCAAGCCAACTCTCACCGAGACGCGCGTGCGCGATCTGGACAGCAATCGCCCCGCGGCCGGGCATCGCCGGCCCCAGGATCGCCGTTCCGGTCCTCGTCCCATTACCCCGATCGCGCCGCCGCCGTTGAAACAGAAAGGCTCACCACAGCAGCCGAAAAAGAAGCCGGCAGCTCCGGCCGGTCCCAAGAAGATCGCGGATATTCCCGATGAACTGCTCGGACCTTCTGATAAGCCCATCCGCATTGAGGACATTCATCGCGCTTTGGAAAAGCAAGCGCCCGGTAAGCCGGGCGAGGTCGTCAACGACGAATTCGAAGAAGAAGAAGAGGCGGGCAAGGGCGGGGCCAAAAAACCTCATCGTCGCGGCGTACCGGGCGTGGCCGGACGCGATGAGCGCCATAAACTACGCAGCGACCGCCAGCAGGCCCGCAAGAAGGGTATGGAGGGCGATAGCAAGCGCGGCGGCATCGCTCTATTGGACGAAGAGACGGAGACGCATCGCAAACGGCGACCCGGTTTCCGCCCCAAGACCATCAAACCCACCATGCCCCGAAAGGGCAAGGTGCCCGTGCAATTACCCATCACCGTGCGTTCGCTGTCGGAAGCGATTGGCATTCGCTCCAATGAGCTTATGGGCAAGCTGATGAGTCAGGGGATAATGGCGGGTATTAACGACCTCCTCGACCCCGTCGTCGCGGAAGCGGTCGCCCTGGAGTTGGGCTGCGAGCTGGATGTCAAGAAGCAGGCCGACGCCGAAGAGCAGATGTTGGCCGAGAGCCAGAAACCGGACAATCCAGAGGATCTGGTACCGCGAGCGCCGATCGTGACCATCATGGGCCACGTCGATCACGGAAAAACGTCGCTCCTGGATCGCATCCGTCACAGCAACGTGACGGAAACCGAACATGGCGGTATCACGCAGGTTATCCGTGCCTGGCGCGTCGAGCACGACGGCAAGCCGATCACCTTCCTCGATACGCCCGGCCACGAGGCGTTCACCAAGATGCGCGCCCGCGGCGCCCACGTCACCGACATTGCCGTGATTGTCGTTGCCGCGGATGACGGCGTCATGCCGCAAACCGAGGAGGCCATCAACCACGCCAAGGCGGCCGGAGTTTCCATTGTCGTGGCCATCAACAAGGTGGATTTGCCCAACGCCAACCTCCGCAAGACCGAGCAACAGCTTTACAGCATGGGACTTATCCCCGACAACATGGGCGGCGAGGTGCCTTTCGTGCAAACCAGCGCCGCCACCGGCAAGGGCATCGACGAATTGCTAGAGACCCTGTCGGTGGTTGCAGAGTTGAAGGAACTTAAGGCCAATCCCAAAAAGCCGGCCAGCGGCACTTGTCTGGAAGCGTTCGTCAGTGAGGAAGAGGGCGTTCTCGCCACGCTGCTGGTCCGCGATGGTACGCTGCGTAAAGGCGATGTGATCGTGTGCGGACCCAGCTGCGGCCGCGTCCGAGCCATGTACGATGACTTGGGCCGGCTCATCGACGAGGCGGGACCGACCGTGCCGGTGCGCATTACCGGCCTTGATGAAGCGCCCAATGCCGACGATCCTTTCATGGTCGTGCCGGAATTGACGATGGCCAACGAAATCGCCGAAAAGCGTCGCGAGAAATGGCGCGAGGCCAACGTCACACGCCGCGAGGCCATGCGCCTGGAAGACATCAGCCAGGCCAAAATTGCCGAGTTGAAGGTCATTCTCAAGGCCGACTTCCGCGGCTCCATCGAGGCCATTCGCAAGGAGCTGGAAAAACTGCATCACGAGGAAGTGCGCGTTCGCATTCTGCACGCGGCTATCGGCGGTATCACTGAAAGCGATGTGCAGCTTGCCCTGACCTCGCCGAGCGACACCATCATCGTCGGTTTCAATGCGGTTCCGGACGATCGCGCCCTGGCCCTGGCCGAGGAGCGCGGCGTGCAGATGCAAGAGTACAACATCATTTATCAGCTGACCGATGACATTCGCGCCGCACTGGAAGGCAAGCTCAAGCCGCGCGAAGAGGTTGTGCATTTGGGACGGGCTGTCGTCCGCGAGACGTTCAAGATCAGCCGCGTCGGCACCATCGCTGGCTGTTACGTCACGCAGGGCAACATCGAGCGCTCCTCCAAGGTGCGCGTCATTCGCGGCGGCGTGGTCGTCTACCCGCCGGCGGATCGCTCGGTCGGTCTGGAGTCACTCAAACGTTTCAAGGAGGACGTACGCGAGGTGCGCGAAGGCTTCGAGTGCGGCCTCAAAGTCGCCGGCTACGATGACATCAAGGTGGACGATGTCATCGAGGCGTACCGCATTGAACAGGTGCAGCGCACCCTATCGTAGGAATTGATGATTGTCGGTTCTCTCCGTGTGCGGCTGCTGCTACGCGAGTCGCGCAGCTTGAAGGACAAGCGCCAGGTGGTACAGAGCATCAAGGACCGACTGCGCAACGGCTTTAACGTCTCGGTAGCCGAGGTAGAGGCGCAAGATGATCGCCAACTTGCTGTTTTGGGACTGGCGATGGTCGGCAATCAGGCGAAGCACGTTCGCTCGGCATTGGAGCAGATCGTCAACGCCTTGCGCAAGCATCCCGTAGCCGAACTGCTCGATCACGAGATGGAAGTATAACATCATGAAAACGCACCGTCTGGCCCGTGTCGCGGAGGCTGTTCGCGAGGTGGCCAGCGAGACCATCTTGTTTGAGCTGCGCGATCCGCGCGTGAAGTTAGTGACCGTGACCCGTGCCGAAGTGTCCGGCGATTTGCAGCACGCCAAGGTCTATGTCTCGGTCATGGGCACAGAGAAAGAGCAGCAGTTGACTCTCCGCGGCCTGCGTCATGCCGCGGGGTTCATACAATCGAAGCTCGCCCGCCGTTTGCAGACGCGCTTCACGCCGACGCTGAACTTCGTTCTCGACATGGGCGTGAAGAACAGCATCGAAATGACGCGCTTGATCAACGAGGCTCTGGCCGAGTCGGCTCCGCCGTCGGCCGAGCCGAACGACGAGAACCCGCCGGCGTCCGGTTCCTCTGACGGAACGGCGGAAAACGACGCCGACACCCTGTGAAAGTGCGAAGTACAAAGGGCAAAGTACAAAAATACTGTGCTTCGTTTCGTACTTGGTACTTCGTACTTGGTACTTACTTCGCCATCCCGTTCAAGGAGTGATTGACGTATCATGGCGACCACCATCAATAAACAGCGTTTGCTCAACCACGTGTTCACCACGGCCAAGAAGACCGTCGAAGTGAATGAGGAAGCGCATCCGGTGTTGCAGCAATTCATCTACGGCCTGTGCCGCGAGAACGCCACGCGCGAACAAGCGGAGGAGGCGTATCGTTTCCTGTGCGAAAGGTTTTTCGACTGGAACGAAATCCGCGTTAGCTCGGTGCGCGAGCTGGAAGAAGCGTTCGCCGGCATGCCCGACGCCGAAATGCGGTCCCAGCGGCTGATCTCCTTCTTGCAGGAAGTTTTTGAGATTCACTTCTCCTTCGACCTGGACAAACTGCAAAAGGAAGGTCTCAAGCAGGCCGCCAAGAAACTGTCGCGCTACCAGGCGGCCAACGATTACATCGTCTCGTGGGTGGTGCAGCGCTCCCTGAGTGGACACGCCATCCCCGTGGACCCGCCGACCTTGCGCTGCACGTCCCGGTTGGGACTGATTGAGAATGAACAGGAGGAAGCGGAAGCCCGCGCCACGTTAGAACACCTTGTTCCCAAGGCCAAGGGCGCTCTGTTCACCGAAGGCATCAGCATGATTGCCGACGATTATTGCTCGGAAGAACAACCGCAGTGCTCTGCCTGTCCCTTGTGCGCTGACTGTTCCCACGCTCAGGAGCAAGGTGTCGATGGCGTGGCGACAACACGCGCCCATCGCACCAAACCACGCTGATACCAGCCCGAAGCGTAAGCCAGGGCCACCCCTCGCTTACGCTTCGGGCTGGTAAGTTCGAGAGAATGCACCATGTCCAAACCCGACGAAGCGCGTCGCCCTTCGGTGGACGTGGCCGGCATTGCTCAGAAGATCCTTGCCAACATGGAGAAGGTCATCATCGGCAAGCGCCAGCAAATCACGCTGGCGCTGGTGGCCTACTTCTGCGAGGGTCACATTCTCCTCGAAGACGTGCCCGGCGTCGCCAAGACCATGCTCGCCCGCGCCTTGGCCAAGAGCGTCGGTTGCACGTTCAAACGTCTGCAATGCACGCCGGACTTGTTGCCGACCGATGTGACCGGCGTCTCCATCTTCAACCAAAAAACTGCCGAATTCGAGTTTCGTCCCGGGCCGATCTTCGCCCAGACGTTGCTGACCGACGAAATCAATCGCACTACTCCGCGCACCCAGTCGGCTCTGCTCGAAGCGATGGCGGAGCGCCGCGTCAGCGTCGATGGCCAAACCTACGCCCTCAAGCCGCCTTTCCTCGTCATCGCCACTCAGAACCCGGTCGATCACGAAGGCACCTTTCCTCTGCCCGAAGCGCAACTCGACCGCTTTCTCGTCCGCCTCAGCCTCGGCTATCCTTCGCTGGACGAAGAAGCGAAGATGCTCCAGCGCATGCAGCACGGCCATCCCATCGACGACCTGAACACGGTCGTCCCGGCAGCGGAAGTGCTGGCGTGTCAGGAAGCCATTCGCGAGGTTCACGTCGATGACAAAGTGCGCCGCTATCTTCTCGAAATCGTTCAGGGAACGCGGACCCACGACGACATCCAGCTCGGTGGCAGTCCTCGTGCCTCGATCGCACTGTTCCGCACAGGCCAGGCGCTGGCCGCGATACAGGGACGCAATTTCGTCATGCCCGACGATGTCAAACGCATGGTGCAGCCAGTGATGGCGCATCGTCTCATCCTTCGGCCGGAGAGCCGGCTACGCAAGGTGACACCGGCCGCGCTGCTGCACGAGATCGTCAGCGATGTTCGTGTTCCCGTACCGGCCCACCGCGACGACGAACGCGATGATCCCTTCGGTAATGAGAGGTAAAATAGAACGCGGATGAAGCGGATTGGACGCATTTACACAGATCGGAAAAAAAGTAATTCCGTGTAAATCCGCCGCACCTGTGTCATCCGCGTTCTATTCCGGAATTGTTATGAAGTGGTTTGTCGGCGCACTTCTGTTGCTCTTGGCAGCTCTGCTTCTGGAATCGAGCCTGCTCGCCTACGCCATGTACGTGTTGCTCGCTTTACTGCTTCTCAGCCGCTGGCTCGCCCGTTCGTGGATCGGAAGCCTGCAAGCGAGGCGCAACTGCAAGCACGTTACCGCTGAAATCGGCGAGCGCGTGCCCGTGGAGCTAACCATCACCAACACCGGCGCATTGCCGGTGCCCTGGGTTCTCGCCGAAGATCTGTTGCCCCAATATGCGCTGGGTAAGCGCTTCCCGCGCATCAAGATCAAGGGCAAACGCTTGCAAATCGCCATGCTCCGCGCAGGCTCCACGCTGGAGATGAAATATCAGATCGAGTGTCTGATGCGCGGCTACTTTCAGATTGGCCCGGTAACACTGGAGAGCGGCGATCTGTTCGGCCTGCATCGTCGATTCCGCGTCCTGACCGAACCGACGTTCCTTCTCGTCTACCCGCGCATCGTGCCTCTATTGGGGTACGATATTGCTTCACGTCGTCCAATCGGCGATGTGCGGCTGACGCATCGATTGTACGAAGATCCGACGCGAATCGCCGGTGTCCGTCCCTACGAGGCCGGCGATCCCCTCAATCGAGTTCACTGGCGAGCCACCGCTCGTACCGGCGCCTTGCACAGCAAAGTCCATGAACCTTCGACGCTGTCCGGCGCTACCGTGCTGCTCGACTTTCATCAATCCGGCTACTATCAGCAGGGCGAGCCTTTTCGCTCCGAGCTGGCAGTTACTACAGCAGTATCGTTAGCCAATGCGATCTACGAAATGGGCCAGCAAATTGGCCTGGCGACTAACGGCCGCGATGCCGTCGATCGCATCAAGACCGAAGGCTGGGAGCAGGATCCGCGCACCCGCCAGGACGCACGCGCCACGGCGGCGATGAGCGAAGACAATGAACGACTGCAGCCACTGCTAGTCGAGACACGCCGCGGCGTCGAACAATTGCAACGCATCCGTGAGATGCTGGCCCGCATTGAGATGACCGATGGGCTGACCTTCGCCGAGCTGGTGAGCGAAACGATCAGCCGCCTTCCGCGCGACGCGACCATTCTCGCCGTGCTGCCTGAAGTGTCCGTGGAGTCGGCGATTGCCCTGGGCAATCTGCGCCGTGCCGGCCTGGCCGTCGCTGTCGTTCTGATTCTGCTTGATGACGCACCCCTCGAACGAGCTTATGGCCGACTTGTCTCCGAAGGCATACGTGACATTCGTCATCTCAAAAGCGAAGAGGAATTGCCTGAACTTTGCCGCCGTCAGGTGGATCGCTCCTCGCCGTATACATTCATCGTTTCCTAGAGAGAACTCCGAAAGTACAAAATCGAGAAAAGAGAAAGAGAAGAAGCTCATGCCTGCAAGCAAACACGTCTCTTTCTTGTCCCATTTTCTTTTTTTGTGTCTTGGTACGTTCGTGTCTTAATGATTCTATTTAGCATGCATTTCGAGTATCTCGTACATCGCCGCACGCACGGAGCGCGAATCCTCGTTTCGCAAGCGTTCCAGCCATTGCCACTGACATAATGTTGACAGTGCGATTCGCCGCTGCTCTCCATCGGCAATGCGCTCCATAACCCGGGGACGCAGTTCAGCTAACAAGGAAACCCAGACGCCGAACGCTTCGTCGAACTCGCTCTCCAAGCGTTCACGTACGACTCGCGCAAGTGTCGGAGCGGTCCCTCCGCTGCTGATCGCCAGCAGGAAATCACCACGGCGTACAATCGCCGGCAGGAAAAAATCACCCGATGCCGGCTCGCTGGCGGCATTCACCCACACTCCACGTGCCCGTGCATCCCCAATTACTTGAGCATTTAAGTCTGTGGGTCCGGCAGCAAACACCAGCGCCGCACCTTCCAGGTGTTCCGGGTTATATGGTTCTGTCCGCCATTCCAGGCGTGAATCGCCCATCTCGGCTGGCCGTGACTCCAGGCAGACCAAGCGCACCCGCCCATCCGCAGCCAACACGGCCGATGCCTTGCGCCGACCCACTTGGCCACCACCAACGACAACCGCCAAACGATTCGTTAGATCGAGCAATATGGGAAGCATTCGATTTATACCTCATCGGAACACAGAAAACTCGTCTTGTTTCTTTGCCTCAACTGTATTAAGAGTGTTCATACAGTTGAAGCCCGGAATCATGCAAGGAGGCATGAAGCGATGGGTTTACATGTCAGCACGGCCAGTCGGGTGCCCATCTATCAACAACTGGCCCAGCAAATCCGTGAAGCGATCGCGCGCGGGGAACTCCAGCCGGAGGAAGGACTGCCTTCGGTGCGACAGCTTTCGCGCGAGTTGGTCGTCAATCCAAATACGGTGGCCCGTGCCTACACCGAGCTGGAACGCGAAGGATTGCTCGTCAGCCGGCCCGGACGCGGCATCTACGTCGCTCAACCGAGGAACGATCTGACCCGGGCGGCACGCGATCGGAAGCTGACCGAACAGCTCGATCGCTGGTTAACAGAGGCGGTGCATCTGGGCTATTCCGCAGACGGAGTGCTGCGGCTCGTAGCCAAACGTGTGCGCGAATTTCACTGGCAAACCGAAGGAGCGGCGTGAAAGGAGGACCAAACGTCATGGACGATGCCATCCGAACCGAACGGTTGACCAAGTATTACGGCGGAAGAAAAGTCGTGGATCAACTCGATCTGCGAATTCCACGAGGGACCGTGTACGGACTGCTGGGCCGCAATGGCGCCGGCAAGTCCACGACACTGAAAATGCTCACCGGCATGGTGCGCCCCGATTATGGGCGCATCGAATTGCTTGGCGAAAATGTCGAGACGCTGTCGGCCGCAAGCCGCGCTCGCATCGCTTATCTCGCCGAAGGCCATCCGCTCTACACCGGCATGACCATCCGTCAAGCCGTCGCTTTTACATCTTCTTTCTATCCCAATTGGGATCATCGATTTGTGGAACAGATTCTCGATCACTTCGCTCTGTCGCCCAAAGCGAAGATTGGTCGGCTCTCCAAAGGGCAACGCGCCCAGGTATCGCTGGCTCTCGCCCTGGCGCCCGACCCAGAATTGCTCATTCTCGACGATCCGACGCTTGGACTCGACACCAACGTCCGCCGCGATTTTCTGGAATCGATGATCCAGATCATCCATCGGCGCGGCCGGACGATCCTGTTCAGCTCACACGTTCTGGGCGATGTGGAGCGCGTGGCCGATCGAGTCGGCGTCATGATCGACGGTGTGCTGCGCGTCGATTGCCCGGCGGAGCAGTTCAAATCGTCGGTACGCAAGGTGGTGGCTGAGTTTGGCGGTGAGCCACCGGAGCTACCGCCGTGCCCGGGATTGCTCAGCGATTGGCGAGTAGGCACACGGCGCGAACTGGTGTTCGTCGGATATGGCCCGCGTCAGCGAGCGTCGATAGAGACGTTATCGCCGCGCCGCATCGAGATAGTCGAAATGAATCTCGAAGACGCATTCATTGAGTACACGCGCGGCCCACGACGTTCGCTGCCAATTTTCACACAAACACAATCCGATATTCAAGGAGGAGCCAATGAAAGCGTTGGCGTGGAAGGAGCTGCGTGAGGCGTTCGGTATCACCGCCATTGCCTTGGCGGTATACATGATGCTCGTGGCCAGCCTGATGGGTGCGCGGGTATTCGACTGGTTTCCGGGCATGCCCAATGGAACGCGCGAGGTGCCGTTCCTCGGCCGAGAGTTCATTTTGGTCTTCACGATTGTGACGGTTCTGTTCGCCGTCGCCCTTGGATTTCGCCAATCGGCCTGGGAGTCCACGCGCGGAACCTATTTGTTTCTACTGCATCGACCTGTGCGACGCGACGCGATTTTTCTCCTGAAGTTGGCGATGGGGGTTGGCGTGTTTGTTCTCTGTGCCAGCATTCCCGTCCTTTTGTACGGCGCCTGGGCGGCGAAACCCGGCCACCATGCCAGCCCGTTCGAGTGGTCCATGACCGAAGCAGCGTGGGAGATCATCCTGGAAACACCTCTGTTGTACCTGGGAGCGTTTCTGAGCGGGCTCCGTCCGGGTCGCTGGTTCGGCACGCGCCTGCTGCCGCTGATCGCAACGGCAACGATAGTCGTGCTTGTGGACATGATTCCCTGGTGGTGGTCGCTTGGCTTTCCGCTGACTCTGGTCATGTACGGACTGCTGGCAGCGAACATCTGTTTCGTGGCGCGCGTGAGGGATTACGCTTAAAGGGGAGGAGTTCAATCGTGAAGAAGAATGGAATCGGTCAGCCCTTGGTCCTGGCCGCAATGTTGGCCGTTGGCTTCGCAGTGGTCTGGGGATTGCTTGGCATGTGGTCTGTAGAAGTTGTCGAGTACGTGATGCGCGTGGGCACATTCGAGGTAGAGGCGCTCCGCTTCTTAACCGATGGCACGCCCTGTATCTCGCATCGCACTGCGGGTGAGGACCAAGTCGGGAGATACACCGATTTAGAGGGTAAGCCGATAACCCTGGCCGAAGATCAGGATGCTCCGTCGAGTGGCACTTTCCTGGCAGCGAAATTGCCGGAGCGAGCCTCAAGTAGTAATGTCTCGTGGGAAGCTCGCATTTCTGTCTTCTTCGATGGGCGTTCGCTCACGACCGTTTGGTATCTCGTGACCTATGGACGGCCCGAAGGCACGGCTTATTTCGTCGCTTACGACAAGGAGACGAAAACGCGGATTGGCTATCTGGGCACAGCCGGCTTCCGCGACACGCCGCCTCCGGAGGAGGAGCTAATCCCCTTTAGCGGTTCCGCATACACGTGGGGACAGAAGCCCCGCGTGATTGTTAGCCATGAGCCTTCTCGTGCCTCTCGTCAGGTACGCGCCCCGCGCGGCTTCGTCTCGGATTGGGACATCTATCTGCTCGGCCGCGGCGGCAAGATGTACCATGTCGATTTGCACAGCCGTACGATGGAGGTCGTGTTCGACGACGCGCGCCTCCGTTCGGCAATGCTGCTTCCCGATGTCTACCAGGCCAACCAGACCAAGCACGGCATTCTTCAACGCTTGGCCGTCCGAACCGAGGATACACTGCTCGTGTTGGATGAACATGGGACAGTGCTGCGTCGTTATCCGATTCCCGAGCCAGGCCGCGGGCGCGACCTGGCGGTTATGGAAACGTCGGCAGGCGAAGCAGTCATGTACTGGACATTGCCTGCTCAGGAGCCGACGAGGAAGTTCGAGCACCAAATCTGTTGGGTCAAACCAGATGGCCAATACCGCCAGACGCCAGTCGCGTTGACCGGAGGCGCCCTGTTTTTGACTCCGACGCAGATGGGAATTGTGCTGCCTTCTCCACTTGCGGTCGTTGGCGGCATTGCCTGCTTCCTCGCGCCGAATCACCCAGAAGAGTTGACTTACCGGCAAGCGCTGGCTGAGAATCTGCGCCAGTTTTGGCCGGCGCTGGCCATCGCTCAAGTATTGGCCGCTGGCTTAGCCTTCCGCTGCTACCGGCGGCAAGTGCGTTACGGAGCCAGCCGTTCGCAGCGAATCGTTTGGCCGCTGTTCGTGCTGCTTTTGGGTCTGCCCGGATGGATTGGCTATCGCTTCGGGCTCTCCTGGCCAGTGTTAGAATCCTGCCCCGATTGCGGAGCCTCCGTGCCGCGCGATCGAGAGAGTTGCCTTCGTTGCACGAATGATTTCCCGCGTCCGGCGATGAAGGGGACCGAAGTGTTCGCGTGAAATCCTGGGCAAGCGGGGTCGCGGCTTCGGCCCCGCTTGCCGACAGCTAAGACGGCTGAATTCGGTCATCATCTCCCGTGCGGATATCTGGCGAGCGTCGTGGCCGAGATCGTTGGCGGACTTCGTCCGTTTGTGACTGGTCTTTGCGATCCGCGCGATACTGTTGCACCGCTTCGGCGAAAGCGGGACAAACGCATTTCAGAGTCACGTGATGCTCTGTGGCCTTGGTCGGATGAATCGCCGTCTCTTGCGAAATGGGAATTGAAATGAGCCACAAGAGTAAAAGCAAAACGCTACCCAGGCAAGTCGATCCGGCCAAAAGTTCTTGAGTCGATTCGCTCACATGGCTCGATAGCGAGAACGCAAGGATGAGACCACCGATGATGAGAAACAAGACTAAGACCAGCGCGCCCCAAACGATTAGGTTGCGGCTGCGATAATAATTCTTGTGTCGTGGGCAGAAAAGTGTGTAACAGCGAATGTGTTCGGTGAGTATGGCTGCAACGATCACATAGGGAATGTAGCCGAACGGCATAAGCACGTAGACCCACAAGGGGTGCGAAACAAACCGTCTGCGTTTCCGCTCCGTCGCTTCTACACCGCAGCACATGCAGACGTCCGGCAAGCTGCCCTCTTCCGCCTCGTACCGACTGAGCTTAATCGACGGCATCGAGCTCTCCCCGAATAACAACGGCGCTATGCTACCAATTAGAGGTTGATGTGACGCGGATGACAAATCCAGTCCAGCGCTGTTCCACTTGCCGCCTTCAATTGCAAGTGCTCGACCAACGAGGCGTATGTTCCGCCCGCCAAACCATCGGCGACTAGCGCTGCCCCCTGGGCCGCGTGCTTCACCCATGCGCCCGGCAGCGCTTCGAGAAGTACCACACGCACAATGAGGCTGAGATCCGCGGCTACTTTCTCCATCAAGTCCGGCTCTGTTTCGAGCAAGCGTCCCGACAGAACCAATTCCTCGAAGCGCGTCAACGAGCGCAGACTCGACACGGCTTTGACCAGCGATTCGCGGTACAACCGCCGGCCACTCGCAGCGTCGGAAACGGAAGCGACGCCGCCCATGAACAGATCGCGCTTCTGCAAAGGAGAGAGCAGGTAGGCCAGCTCGCCATCCCAGGCGCCGCTGCCACGCCAGCCCGGCGGACCACTCGTGCCACCCAGGCCATCGACGACTTGCCCACCGCTCAACACCATACATGCCGTGAATGCCGAACCCAGCTCGAGAATGCAGCCGTGATAATCCTCGTATTCGAGGTCCAATTTGCGGGACCGCTGCGCCAGTGCCAAGGCGGCGACACACAGCTTGTCCGCTGTGCCCAGATCGATGCGATTGATCTTGCGATGCGTCGGCACCGTCGGCAGATGGATCACGCCGGGGAGAAAGACTACGGGAAGGTTCGAGGCGAGCAGCTCACGCAGAAGCGACGAGAATCCAGGGACGCCCTTACGCCGTGCATCGTCGGCGCCGCGCTCGTCGGGCCTAACGAGTGTCATCAATGCGAGATCTCGCGGGGTGCAGTCGGACGCACGAACCAATGGAAGACCGTACCCGGAAGGACCGGCGATGAGGTGAAAGGGACCGCGCTCGTCCAACCAGCGAACCAGCAGCGCGGGATCGGCTTGCATTTGTTCCGGAGTGAAGCGACATTGTTCTCCGACTGCGCCGTCTTCGAGGATGAGGAGATCGAGACTGCCAGTGCCGGGGTCGGTGCCGGCGACGCGGAGCATCTGCGCCATCACAGACCCTCGCCGAGGGCGTACACCTCTTCGGCATCCAGTACCTGATCGTTGCGCTCAAATAGCCGTGCGATGGCGGCCTTGTGGATTTTCATTTTCAAGTCGCCGACGCCGATGGCTCCGTAAGCGAGGACTCCTTCGCGCTGGGCCCCCTTGTCGGCGATCCCGACGCCTTCAATCCCGGCAGGGGGTACGGCATTGAGATCGACCAGCACTTTCAGCGTTTGACACTCTTGCCACGCGCGGCGCGGCAGCAGCAGAGCGCCAGCCGCACCCGCGGCGATCACCAGCGTGCAATCGGCCAGAGCCGACGAGAGATCGCTGGTAGGATCGGCAGCGACAGGCTCCAGTTTGGCATTGGGGATCTTTGTGCGAATGCTCTCGGCCACCGCCGCAGCCCGTGCCGCTTGTCGGGAACCCAGGCGAACGTGTGCCCCTTGCCGCGCCAGCAAGAGGGCTGCACGTTGCCCCACAGGGCCGGTGCTGGCAAGCACGATTGCCTTCGTCGAATTTAGATCTAGATGGCGCGCCGCGGCGCGCACTGCTGCCGCTGCCGTCGTGTTGGCTCCGTTGGCGTCAAGGAGCACGGACACGCGCAGACCAAACTGCGGTAACATATGCTTGCGCACTTCGTCCAGCAGTTTTTCTCCCATCGCTACGTTTCCGCCACCGATGAAAATGGCCGTGCGATGTAGATCCTTCGGCCCGCGTGTGAAAATGGCCCCGTACACCTTGTCGCGCACCGTCTCCGGCGTCGCGCCGCCGTAGCTAAACACAACATCTGCGCCGGCGTCGTAGGCGACGACCTGATCGAACACACTCGGCTGCGGATCGCTGTCGAGCTGAATAAGGAGCTTGCGTTTGTCCACGATTCACCTTAATAGCGCGCCATCGCGGTCTCGGCGCGAGCCGGCTTGAGTCCGAGGCGTTCCACTGCATTACCAACGCCTTCGAGCATCATCCGTAGTTCGCTGTTGATGGCGAGGAATTGCCAACCCTCTTCGATTCGCGCTTTGACTTCCTCTGGGCTAAAGCAATGTACGCCGGCAGCAACGCCGTATTTCTTGCAAGTGGCCAGAACATGTTTCATTGCTTCGGCGGTTGCCGCGCCACTGGGCGGCTTGCCGTCCTTACTGCGCATGTTGGCTGCCAGATCGTTTGGTCCGACGAATATGGCGTCGATGCCCGGCACGGAAAAAATGCTGTCGGCATTCTCGACGGCCTGTATGTGTTCGCATTGCAGAACGACCAGGATCTCCTGATCGGCGTGGTTGAAATAATCGATGGCGGTCGTGCTGAAATTCAGAGCGTGGACGCTGCCACCGACGCTGCGCGTGCCGATCGGCGGGTAGCGGGCGGCGCTGACGGCGTCGAGCGCTTCTTGCCGGCTATTAACCATCGGCACGACGATGCCGTGCGCTCCGTTGTCGAGAACGCGCTTGATGTGATCGTGGCGATTGGCCGGCACGCGCGCCAGGGGGATGCAGCCGGCGTCGGCGATGGCGGCGATCATGTGCGTGGCCGTCTCCCAATCGACGTGCGTGTGTTCAATGTCCACGGTCAGCCAGGCGAAGCCGGCGCGGGCCAGAAAGCGCGAGGCCACAATGCTGCCCAGCGATAGCCACGTGCCGATCGACGGCTGGCCGGACTTCAGTGCTTGTTTGACGGGATTGGCACGCATGATTACTCCTTGATGCAGGTGGGATGACCTGCCGAGATTATACGATTTCCACCTGGATCGCGCAGAGGATCTGTCTTGACAAGCGCGAAAGAAGCGCGTTATAGCCTCGACGAGCCGGAAGGCAGGGACAAATCATGCGAGAGGACAACCAAACGAACCGGAAGCGTGAGCGACGCCTGCCTTACAGCGACTTACGCTTCCGGCTCGTTTACCTCGCCATCGCTTACGCTTCCGGCTCGTTGGTTGGCTGTGGACAAGTCCGCCTCATACGTGACGCACCCGACGGAGGTGTCGTTGCCATTCCTAATAACACCAATCAATGGCCCAGCTACTACCGCAACCGAGCTGAGTATTTGATGAAGCGAAAGTGTCCGGACGGCTACGTAATCGTCAATGAAGAGGAAGGCGTGGACAATCCGGCCACGCGCGACGGGCGCAAACCAAACGAGCATTTTGAGTACGAAGGTGGCTACATCCGCCTCACGACCTACGACCGCAAGGAATATCGGATAACCTTTCGCAGCGCCGCCACGGCGAACAATGCTCCGGCACCCGTAGTCAGCCCGCCACGAACTCCCGCCGAGGACGAGAGCAAGGACGAGTTGCCTCCTCCTCGCCCATTGCCCTACGAACCGCGGTCCATCGAACGATAGAATTTGCGTTTATTTGAGCATCGGCAGACGCACGCGATGATTGCCCGTCTCTACGCTTTTCTCGCGCATAAGTGTACCTGAGGCCGCTTCTTCTTCTTCCCACTTGGCGACCTCTTCGAGCAGGGCATCGACCATTTCGCTTTCCATCACGTGACGGATGATCTCGCCGCGCTTGAAAATGACGCCCTTGCCCTTGCCGGCGGCGATTCCGAGGTCGGCCTCGCGGGCCTCTCCGGGGCCGTTGACCACACATCCGAGAATGCTGATTTTCACCGGTGTCTTGTGCCCGGCCAAACGCCGCTCGACTTCGGCGACGATGCCTTCCAGGTCGATCTCCAGCCGGCCGCACGTCGGACAGGCGATCAGCTCCGGCTTGCGCACACGCCGCTGCGTCGCCTGCAGAATATCGAAAGCCGCCTGAATCTCCGGCACAGGATCGCCGAGCAAACTGATACGGATCGTGTCGCCGATACCGTCGAGCAAGAGCGGAGCGAGGCCACACGCCGATTTCGTAACAGCGTACGGAGCCTTGCCGGCCTCGGTGATGCCGATATGCGTCGGATAATTGGCTTGCTTGGCGTACAGCCGATACGCTTCGACTGCGGTAAGCACATCGCTGGATTTCAGCGAGACGATCAGGTCGTGATAGCCTTCCGATTCAGCGATTTCGATGTAGCGCAGGGCGCTGTCCACCATGGCCGGCGGACAGGGGTAGCCGTACTTCATGGCCATCTCGCGTTCCAGGCTGCCGGCATTAACGCCGATGCGCATGGGAAGGCCCTTGTCCTTGGCCTTGCGGATGACCTGGCGATAGCGGTCGTATCCACCGATGTTGCCGGGATTGATACGAATTTTGTCGATGGGATGATCCAGCGCGGCCAGCGCCATTTTGTAATCGAAATGGATGTCGCAGATCAGCGGAATGCGAATGCGTTTCTTGATTTCGCCCAGTGCGGCCGCGTCCTCGGCCTTGGGCACGGTGACGCGCACCAGCTCGCAGCCGGCCTCCTCCAATCGATGAATCTGTGTGACAACCTCTTCAACGAGATGTGTATCGGGCACAGTCATTGACTGCACCCAGATGGGATTGTCGCCGCCGACGATCTTATCGCCGACCTGGACTTCGCGGGTTTTATGACGAACGAATGGACGCTGATACATCATCACTTGGATCCCTGTAGAATGAGCCACAGCCCCACCCGCCCAAATGGGGAGAGTGTGATGTTGTGGGCTGGAGGCAAGCATCCTTGCCCCGTAATCCTAGTTTTTCGGGCGGCAAGCCGTCAAGGCGAACGGTAAGGCTCCAACAAGACAACCGTTTGCTTCTCAGCCGGATCACCAAACGGAGACGGAGTTATGGCTGAGGCCATTCTACTCGTGGAAAAACGAACCTCCGAATCGAGCTGACTGTCACTTAGCGAATGGACCGACTGGTTCGCCATTTGTTTCCGTCTGCCACAGAGGGTAGAATAAAGAAACAAAGGAGGAATCGCTAACAAGTGAGTCTCGACACTGGACGCGACGAACTGACCGTTCATCTTGAACGTGCTTATCTTGTAAGTGTGGCCCTGCCCGACCGGCCCTGGATCAGCAGCGATCCCCTGGACGAGCTGCGTGGCTTAGCGACAACGGCGGGCGCCATTGTCGTCGGCGGGCTTTGCCAGCGCCGCGAGAAAATCAATCCCAAGAGCTACATCGGCAAAGGTAAACTCGAGGAGCTACAGGAGCAGGTGCAAGCCACGGATGCCGATGTCATCATCTTCGACAACGATTTGTCTCCGGGCCAGATCCGCAATCTCGAAAAAGCTACCCAGCTCAAAGTGCTCGACCGCAGCGAATTGATCCTCGACATCTTCGCCACACGAGCGCGCACCGCCGAGGCTCGGCTACAGGTCGAATTGGCCCAGCTGGAGTACGCGCTGCCGCGACTGCGGCAAATGTGGAGCCACCTTGGTCGAACCGCGGGTGGTATTGGCACGCGTGGACCCGGCGAAACGCAGCTCGAAGAAGACCGCCGACTCGTCGATCAACGCATCCGCGATTTGAAGGCGCGCCTTGTCGAGGTGCAGGCGCGCAAAGAGCGCGAGGTCCGCAGCCGACGCGAAGAACACACGGTTTCGCTGGTCGGCTACACCAACGCCGGCAAGAGCACACTCATGAACGCCCTGACTGGGGCCGGCGTTCACGTCGAGGACAAGCTGTTTTCGACGCTCGACACGCGAACGCGGCAGTGGCGCCTCAAGGACTGGGACCGGGTCTTGCTAAGCGATACAGTTGGTTTCATCCGCGATCTGCCGCACCATCTCGTTGCCTCGTTCAAGGCGACGCTAGAAGAGGCCCGCCAAGCGCGCTTGCTGTTGCACGTTGTCGATGCCAGCAATCCCTATGCAGAGGAGCAGATCAAGGCTGTCAACGCGGTGCTCAAAGAGTTGGGTTGCGAAGAGAAGCCGATGCTTCTGGTGCTCAACAAGGCCGATCGCGTGAGTGATCTTTCCTATTTGCACGTATTGCAGCGTCATCATCCTCGCTCCGTGGCCGTCAGCGCTGTCCAGCGCACAGGACTTGATGAATTACAGGAGGCAGTGATCGAGATGCTCAGCTCCGACTTCGCCGATGCAGAAATCGAGACCGGCGCGGGCAACGGCAAAGTCTTGTCCTATCTCGCCGCTCACGCCGACATCTACCGGCAAGAATTCAACGATAACCGTGTGAGCATTCGTTGTCATCTCCCGCGGCATCTGTTGCACCACATACAAGGGCCGGACGTGCAGGTGAGGTTCCTCAATTCGACGAGTGACGGGTGAACGCCGACTCTCCCGAGATGTTCCGGGAACTGGTGTGGCATGCCATGGACAAGTCTCATAGCATAGGTACGTACATCCCCTCAGCGCGAGCGAATTTCATCCATGACCGAGGAAACCCTGTTCGCTGTCGCCCTCGAAAAGACGGACCCTGCCGAACGTGCAGCCTTTCTTGATCGGGCGTGCCGCGACGATCCGGCTTTGCGCGAACGCATTGAGGCCCGGCTGCGCCGTCTCGAACGGTGTGACGATTCGTACAAAGACCCGACGACCCTCCGAGCTACGCGGGCAACAGTGAAGGATCAGGCGTCCCATACCGTGGGAGAAGCGAGCAGCCAGGATGTCTTTGTGCCCGCGCGGGAAGATTCCGGAAAACACATCGGTCCCTACCGCTTGCTTGAGAAACTGGGCGAGGGCGGGATGGGCATCGTTTGGATGGCGGAACAAACCGAACCTGTGAGGCGCCGTGTTGCCCTCAAAGTCGTCAAGACAGGAATGGATTCCGTCTCTGTGTTGGCTCGCTTCGACGCCGAGCGCCAGGCCCTGGCGATGATGGATCATCCTAACATCGCGAAAGTTCTGGACGCCGCTAGTACGTCGGAGGGTCGGCCTTACTTCGTTATGGAGCTTGTCCAGGGCGTCCCGCTCACTCGATTTTGCGATCAGGAACAGTTGACGCCGCAGGAGCGGTTGGAATTGTTTGTTCGAATCTGCCAGGCCGTGCAGCATGCGCATCAAAAGGGCATCATTCATCGCGATCTCAAGCCGAGTAATGTGCTCGTCGCCCGTTACGACGGTGAGCCAACGCCCAAAATCATTGATTTCGGCATCGCCAAGGCCGTCAGTCAGAAGTTGAGCGAATACACCATCGCTACCGAGGTGGGCCAGGTCGTGGGCACCCTGGAGTACATGGCGCCCGAGCAAGCCGAGATGACAAACCTCGATATCGACACACGTGCCGATGTGTATTCGTTGGGCGTATTGCTATACGAACTGTTGACCGGCGCCACGCCTTTTCCTTCCGGACAGTTGCGCCGCCTTGCATTCACAGAGATACTGCGCACCATCCGCGAAGTGGAGCCGCCAAAGCCTAGCACCAATCTTTCCGGCGCGACGGATCTCCCCACTCTCGCCGACAAACGCCGGCTGGAACCGCAGAGGCTGGTGAAGCTGGTTCGGGGTGAGCTGGACTGGATCGTCATGAAGTGCCTGGAGAAGGAACGCACGCGCCGCTATCAGACAGCCAGCGACCTGGCCAGAGACATCGAGCGATACCTGGCCAAGGAACCTGTATCGGCTGGTCCGCCCTCGGCGACGTATCGGCTGCGCAAGTTCGTGGCTCGTCACAAAGGACCGGTGATAGCCGCGGCGCTCGTGGTATTAGCACTCGTGGGCGGCATTGTCGGTACAAGTCTAGGATTGCTGGAAGCAAAACGGCAACGGGATGAGGTGGATCGGCAACGAACGGCAGCCGAGGGTAGCGCCGCCACGGCCCGACAAGCCGAAGCGGAAGTGCGGGCTGTGCTCACATTTTTCCAGGACAAGGTTCTGGCGGCGGCCCGGCCAAAGGAGCAGGACGGTGGCCTCGGTGTCGATGCCAGCATCCAGGCGGCGGCGGATGCCGCGGAACCGAAAATCGCCGTCGCCTTTCACGATCAGCCGCGCGTCGAAGCAGAGATCCGACATGCCCTCGGACAGACTTACCTTTATCTCGGCCAGGCCAGGCAGGCCATCCAGCAGTATAAGCGAACGGTCGAACTCCGCAAGGAGCACTTGGGGCCGGACCATCCAGATACTCTTATCAGTATGAATAATCTCGCCTGGGCCTATCAGGACGATGGCCGCTGGAACGACGCTCTGGCGGTAGCTGCCGAGACGCTAGAGCGACGCCAGGCCGTGTTCGGACCGGACCATTTCGATACGATCACGAGCATGCACCGACTTGCTTTCTTGTACCTCGAATCGGGACGCTGGAAGGATGCCTTGCCGCTTTACGAGCGGACACTGGAATTGTGCAAGGACAGGCTCGGCGTCGAGAATCCCCTGACGTTGGGAACGATGAATGATCTGGCTTTGCTCTATAAACAGACCGGCCGGCTCAAGGACGCGCTGCCTCTTTACCAGGAATCCCTTCGTCAGCGCCGAACCGTCCTGGGGCCCGATCATCCAGACACGCTTCAGAGCATGAACAACCTCGCCATGGCCTACATGGCCGATGGTCGTGCCAAGGAGGCCGTGCCCCTACTGGAAGAAACGTGGCAGAAAAAGAAGGAAAGGCTTGGACCCAACCATCGGGAGACCCTCATCACTCTGAACAATCTGGCGGAGGCGTACCAGGCAGCTGGACGCCTCGACGACGCCCTGCCGATATTTGAAAAGACGCTCAAGGGACTCAAGGCGGTCCTCGGTCCCGATCACCGGATCACGCTCATCAGCATGAGCGATCTGATGGGTGCCTATCGGGAGTGCGGCCGAATCCAGGATGCGGTAAATCTGGGAGAAGAAACGCTTAAGCGACGTAAGGCTGCCCTCGGAATGGATCATCCCGATACGCTGACCAGCATGAATAATCTCGCGCTAGCGTATCGGGCGGTTGGCCGCCCGAAAGATGCCGCGTTGCTATTCGAGGAGACGCTCAAGCTCCAGCTCGCCAAACGCGGCCCGGATCACCCTTACGTGCTTTACACCCAGAATAGCCTCGCCAGGACCTACCAGGACCTGGGCCGCCTGGACGACGCTTTGCCATTGGCCGAATCGGCGCTGGTCAAGGCCCGCAAACAGTTCAACCCAAACAATCCTGCCGTCCTGATCTTCGTAGAAAACATGGCAATGATATATGACATCAAGGGTCAGCACGAAAAGGCCGAGCCACTCTGGCGCGAACTCCTCACCAGCCGCCAACAAAAACAGCCTGACGTCTGGGCGACGTTCCACGCGCAGTCGCGTCTTGGCGCCAACTTGTTGGTTCAGAAGAAATACGCCGAGGCCGAGTCGTTGCTGTTGCAAGGCTACCAGGGCATGGAGGAACGTGCCGGAAAGATCTCGACGCCTTCTCGGATGTATCTAAGCGAAGCGCTGGATCGTCTTGTTCAGCTCTACACGCTCTTGGACAAGAAAGAGAAAGCAGAAGAATGGCGCAAGAAGAAGGAAGCGATGACAACAGAGGAGCGAGCCAAAAAGGCGCAGGAATAGCAACGAGCCGTAGGCAAGCGTGACAAGGCTTACCTACGGCTCGCATCGAGACGAATCAGGTTTTAATAGCGGCCGCGTCCGCCGCCGTAGCCGCCGCGACCACCCCCACGTCCGCCACGGCCACCTCCACCACCGCCGCCGCCTTCGGGCTTGGGACGTGCTTCATTGACGGTCAAGGAACGGCCGTCTACCTCTTTGCCGTTCATATCGGCAATGGCGGCCTGCGCTTCGGAATCGTTGCCCATCTCCACAAAGCCGAAACCTTTGGAACGGCCGGTGTCGCGGTCCATAATGACCTGGGCCGACACCACGCTGCCGTGCGCCTCGAACAGGCGCTGCAATTCCGTGTTACCAACCGAGTAGGGCAGATTGCCCACGTACAACTTCTTGCCCATGAGGGCCTCCGGAAAGGAACTGGCGAGGCACTGGGTCATCCCGCGGGATGACCTGCTCCGCAATACGTTAACTCTGGACTTTGGACAGGAGAATGGGAGATGGCGCGGAGGCAAGCATCACGTCCATGGACCAATCCGTAAAGCCCACAATACTACGGATTCTACCAGGCGGATCTGGCAGTGAATAGAGAAGAATGAATTTTTTTCCCAAGAAATGGCACCGCGGGGAGGGAGTCGCCCCGGCCTTTCCCAGCGGGGCCCGAGTGCCCCGCAGCCGGCACAGAAGCGGAATTACTCGGGAGGCGTTGCCGCATCGGCCGTGCGCTGACGCAAGGGACCGCGGTAGGTGATACGGCCTTTGCTCAAGTCGTAAGGGGAAATGGCGACGGTAACGGTATCGCCGGGCAGGATTCGGATGAAGTTTTTGCGGATCTTGCCGGCGATGTGGGCGACGATCTCGTGCCCGTTCTCCAGACGGACCCGGAACTGCGTGTTGGCAAGGGCAGCAACTACCTTGCCTTGAACCTGAATTGCTTCTTCTTTTGCCATGAACTCTCCCAACTCAGCAAAGCAGACGAACAAACTGATCCGCCCTTGGAGGGAAGATAAACGCCGACTCGCCTGCATGGCCGGCGCATCGAGAAGACCCGTACTCAGTCCAGGGAAAATAAGGACGCAGCAAGACCGCTGCCACGGGCCAGGTGGGCTATATCATTTTTACGAATCGGACGGCAGCGACGCAAGGCGAGTCCATCTCCGGGGCTGTTTTCGGTCGTTAGCTCCCCGCTAAGGCGCAAGAAGCTCCCGTGAAAAAACGGAAAAAAACTGGAATTTACCGGACAGGTTTCGACCTTGTGGTAAACTTGGGGTAAGTGAGCCTGGACACGTTGTCCGCCCACTCTGGTCCGAACAAGAGGATATGACGATGCCGCAGCATCAGTTAGAAGAGGTACTGCCGGAGCCGCGGCGCAAGGAGATTTTCCTCGCCCTGGTTGAAACACAGGATCAGCGTGTAGGCGTGGCCCGCTCGCGCCAGCTAGTCGCCACTCGGTTCGGCGTCAGCGTGGATCAGATTCGCCTCATCGAACAAGAGGGACTTGACCACGAATGGCCACCGTTGTGAGCGCCACTTGCGAGCTCATCCAAGCCTGAAGCGTAAACCAAGAACCTTCGTTTACGCTTCAGACGCGCAATGCATTTCATCCGTTGCCGACTCGGCCGAAACGATTATCTTATCTTGAGCGTTCTCCCTCAAGCACAAGAATCTGTTTCCGCATTTCGAGCGAGGCAACACGTATGGCCAACAAGAAGTTCAACGTGGCGATCATCGGTCTGGGCTTCGGCGCCGAGTTCATCCCGATCTATCAAAAGCATCCGCTGGCCAACATGTACGCCATCTGCCAGCGCACCGAAAAGAAACTCAAAGAGGTCGGCGACGCCTTTGGCATCGCCAAGCGCTACAACCGCTATGAGGACGTTCTCGCCGATCCCGGCGTCGATTACGTACACATCAACTCGCCCATTCCTGACCATGCGCCGCAAGCCATTGCCGCCCTCAAGGCCGGCAAGCACGTCATGTCCACCGTGCCGATGGCTACCACCATCGAGGAATGCCAACAAATCGTCGAGCTGGTCAAAAACTCCGGCCTGAAATACATGATGGCGGAAACGGTCGTTTATGCCCGTGAGTTTCTGTTCGTCAAAGAGATGTATGACAAGGGCGAGCTGGGCAAGGTGCAGTTCTTGCAAGCCAGTCATCAGCAAGACATGGACGGCTGGCCGGATTATTGGCCTGGACTGCCGCCCATGCATTACGCCACGCACTGTGTCGGCCCGTGTCTGGCGCTGACCAGGGCCGAAGCGGAATACGTCTCCTGCTTCGGTTCGGGGACCATCCGGAAGGAGCTGATCGGCAAGTACAATTCTCCGTTCGCCGTCGAAACAGCCCACGTAAAGTTCCGCAATTCCGACCTGACGGCTCGCATTTATCGTTCGCTGTTCGACACGGCCCGGCAGTACCGCGAGAGCTTCGATGTTTACGGCACGAAAAAGACATTCGAGTGGCAGTTGATCGAAGGCGAAGAGCCCGTGGTCCACGCGGCCAAGAGGCCAGAGCCAGAAATCCCTCACCGCGTCAAGGTTCCTGACTTCGCTCATCGTTTGCCGCCGGAGATTCAGCGTTTCACCACACGCGGCGTCTACGATGCCGGAGATCACGCCCATCTCTCGTTCATCCAGGGCGGCGGCCACGGCGGCTCGCATCCGCATTTGTGTCACGAGTTTCTGTCGGCACTGGCGGAAAACCGCGATCCCTATCCCAACGCCGTGCAGTCGGCCAACTGGACTTGCGTGGGCATCTGTGCCCACCAATCCGCTCTCAAAGGCGGCGAAATCGTCAAGCTACCTGCTTTTACGTTGTCCTAGAGACATTTCAACGGGCCGGACGCGAAAGCGACTGAGGGTGCCGTCGCTTACGCTTCCGGCTCGTTGACATATCGAGCTCCCACCCTATCCAGGATTCGTCGTGCTACTTCCGCGGCCTGCATGAGCCGGCTGCTGGAATCATCTGCTGACGAAAAAGCTTAGCTTAATGCGCAAAAATCTTAACAACAAGAAGACACTATTGACGTGAAAGAGGCCAAGAATCACACGATCGGGAATTCTCACCATGCTCTCATAATCTGATTTCTCATGATACTCTCATTGGAGATTTATTAACTTACTGTAAGTCTAAAGAAAATGCGGGAGTGGCGAACCGTGGTTTGCTCGCAAGAGAACTCGCCAAACCGAGGTCGATCCGCTCCGAATCCCGTCCAAAACTCGCGGAGGCTTTGTTATGGTGCGTCTCTATCCGTTATCCCGACGCTCAGCCTTCACGCTGATTGAGCTGCTGGTCGTCATTGCCATCATCGCTATTTTGATCGGTCTGTTGTTGCCGGCCGTGCAGAAAGTGCGCGAGGCCGCCAACCGCGCTCAGTGCCAGAGCAATTTGAGGCAGCTCAGCCTGGCCACGCAAAACATGAACGACACCTTCAGCGTGCTACCGCCCTCGCTCGGTCTTTTCCCGGCGAATTCGCTCAATCTGGGCCCCGTCACTTTCTACATGCTCCCTTTCATCGAGCAGCAAAACCTCTGGAACGCGGCCCGCGGTGCCAATGGCTTTTATGTCTCGAACAACAACGGCGTGCAGGCGGCGATCATCAAGATCTACATTTGTCCTTCGGACCCCAGCTACACGCAAGAGGCGCCGAACAACTTCGCCTTCGGCTGTTACGCGGCCAATGCTTGTGCATTCAGCCAGGGCACTTTCAACGGCGCGCCCGGGGATTACCTGAACTACTATGTCACCGGAAAAGACCCCAGCAGTGTCGCCGCGGTCGATGCCACCTTTCCCATTTGCATCGGCAACAAGAGGATTCCGGCGAGCTATCCGGATGGGACCTCCAACACGATTTTTTGGACCGAAAAGTATGCCCGCTGTGGTCCGGCTGCGGGAAATGGCAACGATTTCCGATACAGCACACAATGGGCCGATCGGTTTGCCGTCTACTCTGCTCCCTACATCAACTATTTCCCCAACCCCAATAACGGCAATCCTAAGATTAATGTCAACTTTGGAACGGCCGGAATGTTCCTCGTCCAGCCCAACCCCTGGCAGACCAAGTGCGTTCTGGATAACGCCAGCACCGGCCACACGAGCGGGATTATGGCCGGCCTCGGCGACGGCAGCGTGCGCTTCTGCACCCAAGGCATGTCTCCGGCGACCTGGTGGTTGGCCATGGTGCCCGAAGATGGATTGCCCATGGCCGGGGACTGGTAAGAGGTTTTTGCGAAACGAACCGGAAAGGTAAGCGGCGGATGCTTTGCCGTCGCTCACGCTTCCGGTTCGTATGGTTTTGTCCGCTAGGCTACAAGCGCGGGGAGTCTACCCACAGTGAGTCAAACGGGGATTCTCGTGTTCAGTGCGCGGACGACGCACTGCACATCGGCTTCCGTGTGAGCTGTGGTCACGCTAAGGCGCAGCCGAGCGCTTCCTTCGGGCACCGAAGGCGGGCGGATTGCCGGTACTAAGAATCCCTGTTCCTCCAGTCGGCGCGACAGAATCATGGCCTGCCGCGCATCGCTTACGATCAACGGCACAATCTGACAGCACGAATTACCGACGTTCGCCCCTGCCTCGCGCAACTCTCGCCGCAATCGATCGGCCAGGGCGAGAACATGACGGCGGCTTGCCGGCTCTTTTTGCACCACGCCGATCGCGCGCCGCGCCGCGGCAGCGACCGGTGGCGCCAGTGCCGTCGAGAATATGTAGGGCCGCGCGTGATTAACCAGCCAGGCGATGAGGCGGCGCGAACCACAGACAAACCCGCCCTGGGCGCCGAGTGCTTTACTCAGCGTGCCCATTTTCACAAGACGATCCGGAGTCACGGAGCCCGGTCTTAGCGAATCGGTGACGCCACGGCCATGCTCGCCTAGTACGCCTGTGGCGTGCGCTTCGTCGATCACTAAGAGACAATCAAATCGCTCAGCTAACTCCACTAACTCCGCAAGGGGAGCGATGTCGCCGTCCATGCTGAAGACAGTATCGCTGACGATCAGCCGGCGGCGGACCTTTCGCCCCTTTGTCCTCAGGAGATCGGTGAGATGCTCGACATCGTTGTGTCGGTAGACGTGAACCTCGGCATGGGAAAGACAGCAGCCGTCGATCAAGCTGGCGTGATTGAGTGTGTCGCTGAAGATGGCGTCCGTTCGTCCCGCGAGGGAACCGATAATGGCCAGGTTCGCCGCATAACCACTGCTGAAAACGAGTGCCGCCTCTGTACCCTCCCAGTCGGCGAGGGCATGTTCGAGCGAGTGCAGCGGAGGCGAATAACCGGATACCAAGGGTGACGCTCCTGCGCCGCATCCGTAACGGCGGGCGGCGGCCGCTGCGGCGCGTGCTACGCGAACATCTTCAGCCAGCGCAAGATAATCGTTGGAGGAAAAGTTAATCAGCTCTCGACCGCGAAGACGAATGCGCGCTCCCTGCCCGGACTGGAAACTACGCCGCAAGCGGTACAGGCCGCGCTGTCGTCGCTTATCCAGATCATCATCCATCCAATGGGGCATGGCCGCGCAGATTTCCGGTTGGCGACGCTTCGCAGAAGCGTCGTTCGTGCACGTGACGCTTATGGGAAGCGTCGCTAACCATTCAATTGAGGACGGGTAATTGCCAACTCGGGACAGAAGGCGCCGGCGCGATGGCGGGATCGGCGTCGCCGACACGGTCCTCGTGCCAGATCAGTTCCAGGTCTTCGATCATTTGCAGATCTTCTTCGTTGGGCCGGCCAACGGTGGCCAGGTAATTGCCGATCAGACCGCTGGTGGCGCCGACATAGAAAATCCAGCTCTGCAGATCGCGCAGGTTCTTCTCGCGTCCGCCGGCCACTTTCAAGTCCTGGCGCGGCAGGATCAGCCGCATAATGGCGATGATTTTCAAAATCTCCATCGGTCGCAGCCGCGGGGCGTTCTCCAGCGGCGTGCCGGCGATGGGGAACAAGAAGTTCAACGGAACGACACTTGGGTTTAGCTCCTTCAGACTGAAAGCCAGACTGACACGGTCGTCGAGGGTTTCACCCATGCCGAAAATGCAGCCACAGCACGTCTCCAATCCGACCTGCTGAGCCAGTCGCACCGTGTCCACGCGTTCCTGCCAGGTATGCGTGCTGACGATTTGCGGATAAAACTCGCGCGAAGTTTCGAGGTTGTGATTGATGCGGCGAACACCGGCGGCCTTGAGATCGCGCGCCTGCTCCTCCGTGAGCGTGCCAAGCGTGGCGCAGTGACAGATGCCATCCACTTCTTTCATGGCCTTGACGGCTTCCATGATTTTCGGCCATTCGCGCTTGGTCGGACCCCGTCCGCTGTTGACGATACCAAAGGCGCTGGCGCCGCGATCGCGGGCGTCAGTGCAGGCCTGTGTAACTTCGGCGCCGTCCATCATCGCGTGAGGTGTGATGCCGGTGTCGAAATGGGCGCTCTGCGCGCAGAACTTGCAGTCCTCGCTGCAATTTCCGAACTTCGTCGGCAAGATGCTGCAGAAGGTCACTCGATTGCCGTGGAAATGGCGGCGGACCTTGTGAGCCGCGTAGAAGAGGTCGTATAACTCTTCGCCTTCCAGGGCAAACAGCCCGCGAGCTTCCTCGCGGGTCAGATCGCCTCCGTTGATGATGCGACGACTGAGAGAGAGCAAGTCGGGTAGTTCGGCGGCCGACATGAAAGAGGCTCCTCCTTGGCGATCAAGCTTTGCGGCTGGGCATGCACACAATCGTCAGTACAAGCATGGAGTAAATCGCCATGACGAAGTACGGTAGGGCAGATGGGCCCGAGCCGCCTTTGTCGCTATCGGCGGACGGGTCCAGTTTGACTCCTCTGTCTATGCTGGTATCGCTCTGGCCCGCTGCGAAAGGCAGTGACAATGAAAAGACGATCAAGACGGCGGCGAGACAGCGAAGGAGGCGCGTCCACATGATGTTGTTGCTTTCTTCGCCATCCCGAAGCGTAAACTAGGGCGGCCCCTCACTTACGCTTGGGAATGGTTGATCGATTACTTCAGCCGGCGCGACGCTGAAACCATTTTTCCCGCCAAGACCACAGTCCCCTCAGCGCGGGCTTGGCGGTCGGCGGAGACACGGGGGGAGCAACGACAATCGGTTCTGGCGCCATGTCGGCCTTCGCTTCGGCCTTATTCTGTCGGTGCCGCGCCACCAAGAATTGGACGAGAATGCCCAGGGCGACCAAAGAGGCACATCCCCAATTCAAAAGCGGGCCATTCTTGCTCGTTAAGCCCACACTATCCACCATATGAAGCCGATCCAACAAAGCCAGACTGCTGTAAGCCACAAGCAGCGAGCCGATCAGGCTCGAGAAGGTGATAATCCAAAAGCGGTAAAGAAAAACGCCCACAAGGCCGCCAACCAGGAAGACTGCAATAGGCTCGTCCCAGCCAGGCGCGATCGAGTGCATTAACCCCAGAGCGGCCAATCCGCCCGCCCCGAACAGGAGAATGCGAACCAGCGACAGTGCGAGCGCTCCGGCCGAGACGGCCAGAAGCAGACCAGCGACCAACGGCTGCATGCCGTAGTCCTTACCCAGGGTAAGGCCCAACATTCCCGCCGTCAGGGTCACACTCATGGCCAGCCAGAAACGGTGGGTTTTGCCGCCCAACGACCACAACAGTAAGCCGATGACCAACCCGGTGCTACTGAGGAGCGGCGAAAGCAGTCGAGCTTCCTCCAAAATGTCCGGTGACACCAGCTGCATAAGGGGAGCCTCTTGATAAGAGCATGGTTTCAAACCTGCTGGCACAGGAATTCTTGCCGTGCCAATTATGCTTTGAATCCACGCCTAAACGATAAGAGAAGTTATCGGGGGCGCGAAAGCCTGTCAAGTGGGGAAAAGTTGAGAAGGAAGCAATCCAGGCACACCTTTTGCTCTATTTTTTGTCATTTATTATAGGGGCCTTTTTCCTCCCGAGATGCGGAAGTACAATCTGAGCCTGTCTAACCGGGATGGAACGGCCCAAAGCGAAATGAGCAAGTAATTGCCGGTCGGCTGGAAATCCGTTTCCAATTCGCCCTGGCTCTTCTGCTACGTCGAGAGGAATGGGATCATCATGCAGAGCAATGGTGCCGGCGAACGCACGCCCTCCGCCCACTTCGTCGAGATGGTCGTTCGCACCTTGCGACACGAAGTCGGGGACCTGCTGCAATCCGTTTATTCCGCAGTGGCCATCCTGCAAGAACGGCTGCCACGCGGTCAGAGTCTTGAACGCACTATTCTCTCCGATCTTCGAGGCCGCGCCGAAGGATGCAAGAACGAGCTGGATGCAACGCACGATCTTATCTGCCCTGTCCACCTGAGTTTAGATTGGGTCGAGCTTAGCCAGTTGGCCGCTTCCCTTGCCGCATCATCCTCTTTGCGGCATCCCGGACTTCAGATCGTTTGCGAAACGCCCCGGCCCTTGAAAGTCTGGGGCGATGCCGCCAAACTCGCACAGGCGGGGGCGATGCTGATGATGTGTCTGTGTCAGGCGGCGCGAAGTAAGGTCGTAATTCGCGTTTCCCCGCAGCCGTCCCAGGAGACGGTCGAATGGAGTTTCACCCACGATGGTCCGGCCGCAACTGCTGAACAGCTCAGCTGGCTGTCGGCGCCGTTTAGCACGACGCGCAATGCCCGTTTCGGCCTGGGTCTGGCTTTTACACGGCGTGTTGTGGAATTGCTCGGAGGACGAGTCTCTACGGGGGAGCTTGCTGAGGGCGGCTTCCAGGTTGTACTGACATTGCCGGCTGAATCCGCACATGCCTGATTAATGGATCGAGCTTTGCCGACGCTTCTGTCAGGCGTCGTTCATTTGGAGGAATGTCCGATGCAGATGAGTTTGTGCTAGCGACGGAGGAGAATATCTGCTAGGTTTAACCGTAGCCCATTTTTTCCTTCGTTCGGCGAGACGGATCTCCTCCCCCGATACTGTTTAGGATCCCGTTGCGAATTATCTTTGTTGTTTCCCACGCGAACTGGCACTCCACTTGCTCACCCTCAATGGCAAAGGAGAAGGTGAGAGATGGGGCAGCGAAGCGAACTGAAACCAGATTTGGAGGAGGTTGGCGTCATGGAGCCATCGACGTCCACGTTAGGGTCCTTGAAGATTGTGGTCGTCGAGGACGACGCCACCGTGCGTATGTTTTTGAAGGATACGCTGGAGAAAAAGCTCGGCCATAAGGTCGTCGGCGAGGCCGCTACGGGCACCGATATGGTTCGGACCGTGCTGGAACTGGAGCCTGACGTGGTCGTCTTCGATATTCATCTGCCACGCTTGAATGGCCTGGATGCTCTGCGGCAAATCTACCAGGAGCGCGTCGTTGCCGCCGTGGCCATCACGGGTGACCGCGATCAAGAGTTGGTCCGCCGTGCCATTGAAGAACATGTCCTGGCTTACCTGGTCAAGCCGGTCGAGGAACACCAGCTGGGACCGGCCTTGATGGTCGCTCGTGCTCAATTTGCAGAGCTGAGCGAGCTGAGCAAGGAGAACATTTCCTTGCGACAAGCTTTGCAGAATCGCAAAATCATTGAGCGCGCCAAAGGCGTTTTAATGAAACGCTACCGCTGGACCGAGGCGGAAGCGTTTCGCCGCCTCCAGCGCGGAGCCATGAATCGCCGCACTACCATGGTTGAGCTGGCGCAGAACGTGCTTAATGGAATTGAAGTAAACCTGTAATTGCTGTGCGCCAGCGTCCGTATCAGCCCGAAGCGTGAGCGAGGGCGGCCCTCGCTCACGCTTCGGGCTGATACTGCAAGAGCCGTAGTCTTCAACTCAACTTCGCAACCAACTTCTGATATTCTTCTCCCATCCCTTCTACCGTGGCGCGGCGCGATGCTTCCCCGGTCGCCTCCAGCGTGATTCGCAGATGGTCTGCGGGCAGACTACCGGCCACGCGATCGGCCCACTCGACCAAACACACACCATTGCTCTCGAAATACTCGTGTGCTCCCAGGTCAGCAAACTCGGCCTCTGATTTCAAACGATAGGCATCGAAATGATAAATCGGCAGCCAGGCGCGGTATTCCTGTACCAGCACGAAAGTCGGACTGGTGACGATGCGACTATCGGCAATGTCCAGTCCTTCAGCAATGGCTCGCGCTAACTGCGTTTTTCCCGCTCCCAACTCGCCGACCAAGCCGACAACCGAACCCGCCCAGAGCCGTTGCCCTAAACGTCGCCCGAACGCCTGCGTCGCGGCTAGGTCAGGTAAATGAACAATGCGCATGGCAAATATTCTATCCGAGCCGCGCACGCAGCGCAGCGGAGTAAGCGACCGAATGGCCAACGGCTTACTCCGCTGCGGTGCGTGCGCGGCTCGGATTAGTTCATTGAACGGCTTTGAGCACCAGACAGGTATTGCTCCCGCCAAAGCCGAACGAATTGGAGACGGCAACGCGGACTTTCGCCGGACGTGCCTCGTTGGCGACGTGGCAAAGATCGCATTCCGGATCGGGTTCGCGCAAATTGATCGTCGGCGGCAAAGCGTCGCGCTCCATCGCCGCCAGACAAGCCAGAGCTTCGACGGCGGCGGCGGCGGTCAGGAGATGTCCCGTCATGCTCTTGGTTGAGCTAATGGGTACGCGATGAACGTGGTCGCCGAAAACGGCGGTCAGAACGCGCGCCTCGGCGATGTCGCCTACCGGCGTGCTGGTAGCATGGGCGTTAATGTAATCAACATCCTCCGGATTGCACTCGGCGTCTTGGAGGGCTTCGCGGACGGCGGCGATGGCCGGTTCTGGATCGGGGCTGGGAATGACCATGTTAAAGGCGTCGCTTCGTGCTCCGTAGCCGGCGACCTGGGCATAGGCACGGGCACCGCGGAGGCGAGCTTGCGCAGCCGGTTCGAGCACAAACACGGCGCCGCCGTCGCCCATGACGAAACCGTCGCGCTGGCGGTCGAAGGGCCGTGACGCTGCTTGTGGTTCGTCATTGCGGCGCGACAAGGCCCGTAAGTTGCCGAAGCCTGCCAGCGCCATCGGCGTCACGGCCACGTCGCAAGCACCGGCCAGGCACACGTCCACCCATCCCATCTCGAGCCAGTGCCGTCCCTGGGAGAGGGCCACGTTGCCGCTGGCGCAGGCGGCCGACACGCTTGCAGCCGGACCATTCAAGCCTAGGGCGCGGCAAGTTCGGGCGATCATCGATTCATTATCCAACTCCGGCTGGCTGACACGTCGGCCGCCGGCCAGGGCGTCCGCCTCCCAGAACTCCAACCACTCCGCGCCCATGCCGAGAACGACACCGATGCGAGCCTCATTCCGCCGTTCCCACCAGCCAGCGTCTCGCAGCGCCGCTGCGCAACACCAGCGGATGAGTTGCTCCAAACGGTGCAGGCGAATGAACTCTTCGGGATTTGTTCCGGGAGGACAGGGCACTTCACTTAGCTGGGCAGCAATCTGGCAGGGATGCTCGGAGACATCGAAACTGCCCACACGAGCGACACAGGATCGGCCGGCCAGCAAGTGATTTGCGAAAGCCGCGTAGGTGTGGCCCAACGGCGTGGCCGTGCCTACACCCGTTATCCAAACCGCTTCGCCGGGGTTCACGTTCGTCTCTCCGCTCTAAGGGCTAGTCTGGAGTTGAAGCGGATGCGAAGACTTGTCCTCGCTTGCGCTCCAGAACCAGATTATCCCCTAGCTCCTCTTCAATGCGCGTCAGCATCTTCGCATCTGGTACGCCGTCTCGGATGTGTAAACGAAGGCGCTCGTCCCCTATCCCTCCCGTTCCGGAGGAGGAAGAGGGGGTAATCGGCGTCAGGGCCAGCGCCAGTCCGACCGCCTGCGCGCCCAGCGCCGAGCGGCCCGCCTGATCCGCAGGCAACTCGGGTCGGAGACAGGTCAACACTACCCATACGCCCGGCAACCGTTTCCCATGCAAGAGGGCCGTCGCCGCCAACAGGGCCTCAATGGGTCCCTCCGGTCCTCCGCCGACTCCGAAATTCGGTCCGTGGATCTTGAGTGCTTGACTGACGGTGCCCGAAACGGAGTGTAGAGACCGATGCGGGATCAAATGCGGTGAAACGCCCCAGGCGCCTTCGGCAGCGAAGCGCCGCAAGGCTGCTTCCATGGCCGGCCGGCCGAGAAAACGCGGAGCGGCAACCACGCCCCAATCTCGAAAACAGGTCGTGTGCCAACCGGCCTTGGCAATCGCCTGGTAAACGGCGCTCAAGCCGGCAACCGTTTGCTCGTCGGAATGTTTTAGCAAGGATACCGGCAGAGGTTCGCCGTGAACGGGACCTGGGTTACGCCGCAAGTCTGCTAGTGATGCCAGGCTCACACGGACAACCGCTTCCGCCGCCACCTCGCAGCACATCGCCCTGTTCCGAGCGAGCGATTGGTCGTCAAGTGGCTTCAAAGGACACGAATCCTTTCGCCTTACCTCTCCTCTGGATCGTCACTCACCGAATAAGCGACCCCGGAGAGGCGAAGTAGGACAGGTCGTACTGCAATCGACCAAACCTGTCAACGGGAGATCGTGCATTTCCCGCGCATTCCGATTCTCTGTCAGCTCACTTCTCTACGCCAGTCCCCGCTTCCTCTTTGCAAATCCCCACGCCGCTCGATAAGCTGAAGTAAGTTGCTTAAACTGGTGAATCTGAGCCGCGCACGCGGCGCCGTTGCTCACGTAATCGCGCTCTATGCGCGGCTCGGATGGCATGTTTGACAGGGCTTCCCCGATGCTGCGACTTTCACGAATCTTCCTGGCAATCCTTACCTTCGCCCTCTTCGTTAACCCAACCGGCGCCCAGGAGCCGATTCGCCTCGCTCGCACGCCGGACATTTCCCCGGACGGCAAGCTCGTCGCCTTCAGCTACAAGGGCGATATCTGGACCGTGGAGACAATCGGAGGCACAGCGCGGGCCGTCACTTCGCACCCTGCCCACGACATCTCTCCGGTATTCAGTCCCGATGGACGTTTCATCGCGTTCAGCTCCAACCGCCACGGCAGCTACGACATCTATATCGTTCCTGTACAGGGAGGTCGGCCGCGTCGTCTGAGCGTGGATTCGGCATCAGAGATGGTCTGCGGCTGGACACCTGACGGCAAGAATATCCTCTACGCTTCGACCCGCAGCACCGCGTTTCCGCCCAGCTATGAGCTGTACCTTGTTCCGATCGAGGGCGGCATGTCGCGGCGCATCAGTGCTGCCGAGGGCAAGGAAGGTGTCTTGTCGCCGACAGGCGATCGAATCGCTTACGTCCGCGGTCCAGGCACCTGGTATCGCAAGGGGTATCGCGGTTCATCCAACGACGAGATCTGGATTTGCAACGCGGACGGCACCAACAACCGCCAGGTGACCGCTTTCAACGGCCAGGACGGCTCGCCCATGTGGAGCGCCGATGGCAAGACGCTCTATTACGTCAGCGAAATCCACGGCTCGCAAGCCAACATCGTGCGCCTGCCGCTTGAAGGGAGTGCCAAGCCGCAACAGGTCACGTCCCATAAGGACGACGGAGTCCGCCGCGCCCGCATTTCTCGCGATGGCCAATGGATCGTCTACGAATGCGGTCCCGATCTCTGGGTAGTCTCCACTGGCAAGGACTCCGCGCCGCGCAAGCTGGCGATCGAGGTCAACGCCGATGACAAAAGCAATCCTGAGCAAATCCACATCTTCACCAACCGGGCCACCGAGTTCGCCCTGTCCGCAGACGAAAAATACATGGCCTTCGCCGTCCACGGCAAGCTGTTCCGCAGGAAAGTCGGACCTGACCCGAAGGTCGTGCAAATGACCGATGGTCCCTCCAACGACCACAGCATCGCCTGGGCGCCGGATAGCAAGAAGATCCTTTTCGTTTCCGATCGAAATGGCCACGAGGACATTTATTTGCTCGAAGCCGACGATCCCGAACATCCCAATCTCATCGACGCTCACCGCTTCAAGGTCAAGCAAATCTCCAGCACCCCCGAAGCGGAATCCGGCTTGACCTTCGCGCCCAACGGCAGCCGTGTGGCCTTTCTTCGCGCCGGCAAGCTGTGGACCATGAACCCTGATGGCAGCAATGCCAAGGCGATCGTACCCGATGTTCATGTGTTCGACTATGACTGGTCGCCGGACAGTCGGTGGATCGTCTATGCCCGCCGCGATGGATCTTTCGCCAGCGAGCTATACATTGTGCCGGCCGCCGGCGCCTCGAACCTCAACCCGGCGCGCAACATCACGCGCTACGCCACCTACAACGGCGACGTGACCTGGAGCCATGACGGCAAGAAAATTGCCTTCCTCAGCGAACGGCGTGAGCAAGGGAGACAGCTTCCATACGTTCTGCCGCTGCAAAAACCCGCGGCGCCCAACGTCAACGAACGCAGCGGTTTCTTCGGCGGATCGAGCGTGTCCATCGATTGGGATGACATCCACCTCCGGGCCGAGCTGATCTCTCCCGTGCAGGCCTGGACCGCTGCCATTTCGCCCGACGGCAGTAAGATCGCCTTCGTGGATGCCCGAGACCACGATTTGTGGGTTGCCAACAGCAACGGAGGCCAGCTTACCCGCTTGACGACCGGCCATGTGTTCCCTCGACAGATCGTTTGGTCCAAGCCCAAGAGCGCTCTGTCCACCATGGGCACCGATCTCCTCTACTATCTCGATCGCTCAGGCTCCATTCACCTCGTCCGCGCTTCGGGCACCTCGGGACCGCCGCTGCCTTTCCGCATCAAGATGCGCATCCGCACGGAGGACCTGTATCGGGAGATGTTCGATCAAGCCTGGCGCTATCTGGCTGAGCATTTCTACGACGCCGCCTTCCACGGCCGGGATTGGAACGCCATAAAGGCCAAGTATCGTCCGCTAGTTCAACACATAGCTATGAAAGAGGATCTTTATTCTCTTCTTTACCTGATGCTGGGCGAGCTGAACGCCTCACACCTGGGCATCGGCGGCTACCTCACTTCCCCCGATGAAGAGACGGCCGATCTTGGTCTGATCTTCGAGGAGGGGTATCGCGGACGCGGCTTGAAAATCGCCGAGATCCTCAAGCGCGGACCCGCCGATCGCCGCGGCCTGAGCGTCAAGGCCGGCGAGTATGTCCTCAACATTGACGGTGTCGAGTTGAATGAGAAGACGGAATTAAGCGAGTTGCTCAACGGCAAGGTCGGCGAGACGGTATCCCTGCAGGTCGGAGACAAACCCGATACGCCGGCGAAGGAACGCAAGCACATCGAAATCGCAGCCGTCAGCCGCGACTCCACCCAGTCGCTGATGTATGATCGCTGGGTAGAGAAAAATGCCGAACGTGTCAGCAAGCTGAGCAACGGTAAACTCGGCTACATCCACATCCCGAGCATGGACGATGCCGGGCTGGATCGTTTCTTACGTTCGCTGTACTCGGACAATTTCGACAAGGAAGGCATCGTCCTCGATGTGCGGTTCAATGGCGGCGGATTCACACACGATAAAATCCTCAATTTCCTGGGGAGCCGCGAACATACGGTTTTCAAGGAACGCAACGGCGGGGAAGGCCTGGTGATGCGCTCCAGCGACCGCAAATGGAACAAGCCGCTGGTATTGCTCATCAACAATCGCTCGTATAGCGACGCGGAGATCTTCCCCAGTGCTTTCCGCACCCTGGGGCTGGGCAAACTCGTTGGCCAGCCGACGGGCGGCTTTGTGATCGGCACCGGCGCCACACAATTGATCGACGGCTCTATCCTGCGCATTCCTCGAGTCGGCGTGTACACGATCAAGGGCGTGAACATGGAGAAGGAAGGGGTTACGCCCGACGTGCTCGTCGAGGAACATCCCGACCAGTTGGCCAAGGGTATCGATGCCCAGCTCGTCAAGGCCGTTGAAGTGCTGCAAACGGACGTCGTGGCCTGGAAGCAGAAGCATCAAGGCAACGGCACAAACAAGCCCGCCGAGGCTTCTTCTGCGGCCAATCCGACCGCTTCGCCAGCCCCCGCTGTCCCACCCATGCCGCCTGCCAAATAATCCATACAATCCGCATTATCATCCTGGCGAGCGGAGCGTGAAAACGCCCCGTTCGCTGGGTCGTGTTTTTGGCAGAGATCCGACTGGTGTTCAGCCACGAGGTGTGCACGTGAGCAATTCTTTGCTCGTTGAGTACTATCAGCTAATCCCGGAAAGCGGTCCCCATGCCAAGCCGAAAATCACGCGAAAGGAGGCCGTCGAGGTCTTCAAGCGGCGCGTCGCCGAGCGTTACAACGAAGGCACGCTGCTGCGAATTTTGGCACACGGTGACAACTCGAGTCGCCGTGCCGCTTTGCTCGCCCTGAACTTGCTTGGCACCATGAATTCGTGCGGCGGCATCGCCACCTGCCTGCATGATGAAGACCGCGAACTCGCTCAGATGGCGGCCGATACGTTGTGGACGCTGTGGTTTCGCGGCGATGCGCCGGCCAACAACCAGCAATTGCAGCGTCTGGTCCGGATGCGCGACCGCGAGCAAGCGCTGTCGGGCATCACCGCTCTCATCGAGCGCGCTCCGATGTTCGCTGAGGCGTACAATCAACGCGCCATCATGTACTTTCGCCAGAAGAAATTCGATCGCTCGATCGCCGACTGTCAGAAGGCTCTGGAGTTAAATCCCTATCACTTCGGCGCCCAGGCCGGTTTGGGACAGTGCTACATGCAGATGCGCAAGCATCGAGCGGCGCTGAAAGCCTTCCGTGCCGCCCTGCGTCTTAATCCGAACATGGACGGCGTCGCCGAAACCATTCGTGCTTTGGAGAATGCCCTCGGCGAGGAAGGCCGCCGCGACGATAAGAAATGATTTGTGACAGATACGAGCCGGAAGCGCGAGCGACAGATGCCTTGCCATCGCTGACGCTTCCGGCTCGTTGCTTTCATGTGGCTACCGGTCCAGCCTCAATCAGTAGGTTCCCCTGACTGCACTCAACCATTGTCAGATGGATGTTTAGATTTAGTTTTTGGATGGCGGTGTGCTTGCTCAAATCGACGTGGATAGATTCTTCCACGACGCAGACTCCCGGTTCCCGCGCCAACAAGTCGCGCAGCGTTCTTAACAGCACGGCCCGCAGCATTGCAGCCGGCAGACCTGCAACCTTCACAGCGGCCAGCCGCGCCTCGACGATGCTGCCGACGCCCTTCACTTCCCACAACGTCTCGAAGGCCATTTTCATGAGCATTGTCGGATATTCGCCCAGCACGACGATCCCTTGAGACGTTAACCGAACACGTAGGTTTTGGACGTTGTTTTTCCCAGATGGCAGCGCTGCCACCAATTCATTGAGTTCCTGTTCGGTGACAGACATCTTCAACGCGTGTATGTGCATTTCGCTCTTATTCACCTCAGTCAGACACAGTTTCCACTCCGCCTCATTGCATGGGAACGAGGAAGGAACTGCTGGTGTACCAAACAATCGCCCCATTTACCAGATCTACCTGGACGGACATACTTCGTGCCGACAGATCGGGAACCAGAAATTCAAACGGTTGCCCTTCCTCAGTCGCCGCCAGCAATTGGTAACCAACAACCGAGCGATCGAGCAGAAGATACAACTCAAGCGGCCGCTCGGCCATGCCGATGACTTGGCCGGTGACGCGCAAGTCCATGCGGTCTCCTTTCAAGACAGCAAATGTGCGCAAATCAGTTAAGAATGCGGTGCATCGAACCTCCAACGCGACTTCGCCCCACAAGCCGCCCTTCTCGGCCGTGCCCTCGATTTCGACTACCAGTTCATTTCGCGGCCGCAATAGCGCCGTCACCTCATACTCGGATGCCGTGGTGACTGGCCCCAGGAAATGATCGTTGAGGCGGGCCTCGGCCTCGCCGTCGATGCCGGAGAATGTCAACCAGACGCGCTCATGCGCATCGATGCGTCCAGGATAACCGAAGGAGCGACGAAACCGCACACGCCCTGTGAAGCCAGTCAGTCCTCCATCGCTCCAGCGACCTGGCATCGTCATGCGGCACGGCATGGGTAACGGACGCTCTGCGTTGTCGCCGTGGCGCAGCAGCGGCTCACACTCCCACGGGCCGCGCAATCGGATTCGGTGCGGATACATTGTGCAGTTTCAGGAGAATGGGACCATTCGGTTGCAGTGTCAACAGGGGCTTGGGCACGATGGGAGGTCCGGGCGGCAGCGAGAAGCGAAAACGCTGAGCAATCGTCGCCAGCACCAGAGGCAATTCCATCAGAGCGAACGTGTTGCCGATGCATACGCGCTGTCCGCCCCCAAAGGGGAAGTAAGCATATCGCGGCAGTCGCTTGGCCAGGCCGTCCGCCCATCTTTCCGGATAAAATCGCTCCGGTTCGTCGTAATAACGGGGATCACGGTGCATCACCCACTGACTCATGAGGATAGTCCCTCTGGCGCGAACCGAATAACCGCCGATCGTGCAGGTCTCGATGGCCTGCCTTCCGATGGCGTAGGCCGGAGGATACAGACGCATCACCTCCTGAACGATCGTCTCGGTATACCGCAAGTTCGGCAAATCCGCGGCGGTGGGTGTTCGGCCGCCAAGTACGTCTCGCAGCTCCGCTTGTAGCTTCTCGACCACCTCGGGATGCTGGGCCAACACATACCAACCCCAGGCCAACGCCAGCGCCGTCGTTTCGTGCCCGGCCAGGAACAGCGTCATGGCCTCGTCGCGCAGTTGTCGATCTGTCATGCCGCTGCCGTCGCTCTCATGCCGCGCGTGCAACAGGATGGACAGCAGATCTTTCTGCTCCCCCTCGGCGCGGCGTTGATTAATGAATCCGTACAGAATGTTGTCCAGACGGCGAATGGCTTTGCGTATTCGCCAATTCCCCGGCGTCGGCACGTTATCCGGGATAGGGAGAATGCGGAAGAGGCGCTTGCCGAACGTACCCATCGCATCGTGGAGGGCGCGTCCGACCGCCTCGGATTGGTCCGCGGCATCGACGCCGAAGAGCGTCTTGGTGGCGATGGACAATGTCAGCTTTCGCATCTCGACGTGCAGGTCGCGCTCTTCGCCGTCGCGCCAGGAGTCGATTAGCCGTTGAGCGCTGGCTGTCATGTCCGGTCCATAAGACAGGATGCGCTCGCGTTGAAATACCGGCTGAATGAGCCGTCGCTGTCCCAGCCAGAAATCGCCTTCGCTCGTCAGGAGACCGTTACCCAGAAGAAGGCGATTCATCCGCAGCGCGTAGTGCTTGGTGAAATTGCGGCTGTGCAGCACTTGCTCGATGAGATCGGGATGGTTGACGAACAGGACACGCGTGAGACCGAAGCGCATGGTCGCGCAGTCGCCGTAATCGCGGGCGCAACTTCGATAGAAGTTGAGCAGATCGCGGCGCATCTCGGGCAGATTGCCGCTGAGAAAATGCCCTTTGGGTCCGGGAGGGAACAAGGCTTTGCCCATCGAAGGTGTCCTCAGTGAGCGATCATTGGCGCATCGCAGATCACGTCGCGGTTAGCAAATGCGAGTAATCTACATACGGCGTTTCGCACGGTGGCCCCTGGGCGTGCAAATACATTCTGTCCGCCGGTGATCGGCCCCAAGCGATGATGGAACTGGAGACAGTGCCACGCTCGCTGTGGCGGAAACAGATAGGCGGATCATCTGGTTCGTGTTGCGCACACAAATCGCGCAGCGCTTGCACGCAATCCGTTGCTGAATAATACGGACGCCGATGTAACCAATCCAGTGCATATTTGACACGCGAGTCGTTTGGATCATCGAGATCGCCATTGGCAAGTGCATGGATGCCAGGCGACAACGGCCGGATATTGAGACAGTCGCCGGCCTGAATGACGACGGCCCGGCGAGCATCGGCGCACAGGAAATTCGCGCCGGCATAGGGCTGTTGTTGCAGCGAGCGTAGGGCAAGATCAACCGCTGCCTCGGCGGCTATGCAGCCCAACATCTCGCGGACAAGAAGTCCGCGGCTGCGCAGCTGTAGGGGTACGTCGAGCTTTGGCCGATTGGTGACGGCTATAAGTACGCCATCTTCGTTTATGCCCAACCAGGTCCCGCCTGCGACTGGATCGACGCCGGACACGGCTCGAATCGGCCCTGGCAGCAGACGCGGCGGTTCGCCGCCACGCTGATAGTACTCTTCGCGGTTGGCTCCGACCACCACAGCGGCGTCTTTGACGACGCGGAAAAACAAGGCCAGCAGACACATCGTAGGCACTCCGGCGGCAATCTATTCCCCCTCCCATTTTATGCGAAGGGTAAGTCGTCCGCTTCGCCGATCAAGCGCTTTTTCGCTGCGGTTCCTGCACGCGCGGAACCTTGCGAAGGCGCTCCAGAGAAGGCATCCGTGCCGGTTGATCGAGCAGAGTATCGATGGCCTGCAAGCGTGGCAACAAGCCCTGGCCATTGGCAATCTGAATCGCCAATCCTGGCCGCGCGTTCGCTTCCAGGAGCATGGGTCCCGCATCTTGATCCACGACAATATCGACGCCGAGATAGCCCAGGCCCACAGCCCGGGCCACATTGCGCGACATGTCGAGCACCTCGCCCCAGAACGGCACATTCATGCCGACGACCGGCCGGCCTGTGTCGGGATGGCGCTCGACGAAACGGTTGCGCTGCACCGCATGATGAGTGATGCCACTGTCGAGATCGATACCCGTGCCGATGCCGCCCTGATGCAGATTGGCTCGTCCATTGGACGCCTTGGTTGGCAGCCGCAGCATGGCCATCGCCGGTTCGTTGCGATAGAGAATGACGCGCACGTCAGGGATGCCCTTGTATGTAATGGACTCGAAAGCCGGATGGAGACGAATACGCTGTTGCACGATCACCGTGTCGGGCTGGCCACCGAGTGAATACATGCCCGACAGGATGTCAGAAAAGTGCTGTCGCAGTGCATCGGGAGGCACTTTGGCGCCGTTGTGGCGAAGATAATCCTTGCCGTCGCGGCCAATGATGACCAGAACGCCGCGGCCGGCAGAGCCGCGATTGGGTTTGACCACGAAATCGCTGCGCTCACCAAGCAACCGCGGCAAGTGCCGCAGCATCGAATAAGACGATAGCTCAAGGTACAGTTGCGGTGTGGGTACGCCAATTCGCTGGCACAACCGGGCCATTCGCAGCTTGTCATCGACAATGGGAAACCGCGAACGCGGATTGTGGTCGAGGATGAAGGCTGCATTGCGGCGATTCATGCCGAGAATGCCCAACTCCCGCAACCGCCGCGCCGCCTTGAACAGCCAGAACATCTCGCACTCCTTCTACAGTTCGCTGTCGATGGCCCAGGTGTGTTGTTCCGGCGGTTGTCTGAGGAAGTCACGGAAGCGCAGCAGCTCCATCAGCCGATAGCCGGTGTAACGGCCGATGAGTAGTTGTGTCGCCATGATAAGGCCAAGCGTTTCGGGGAAGCGGAGCATGTGACGCACCAGGTTCGTGGAGCTTAGCACCAGCGCGATAACTGTCGCAATGAGCATCGTTTGGAACAACGTGCGGAACGATGCGCCGGTGCTGTCCTCTGTCTCCAGCGTCCAGAAGCGCTCGACCATGCCGCACAGGATAATCATGGGAAACAGGGAGATATACCGCGTCGTAGGAGCACCGTAGACATTGGCAGCCACCACGGCACCGATGAGGACGATCATGATGAGTGTCAGCATGGTCGCCACACGCGGCACTTGCAGCAGATGATAGCGATCCAGGACGCGTCGCATCAACCAACCGATCAGCAAGATGGTCACGAACACCAGAATGCCCGGCAGGCTGTGTAGGTCATGAAAGGCCAGACCGATCAGCGCCGGAGCAAAGGTGCCGAAGCTGCGGAGTCCGATCAAGTTGCGGAAGATGCAAATAACGAGCGCCGCTAGCGGCAGAAGCAACAGTATTTCGACCAGACGCCGCTCAGCGGGAGGCAGTGCGAATAGCGAGAGATTGAGAAACACGCGCTTGAGTGGCGACATCTCGGCCGTGTTGGCGTCGGCTGCGGGCAGGCGCTCGACCAGGAAGGCGAAGTCGAGGTCCTTGACGTGCTGGCCGCGCACCAGCGGTTTTTCGCCGAAACCAAAGACGAGGTAGTTCGAGGGCACATGACCAAAGTGCTGATAAAACGGGCAGATCGGCAGCCATTGGCCGTAGGTGGCCAGCCATGCCTCGACCCAATAGTGCTGCGGTTGTTCCGATTCGTTGGCCAGAACCAGGCCGGTCACAAGGCGAGCCGGAATGCCGCGATTGCGAAGAAGCGCCACCAACAGGCGACTCTGGGCCAGGCGATCGCCGCGCCGACCTCGCAGGCACTCAATGGCGGTGGCCGATGGGCCATCTACAGGATCGTTCTTTACCTCCTTGGCGACAAAACGATACAGCGCCTCGACCAGATCGTGTTGATTCTCCAAATCCGCCGTCAAGCGACGAGCAGTTGCGGACAGTTCGGCGTCGTTGACAGCCGCTCCTCCTTCGCCTCCAAGATACTCGCCCGGACGTGGAGCAGCGTAAAGACCGCTGGCCGTTTGGTTCAGGAGCGCGCTTGGGCGCTGGACTTCCACGGAGACGTGGTAATCGCAACGAGCGCGAAACGGTCCGTCGGCCGCACCGCCTCGCTGTGACCAGAGCACGACACGTCGTTCCGGATGCTTCGCTTCCGGCGCCTTGTGGAAGAATTGCTCGCTCTTGTAGATCTCGTTCGTCACTTTTTGCCGATCGAGATCCAGCGGGATGGTCGTGGCAAGGCGGGCATTGCCAAGGCTTGTGCCATGCACCGATAGCGTCACTTTCCAGGCGCCGGACCCGGGCGGCCGATATAACTCCTCGCCCATCACCTCGTAGCGCAGCAACATGAGCGCGACCGACACGACCGCCAATCCCGCTGCCGTCAGCACACACAGGGTCGTCCTCGACATCCAATTGCCTCTCTTCCGGGAGAAGAAATAATCACCACGAATCACACGAATAACACGAATAAGAAAGGTTTTTTTGACTTCTATTCGTGTTGTTCGTGTGATTCGTGGTTAGTTATTCTTTGCTTCTACAGTTTCCCAGCGGATGTGAAATCGCAATTCCTCGGTGTCCTCGCGGCGCGGCGTGATGAGCAAATAACCGCAGCGACGCCGTTGATCCCAGCAGAAAACCCAGCGATTCGAGGGCAGCCGACTGCTCAAGTGCGGTGTAAGGCCCAGGCGGCCGCGCGGCAGATGCACCTCGGCGAACACAAACGGTACGAGGGGACGGCGATCGTCGATCTTCTCTTTTTTCACCAGGCCGGCAGCGCGTCCATTGGGCAGCAAATCTGTGCGGTACTTGTCCGTCTGCACCGGGCTCTTGGCTTTATCTGGCAAGGAAATGACGAGAGTGTTCCATTGCACCTCATGACGGACGAAGGGTACGCAAGCGGAGTCATTGTCAGGACGCGGCGGCAAGGGCAACTTCAGCGTCGGATCGCCCCAGAGCGTGAAGGCCCAGGCCGAACGGAGGTTTGCTCCGGTGCGCGTCGCTCCTTTGCCGAGTCGTTTGTCCTTGAGAAGTGCGTACACCAGGAGAAAATTCTTGGCCTGGCGCAGGGCGTCGCCGACCGACTGGTTTTCGTACAACACGGCGTTGAAGAACGCCAGAGAACAAGCGCCGCCCGAACCGGAATAGGTGCGCGTTGAAGAACCCAGCACAGCAAAGGCGCCTCGACCCAGAAGCGAGCCGACCCGCGGCTCTGTGAGCGAGAGACAGCTTTGTAAGAATACGAACGTCGGCGGCACGGCATCATCCCAGGTGGGAAATTCATAATCGTTCATGAGCGTGCCGGAGTGCCCTTCCCAGAGAAAAAGATTGTGCAGTGGCAGCTGCTTGCGCACCTCGTCGCGGCTAACCTGGTGGCCGATCAGCGTAGTTGTATCCACGCCGGACTGGCGCAGCGATTCGATGGTGTTGCGCGAAAACGTTTCCAGCAAGCTCAGACTGCTGCCGGAATTGCTCGCTACCAGGGCCTTGACCGGTCGGCGCAATTCCAGGAGCATCTGCTGGCGGGCCAGCAACAGCGGCACGACGGCGCGGTCTTCGTGAAACAGACGGCCAGCGGCATAAGTGAACGGTTGGTTCCCGTCGGGCGTCAACGGTTCCATCTCGATTTGCTGATCCTTGTCGCCCGGAATCGGATTGGGCCGATGCCAAACAGGAATGGCCTTCAAATTGGCCAGAAACAACAGGGCATCGACGTGGCGCATCAGCTCGCGTCGCTGGGCCCGCTCCATGACCTCGGCGACGTTCAATCCTTCAGCGTTTGTCAAAAGCAAGGCTGCATTGCGTCGAGGTGCGATCCACGGCGCCAGCGCCGACATGCCACCCAATTCTCCGCGCGTGTCGCCAGGGTTGGCGAACACGACGGTTTCGATGCGTCCCTTGCAGGCCAACCGCTGTTGATACGCTGCGGCCACAGCGCTCTCGTTGGCAAGCCTGATTTGTTCGATGCCTGGCAACCGATCCGCCAGCTTCTCCGCCTTGCCGATCAAATGAACGCGGCGTGGGCGCCATTCGCCGATCTTTCGGACCAACCGTGCCGTTTCACTGTCCCGTCCGTGCAGCACGAACAGAGGAGCACGCAAAGTCGCGGCCAGGCACGCGGCCTGGAGAAGCGTGCCACGCGGATGAACCGGACATACGACCACGTCCTCGGCTTGTCGGAATAGCGTTCGCCACAGCGTCAGAGGTTGTCCGTGTGTCCAAACTTGGGACGCGGACGCCTGGAACTCCAGGCGATACTCCATGTCGGCGACGCCATCGTCTTCGTTGCTGACGGGTATGATCCGAGCCGGTTTGTAGGCGGCCAGAAACGCCTTCAGATAGGGTGTGGCTTTGGCTGAATCGAGCAACAGAATACAGTGCGGCCTCCAGGCGGCCAGCGCCGAGCTGAGCACGATAAGCTGCTCGTCGGGCAAATCGCGAGCCAGATAGACGATCCGTTCATTCCCTGCCGGCTCCGGCCGCGCACTCGGAACAAACAAGGCCCATGACAGGGCAACGAGACCTGAACAGGTAAGCATCCGTGCAACAAAAGGCATCGATCGGTTCCTTGGGACAAATATGGTTGCAAGTAATTTCGGGGAGCCGCCGCGGCCAGATAGGGGACGCTGCCAGGCTGAGGTGCCATCAAGCACGGCGACTATCTTGCATCACGTTTGCCAAAAATGCCATAGCATTCCCCCTCAAGGGCAAGCTGGCGAAGATGGGGCGATACCGAAAAACAGGAAATCGAGGACGCTTTTCGTTTGCCTGCCCGAGGGAAGACTTTCATAATAAGTCGATAATCCTGCGATGAGCGACGCTTCTGCGAAGCGTCGCTAACCGAACCTGGCATCTCTTCACGAGGACCATTCCGATGCGATGCCTTCCCATTCCTGTCTTCGTCTTCTCTGCGCTCTTCTGTACATGTGCGGCGACATCGGCTGCGGATTTCGCGCCGGACCCGCATTCGATTCAGCGCTATGGCCCTGCCTATCGCTATCCCCAGGCCGGCTGGATCGTGCTGCACATCGAAGGGGAACCGTATCAGCGCGGCCTCCAGCACGGGCGGCTCCTGGCCGAGGAGATCGCCGCTCATGTCCGCTGCTTCGCCGCCATGCAAAGTCCAAAGGCACCCGCCGATGCCTGGAAGACAACGCGTACTCTCGTCGATGCCCTGTTTGTGCGCCGCTACGACAAGGAGTATCTCGAAGAAATGAAGGGTATCGCCGACGGTGCCAATGCCGCGGGCGCCCGCTTTCAGGGCCGGCCTCTCGATCTGATCGATATTGTCGCCCTCAACTCCTGGCCCGAAATCGAGACGCTCGATCCTGCGCTCGAGGCCACGCCGAACGGTCTGGAGGCCATCCGTTTTCGCCAGGAATCGCCCGATACGAAGAAGGTTCCCAAGCCGATGCACTGTAGCGCCTTCGCCGCCAGTGGCAAGGCCACGCGCGACGGCAAGATCGTCCTGGGCCACATTACCATGACGCCTCTTTATCCGGCTACTTTCTGCAATGTTTGGCTCGACGTAAAACCGCCTGATGGCTGCGGTCATCGTGTGCTCATGCAAACATTTCCGGCCGGCATTCAGAGCGGTCTGGATTATTATCTCAACGATGCCGGCTTGATTGTGTGCGAGACGACCCTGGCACAGACGCGCTTCAATGGCACCGGCAAGGCCTTGTGTTCACGCATTCGCCGCGCCTTGCAGTACGCAGACAGCATCGATAAAGCCGTAGAGATTCTCAAGGAGGACAACAACGGCCTGTACACCAATGAATGGCTGCTCGGCGACATCAAGACAAACGAAATCGCCATGTTCGAGTTGGGCACGCACAAAACCAAGCTCTATCGCAGTAGCAAGAACGAGTGGTACGGCGGCACGGAAGGTTTCTACTGGGGCTGCAACAATACCAAGGACCTGGAAGTGCGTTTGGAGACGGTCGCCAGCGTCGAGGGCCGGCCGGCCGCGGCGGTCTTCAAGCCGTCGATCCGCGATAAAAAGTGGCTGGAGCTTTACGATCGCTACAAGGGCCAGATTGACGCCGATTTCGGAAAGCTCGCCTTCACGACACCACCCCTGGCCGCGTATCCCTCTCTGGACGCCAAATTCACAACGAGCGATTTGGCCAAGGAATTAAAGACCTGGGCGCTTTTTGGTCCGCCATTGGGCCGGACCTGGAAACCGACCTTCAACGAACGACAGAATTATCCCGAAATCCGGTCCCTGGTCAGTAACCCCTGGGCGATCTTGCATGCAGCAGCGCCGAAGGGAACCCCAGGGTCAACGCCGATTGTCGATTTGCCCGATCCTGTGCACGGAAGCAAAATCCCAGCTGCGGCGCTGGCGACGACGGCTCTACCCCCTACCAAAGCCGCCTGGCACGGTACGATCTTGCCCCAGAGCGATGCCGACACCTGGCTGGCCGCCGGCTTCGCCCATTACGAGAAAATCGCGGCTCTGGATAATGCCCTGCGTAAACAGGCCACGGACCAAAAGCTATCTCGCGCCGACCGCGAACAGTTGGCCCTCGTGTTGTTCGCCTATCGTGCCGAATATGAACTTGGAGCGCGAGCGCATCCGGAAACCCCGCTGGAATCGACGCGCGCCCATTTGCGACAGAGCGACTGGTACCGCGTGGCGGCCGGCAAAGGTGTTTGGCTCTTGCACAGCCTGCGCCGGCAGATGGGAGCCACGGCCTTCGATGACATGATGGATGCGTTTGGCCGCGAACATGCCGGTAAGCCGGTCAGTGCCGGCCAGTTCCGCGCCCATGTCGAGAAATGGCTCGGCAACACGCGAGCGGATTTCTTCGATGTGTGGTTGAAGCAGACAGGTTTGCCTCACTATGAGATTGCCGTGTCTCGTGCCGAGGCTACCCAGTCGGAACACGAAGTCACCGTCGAGGTTCGGCGGGACAAGGACGGGCCCCAGACGACGCTCGACGTCACAGTCGAAACGGCCAAGGGCGAGGTAACGCGGGAGCTGCGCATCGACGGCACCACTACCACCATCGTCGTCCCGACGCAGGAACCGCCATTGCGCGTCGTCCTCGACAAGTATGGACAAGCGCCCAAGAGCAATGGGGGACCGTTCTCCATCGACAGTTTCAACTCCGAACCAGAGCGGACGATGATCGTTTACGGCACGACTGGCGAGCAAGCCAGCCAGCACGAAGCGGCCGAGGCGTTGCAACAAGCCATCCGCGAGCGCGGCTGGAACGTCACCGTACCCATTCGGTCAGACATCGAAGTGACTGAGGAAGAACTAAAGGCGCATCACCTCCTCCTCATAGGCCGGCCCGATACGAACGCGGTGCTCAAGAGGTTTCACAAGGAATTGCCCATCTCTTTTGGTCGCGGCTCGTTCACCGTGGGTCAAGAAGTGTACGCGCACCCTGATAGTGCCATCATCGCCGCCGCCGAGAACCCGGTGAACAAGCGGTTTTCACTTGTGGTCATCGCCGGTTTGGACGCGGCCTCGACACGGAACACAATCCCTGTTTTCACCGACCATGAGGCACGGCCGGCAGAGGTCATGATTCGGCCGCATGGTGCCAAGGCGCGTTTGCTGGTGCTACCGGATAAAGATCTGGTGTGCGAGGTGAAAAAGGTCGTCTCGCGGAGGGAGGAGAAGAAGCGATAAGGGAAGGAGCCGGAAGCGTAAGCGATGGATGCTTCGCCGTCGCTTACGCTTCCGGCTCGTTATGTCTCAATGGATTTGTCCGGGACCGTACTCGTCGAGCCCGGCGTCGCTTGGGCGATACTCCATCGTGTCCACACCCTTTGTCCGTGGACATGCGCCCTTGTCTTTTTCGTGCTGGGGTTTCTTACCTGGTTGCGACGGCTCCTCGCTGCTCTCCTCGCCACCCTTCTTCTTCGTTCTAAAATTGAGATCCCAAACCCGTTTGTAATACTGCTCCATGTCATCCTTTTTGGAGTAGGGGCAGGTTGTGCGCGGACAGCCAGGGTATTGCTCGTGGAGATGGCGGTCTTCCTGGCACTTCGGCTCGGCTTGTGGGTCCTCTTCGATGGGAGGCGGCAGCTCCTCCACAACAGCGGACTTGTTTCCCTTGCCTTCCTCGAACAGCTCCATCCATGCCTTGAAAACCGTGTGCTTCATCGCTTGGTCGGCCTCGGCCCGCGGCATTTTCGGCGGCGTCGTGGGACCATCGTCATCCTCCCGACAGTAGGGCATGACGAGCGGGGTGCCCTTGGGTGGAATCTCCTGACCTTGCATATCGGCCAAGTCTTTGGGAGCAGGAACGACCGGAACGGTATCCAATTCGAAGTTATTCTCATTGATGACGATGGGCGCCGCATCCGGCTCTCCCACCTCCTTGGGTTGGGGCAATTGCTCTCTTTGTTCGAGCATGACAGGTTGCGGATCATCGGGGATGCACTCGTCGATGGGTGTGGCCGTCGAGTGTGCCGGTGTGTTGGCTTGACAGGTTCGCATGGCCATCGACGTGATTCCGTTCAAAGGCTGCATGGCCACCGACGCCTCAGCAATCACCTGCATCGAACGGCCCACGAGCGAATCCGGAAAGCAGCAGGCATAGTAAGCCAGCGATAAGAAAGTGCCCGCCGTCAGCACTCCTGCGGCCGAACAGCACCAAATCACTTTACGCATAGTCTTCCTCTGTTCCTGGATAGTGGGCGGAATGGACCGAGCGAAGATGGGAACACCTTCAGCCGCTCTGGCTCGATGCGCGGCGGACTATAGCGGGGCGATCACAATCCTACAAGCCCGGAGCGCAAGCGACGGACGCTTTGGCCCGTCGCTTGCGCTCCGGGCTTGTGAGCGAATCTCGCGAACCTTGCTGCTCATGTCCTGTCTAAAAGAAGGAAGGAAATTGAGCGAGTCCGGGTTATCTACGTCGTTAGATTTGGTATAATTGATATACCCCCCCCAGCCGGAACCGCCGAACCTGAAGAACTTGGGCAGAAAATGCTTGACGAGGGTGACGGCGGGCGAGATGATAGGCGAAGTGGGATGGTCCGGGCCGACGCCGGTTCGGATCCTGGGGAAAGCGAGGGCTTTCCGCAGACGGATATATACCTGTGGGACTGGCTTGATCCCGTCCGGAGGTGACCAGAAGGAGGTGACGGTGAGACATCGAACATCTCCATCCAAGAAATGGCTGACCTCCTCTCGCGGATCACAAGATCGGAAGGAGGTCTCTTGAGAATCGTCACTCGAGCAACAGAACAGTTCTCCACCTCGACCTCTCTGGAACGTGCTTGCCTGGCCGCACACGTCGCCACGGAAAACAAGGGCCGCGATGTCCTGGTCCTTGACATGCGGGGGATTACTCCCCTGTATGATTTCTTCGTCCTCGCCACCGGCGCCAGCCGGCGGCAAATCCACACCATCGCCGAGGAAATTGACGCCTCCCTCCACGAACAGGGAGATCGCCGGCATTCCATCGAAGGATACGAAGCGAGCAAATGGGTGGTGCAGGACTACGGCGACGTGATCGTTCACGTGTTCGATGAGTCAACCCGGCAATACTATGCTCTGGAGGAACTGTGGGGCGACGCCCCGCGGGTCGATTGGCAACGTTGGTATTGAGGTTTACGGTTGTGATTTATCGTTTCGCGAGAAGAGATAAATCAAAGCCTTCGAGACCATGAATGTCCTGAACTTGTTGCAGCGAAAGCTCCAGGAGGCGCTGACCGGCCTGGTGCCCGATCCGGCTGTCTACTCCGTCATGCTCAAGCCGGCGCAGGACGCGCGCTTCGGAGATTATCAAGCTAATTGCGCGATGCCCCTCAAGAAAGAGCTGGGTGGGGACCCTCGCCAAATTGCGCAAACCATAGTGGGACGGTTGCAACTAGGGGACGTGCTGGACCCACCGGCAATCGCGGGTCCGGGGTTCATCAATCTGACGTTGCGCAACGAGTGGCTGGCTCACCAAATTCGCCAGATCGCCGACAATGATCGGCTCGGCGTTGCGCCGGTCGAGAAGCCACGTACTTTCGTCATCGATTTCAGTTCTCCCAACGTCGCCAAGCCGATGCACGTCGGCCATCTGCGCAGCACCATCATTGGCGATGCGCTGACACGACTTTTGCGTTTCCTCGGCCACAAAGTCATCACCGACAATCATCTGGGCGATTGGGGCACGCAGTTCGGGATGCTGCTGTATGGATATAAGCACTATCTCGATGCTCAGGCGTTCAAGAACGATGCTGTCCACGAACTGGCCCGGCTGTACGTCCTTGTCCGCAGTAAGATCAAGAAGATTGTGGGCGAAGACGGCGAAGAGGAAGAAGATCCCAACGACCCGATCGCGCAGGCAGCGCGCGAGGAAACAGCGAAACTGCACTCTGGCGATCCTGAGAATCTGCGACTGTGGCGCGAGTTCATGCCGCACTGCTACGCGGAAATCGAACTAATCTATCGGCGACTGGGCGTGCAATTCGATCATACGCACGGCGAGAGTTATTATCAGCCGATGCTGGCGGACGTGGTGCGCGACTTGCGCCAGAGCGGCATCGCGCATGAAAGTGAAGAGGCAATCGCCGTTTTTTTCGGCGAGAAAGAACCTCCCGCTTTGATCAAGAAGCGCGACGGCGCCTACACCTACACGACCAGCGATTTGGCGACAATCCGTTATCGCCTGAAAGAATGGCATCCGGACGCGATCCTTTATGTCGTCGATTTTCGTCAGGGGTTGCACTTCAAGCAGCTGTTCGACATCGCGCGACGCTGGGGATACGACAAGGCCGAGTTGGAACATATCTCGTTTGGCTCCGTTCTAGGTCCCGATGGGAAACCCCTTAACACGAGAAAAGGAGGCGCTGTCGAGTTGGAGGCATTGCTCGATGAGGCTGTGGCTCGTGCGGCGCGGCGCTATCAAGACACACGCCGAGAGCGGGCTGAACGCGGCGAGGAAGTTCCAGAGTTGACGGCAGAAGAGCTGGAGCAGATCTACGAGCCTGTCGGCTACGGGGCCGTCAAGTACGCAGACCTGTCCCAGAACCGCGAATCGGATTACAAGTTCAACTGGGACAAGATGCTCTCTTATGAAGGCAATACAGCGACGTACATGCAGTACGCCTACGTGCGAAATCGTGGCATCTTCCGAAAGGGTAGTATCGATGTGCCATCCTTGCGGCAGAATCCGCCCGAAGTGATCCTGCAAACCAGCGAAGAGCGGTCGCTGGCGTTGCAATTGCTGCGTTTGCATGACACGCTTACAGCGGCGGCGGCGGAGTACAAACCGAACCTCATCACTGGGTATCTCTGGGACCTGGCCAAGACGTACAGCGGCTTTTTCCAGAATTGTCCGGTACTCAAGGCGGAGACGACAGAACTGCGACAAAGCCGCCTACTGCTGTGCGACCTGACGGCGCGCGTGATTCAGCGCGGCCTCGATCTTCTCGGTATTCGTACCGTGGAACGGATGTAAACACGGCAGTTTCCCACCAGCCCGAAGCGTAAGCGAGGGCGGCCCTCGCTCACGCTTCGGGCTGGTGAGGAGGTTTGAACATGAACGAAGCGCCAACCACAACTCCGACACCCTCCACCCGGCGCTGGCCTATCCTGCGCTTCCTGCGCCGTCGTTTGCGAGGGTGGCGCGATCGGCATCGATTACCCTTCAACTTTTGCATTCACATGATCGGCATTCCGCTGGCGGTCAGCGGCGTCGTCCTGCTGTTCATTCTGGACTGGTACTGGGGCATCAGCGCGATCGTCGTCGGTTACTTGCTGCAATGGATCGGCCATCGAGCCGAGGGCAACGATGTAGGGGAATGGGCGGCCATCAAACGCCTGCTAGGACTGCCCTACGTCGGGATCGCGCCGCGCTGGCAACCGGACGATCCCAACCGCCTCTGATGCGCCGCCTCGCGCCGCTAGCGAGAGCGTTTGTTCCGCCAGCCTTCTCTACCTGACGCCGGCTCTTGAATCGATCTTCGCCCAGAGCCTCCACTTCTCCTGTTCGCAACCGTCACGATCGATTTTCTCTGCAAAACCCTCAAAATTCGCCTAGATGTTACGAGCGACCTTGCCGATATAAGGAATTATCTGTCGGAGTCCATGCTCGCTAAACCGCAGAGGGTACGCGGCGAGGAAATGCCCCCTCGCCGCCACGGCATCGACAGCGATGGTTCGACTGCGCCGGACGGTGTGGTTGCATGGGGAAATGACTATGGGCTGGAAGTTCTCCTGCGCTGGGCTGACGCTGCTGCTCACCATACTCGTGGGCTGCAAGGGCCGAGTCTTTCTCACCGAAGACCAGCTCAACATCTACAAGGGACCCGTGCCGGCCAACTTGCAGGAGAATCCCAACGTCGGCACCGCGCCCACCATTCCGCTGACCAATGCGCCGCCCACACTCTACAACCTCGATCGCGCCATTCGTTATTTGTCGTTGGCAGAAGCAATCGCCATTGCCCTGGAACAAGGCACCGTCGGCCAGCCGAGCTTGCTGTTCCCTGGCGTCGGCCTGGACAACCTCGTCACGGCCCCGCAGGGCACGCCTCCGCAAGGGTCCGACTCCATCCGCGTGCTGTCTCTTGACCCGGCGACGACAGCGACCAACATCGATGCGTCGTTGGCCAAGTTCGACGCTGTCGTGGGCACCAGCATGATGTGGACGGCGACCGATCAGCCCATCGTCTCGCCGTTGCAGAACCTGCAAGCCGGCGGCATCACCAGCGGCATTAACGCCATCGTTCAAAACCAGGCCCAGTTCCAGGGCGGTGTTTACAAGCCGTTGCCGACAGGTGGTGTGGCGGGCATCACCTTCACCGTGCCGTACACCTTCACCAATTTGCCGGCTCGTATCAATCCGTTCTATCAGCCGTCCTTGCAGTTCACCTTTGAGCAGCCGTTGTTGCAAGGCTTCGGCATCGAGATTAACCAGTTGCGTGCCTTCCACCCCGGTTCGATCATTCCAATTTCGCCGCCCAATAGTTTGTTGCCGCCGCCGGCGTCCACGTACTTGCCGTACAACTTCAACAACCTGTCCGGCGTTGGCCTGGGCTTGCCTCCGGGCATCCTTATCTCCCGCATTCGCTTCAACCAGAACCGAGCCGAATTTGAGCGCAACATCAACCAGATGCTGCTCAACGTCGAAACCGCGTACTGGAACCTGTACGGCTCTTACTACCAGCTATATAGCCGTGAGCAGGGTCTGCGTTTCGCCTATGAGACGTGGAAGATCACCGGGGCTCAGTACCGAGTCGGCCGGGTCAGCCGAGCTGCCCTGGCTCAGGCGGAGGGTCAGTACAATCTCTTCCGCAGCCAGCGCCTGGCGGCCATCGACACCGTGCTGGACAATGAGCGACAGCTACGAGCCATGCTGGGCATGCAGATCGAGGATGGAACGCGCCTGGTGCCCAGCGATGCACCGACCCTGGCCGAGTACCGACCCGACTGGAAGACCGGCTGGTACGAGTGCATGCAGAATCGACCCGAATTGTACATGGCCCGTCAGGACGTCAAAGTATCGCAGTTGAACGTGCAATTGGCCAAGAACTATTTGCTGCCCGATCTCCGCTCTTTCTTGGCGTACGATGACAACTCCATCGGCAACCGCCTGGACGGCGCTACCGGTTCTGGCGGCACCGGCAACGCCTTTCGCAACCTGGCCTCCAACACCTTCAACGATTGGACGATTGGCTTGCGCTTGGGCTTCCCGCTCGGCTACCGCTTTGCCCACGCTCAGTTGCGACAATCGCAATTGCAACTGGCGCGTGCGTACCTGGTCTTGCAGGATCAGGAGTTGAAAGCGGAGCGCTATCTGGGTCTATGGTATCGCCGTATGTCGTCGGCATACTTCCAGATCAAGGCGGCACGAGCCCAGCGCGAAGCCTTCGCAACGCAATTGCAGATCCGATATGAGCTGTATCGCGCCGGGGCCAACGAGCCGGGCACTGGCAATCCTGTCACGTTGAACTTGTTGCTGGAAGCACAGCGTTTCTGGGCCGAGGCCCTGGCGACCGAGTACCAGGCCATCGTCACGTACAACAATGCCATCGTCGGCTGGGAATTCGCCAAGGCGACCGTCATGCGCCACGACAACGTGACCATCTCCGAAGGCCCCATTCCCGTCGCCGCTCAGAAGCGGGCTGTCGAACACATGCGCGAACGGACCAAGGCACTGCTGTTGCGCGAGAGGGCGGCTCCGACCGGCGTCCTGGCCCGACCGCTGGACACGAGCGGGCCGATCAACCTGTATCCGCAGATCAACGCCAGCTCGCTGCCGTCGATCTGGAAGGACGCGCCGCCGCTCAAGGAAGCGAACGAGTTGCCGCCGGCCGAGAACGCCAATCCGGAACAGGGCGAGCAACAACTGCCCAGTCCGCTGGAGCCGGCGTCGCTGAATCAGATTTTCCCCGAGAGCGAGATGCCGACCGGCATGAAGATCCCAGATGTAGCTCCGGCCCCCCCGCCCACACCATCTCCTGCTGCGGCAAAACCGCATCGGGTCTCATCGACACAGGGAACATTCGGCACAATCCGGCCAGCGGACGATCCCGCGGCGATCATGCCCGTCGCCCTGAAGGTGCCCGCACCGACTCCGGCCGCCAATCCGTCGTTCGCTCCCGCGACGATGCCGGAGAAGCCGCTATCCGAGTTGCCGCCGCCGGTGCCCAATTCAGGAGCGATGCCGAATTTACTGCCGCTCGATCCCAAAGCAGGGCGGTAAGGCAAGATAAGATCCGAGCCGCGCACGCAGCGCAGCGGAGTAAGCGGCGGATTGA
>DATBHJ010000223.1:0-4544 GCA_036557565.1 Gemmataceae bacterium
GGCCGTGCAACTGCCACTCAAGGCGGTGCTGATCTCGCCGCATTTCCTCTTCCTGGTCGAGCCAGAGGCAGACAAAGATGGCGTGCACGAGCTGCCCGATTATCCGCTGGCCTCGCGCCTGTCCTATTTCCTCTGGGCGTCGATGCCCGATGACGAGCTGCTTGGGCTGGCGGAGGCAGGGAAATTACGTGATGAGGCAATCCTGCGAGAACAGGTGCGGCGCATGCTTCGTGATCCGCGATCGCGCGGCCTGGCGGAGAACTTCACACCGCAATGGCTGGGCCTGGGGACACTGGGCGAGACCGTCCGGCCCGACCCGCAGCGCTTCCCCGAGTTCGATGATGCTCTGGCCGACGCCATGCGTCAGGAACCGATCTGCTTCTTCGACAACCTGCTCCGGGAGGGACGCAGCCTGCTGGAATTGCTCGACGCCGATTACACCTTCGTCAACGAACGGTTGGCCCGGCACTACGGCATCGATGGGGTTCGCGGAACGGCCATGCAGCGGGTGCCACTGGCGGACAAAAACCGCGGCGGCGTGCTCGGCATGGCCGGCGTGTTGACCGTCACCTCGTTTCCACTGCGAACAAGCCCCGTGCTGCGTGGTAAGTGGGTGCTCGAAGATCTCCTGGGCAGCCGTGTTCCACCTCCTCCGCCCAATGCCGGCGAGCTGCCCAAGGACGACCGCAATGCCAAGAGCCTCTCCTTCCGCAAGCAACTGGAACTGCATCGTAGCCGATCCGAGTGCGCCTCGTGCCATCAGCGCATGGACCCGCTCGGTTTCGGACTGGAGAACTTCGACCCAATCGGTCGATTTCGTACCGAGCAGTCCGGTCAACCGATTGATGCCGCCGGAGAACTGCCCTCCGGGGAGAAGTTCAACGGCCCGCGCGAGCTGCGTGCCGTGCTGCTCAAACAGAAGACGGAGGTCCTCCGCAATCTCGCCCGTAAACTGCTCGGTTACGCCCTCGGCCGGCAGCTTTATCGATTCGATCAGTGTGTCATTGACGATTCTCTCAAGGCTCTGGAAGCCGATAATTACAAGGCGTCGGTCCTCCTTGAAAGGATCGCGCTGAGTTATCCCTTCCGGCATCGTTATGTGAAGAAGTGAGCCGATGATGAACCCGAAGACCCGTTCGCTTTCTCGACGGACCTTCCTCCGCGGCGCCGGGGCGATGATCGCCCTGCCGTTCTTCGAATCGTTGTTGCCGGCTAGGGCAGCGTCGGCCGCCCGGCCGCCCAAGCGAGCGGCTTTCCTTTATTTCCCCAATGGTGTCTGGCCGGACGCCTGGATTCCCAAGAAGACCGGGAGCGACTTCGAGCTGCCCTTCTCGCTGACGCCACTGGAGAAACTCAAGAAGGACGTGATCGTCCTGTCCGGTCTGGACAAGGCCCAGAGCCGCGGCGGCGACGGCCACTATGCCAAGACAGCGAACTTCCTGACCGGCCTACATGTCCAGAAGACCATCGGCAAGGACATCAATGTCGGCGGCGTTTCGGTAGACCAGGTTATTGCCCAGAAGTTCGGCAACCAGACTCCCTTACCCTCGCTGGAGCTGGGCATCGATCCGGTGATTTCCGGCACCGACAGCGTGGTCGGCTACACGCGGCTATATGGCTCGTACATCTCCTGGCGCACGGCCGGGGCGCCGTTGGCCAAGGAGATCAACCCGCGCATGGTCTACGAGCGCTTGTTCGGCGCCAAGGACGCTTCCGCAAGCGGCCGGGACGATGACCGCAGTCTGCTCGATCTCACGCTGGAGGACGCTCGCCAGCTGCGAGGTCGGCTGGGTCGCGACGATCTGTTCAAGCTCGACGAGTACCTCGACGCCATCCGCGGCGTCGAACGCCGTCTGGAATTCGCCTCAAAGCCCGATCCCAGACCGCTGCGCGGAAATCCGAAATCCGAAATCCGAAATCCGAAATCCGAAATCCGGAAGTCGATCGATTTTTCGGATTTCGAATTTCGAGGTTCGGATTTCCGCGCAGCGGCGGGCATTCCGCACGAGCACCGCGAGCACGTCAAGTTAATGCTCGACTTGATGGTGCTGTCGTTCTGGTCCGATTCGACGCGTGTCATCACCTTCATGTTCGCCAACGATGTCTCGAACAAGAACTTTTCCTTCGTCGAGGGTGTCCGAGGCAGCCATCACGACATGTCCCACCACAGCAAGGATCCCAAGAAGATCGAACAGTACCAGCGCATCAACCGCTGGCACGTCGAGCAGTTCGCTTACTTGCTTGGCAAACTCAAAGCGATCCGCGAGGGTGAGGACACGCTGCTGGATAATGCGATGGTGATGTTCGGCTCCAGCCTGTCGGACGGCAACCGTCACGATCCGAACAACTTGCCGATCCTGGTTGGCGGCCGAGCCGGAGGAACGCTCCAGCTCGGACGGCACATCGCCAGCCCCAAGAATACGCCCCTGTGCAATCTCTATGTCTCGATGTTGCAACAGATGGACCTCCCCGTGCGCAGCTTCGGCGACAGCAGTGGCCCCCTCGTTGGTTTGTGCTGAGTTCAACATGGGGAGAAGCCCAACCAGCCAGAAGCCGCTTGCCTTCGTACGGAATCATCCGTCCGCGGAAAAAGTGCTCCTTCGGCACCGATCAGCAATCTGCTTCGCGATCTCCTCTGCACTGGCGGCCAAGAAACCAGGCAAATACAAGTCCCGCTCGTTTTTGTTTTTTTTTCGGAAATCCTGACGGCGCGCATACGTTCCCGGAGCATCGGCTCGCTGGATGTCGATCCCCACACGGAGTTGCTTGAAGCCATACTCCTCGCGTTCGCAGGTCACGCTTGCAATATTGGCGTAGGGAATTTGCGCGGTAACCGTCGGGCCAAAGATTCCCGTCCGGATCACTTGCAGCACCTCGTTGCCGAAGATCAACCGATGGGGGAACAGCGCCTGGAAGCAAAAGGCGATCAGGCCGCCGGCGCCGCCAATCAAGCACAGAATGACTGCGAAGGAGGTAAAAAGAGAGTCCTTGGCAAGGTGGAATGGCAGGAGGTACTCTCCATCTTTATGCGTCCACGTGTCCCAGAGAACGAACCCCGACGCGAGCGCCAGCAGACCCGAACCGGCAGCACAGAGCATCACGGTGCCCAGTGCGGTCCGAATGACCGTTCCCTCCACCACGTTTGGGCTTTCCGCAGCGGACATGGCAACCTCCTGCGTTTTGCGTCATTGAGGCGCTCGACTCTCGGCCGTTATTCATAACCATTGAAAACCATATGCTTGACGATCCAATTCCTCAAGCTGTACAACGTCTTCATCCCGTTACCCTTCTATTGTCCTCGATGGGAGATCGACCATGCGCAAATTATCGTTGACTCTGACTCTGATCGTCGCTTGCGTGCTTCCAGTCTTCGCCCAGCCGGCTGCCTGGGAGACGGTGACATCCAAGGAAGGACAATTCAGCATCGAGATGCCCACCAAACCGTCGTTCAACCGCACGAGGACGCGCAACAGACCCGGTGGCAAAGTCCAAACGATTATGATCGGCTGCGAAACGCCGGGCGGCGTCTACATCGCCTACCGAGTCCTGTTGCCCACGCCCGTCGTCCGCGGCGCCGAGGACAGGGAGCTCGATGCCGAGCGCGACGACTTCGCCAAGGAGTTCAACGGCAAGGTAATCAGCGAGAAGAAAGTTCGCGCCCAGGGTCTCCTGGGCCGCGATTTTACCGTTCGCGGCAAGCCAGCCGAGGAAACAGGCATCTTGACGATTCGCATCCGCGAGTACCTCGTCGGCAGGGCCGTCTTTGCCATGGCGGTTGTTTCGGCGCCGAACCGGGAATTGCCGGTGGACACAGGTAGGTTCCTCGGATCGCTGTCGATTGGCGAAGAGAAGAAGCGAGCGGCCGGCACTCCGGAACCCGAACCGGCTGGACGCGATGTGGCCGGCTGGGGTTCGGCCATCGATCCCGGCAAGGATTGTGAGATTCTTCCGGAAGAAAAAAAGCTGACCATCCGCGTGCCCGGCAGCTGGCACGACCTGAACCCCGATACCGGCAAGCTCAATTCGCCGCGCGTCGTCCGCGAGGTCGAGGGCGATTTTGTCGTCAAAGTGAAGATCGATGGCGAATTCAAGCCGGGTGGCAAATCGACCAACCCGCGGGGCGTCCCCTACTACGGCGCCGGCATCATCATCTGGAGCGATTCGGACAATTTCATCCGTCTGGAACGCGGCGCGCTGTCCCGCAATAACAAAGTCACGGCGACGGTTGCCTTTGAGGAACGTGAGGCAGGCTATCGCGGTGCGGTGCATAACATTACCGCTCAGCCGGGACCGGTCTATCTCCGCCTGGAGCGCAAGGGCAGTCGCATTCTGGGCGCTGTCTCCTTCGATGGCAGCGACTGGCGTCCCTTGAAGCCGATCGATACCCTCTGGCCTGCCAAACTGAAAGTTGGCCTGACGGCCATCACTTCGAGCAGTCAGCCATTCGAGGCTCAATTTACGGACTTCTCCCTGCAAACGCAGGAAGCCAAACGGTAGAGAGGTTAAGGCCCCTCTCCCCTCGGGGGAGAGGGGTTGGGGTGAGG
>DATBHJ010000224.1:0-17340 GCA_036557565.1 Gemmataceae bacterium
AGGGTCTCGCCGGCCGTAGTGGCCGTCGAAGCCGTCAAGCCGGCGCCGGCCCGCGCCGGCTCCAACAAATCGCGCTCGGTTGATGAATCCGGCTCCGGCGTCCTGATCCGTATCCCCCGCCATCAGGGCGTTTATGTGCTAACCAACAATCATGTCATCCAGCAGGCTTCGGCCGACCAGATCACCATTAGCCTGGCCGACAACCGCATCCTCAAACCTGCGAAAGTGTGGGCCGATCCCGAATCGGATGTGGCCATCTTGCTACTGAACGATCCAGACTTACCGTCGGCCGCACTGGGCGACAGCGACCAGGCGCGCGTTGGCCAATGGGTACTGGCGGTCGGCAGTCCGTTTGGACTGAATCAGACGGTGACGCACGGCATCATCAGTGCCCGCGAGCGCGGCCAGGTCAGTTTGGGAAGCACGATCCGCATCAAGGATTTCTTGCAGACCGACGCGGCCATCAATCCTGGCTCCAGTGGTGGGCCGTTGATCAACATGGACGGCGAGGTCATCGGCATCAACACCGCCATCGCCTCGCACTCCGGCAGCAACAGTGGCGTCGCCTTCAGCATCCCCATTAACCTGGTCAAGCGCATCCTCGATCAACTGCTGGAACGCGGCTCGGTGGCGCGAGGGTATCTGGGCTTGCAGGTAGCTTCATCGTTTGAGCCGGCCGATGCTGCGGCCCTGGGTTTGAATAAGGCGCAAGGAGCGTTGGTGGAAACCGTCTACGCCTCGACGCCGGCAGCAGTAGCGGGACTGCGCGCGCGCGATGTGGTACTGGAGGTCGATGGGGTGGCTGTCCGCAATGAAAACCACTTCATCAACCTCATCAGCAGTCTGCAAGCCGGCCGGCGCGTCCGCATTCAGATATGGCGCGAGCGACGCGTCATGGCCGTCGAGGCGGTCGTTGGCGACTGGAACGCGGCGCAGGCACGCTTCCAGCACGACAAGGACAAATAAGTTGTCAGTTATCAGTCGTCAGTTGTCGGTTCCAATTAGCCTGTGGCAATACTGACAACTGACAACTGATAACTCACAACTGCTAATCCTCCGACCGCTTGTTGCGGAGGAAGAGCAGCACGCCAATCAAAACGATTAGCAGAACGGCCATGATGATCATGAAAGTCCAGCTTTGCAGAAAGTCCATGATGTCCATGATACCTGCCTTTCACACGAACTTGGTGACAAAGGGTCTGGGGAAAATCCGCCGCTGTCGCTCCCCGCCTGAGCTTCCTCCGCTCAGGGATGCACCTTGCATCCGTGATTGTCAGCTGGGATAAGGCCGTGAGAGATTGTTACGCGCACGTCCGCCTATCACCCGCGGAGAGAGATTTGTCAAGTGTTCTACTCTCCCGCCCGTCATATTGCAAGCGTCTCCTGTGGAAAAAATGCAATTTTCTCTTTTCCCATATGCGGGGCGCGTCACTGTCCGGTGAGAATGACACCGGGTTGTTGACGCGCTCCGCTGGGAGGGTATCTCTAAATACAATCGTCTTCCTTTGTATTCGGCCTTCGTTCGCCGTCCTTTAACCTGCCGGAAGGCCATGACCGACTTCAAGGCGACGCGAAACAGCTTGTTTCTGCCGCTGCTCCTGGCCTGTGGAGCATTCCTGCTGCTGCACGGACGGTCGCTGGTTGGTCCGGTGATTTTCTACGACGACTTCCAAATCCTCGCCCAATCGCGGACGTGGCAGCGTACCTGCGAATCACTCTGGGCGCCGCATAATGAACACACAATGCCGCTTGGACGGCTCTTGTGCTTTGGGCTGGAAAAGTTGGCGGGACAACTGCCGCGACTGCCGTTCTTCACCTGTCTGGTAGGTCCCGCGGCCTTGCTGCTGGGCATTTGGCTTCTTTATGTGTTTGTCCGCCGCGAGCTGGGGCATCCTTTCTACGCACTTCTGGCTGTCGTTCTCTTCGCTGTTACATCGGTTTATCATCAGGCCGTATGGTGGTTCGCCGCCAGCTTTGTCATTCTGTCGCTCGACACGATCCTACTGGGTCTGCTTGCCGCCCAGCGTTGGCGGCAGACCGGCCGCGGCCTTTACCTTGATCTGTCGGTCCTGGCCTGTCTTGTCGCTCCCGCCTGGTTCGCGCTGGGCATCCTCGGCGGTCCCTTGTGCTGTCTGTATCTGTTGCCACGAGGCCATCGCCGCACCCTCGCACGGTCCACGCGGCACTGGTCGCTCTTGCCTCTGGGCGGCACGGCCGTGTTCCTGGCCATCACCTTGCCGCGCACAGGGGCAGCGATCCTGCACACCGGCCACTATGAGGGACAAACGGCCGTGGAAGCGTTCCATCCGCTGATCGGCCTGCAATACACGGCGCGCTCGCTCGTGGACAATCTCTTGCTGGGACTTGTCGGCATAACCGGCGTCGCCCTGCCGGTGTGGTGCATCGCCGTGATTCTGCTCGTGATCGTTGCCGTGGGCGTGTGGTGGTGGCGACAGGCGAGCGATCATCGGCTGATGCTTCTGGGTTTGGGTCTGATCGGCAGCAGCTACTTGCTCTGTTACAGCGCCCGGTCACTCTGGGATTACCATCTGATGGTGGAGCCTTCCTTCGCGCGCTACCATCTGCTGCCGCACCTGGGACTGGTGCTGTTTTTCTGTGGTGGTTTGCCAGGCCGTGCGGACCGATGGTTCACGCTGGATGCCACGGGAACAATCACCGCCCGACAGCGGCGGCTGATATACGGATTGATCGGTGTTTGTTTCCTGGTGCAGTTGCCGCGCGGCCTGGTGTGTAGTTCGCCAACCGGCTGGCACCAGTTTACTGAGGTACGCGAGCAGCAAGCCGTGCTGCATCGCATCGAGGAAGTCGATGCTCGTTGTCGAAAACACCATATCGGTGCTATCGCCGCACGAGAGGCGCTGGGCAAACTGAACATGCCCTTTTCGCTGGATGTAATCGACGGTTGGGATTTGTTGATTGGCAGCGATGAGCCGCGCCCGTTGCCGCCGGAGGAAGTTCAACATCTATTACAGGAACCGTGAACGGTTAGCGACGCTTCGCAGAAGCGTCGTGTCTCTGCGACGCTTCTGTGAAGCGTTGCTAACCGATACCATGTCTGCATGACCAGACTCTCCTGCGAAGGTTGCCGCAATCGGGAAGCTCGCATCACTGAATTGGAAGCGCGAGTGGCAGAACTGGAACGCTTCCAGCGCGAACGAACGTATCTGCGCGATGAGTCGCGGATTGAACGCGATCTACGGCCGCTGACCGGCGAAAGTACAGCGATGAAGGCGGTTCGCCTCGCCATACAGCAAGTCGCTCCGACGGACAGCACCGTATTGATCCTTGGAGAGACTGGCACGGGCAAGGAGCTGGTCGCGCGGGCGATTCATCAACTCAGCCCGCGCCGCGAGCATCTGCTAGTGGCAGTCAACTGTGCCGCCCTCGCACCGGGCGTGATTGCTAGTGAGTTGTTCGGCCACGAAGCCGGAGCATTCACTGGCGCGACGCGGCGTCGCTTCGGACGCTTCGAACTGGCCCATCAGGGAACAATCTTCCTCGACGAAGTCGGCGAGTTACCAGCGGAAATGCAGGTGATGCTCTTGCGTGTGTTGCAGGAGCGCGTCCTCGACCGCGTCGGTGGTACCGGCCCCATTGCCGTGGACGTGCGTGTTATCGCCGCCACGCATCAGGATCTGACGGCTGCGATGCACGAGGGCCGCTTTCGCCCCGACCTCTACTTTCGCCTGAATGTGTTTCCCATCCATGTCCCGCCGCTGCGTCAACGCCGCGAAGACATTCCCGACTTGGTGCATCACTTCCTGCGTCACTTCGGCCGCCGTCTGAACAAATCCATCGAGCGCGTCGATCCAACGGCGTTGCGGCTGCTGACAGAGTATCACTGGCCGGGCAACGTCCGAGAGCTGGAAAACCTCATTGAACGCGCAATAATCGTCTCCTCTGGCGATACGTTGCTAATTGATCCGCACTGGCTCGAACCGGCGCGAGTGGCGAATGCAGAACAAAAACTCTCACCCTCCAGCCTCGCCGACATTGAGCGCCGTGCGATCCTCGATGCCCTGCACCGCAGCCAGGGCCGAATCTACGGCGTCAACGGTGCCGCTGCAGCGCTGGGGCTGAAGCCGACGACGCTGTACGGAAAAATGCGCAGACATCGCATCTCCCGACGGACCTCCTCGTAACGTCCTGTGGTCATGGCAACCACATAACGTTGTCGTGGCCTCGTTGTCTCATCGCGGCCGAATCCTGCTTCTCGATGCAACTTCTTTCCGCCGAGCTTATTACGGCTGAAACCTCGCTTGCTCCTCTTCCGGCATGCAATTCGCCAACGAGAAATTGCATTGTCGAGTAGTTTCCTCCACAAAGAAAGGAGAAAGGCTCATGGCCTATGTCGTTTGCGAACCATGCCGCGATTGCAAGTACACCGATTGCGTGACCGTCTGCCCGATGGAATGCTTCTATCAGGACGAAGAGATGCTCTACATCGATTCGACGGAGTGCATCGATTGTGATGCGTGCGTGCCGGAGTGCCCGGTTGAGGCGATCTTTCATGACTTGCATGTGCCGCAACCGTGGACGCAGTTCATTCAGTTGAATGCAGAACGAGTGGCTGAGCTGAAACAAATGGGAGGCCACATCACGGAACGGCAGGAGCCGAAGTTGGGATCAGGATGTCGAAATCAGGATCGAGGTTGACCGTCTGTAATCAGGCCGTCTTCCGTTTCGCCTCTGTTCTCCAGCGGCTGTTTCTCCAGGAAGGCCAACAACTCGTTTAAGTCTCTTTCATGAACACACAGGAGGTCGTCTTTGCCGAGCTTTTGATGTTCAAGTAACAGGCTGAATTTCCCCTGACTTGCGATGAACTGCTCAAGCCGTTTATTGCGTCGCCGATCTTGAGTGAGGATGAAAGGCCAAAGCCGATCTGGATCATCGCTGCGACGAAGCGACTCATTGGACAGTAGGACCAGATTCTGATGGTCGCGCAGCCGATAACCAAGGCCCCACAATCCCGTTCCCATTGGCTCGGTCCAATCCGGTCTTCGCAATGCTCCCATAGGTTTCCTCAAACCTTCCCTTCGAGAAGTTTGGAGACCATCAAGCGTGACTTGTCGTGAGTTGTCCTGATGTACTTGCCATCCTTGTAAAAAGACGTAATGCGAAACAGATTTTCGGTCTCCAAGATCATCTTCAGCTCGATGAATGCAAATCGTCCTTCACCAACAGACCCGGAGAGCGTATCCATGTTCGTAATGTCGAAATAAAGCCGCTTCAACTTCCCTGTCGTGAGGAACCTTCGGCTTTCATCTTCGATGAACTGAAACTGGGCCAGACCTCCTGGTCCGCCGTGAAAAAGGACTTCGCCAAGAGCAAGTTTGTTGCGAAGAGCGGGGGCGTCAGCCTTCCTGAATCCCAGATGGTGTAATCTCTTGCCCTCCACTAGCGCAATCCAAAAGGATTGCTCGTTCCTTTCCCCAAAAGGACCGAGCGCTACCTGGTCTATCGCTGCGATGTCGATAGGCGGATTCTGCACCAGGAGCTCCTACTCGCCGATGCGGAAGCGAAGTTCATTTTCTCTTTGCTATTGTACAACGGCTCGACGTTATTCGCGCGCCTCTTTGTCTTTCTCCTCCTTCTCGTTGTCCTTCGGCGTGTCTTTGGGCAGTTCCTGCACGAACACGCCGACGGCCAGCACTTTCTTACCGTCACTGTCGAGCGTCACCGCCACGGCCGAGCCTTTCTTGACGTCCTTGAGATGCACTTTGGCCTTGAGGATCTTTGTCTTATCCTTGCCGGCAGAGTAGCCCACCGGCGTCTCGCCCGGCACCTTGAATTTCTTCTCTTTCTCCTCCACCTTCAGCGTCAGTGTCTCGTTTTTGTAGGAATCGAAGGTGCCGATCACCGTGCTGTAATCGATTTTCTTGGTTTCCTTCTTGTCCTGGGCCGCCGTCGAGAGGCTGACGGCGAACAAGAGGGCCAAGAGACCTGCGATCTTGCGAACCATGGGAGTCCTCCTTTCGGACAAACGCTTCGGCTCCCGTTGCGGACGCTTCGGGACCTGTAGGAAAACCTATCAAGAAATCGTCATGTCAGCCACCTGCCAAATTGCCGGCCTGGTAGGTTCATGGCTGTCATCCGCACACCTGTCCAGAGGGCGAAAAGACGGTGTGCCAGGACGGTCTATCACTAAACTATTACATATTTTCGCCTTATGTCGAGCCACTTTTCGGAGGGAAAATTGGCACCGTACTTGCTCTTACTCTCGCCGTTACTTCAAGCGAGAGAGAATCGCAGAGGAGGGGCCAATGGACATCAATCGTTTCACGGAAAAAGCTCAGGAAGCACTGCAAGACGCCCAGCGGCTCGCCGCTCGCGGCGGACAGCAGTACGTCGATGTCGAGCACCTTCTCGCCGCTCTGCTCGCTCAGGAACCGGGCCTGGCTTCGTCCATTCTGCGTAAGGCCAACGTCAATCTCGAAGGACTCAAACGCCGTGTGCAGCAGGAGCTGGAAAGGCTGCCGCGCGTCTCCGGCGGTGGCGGTGAATCGATCAGCAATCGGCTCAATCGCCTGCTGATGCAAGCCGAGGATGAGGCCAAGCACTTCAAGGACGAATATGTCTCCGTCGAGCATCTGCTGTTGGCCCTGATCGGCGATACCGGCACCGCCGGCCGACTGCTCAAGGAGTTCGGAGTCAGCCGCGATCGGCTCATGACGGCTCTGCAAGAGGTGCGCGGCAATCAGCGCGTCACTTCTCAGAATCCGGAAGCAACCTATGAGGCGCTCGAAAAGTATGGCCGCGATCTGACCAAGATGGCCGGGCTGGGCAAGCTCGATCCTGTCATTGGCCGCGATGATGAGATTCGCCGTGTCATTCAAGTTCTGTCGCGTCGGACCAAGAACAATCCGGTGCTGATTGGCGAACCCGGCGTCGGCAAGACGGCGATTGTCGAGGGATTGGCTCAGCGCATCGTCCGTGGCGACGTGCCGGATGGATTGAAGAAGCGTCGCATCGTCGCCCTGGATATGGGCGGCCTCATCGCCGGGGCCAAGTATCGCGGCGAATTTGAGGAACGGCTCAAGGCCGTGCTCAAGGAAGTGCAAGAGGCACAGGGTGAAATCATCTTGTTCATCGACGAATTGCACACGGTCGTCGGCGCCGGCAAGGCCGAGGGCGCGATGGACGCAGGCAACTTGCTCAAGCCGATGCTGGCCCGCGGCGAGCTGCACTGCATCGGTGCCACGACGCTCGATGAGTACCGCAAGCATATCGAGAAAGATGCGGCGCTGGAGCGACGCTTCCAGCCGGTCATGGTCGATCAGCCATCGGTTGAGGACACTATTTCGATCTTGCGCGGCTTGCGTGAGCGCTACGAAGTGCATCATGGCGTGCGCATCAAGGACGCCGCCCTTGTGGCTGCGGCCGTTCTGTCCAATCGCTACATCTCGGATCGCTTTTTGCCCGATAAGGCCATCGATCTTGTCGATGAGGCCGCCGCCAAGCTGCGCACCGAGATCGACAGCATGCCGGCCGAGTTGGACGAAATCACTCGCCGCACCATGCAGCTGGAGATCGAGCGCGAGGCGCTGAAAAAGGAAAAGGATGCCGCCTCGAAAGAACGGCTGGCCAAGATCGAGAAGGAACTGGCCGAGCTGAAAGACCAATCGGAAACGCTACGGGCGCAGTGGCAGGCCGAGAAGGAGGGCGTGCAAAAACTGCGCACCCTGCGCGAGCAGATCGATCAAACGAAGATCGCCGTCGAGCAGGCCGAGCGGCAGTATGACCTGAACAAGGCCGCCGAATTGAAGTACGGCAAGCTGCTGGCGCTTGAAAAAGAGTTGAAGGCCGAGGAAGAGCGCCTGGCGTCCAAGCAGGGAACTGCCAAGCTCATCAAGGAAGAGGTGGACGAAGAGGACATCGCCGAGGTAGTCAGTCGATGGACGCATATTCCGGTGTCAAAACTGCTCGAAGGCGAGGTACAGAAATTGCTCCATCTGGAAGAAGAGCTGCATCAGCGCGTCATTGGCCAGGATGAGGCAGTGACGGCGGTTGCTGAGGCCGTGGTACGAGCGCGTTCGGGGCTGAAGGATCCGAATCGCCCCATCGGCTCCTTCATTTTCCTGGGTCCAACGGGCGTGGGCAAAACGGAGCTGGCGCGGGCGTTGGCTGAGTTCCTGTTCGACGACGAACGAGCCATGATCCGTATCGACATGTCGGAATACCAGGAGAAACACACGGTCGCGCGTCTCCTGGGTGCGCCGCCCGGCTACATCGGTTTCGAGGAAGGCGGACAGCTCACCGAAGCGGTGCGCCGCCGGCCCTACTGCGTCCTGCTCTTTGACGAGATCGAAAAGGCGCACCCCGATGTTTTCAACGTGCTCCTGCAATTGCTGGACGATGGCCGATTGACCGACGGCCAGGGTCGGACGGTGGATTTCAAGAACACCATCGTCATCATGACCTCGAACATCGGGAGCCAGCGAATCCTGCAATACAAGGGTTCGTTCATCGGCGAGGTGTATGATCGCATGAAGGATGCCGTACTCGACGAGATGCGCCATCACTTTCGCCCGGAGTTCCTCAACCGTGTGGATGAGATCATCGTTTTCCATGCCTTGAGCGAGGAACATCTGAAGAAAATCGTGGACATTCAGCTGGGCCGTTTGCGGCAGCGGCTGGAAGAGCGCCACATTGGTCTGGAGTTGAGCGATCGAGCGCGAAAGCACCTGGTCGAGGTTGGATACGATCCCGCATACGGTGCTCGACCCCTGCGGCGTACAATTCAGAAGGAGATCGAGACGGCGCTGGGTCGTCTGTTGCTGAAAAGCGCGATTCGCGATGGCCAGACGGTCCACGTCGATTACAGCGCGGATAGAGGAGAGCTTACCTTTACACCCGGATAAACCAATAGAACGCGGATAACGCGGATGCAACGGATCAGCGCAGATCAGACAAAGAGTAAATCCGCGAAAATCCGCCTTATCCGCGTCATCCGCGTTCTATTCCGGAGGACCGACAGCGATGTCTCAAGACTTTATTCGCATCATGCACGCGCTGTTTCTGCCGGCTGGACAGTCGGCCCTGGAGTCACCATGGCATCCCGCCGCCGACGTGTATCGCGGGCCCAGCGGCTGGATAGTCAAGTTCGAGCTGGCCGGCGTTCGCCCCGAAGATCTGGAGTTGACCGTGCAGGGCAATCATCTGACGCTACGCGGTGTCCGCCGCGACTACACTGCCCTGGAGGGCTGCTGTTATCATCGAATGGAGATCGCTTATAGTCCTTTTGAGCGCAGCTTGACGCTGCCCTGCGACTTGGAACGGGCCGACGTTACCAGCGAATACCGCGATGGCATGTTGCTCGTTCGTATACCCGAGGGAGTATCATCGTGACGCCAATCGAAAACGTGGTGGTGCTGCCTATTCTGCCACTGAAAAATACCGTCCTGTTTCCACACTTGTTCATGCCGTTGGCGGTGGGCCGGCCCAACTCCATCGCCGCCGTCGAGGCAGTGCTGGCCACCGAGGAGAAGTCGTTCGTCGTCGCCGCCCAGCGCGACGGCAACAACGAACAGCCCGGACTGGACGATCTCTTTACCGTCGGCACACGCGCCGTCATTAAGAAGATGGCGCGCGGCGAGGGCGTCATCGAGTTGATCGTCCAGGGTGTCGAGCGGATCACGCTCTTGAAAGCAGAGCAGACTGAACCGTATCTCAAGGCGCGGGTTCAGACGCTGCCGGAGCCGCAGGACACGGGCACCGAAGTAGAAGCGCTTTATCGCACCGTCGTCGAATTGGCCGCTCGTGTGCTGGAACTGGCGCAAGTACAAGTGCCGATTAACATCCAGCAGCTCGTCGCGCAGACGCAAGATCCGCTGCGGTTCGTTTATTTGCTCGGCTCCATGCTCAGTCTCGACGTGACGCGCGAGCAAGCCCTGCTCGAAGCGCCGACTCGGGCCGAAGCGTTGCGGCTGTTGCACGGCTATCTGACTCACGAAGTGCAAGTGCTGGAGCTGCGCAAGAAGATCAGCACTGCTGCCGAGACGGAGATGAGCAAGCAGCAGCGCGAGTATATGCTGCGCCAGCAGATGCAGGCCATCCAGGAAGAGCTGGGCGAAAAAAACCCGGAAAAAGCAGAGGCCGAGGAGCTGCGCCGCCGTCTAAATGAGGCCGACCTGCCCGACAATGTCAAGAAAGAAGCCGAGCGCGAGCTGAATCGCCTGGAGCGCCTGCCGCCCGTCGCGCCCGATTACCAGGTGATCCGCACGTATCTCGATTTCATTCTCGAATTGCCTTGGAAGAAGATGACCACGGACGTGATCGACCTGGCACATGCCCGGCAGGTGCTTGACGAGGACCATTACGACTTAAAAGACATCAAAGATCGTATTCTCGAAGACCTGGCAGTACTGAAGCTCAACCCGGAAGCCAGGGCGCCGATTCTGTGCCTGGTCGGCCCGCCCGGCGTCGGCAAAACGTCGCTGGGACAGTCGATCGCTCGTTCACTGGGACGCGCTTTCGAGCGCATGAGCCTTGGCGGCATGCACGACGAAGCGGAGCTTCGCGGTCATCGCCGCACATATGTCGGCGCCATGCCGGGACGGCTCTTGCAGGCCATTCGCCGAGCCGGCGTGCGCAACCCGGTGCTGATGCTCGACGAGATCGACAAGCTAGGACGCGATTATCGCGGCGATCCCGCCAGCGCCATGCTGGAAATCCTCGACCCAGCGCAGAACAATCAGTTCCGCGATAACTATCTCGATTTGCCGTTCGATCTGTCGAAGGTGTTTTTCATCACGACGGCGAACTCGCTCGATACGATCCCCCGGCCGCTGCTGGATCGCATGGAGGTCATCCGTCTTTCGGGTTACAGCGAGGAGGAAAAGATTGAGATCGCCAAGCGCTACCTGCTGCCGCGACGGTTGAAGGAAGCTGGCTTGACGGCAGAGCAGTTACAAGTCCAGCCCGAAGCGCTCATGCGAGTCATCGGCCGTTACACGCGCGAGGCCGGTGTGCGCGAGCTGGAGCGCATGCTGGGAAGCATCGCCCGTAAGGTGGCGCGGCGATTCGCCGAGGATAGAACGGACCCGGTGACAGTCGGCGTTGCCGACCTGGCCGAACTGCTCGGTCCCGAGCGCGTGCGGCCGGAGCGATTCCGAAAGAACCTGCCGCCCGGCGTCTCGACCGGTCTGGCGTGGACGGAAGCGGGCGGCGACGTGCTCTACGTTGAGGCGACTTTGCTGCACGATGGCCGCGGCATGCGTCTGACCGGCCAGCTTGGCGATGTCATGAAAGAGTCGGCGCGCGCCGCCCAGTCCTTCGTGTGGTCGCACGCCGAAACATTGGGCATCGACCCCAATCTGTTCCGTCATAGCGGCGTTCACGTCCACGTGCCGGCCGGCGCTGTGCCCAAGGACGGCCCTTCGGCCGGTGTGGCTCTGGCGATGGCGTTGACTTCGCTGTATACCGGAATTCCGGTGCGTAACGACGTGGCCATGACCGGCGAGGTCACGTTGACCGGCCTGGTGCTGCCGATTGGCGGCGTCAAGGAAAAAGTGTTGGCGGCACGCCGCGCCGGCATCCGTCACGTAATTCTGCCGCTCGACAACGAGATGGACCTGCGCGAGTTGCCCGACAATGTCCGGGCAGAGATGCAAATCACCCTCGCTGAGCGCATTGAGGACGCGTTGACGGCGGCATTGCCACGAGTAGCAGAGCGTATGCAGGCAATGCCGGTGGGATAAAATACTACCAGCCCGGAGCGCGAGCGACGGGCCGAAGCGCCCGTCGCTCGCGCTCCGGGCTAGTTTTGAAACGCACGAGGGTCCCATGGCATTCGAGGAAGATTACACCTGGCGCCAGCCACAACCTTCTCCTCAAGGTTATCCCCTGCGTCGGCCGCGACGGCCTGGCGTTTCGCCCTGGCTCACGCCACTCTTGACCCTGGTTGTGCTCTGTGCCCTGCTCTTCCTCGGCACCCTGCTGTGGAGCGAGTACAAGGCCCACCGCGAGGCCCAGGAGCGAAACATTTACGGCGTGCAGCGCGACATCACGCCGCGCGGCGAGCTGGCCGACGTCGAAAAGACCAACATCGCCATCTACAAGAAAGCTAAGCCGTCCGTCGTCCACATCACCTCCATCGGCCTGGAACGCGATGACTGGAACCTGAACGTGCAGGAAGTGCCCGAGGGCATCGGCTCCGGCTTTGTTTGGGATGAAGGCGGACACATCGTCACTAATTATCACGTCATCAAGGACGCTTCGGCCGCACACGTGACGCTGGCCGATCACACAACCTGGCGGGCGTCGCTGGTCGGCGCGGCTCCCGACAAGGACCTCGCCGTCCTGCACATTGATGCGCCCAAAAAGAAGCTCGTTCCCATCGCGCTAGGCAAGTCGGAAGATTTGCAGGTTGGCCAGGAGGCGTACGCCATCGGCAATCCATTTGGCTTAGATCAGACTTTCACAACGGGCGTCATCAGCGCTCTCGGTCGAGAAATCCAGTCGGTGACAAAGCGCACGATCAAGAACATGATTCAGACCAGCGCCGTCATCAACCCCGGGAATTCCGGCGGGCCGCTCTTGGATAGCGCTGGCCGGCTCATCGGTGTCAATACAGCAATCTACAGCCCTTCCGGCGTCAGCATCGGCATCGGGTTCGCCATCCCGGTCGATGAGGTCAACCGTGTGGTACCGCAGCTTATCAAAAAGGGCAAGCTGGAACGTCCGGGCCTGGGCGTGCAGGTACTGCAGGACCAATCGGCGCGGGAGTTTGGCGTGAAAAAGGGAGCACTAATAATGCGCGTCTACCCTAATAGCCCGGCGTCCAGGGCCGGCTTGCGCTCGACGCGCTCGGCCGGCTTGCAGAAACGCACACGTCTGGGTGACATCGTCACGGCCATCGACGACAATCCGGTCGAGAAAGCCAACGATTTCTTCGACATCCTGGAAAGGAAGTACAAGATCGGCGACACCGTGACGCTTACCCTCGTCCGCGACGGCGAAGAGCAAAAAGTGCAAGCGACGCTCGGCTCTTCGGATTAATTAACCACCACGAATCACACGAATCACACGAATAAAATACAACTAAGACTTTAATTATTGTCTTTTTATTCGTGTGATTCGTGTGATTCGTGGTGACTTATTTCTTCGCCGCCTTCGTGTAGCTCAGGGCCAAAAGGGCGAATCCCGTCGCCAAATTCGGGTCGGCCTCGCCGAATTGCCTATCACCCTTGTTGATAAAACTACCGTTTTCCTGCTGTCGTTTCTTGAGCGCTTCAAACAGCTCGCGCCGCCAATCGTGTTTCTGGCCCTGGGCATCCTCGAAATGGTCCTCACCCAGTGCCGCCATCGCCTTGCCGAAGGTGTGGTAATAGTAGAATAGGCCCGCTTGTCCCATGCCGGGGTTCTCCTCGAGCGTGTAATGCCGGCGGACCCAGCGGATAGCCCCCACGACACGCGGATCATCCCGGCTCACGCCGGCATAGAGGAAGCTGCGCAACCCGCCGTAGGTCATCGCCCCCATCGAACGCAGTCCGCCTTCGGGTGTTTGGTGTCGTTTATCGTCGGAATCGGGAACGTACACCATGCCGCCCTTGTCGTCCTCGGTCGTCTTCTTGGCGAACGGACGATCGTTGGTTTCGCCCGGCAGGTTCTGGCAGCGGCTGACGAACTTCATGGCACGTTTGATCGCTGGATCGTCCTTGGGCACGCCGGCTGCGATGAGGGCATCAATGAAATACTGCGTGTTGGACAGATCGGGCCGGCTCTTGTTGTCGTAGCCGGCCCCGCCGAACTTGACGTCTTCCTCGTTGGTGTTGAATTGCAGTTTTTTGAGAAAGGCAGTGGCGTTTTTTAAGATGGCGTCGTACTTGCCGTCCTTGTTGGCTTCCTGCAAGGCCATGACGGCGACGCTCGTAGTGTAGTTGGCCAGTCCCTTGTCGTAGATGCCACCATCGGCTTTGACGCTCTTTTCGAGGTAGCGCAGACCGCGCACCACCACGGGATCATCGATGCGGAAGCCACAGCGCAACATACCGGCGACGACAACAGCGGTGACTCCCGGTCCAGCGAATCGCGGAGAAAAACTGCCGTCCATACCCTGGTGCGATTTCAAGTAGTCAGCCGCCCTCTCCAGCATTTCCTTGCGTTGCTCGGACTCCGTGCCGGCGTCGTCCTCTGCACGGGAGAGTAGCGGCCAAGCGAATACGACTACGATCAGGGTGGCGGCAAGAGAAATGTGTCTCATCACAGATTGCTCCTTGTGGTGATGCTGTGGACTGGTACTCAGCGTAATCGATGTTCCGGCGATTGACAATCACTTCGAGCTGTCCGGCAACGGCTGTATCTCGCGTACTCGGCCGCGCTCCAACGTCAACTCGCCGAGAAGTGCATGCTTGAGGATCAGTCGCCGTTCGTCGAGTGCATTCACAACGCCCTCCAGTACGTCGGGTTCTGTGCACAGTCCGGAGCGCACCAGCAAGCGCACTTTTGCTCCCTCGTTCGCTTTGGGAGGTGCGGCGGGTCGGCGGAACGAACAGCCGGATACTTCCGTCCACGGCAGCGAGCGTTTGCCGAACCGCCCTTCGATCTGGATGACACGGCGATTGGCGTCGAGAATGCGTCCGAAGAGTTGATCGTCGTCGAGCAAGCGAACGGAATCCTGATCGTCGTCGCCCGGGGGTGACCGATGCTCGTTCACGGCACGTTCGATGCACAACTCCGTCCAGGCCACAGCTCCGCGCACCACTTCGCGCTCCGCCGATTGCTGACAAGATAGTGTCACTCGTTGCAAGAGTCCGCCTGGTCCCTCGTCGAGGTTGTGCCATACTACGTCGTCATCGCAGGTCATACGCAGCGAATTCTTGCTGAATTGCACGAGCAGTCGATGCCAACCAGGTGTCCGCTTCACTTGCCGCGTCGTGCCCTCCAAGCCGCCGGAATCGACGGCATAGTATTCGCCGTCGCCGCTGACCGTGACACTCACTCGCCGCGTGTGCTCGGCCTGCCCAAACAGCAACTCGATCATCCAACGCGCTCCGCGTGTCTGCCCTCGCTCCTGGAAGTTGACACCTACACGAGCCTCAGACAGAGGTTTCGTCAAGGGGCATGTCAGACTCTGTCCGGCAGCGTTCAACACTAGCGCCCGCGCTGTCGTGCCGTCCTCTGCCTCCGCGAAAATCGGTTCGCCGGTGAGCTTCAACCCGGCAGCGGACGACGCCGGTTCATCGGCTCCCGAGCGAAAATCTTCATCGAGGACGGTTCGCCAACCGGGCAGCGGCTCGATGGAGGCCACGGCGGCGCGAGGCAGTTCCAGGCGCGCCGCCCAGGCCGTGCGCAATCGTAAGGCATCCTTGTTCACATCGAGGATTTGTCCGCTGATCCGCTCGCCATCCCACAGACGCACGCGCCGGCCACCGCCGGACCGAAAGAGCAATGGTGCCCCCTCACCTGCTCGAAGCGTCGGCAACAGCTGTGCCAGACATATCAGGCACAATGTGGAGCGCAAAAAAGAGAATGTAAAATGAGGAATGGTTCTCACCCCCCATAGGATAAGCCCTGACGGAGCCACGCCGCGAAAGCCAGCACGAACAGCAGGAAACCGATGCCAGCCAGCGCTGAGGCCGCCAGCGACGGCGACGGATGGACGACCTGCGTACCGCTGTTCGCGGGAGGATACTCAACGCCCTCGAAGGCCGGACGCCAGGTAAATTCCTGCTCCGGTGACTTCGCTGCCAGCCGCACCCGGCTCTGATACAGCGCGTAGGCCACGCCCCCAAGCAGCAGCAACGCCGAGACGTAAACCTCCAGTGGAATGTTCTGAGGTTTCGCCTCCATCAGCTGCACCGAAGGAAGACGCGTGAGCACCACGCTCAGTGAGTTATTGAGAAAATGCAGCAGCATGGGCAACCATAGGGACCGCGTCGTCAAGTAGACGAAGTGCAGCCATAAACCCATGATCATCGCCATCGTGCCCTGACACGGATCGCCGTGGATCAGTCCGAATAAGAAGGAAGTGGCCAGCACGCCCAGTACCGCACCGTGGTTGCCCACCAGACCGCGCCCCAAAAATCCACGACACCACAACTCCTCGCCGATGCCTGGCCCAACGCCAATCACCAGAACCGCGAATCCCAGCGGCCAGTTCGTGAAGATTTTCCCCATCTCTTCCATGCCGGAGAGCTTCATATCCTTCAGGTCCGGGGTCGGGAATAAAAACCCCTTGCTCAATGCAACGTAAGCGCCAAAGATGCACAGCACCAGGACCGGCAGGACCGCCGCGGCGCCGAGGATGTCCGCCGGTCGAGTTGGTCGGCCCGCCAGCCTTCGAGTCCAACCAGAGCCAGCAAATAACCGCGCGATCAGCACGGCAACGCCGAGCACCACGAAAACAGCTGTCCAAAAGTAAATCAGGTTGAGAGGATTCGCGTGGGAAATGCTTGGTACCAGTCCCGAATCGCGCAGTAATTCGTAGGAAATATCGCCCATGAGCGCCAGAACGGGAACACTGGCCAGGGCCAGCAATGTATGAACCAGGCTGGGACGACGCACGGCCAGCTGACGCATCCAATCTCGGCCGACGACCAGGCGGATAATCACCCACGAAAAACCGACAACCAGAACCTCCGTGATAAAGAACGCTATCGCAAAGGCGATGTTCATCGCATCCAGGTTGTACAGATCGTCGGGCTCCTTCACCTGCTTCATGGTGTCCGGCGAGAGGATGAACATGCCGACCACGAACAGCACAACGATGAAAGCGCCGGGCAGCTGTGTGACGATCCAGAACAACAGGCACCACAACAGCGACCAGCCGAAACTGGGATGCGGCCAACGCGGCTTGTGGACGAGCGAACGCTCAGGCAGCACCACATCGGGCGGTTGCGTCGCCGCACCGTCGTTGACCGTGGGAGCGAGTTGAAGCTCCGGAGATGGTGGAGTAATCGAACCGTCCGCAGATGGCTCGATTGGAAGATCGTTCTCGGTCATATCAGGTTGCTCGTTCAGTAAGGAATCCATCCCCGGCTATCCATCCAATTATAGATCCAGGGATGTCGCCAGGGGTTCCAATCCCAATAATGGGCCGACAGCACCGATAGCGCCAGAAGGACAAGGCACATAATTCGGCCTCCGCGAGACATTCCCAGGCGATCGACGATCGGCAGCATGGTCAACAGCCACAACGGCGACAGCCAGAGAAGCCAGCGCAATCCATTGCTCCAACCGCTGTAGTTGTCGCTTTTATAAATGTAGTATCCGATCACAACCAGTGATAACAAGGCCGTGGACACAGCCAACTCCGCCCATAAACGCAATGCCACGTCGTCCGAGCCGCGCACGCAGCGCAGCGGAGTAAGCGGTTCG
>DATBHJ010000225.1:0-9366 GCA_036557565.1 Gemmataceae bacterium
AGAATCACTAACTTTTTGGAGAGCGGGGGGCGTAAGCCCCCTGTTGTTCGCACGCAACAGGGGGCTTACGCCCCCCGCTCGCCCATTTTGTTAGTGCGTCTAAGAATTCCTGTTAATATGCTTTGGCGAACACCACGCGCCCTTGCGAGGGCTGGCCCGTGACCATGCACTTGCCGGCTTCGTTCTTGCGATCAAAGGGAATGCAGCGAATCGTCGCCTTCGTCTCGGCGGCGACGCGGTCCTCCGTCTCGCGCGTGCCGTCCCAGTGAGCCAGGAAGAAGCCGCCCGGTTCCTCGATCTTCTTCTTGAATTCCTCGTAGGAATCGACTTCGTATGTATTCTCCTCGCGGAACTTGTGTGCGCGCTCGAACAGAGCCGTCTGCATCGCTTGTAGCATTTCGCCGATGCGCTTCGCCGCCTGCGTCAACGGCACACCCATCTCCTTGGCTTCCTTGCCTGGCAGATCACGGCGCGCCAAAACACAAGAGCCCTTAGCGAGGTCTTTCGGTCCCAGTTCGACACGCACCGGGACGCCCTTTAGCTCCCACTCGTTGAACTTGAAACCCGGTTGATGCTGTTCGCGGTCATCGACGCGCACCGTCACTGGCTCGTAATTGAGCCATTCGCGCAGCGGCAGCTCACGGATGCTCTGCGCCAGTTTGTTCGCCGCTTCCAGCACGGCGGATCGCTCGGCATCGCTCTTGTAGATTGGCACAATAACGGCGTGAATCGGCGCCAGCCGCGGCGGCAGCACCAACCCTTGATCGTCGCTGTGCGTCATGATTAGTCCGCCGATCAAGCGCGTGGACACACCCCAGCTTGTCGCCCAGGCATGTTCACGTTTGCCGTCCTTGTCCTGGAAGGTCACGTCGAACGCCTTGGCGAAATTCTGGCCCAGGAAATGGCTTGTGCCCGCTTGCAGAGCTTTTTTGTCCTGCATCAGCGCTTCGATGCAGAGTGTGTAGACGGCGCCGGGAAATTTTTGCCCTTCGCTCTTGGGGCCGACCAGGACCGGCATCGCCATCCACTCTTCAGCGAAGGTACGATATACGTCAATGATCTTCCGCGTCTCTTCCTCGGCCTCCTGTTGTGTGGCGTGGGCGGTGTGGCCCTCTTGCCACAGAAACTCGGCGGTGCGCAGGAACAGGCGCGTGCGCATTTCCCAGCGGACCACGTTGGCCCACTGATTGATCAAGAGCGGTAAATCTCGATAGCTCTGAACCCAGGTGCGATAGGTGTTCCAGATGATCGTCTCCGAGGTCGGCCGGACGATCAGCGGTTCTTCAAGTTTCGATTCCGGATCAACTTCGACACCCTGACCCGGAATGGCTTTCAAACGGTGATGGGTGATGACGGCGCATTCCTTGGCGAAGCCCTCGGCCATCTGTTCTTCACGAGCCAGGAACGATTTGGGAATAAACAGAGGGAAATAGGCGTTCACATGGCCGGTGTCCTTGAACATGCCGTCGAGCGCCCGTTGGATTTTTTCCCATATGGCGTAGCCGTGCGGCTTGATGACCATGCAGCCGCGCACGTCGGAGTTTTCCGCCAGTCCGGCGCGGTTGACAATGTCCAGGTACCACTGCGAATAATCCTTACTTCGGCTAGTGATTTTCTCGGCGGCCATGTCGTCTCCTGTGTCTATGGATCGCGTTTGTGCGATTATAGTTGATGGACACAGGAAGACCAACGGAGGTGCGCGGCAACCCATGATGAGCCGGAAGCGTAGGCGACGGCAAGGTATCCGTCGCTTACGCTTGCGGCTCGTTTTGACTTGGTACTTTCGCCACCGCCTCCGGCAATTGCGGTCCGCCGGCCTCAATCTGCTCGCGGAACAGGTTGTACACCTTGCGTTTGGCAATGCGGTCGGCCAGTCGCGGAAACAGACGATTGACCAGCACGATGAGCCGACCATTTAGCGAAAGGCACATTTCATTCTTACCGCGCTCCAGCGCTCGCAGAGACGTCTCGGCCACGGCTTCCGCCGTCATGCCGCGCATGTGATCCAGTTGTAGAGCCGCTTTTTGCTCCAGCATGTTCTGCGAGAAATTGGTCTGCGTCAAACCGGGACACACGAGTAGCACGTCGATGCCGTCCTTGGCCAGCTCGGCACGCAAGGATTCACTGAAGCCCTGCACGGCAAATTTGCTCGCTGAGTATTCGCTACGGGCCGGAATGCCGCGCTTGCCGGCGATGGACGATATGTTCAGGATGGCCGGCGTTGTGCCCAGGCGCAACAACGGCAAAAACTGTCGCGTCGTTTCGACCAAGGCGAAGAAATTGACCTCCATGATTTTTCGCAATCGTTCGGGGCTGACCTCGGCGAAATGGCCGGTGGCACCGATGCCGGCGTTGTTGACAAGCACATCGACGCCGCCGAAATGCCGCAGGGCCGCCCCCGCCATCGCCTCGCGGTCGGCCCGCTGCGTGATGTCGGCGTGGACCGTTTCGATGATCCCGCCGGCCGTCCGGATTGTTTGCGCCAGCTCGACCAGCAGCTCATCGGAACGCGCAGCCGCCAGCACGCGAGCCCCGCGCCGTGCTGCCTCCTCCGCCAACGCCCGGCCAATGCCCTGCGAAGCACCGGTGATGACGATCCGTAAGCCCTTTAGGTTACGCCGCTGCCCCATGTCTCTGCTCCCAAAGGAATATTTTCTCGGCGCATCAATTCTGCAATCGAAAGGACGATGCCGCCAAATGGGCACGAAGGGAGAAGAGAGAAAAACCTGGAGGGGATTGACGGTGATAAGGAGTTTGCCGGTTAGCGACGCTTCGCAGAAGCGTCTTGGCAAGCCATCAGTCACTCAGAAGTCGATGCAATATCGAATCGTGTACCGCCGTCATTGGCAATTCAGGTTGCGGTGGTACTGGTCCTTCGCCGATCAGCAAAGGACGATCCGCAGCGTCAGCCGCCGCCAAACCGTGACTGCCGCGCACCAGAGCGGTATCGAGCGGCACTACATCGAACAGTGTGCGGAAGCCGAGCTTCTTTTGCAGCAATCGCCACAGTACTCGCCCTTTTGGCCACTTCAATCGCGGATCGAAAAACAGCTCGCACGGATCGAATCCCGGCTTGCGATGAATGTCCACGGTGCGGGCGTAGTCCGGCGCATGCCGATCATCGAGCCAGAATGGATAAGCGAACCAGGCGTCTGCCTCGGCCAGAGCGATCAGCTCGCCGGAGCGCTCGTGTTTGAGATGAATCTCGTCGCGCTCGTCGCCATCGAATACGCGAGCCACGCCTTTGAGCCCAAGCAGCACATCGCGCACGCGCGGTCGATCGACGCCGTCGGCAACATAGACATGGGCAAGCTGATGATCGCATACAGCGAAGGCGCGGCTGGTGAAGGTGTCGAGATTCTCGCCGAACGGGCCGGACCGCACCGTCAGCAAACCTGCTTCGCGCAGAGCACGGTTGGGCAGCACCGCCCGGTTGACTTGCGCGTGTCCATACTCACTGACCACCCACACGCGTGCTCCGAGGGAGCGCGCGGCGTCCAGCAGCTGAGCGCAGGCAGCATCGAGTTCACCGACCAGACGAGGCATGTCTGCCCCCCCCCACCTCAGCCCTCCCCCGCAAGGGGGGAGGGAGGCGCTTTGCTCCCTCCCCCCTTGTGGGGGAGGGCTGGGGTGGGAGGAGCCGAAGCGCTGCGGATCGTAATCGAGATGCGGCAGGTACACGAATGCCAGGTCCGGCCGTTCGCGCCGCAGCACCTCGGCAGCGCATTGTGCGATCCACTGGGTACACGGCAGCCCCGCCATTGGTCCCCAAAACGAGGGAAACGGAAACGGACCAAGTTTGCGTTCGAGATCTTCCGACAGGCCCGCAGGCGTACCGGTGATTCCAAATACCTTGTTGCCGCCGGCGCCGTAGTACGGCTTGGGCGTGACGCTGATATCGACGTCCGCTCCCTGATTGAACCACCAGAACAGTTTGGCGCAACGAAAAGATCGGCCCGCTTCCGCGGCCCGGCGGCGAGCCGTGACATACAACGGTGTCGCCTGGATCAGACGATTGGATTGCTGCCAGAAACGCACTTCACCGCTGTCGCGCCACAGCCAACCGTTGGCGACGATGCCGTGCCTTTGTGGTGTCTGTCCGGTCAGCAGCGTCGCCTGAGCCGTGCAAGTGACAGCGGGAATCACTTCACGCAGCGGCCGCATCCAGCCGGCGTCGGCCAACGATTGCAATCGCGGAGCCAGCGGCAGTAGTCGCGGCGTCAAACCGACGGCGTTCAAAAGGATAAGCGGCGTCATGTACGGTGATCCGGAGGGATTCGGCAATCTTCGAGCGAGGGTATCCTATGGAACAAGGCAACGGATGAGACGGCGACCCGTTCGCCAGCTTTCTTGCGAGTTGGCCGAAGGATGGACATTGTTGGCGGAAAGCATTTCGCGCGACCACGAATACTGGCGATCTGGTATCAACCTCGCCTTCATCCGCGAACCGCAAGCACTCGATCGTCTGCCCGAATACGAACGCTCTGCCTGGCAAGCGCCGTGGCGCGACGTGGACAAATTGGCGAATCAAGTGGACAATGAAACGGGCGACGATTTTTCGGAGCAGCCAAATCATGTCGGCGATACTTGTCATCGGCTCACGCAATCGCAAGAAACGCGAGGAAATCGCGGAGATTCTTGGCGACCTCGGACTCGATTTGCGCGACCTGACGAACTGGCCCGATGCTCCGGAGGTGGTCGAGGATGGGACAACCTTCGAGGACAATGCACGCAAGAAAGCGGTCGAACTGGCGCGCTACTTGGGCCAATGGGTGCTGGGTGAAGACAGCGGCCTGGTTGTGCCGGGACTGAACGGCCGACCCGGCGTGCGTTCGGCGCGCTATGCCGGCAAGCACGGTGACGATGCGGCCAACAATTCACGGTTGTTGGCCGAGCTGGCTCCGCTGCCGGACGATCGCCGCGGTGCCTACTACGTTTGCACTGCTGCGCTGGCCGATCCTATGGGGCAGGTGCGCGCCGTGGTCGAGGGCCGATGTCATGGAATCATCACCCGCGAGCTGCGCGGGAGCGGTGGTTTCGGTTACGATCCGCTGTTTCTCATTCCCGAATATCACCGCACCTTCGGTGAGTTAAGCGCGCGCGTCAAGCACGCCCTGAGTCATCGCGCCCGAGCACTGGCTCAGCTGCGTCCGGTGCTGCGCACGCGGTCTGCTTGACAGCATACCCCCCCCTGTTAGAATGGCGGTAGGTTCGCATCTCGGCGGACGGTTTTTGAGGGAGCTGCGGCCATGAAATGTCAAAAGTGTCACAACGCCGCAACCTTGCACATCACCGAGATTCTCGGCGAAGACCAGATCGAAGAGTTGCACCTGTGCGAGGCGTGCGCGCATAACCACCTGTATGAGCCGCAGCAGAAATCGACCGGTATAAAAACGGCTCCCTCCGGCCATAGCGAGGAGATCGACGAGACAGGGCTGCTCAACCGCCAATGTGAGGTGTGCGGCTTGAAGTTTGTGGACTTCCGAAACACCGGCCGGCTGGGCTGTCCTCACGATTATCAGGAGTTTCGTGACGAATTAACTCCTTTATTGGAGAATATCCACGGCGAGACGCGCCATTGCGGCAAGGCTCCGCGACGCCTGCCTCAGAGCAAACAAACGCAGTCGGAACTGATCCAGTTGCGCAAACAGTTGCTCCAGGCGGTCAATAAGGAAGCCTACGAGGAAGCCGCGAAAATCCGAGATCGTATCCGCCAACTCGAAGAGAGTTGAATCATGGTTAGCCGCGACGCGCAGCGATGCGCGAACGCGCTCCGCTGCGCGTCGCGGCTAACCAGGGAATCGGAAAATAAGGAATTGCGGCGTGAAATGCCAGTTCTGCTCCAATCCGGCCACCGTGCATCTAACCGACATCGTCGATTTGCACAAGAAGGAAATCCATCTGTGCCAAAGCTGCGCCGAAAAGCAGAAGTTCGTCAACAAACAGGAGTTGAATCTGCCCGCGATCCTGCAAAACCTGATTGGTCAACATCTCGGCCCCGAGACCGATGAGCTGGCCCGCTTGACCTGTCCCGCTTGCGGAATAAAGTACATGGAATTCCGCGCTCAGGGCCGGCTCGGCTGCCCACACGACTACGAGGTCTTCCGCGGCGGGCTGGCGCCTTTGTTGCAGAAGATTCATCGCTCTGATCGCCACCTGGGTAAGACTCCACAGCGTTCCGTCCTTCCTCCCGGGGAGCAGGCGGAACTGGTGGAGCTGCGCCGCCGTTTACAATGTGCTATCGATCGGGAAGCCTATGAAGAGGCCGCCCGTTTACGAGACTTGCTACGACGAAAGGGATGCCACGGATGAATCTGGACAGCCTGACTCATACCAGTGGCGAATGGTTGCGCGGCAGTGGCCCGGAGTCCGATATTGTCATCTCCAGCCGCATCCGACTGGCTCGGAATCTGGCCGCTTTCCCCTTCACCAATCGCTCCAGCAGCGGGCAGAAGGCCGAGATCGAGGCGCTCGTACGCGAACGCATCGCCAAGCTCGAACTGGAACCGAAACTTAGCTATCTCAGCGTCCCTTCGCTATCGTCCTTGGATCGCCAACTTCTCGTCGAACGCCAACTTATCAGCCGTGAATTGGCCGCCGCCGATGGCCCGCGTGGCGTCGCTCTGGGGCCACAGGAGACGGTCAGCCTGATGGTCAATGAAGAGGACCATTTGCGTATGCAAGTCATGCGCAGCGGCTTCACTCTCGACGAAGCCTGGCAGGAGATCGACCGCGTGGACGACATGCTCGAACAGCGCGTCACCTATGCTTTCAGCGAGGAGTTCGGCTATCTGACTGCGTGCCCCACCAACGTCGGTACCGGCATGCGCGCCAGCGTCATGCTGCACTTGCCGGCTCTGGAGCACACCAAGCAAATCGAGAAAGTCTTCCGCGCTCTGCAAAAGCTCAACCTGGCGGTGCGCGGCCTTTACGGTGAAGGCAGCCGGGCATCTGGCCATTTCTATCAGATTTCCAACCAGGTCACGCTGGGCAAGGGTGAGACCGGCATCCTCAGCGAGATCCAAAGCGTCATTCCGCAAATCATAACGTACGAGCGTCAGGCGCGGATGAGCTGGCTGCGCGACAACCGGCAAGGCTTGCAGGACAAGATCGCCCGCGCCTATGGTACCCTGTGTTCGGCGACGATGATGACCTCGGAAGAGACGATGGATTTGCTCTCTTCGGTTCGTCTGGGCATCAATCTGCACCTCATCGAAGACCTCACCATTCCGACGGTGAACGAGCTTTTCATTCACACGCAGCCGGCCCATCTGCAAAAGATAGTCGGCACATCACTCGACGGCGAGGAACGCAACGCGCAACGCGCCCGCTATCTCCGCCAGCGCCTCCGCGAAGCCGGGGCACATCCCAATTGATCGCAAGCGTTTCCCGCTTTTGTGAAGTAGACTTTCACCGGATATCGTCTCTATCAGCCCGGTGGAGCTTTACCCGTGAGCGATGCGTTCGACGATCTTGCAGCGATGGCGTGCCCGGACGGCGGTTGGGGATACGCACCTGATCAGTCCGCACATCTGGAACCGACTTGCATGGCCTTGCTCGCCCTGTCGCGCCAGCCGCAGCGCTTTGCCGCTGTCATCGACGCCGGCCGAAACGCATTGCGTCAATGTGCGGTAGGCGATGGAACCTATCGACTGGAACGCGGTCGTCCAGAGGCGATTTGGCCGACGGCGCTCGTCCTCTTCACGCAAGCGGCGCTCGGTGACACAGAGGATTCTCTACAACAAACGGCCTCTGCATTGCTGGCCTGTAAGGGACGACAAGCGGAATGCAAGGACGAGGAAATCAGCGACATGGACGATCGCTTGATCGGATGGCCGTGGGCGGAGGGCAATTTCTCGTGGGTCGAGCCGACGGCCTGGGCGTGCCTGGCGCTGCGATGCATTGGGCAGGGGGAGCATCCGCGTGTCGAGGAAGGTTTGAAACTGCTCCGCGATCGCATCCTGGAAGAGGGGGGCGTCAATTACGGCAATCGCCGCATATTCGGTATATCCCTCGAACCCATACCAACGCCGACGGCGCTGATGTTGCTCGCTTTGCAGGGCCGAGAACTGGAGACGGGGCTGGCAGCAAGCGTCGAGTACCTGCGTTCCTGTTCTGAGATCAATGCTGACCTCGAACATCTTTGTTGGGCGCGGATTGCCCTCGATGTGTATGCGGATCATCCGGGCGTGTCTGAAACCTTTGTGGCGCTGGGAGAGCGAATCCGTGCCGCGCATGCAGAACGCCGGGAAAAGCCGTGGCTGCGTTCGTCGCCGCCACGGCAGGCGTTGACGGCTCTCGCGCTCGACATCGAACGCGGCAATCCGTTTCGTCTTCCGAGCCGCGACCGTAAGGGAGCGGCAATCGCAACCGCTCCCTTACGGTCGCGGCTCGGAAAGCGTCCACTCGTCCAGCGCATCAAGGCGAAATTCCAGGGATTGGCTGTTCACGCGCTTACGCAGCTACGCCAGATCGAATCGCAATCCAATGTCCACATCGCGCCTGTGAGCGATTACAATGCCGATCTCGCCGACGTGCTCCGTCGCCAGTACGAACATTTCCGCACGCGCGTTCCACTGGCCGGCAAGCGCGTCGTCCTCAAGCCGAATCTCGTCGAATATCACCGCGACAAGGTCATCAATACAAATCCGAATGTCATCGCCGCCGTCATCGAATTGTGCCGCCGTGAGGGCGCTGCTGAGGTTCTCGTCGCCGAGGGGCCGGGACACTGGCGCAACGTCGAGTATCTCGTCGCGGCGAGTGGGTTAGGTGACGTGTTGCGCCATCACAAAACACCTTTTATCGATCTCAATCATGATGAACCGAGCAAGCGCCTGAACCTGGGCCGATTGACGGGGCTGGAGCATCTTTACCTGTCGCAAACCGTGGCGACGGCGGATGTGTTGATCTCACTGCCGAAGCTGAAGACGCATCACTGGGCGATAGCGACGCTATCGCTGAAAAACCTGTTCGGCACACTGCCGGGCATCTGTTATGGTTGGCCGAAGAACGAACTGCACTGGCGTGGCATCGACAACAGCATCGTGGACATCGCTGCCACTCGCACACCGGACCTGGCCATTGTCGATGGCATCGTCGGCATGGAGGGAGACGGCCCGCTCAACGGCACGGCCAAGGAGATGGGCGTTCTCGTCATGGGATGCGATCCCGTCGCGGTGGATGCGACTTGCTGCCGGCTGATGCAGTTCGATCCCCAGCGCGTCGGCTATCTCGTGCTGGCCCGTCGCAAGAAACTGGGCCAACTTGCGGCAGCTCACATTCAACAGCTCGGCGAGACCATTGAGCAACGCGCTCAACCTTTTGACACGGTGCCACACTTTCAATCGCTCCGTCTGAGCCGCGCCC
>DATBHJ010000226.1:0-5057 GCA_036557565.1 Gemmataceae bacterium
GGACCAGAGTTCCATGTTGGTGAGCACTCCTGCCTCCCGCAGTCAGGGTCCAGGGCAACCCTGAGCGTAGCGGGTTGGCGGTTAGGAGCGCTGCACTTCTTGGTCGTCACGGCGCTGCACTTCTTGATCGGCATTCACAACGCTCCCGAAGCTGGCGCAGGGCACGGTCAATTCTCCTCCAGACCGTGACACGGGCTACACCTATCTCTTCGCTGATTTCGTCGATTGTCTTGCCCCCAATGCAGTGCATCATAAGGGGGGTGCGAAGCGTGATGTCGATCTCCGCCAACGCGGTTTTGAGGAACTCTGTCAGATCGAGGTGAGCAGCAATTTGCAAGGGCGACAGCTCAGGCGACGCGATGTTATCCAGATCCTCCGGATTAAACTGTTGGCTACGCCGCCTCTGGCTGGCGCTTTTGCGATAGTCTTCCACCAAATTACCGCAGACGCGCATCAACCAGGCGCGTGGGTTGAGGATCGGCTCGCTGTTGCTTAATGTGCTGAGCAGGCGCAGAAACGTGTCTTGCGTGATGTCTTCTGCGGCCGCTTTATCGAGGAGGCGCGCATAGGCCTTGGCCCAGATTTCCTTGCCGTGACGTTCGTACAACGCCTCGAAGTCGGTGAGTTGCAGGGATGCGGGTGCTGTCTGCTGTTCGCGCAGGTCGCCCTGGCTGACATCAGAGCCGGTGATAGGGAAAGAACGCGGAAGCAGTTGATCTCGCATGTGCGCCTCCAGCTGCGGTGCGACGGAGGCACATGCAAAAAAGAGCAGAATTTGTCGTAACAGTCTGAAGCCAGCCAGGGGAGAAACGCCCTCCCCAAAAGCAGACTCTTTCGTGGGACGCCAGCACTTAGCCGCCGCCGCACCGCCTACGTAGATCCAGGCCTCCTTTCTCAGTGGAAGAGTGCCTGAAACGACAAGTCGAGGCCACAGACGAACCCGTTGCGCGTGCCGATCATGGCCTCTCTAGCAATTTGATGGGAAAAGGCAGGGGCCGGTAGAATGTCGGCAGCCTGCGGCAGCTGCGTCACCACCACGCGAACTTCGACACTCACCAGATGATTGGGATCGAGCATCCGCATCTCCTTCCCGAGGAGAAATGTCCTGCGACGATAGGCCGCAGTCATGCGCCAAATCGTTCGGGATTTGGCGAGTATTCAACAGAAAGCACATTCCGTGCCGACAGAGAGCAGGGCATGCTGTTTCGCCTTATCCCCTTATCATTTATTGCCTTCTGAAACCAGCAACCCCTTTTTGGCCTGTTCAATCGTGCAGGCCGCCCTGCGCTGAATTGAACAGCTGCCGGCTGTTTGTCGGACAAAGCCAAGCAGTGGGCGTACAGGGTAGACGAGCGAACTCCGTAAAAATTCCGCGCCTTCGCAGCCATGCCTGCTCGCGCGACGGCACCGCTTTGGCTTGTTCCGCCCAAAAGAGCGCTGCAATGGAAGATGACAGCGCTCATGCTATTGGGGCTGTGACGCGGCTTGCTGATCGACACCGATCATCCGCGCGCGTCCCGAGCCTCGCAGATGGCTGCGGTGCTATCTGGTAACAGCCCATGTTCCTGAGCTATAGCGGCGCGCAGGCGGGCGGCCCGTTCAGCCATCTCCTGCCTCGGACAGAGCGCAATCTCCCGCAGCTGTTGCCGTAGCTCTGCCTCCAGGGAATGTCCATGTGCCTTGGCCTGCGCCTTCAACTCGGCAATGACCCATTCATCTATATTGCGTACTCTAAGCTCTGATATGGCTATATAGAACGAACCAACCGATGCTCAGTGAGAGCCTCCTGGACGGTCCTGCGAGGTGTGAAATACCCGGAGAATCTCGACCGACTCCTTCCCGACACGGTAGACGACGAGATAGGGCAGGCCCGGAACCACCAGCTCGCGCGTTCCGGCCACCTGACCCAAGCGGCCAGATTCGGGGAAATCGGCCAAACGCTCAACCGCCTGCTGAATTCGTTTCACCACCTTCCGGGCTGCTTCCGGATTATCGGCCGCGATTCGCGCATGTACCTGCCGCAAGGATCGCGTCGCCGCGTTCAGCCACTCGACACTCACCGTAGCAGCTCGTTAAACATCGCCTCGACTTCCTCGTGGGGGGCGAAATCCCCCGCATCCGCCTCGGCCACCGCCTTCTTGATTTCTTCGACCTGCCAGCGGTGCAGGGAGATGTAGGACTCAACCGCTTCCTTAATCAGGTAGCTACGGTCACGGTCAAGCGACTTGCCCAATTCGTCCAGGAACTCCACCGCATCTTTCGCAAGACGGACGGTTACATTCACTTTTTCTGTGGTCATACACACTCCATCGTGATTGATAGACTCATGATGTCATACATTGCATGTTCGGGCAAGCGTTAAGGTTGTATCGCAATACAAGCATGAAGGAGCGGTTTCTATAGTTCGCCTAACCCACTTTATGCGAAACATATGCCATCACCCTAACATCGTCACCAATTAACCAATTTGACACCACTATAGTATTCTGATACTATAATACTAAATGACCACCAACTCGTAAGGTCGCTTATGGCTCAGATTCACGTTCGCAATCTTGAAGAATGGATCGTTTCCTCGCTCCGGGAGCGGGCACAGCATAATGGCCGCAGTCTGGAGGCTGAGCTGAGGCAAGTGCTCCGCGACGAGGCGCTGCGTCCACGGCGGCGCATCGCCACCGAGTTGAAACAGTTGCGGGAACGCATGCATGAGCAGCACGGGCCGCTGGCAGACACCACAGCCATCATCCGGCAGATGAGAGACACCGAATGATCGTGCTTGACGCCAGCGTCGCCGTGAAATGGTATGTCAAAGAAAAAGGCAGCGAGGAAGCCGACAAGTTTCTGGTTGGCGAACAGCGGCCCGTCGCCCCCGAACTGATTCGAGCCGAGGTCGTGGCCGCACTATGCAATCAGCATCGACTCTACGGCAAACCCAAGGAGCAGATGGCCTTGCTCTGCGAACGATGGAGCAGCGACCTGCAGGAGATGAGCCTCCGACTGTTCGATCACGCCCCCTTGATGGAGCAGGCGTGGAATATGGCCTTATCCTATCAGCACGCTCTGTATGATTGCATCTATCTGGCCTTAGCCGAGCAGTTGGGTACGCCGCTTGTCACCGCGGATGATGCCTTCGTTAAGAAGGTGAAGCAGAGATCCCCACGCGCACAACTATTGCCCGGCCTGAAGGACAATTGAGCATGTCGGCACACATCCCCACTATGACACCCTCGCACTTCCTCATGCCGGTCGATCCCAGCGGCGAGACCCTCGCCCCTTGCAACACGGGAGAAAACACGCCCACCAGCCTGGGCGCGAAGATCCTGGAAGCCTGCCAGTCCTGGCTGCTTCGCTCGCCCTCGCCGGAGACGCGCAGCAACTATGAGCGCGACCTCCGCCAATTCCTGGCCTTCGCCGGTGTCCCCACTGATCGTCCGGAGGCCCTGTCCACCATCCGCCCGCACCAGATTGCCGCCTGGCGTGACCAGCTGCGCGAGGACGGTCTGAGCAACGCCTCCATCCGGCGTAAGCTAACTGCGCTGCGCTCACTGTTCAGCTACCTGCAAACCTACGGGTTCGTCGGGGCCAACCCGGCGCACTCCGACTTCATAGCCGCCCCGGGGGTTCCCAGAGACGGCAAGACCGTGGCCCTCACACCCGAGGATTGCCGCCGCCTGCTCGACGCGCCCAAGGTCAGCCGCCGCGACGAGGTTACCGGAAAGGACATCCCCTTGCCTACCGGATTCCGCGACCGCGCTCTCCTAGCGGTGCTGGCGTATACGGGCTGCCGGGTCGGTGAGCTGACCCGGTTGAAAGTCGGCAATTACAAGCAAAACGGCGTGCATCGCGTTCTAGAGATCATGGGAAAAGGCGGCAAGGAGCGGTTGGTGCCCGTGCATGTAGAAGCTGCCGAGCGACTGGAAGCCTGGCTGGACATCGCAAGAATCCGCGGCGAGTCGGGCCGGCCCTTCTTCCCACCGACCATCCCGGCATGGGGCCGCGACCGGCAGGGCTTTGCATCCCGGCCGATGACGACGAGGGCGGTGCAGAAACTGGTGGAATCATATGTCCGCCGGCTTGGACTGGACCCGAACGTCACCGTCCATTCGCTGCGCGTCACCGCCCTGACCACCGCCCGCGAACAGGGTAGCGACATCATCGACTTGCAGGATTTCGCGGGGCACGCCGATCCCCGCACCACACTTACATATATAAGGAGCAGGGACAGACTGAGTAAGTCGCCTGCTTATGTTTTGAAATACTAGATATCGGCGATATTCTGTTCTCGCATCGATGGAGTGAAAGTGACACCGACCAGCAGTCCTTCCGGCGAGATGAAACGGCTGACGATTTGTCCCCACGATTCTTTCTTGTTCTTTACAAGCATACGGTATCCGTTCGATTCGAGGGCCACGGTTGCTGCTTCGACACTATCCACGTCGAACTCAAGCCACGCCTGCGGGGCATCAATGTCCGCAGGCCAGGTGTCTTTGCCAAAACAAGACCGCGCCGCCTGAGAGAGCGGCCACAGCGCAAAGCTCTTCGCGCCTGGAACCGCTTCTGAATGAAGATAGCCGTCGGTCTCCTGTTTGAAAGGAATACCCAGGACATCGAGGTAGAGCTTGCGGCTTTCGCCGGTGTCGCGGACAATGGGACCACAACCTGCGATGAAAAGAACCTTCACTTTTTCGGCTCCCTGCATGGCGTCTCCTCTTGCTGAAATGAGAGCAGGTATCCGTTCGCGGCTCAATGGTGACAGGAGTTCACTGGCGAATAAGGCGCGGCAACATCAGAGGTATTCGATTAGCGCCACAGATCACCATCTCACTCGTCCCGGCTCACCTGCACCGGCCGCCGGTGAGACGTTGAACCCCGGAAAAAACCGTGATGCCGCCGCAGTCAAGTACTGCGCCTTGCTTCGGCCTTGTGGCGAAGCCAGTCCTCGAAACGTGTCGGGCCGAGGCGCGGGTGATTGCCTGGGGTGAGGCTTTGATCGTTCACCGTGATGCCGTAGTAGAGTGCCTTGGGATCAGGGATTACCGTCCGGACGTCTCCGGTTG
>DATBHJ010000227.1:0-3338 GCA_036557565.1 Gemmataceae bacterium
GGCCGTCTGTGCAGCCGCTTACTCCGCTGCGCTGCGTGCGCGGCTCGGATGGACAGGAGAGTTGCACCATGCCAGGCCCTGCTGTTCTCTTCCGTGAGATTCACCGCCTGCGTCGCTTTGCCCACGAATTGCAGGAGCAGATCGATCGTCTCCCCCGCCAGCAAAAGATCCAGCAAGCGAAAGTTGCGCGACAGGAAGAAATCCTTCACCAGGCCCAGGACGCCATCAAGCATCTCAAGGTCGAGACTCACAGCAAGGAAGGTACGTTGAAATCGACGCACGGGCAGATCGCCAAGTATCAGAAACAACTCAACGGGGCGGAATCGAAGAAGGAATACGATGCGCTGCAACACGAGATCAGCGACGCCAAGGCAGCGTGTCTGAAACTGGAGGAAGAAATCCTTGAAGCCCTCGGCCAGACCGAGGAGAAGACGGCCCAGCTGCCGGAGCTGGAGAAAGCCGTGCGACAGGCCAAGGAAGAGCACACCCAGTTCGAGGCGGGCATGCAAGAACGCTTGAAGAGCCTTCAAGGACAATTAGCGGAGACACAGCAGCAGCTGCAAGAGCGCGAGGCGATCCTGCCGGCCAACCTCCGCGCTCAGTCCCAACGCATCGTCACCGCGATGGGACACGAAGCGATGGCGCCCGTGCATGGACAGACTTGCGCCGCCTGCTACACCGAAATCACCGCTCAGCAGTACAACGAACTCCAGCAAGAGCTATTCGTGTTCTGCAAATCATGCGGCAGGATTCTTTACTTGCCGGAGTGAATGCGGCAATATGCCTACAGGCAATCCGAATCCACAAGGAACGCCGAAGCCTGAAACGCTGGCAAACCCGCCCTTTCTATCTGGCAAAGATTATGCCCAGCTCGCCGGGCTAACATTTGCCGAAAAGGTTGACCAAATGCGTGGCATTTTGCAGGCCGTCAAGGATAGTCGGACACCTGCAGATATTGCAAGATACGGAGATTTCCTGTGGATTGAACGGGTGGGTCCGAGTGGCGAAGTACTATTTGTCGGCCAAGGAGGGCCAGGAGCCGCCATGAACTATCCAACGATTACTATCATCATGCCTCGGACGGGCGAAGTGTATCGAATGTTCGTGAGTGGTCTGACGGGTATCGATCAGACGAAGACACCTCCCGTTTATTTGTATGATCTTCAGAAAGGCAAAGCACAACTCATGGTAAGTTGAGGTAGCGATGGGCAAACTTATTAACCACGACAGAGCGATCAAATACTTGGATGGCATCGGCGATCCGATCGTTCAATCCCTGATCCAGTATGCCTATGGTCAAATCTACGTGGAGAGTTTGATAGACGATCTGGAAGGGGACTTCGATTTGCTCTTTTTCTTCCAGGCGTTAGAAGCCTTGCTGCGCGATCGTAAGCGACTGGCAAAAGCCCTTACGGGAGAAATACAAGATACTTTTGCGAGAGATTAAGCCGTTTATATGCGGAGCGCGAGTCTGCTCTCGCGCCCCGCACTGTATCGCGCTCAACGAGAAAACCCTCACTTCTTCCCGATCGTCCAAAGATGGATTTGCTTCTCCTCCGGGATTTCCTCGTCGGGAAGATCGACCGTTACCGTCTTCTCCGGTTTCAGCTCGCCCATCGTGAAGCGATGCGACACGATGCGCGACCCCGGCTTGAGTTGCTTTTGAAAGATCGGCATGAGCTTTTGATTCATCTCGTCGGACATGTACAGCATCACCACCGTCGCCTTGCTGAGATCCTCGACCTCCAGCACGTTGCCCTGGCGAAATTCGACCTTGTCTTCGACGCCCTCTGCTTTCGCCTTGGCTTTGGCTTCGCGGATGCGCTGCGGGTCCAGATCGATGCCGACGCCGCGCTTGGCGTGGAACTGCTTGACAGCGGCGACGACCAGCGAACCGTCACCGCAGCCGAGGTCGAATACCACGTCGTCGGCGCCGACGTTGGCCAGCTTCATCATGCCCTCGATGACCTGGGGCGGCGTCGGCACGAAGCGGATGAAAAGAATGTCGCCCTTCTTGAGGTTCGCCTCGGACATATCGACTTCGACCGACTTGCCGGCTTCCACCGTGACTTTGCGCGTGACTTTGTAAGTCTCGTAGTTATTGCGTGGCATCCACTCGGCAACGAACGTATAGACGTATTTCTTGCCCGGCTCCAAGGGCGGCGATTGGAAGCGGCGGCGCTCGCCGGACTGGTTGGTCGGTTTGCCTTCCACTGTCAGCGTGGCTTCGGGATGAACTTTGATGACGACGGTCGCGCGGGTGTCCTGTTGAGGGGGCGCCTGACTCCACAGGGCCGGCGCGGCCATCAGCGCCGCAAACAACAAGAGCGCGATGCGGCCGGAAAGCGAAGAACGGATCATGGAAAGTCACCTCGTTTTTAGGCGAACGGCCGGCGTAAGCCGGCTGGTGGGGACATACCAGCCGGCTTACGCCGGCCGTTCGCCAAATCCCCAGTGTGCGAACCAGACGCCGTACAGCTTGCCCAGCTCGGCAGGACCCAGATCGATGCCGAAATAGGGCGTGAAATCCGCCTCTTTCCGTCCGTGTTCAAAATCCGCGAGGTAGCGCTGGGCGACCCGTCGCGGGCAATTCGTCAAGCGCTGGATTTCCTCGATGTTGATACCCTGAGCGTGTAGGGCCAGAACCAAGTGAAGTTTACCCTTCTTTATATGCCGTGGCTCGGTCAAATAGCGATACGGAAGCATGACGAAGCGCGTGGATTCGGTGCGCGTGGCGACTTTCTTCAGCATCAGGCCGACGCGCGGCGAGCGGAACAGCGATCGCTTTTCCAGCACGTCAGTCGTTTCCAGCATCAGGGGATTGCCGTCTTCCCAGGCGAGCTGTTTGTTGATCGCTCGATCCAGCTCGGCGACGGTCGCCGAGCCCGTGGCATCCAGCAGATGATCGACGCACAGCGAAGGGCCGTCGATCAAGGTGCCATCCGGCGTCTGGAGTCCGCGAATCAGGATGCCGCCGGAGGCGTCGCCGTGGCCGAACGTGAGATCGAGTCCCTTGAAGCTGCCGCCGCGATAGACGCCATGCGTGCGGTGGAAGTACCAGTGGCCGATGTCAAATTGGATGGGATCGCGGTGCGTGAACGGGTCCGGGTGCGCTTTGGACCAGTAGTAAAATTCGATCTCGACCAGCCGATAGGGGCGGCGTCGGACCACCAGCCGCGAACCATTGAGCAGCCGCTCGGCGATGCGCGTGAACCAAGCCTCCGGAGGCGAGCGTTTGCGGAGCAAGGAGGGCCAATCGGACATGACGCGTTTCGCAAAGGCCGATGTAATCCGAGCCGCGCACGCAGCGCAGCGGAGTAAGCGGTTCGTCCGACGCT
>DATBHJ010000228.1:0-6314 GCA_036557565.1 Gemmataceae bacterium
CCGACAGCATCAGTGAACAAACCAAGGCAAACGCGGCCATGCGTGACACTGCTTTCATGGCCCTCTCCCTCCACAAAAAAGAGCAAACACGTCACTCGTTCGCCAGCGTGTAGTCTATCCGGACGTTCCCGGTAGTACAAATGAAAATTCCGTCTTTACGCCGGCCGCGGTCGTCCGGGCCGCTTTTGGAGGCGGGGAAGGGGACTCTACAAGAAATGCGAAAGGCGGAAGGAAGAGAAGTCTCTTCCTTCCGCCTTCTTCCTTCCGTCCTTGGCTGGATCGGCGATCGTCTCCCAGATTGGATCATCATGCGTTAAACATCGTTTGAAGACACGATGTTGGCAATCACGGGTTCCAATCGGGTCCCAGGGCAAAGCCGTCATTGGGCACGACGAGGTTCTGCCACGTGGGTTGAGAGATTCCCTGTGTAGCCATGTGTATGGAGCCATCGAATGTAGCAACCATCATGCCTCCGTCGTGGTTGGACTGAGTCAGGCAGGCGTTGCAGGCATTCACAGGCGGGTTGAACTGCGGCAGCAGGACGGCATTGGCCGCCGCGGTGTTCCCCTGGGAGGGATTCAAACTCCAGATAGCGGGCATGGAGCCGATCGTATTGGAGGTAGTGTAGCCAGTGCGATTGCAGCCACCGCCGGTTTCGCCCCAGTAGAACACGGCCCCACCGCTGACAGGACAAATCATCCGTCTCTCGGCAAAAGCAATGGTGTTCGAGGTGCCGTCTGTGATGCTCGCCGGGTATTTCGCAGTCGGCACCCAACCTCGGTCGGGCCACTGGGTATCCGTAAGCGGTTGCATCCTTAGCACGTACTCGTTGGGCGAATAGCTGGTGCCGAAACGAGGCGAACTGGCGTCCGGCTGGTTGTTGGCCGGTGCAGAGGGGTCCGCCGGACAGGCGTAGACCTTGATTTGCCAGCCGCACCACCAGGAATCGTAGTGCTGCGTCTGCATGAAATTGAAGACGTTGGTCTGCTCAATGAACGGCAGCATAAAGTACATCGGCGTGCCGATCATGAACTGATTGAACGTGAGATCCTTGATCGATCCCGGCGGAGACGGATAGAGCCCGTCAATATCCGGCAGGACGCCGCTATAGGTGTCGGCCATGTTAATCAGAGCCAGCGTCATCTGTTTGAGGTTGTTGGAGCATTGGGAGCGGGCAGCGGCGGCCCGCACCTTCTGGACCGCTGGCAAGAGCAGTCCGATGAGGATGGCAATGATGGCGATGACCACCAATAGCTCAATGAGGGTGAATCCCCGCCAACGACGGAACATACGCAGAGTCGGCATAAGAACCTCCGATAGAAGAGAAACGGGAAGAAATGGACGATTATTCGAAGCGCCTCCTGCGGCGCTCTGAAGTCTCCTTATGGTTGCAAACAGGTACAGAAAATGCTTCGATGTGGGAGAATCGCGAGCCTTCCCCACCGTCATCTAACCGTAGAAACTCAGAGGTTCATTGTCAACATTAAATCTGTAGAAGCTGTAATAAATCAGACGGGGGGCGATCTCTAACGAAGACGCCTTGGACGGAAAGTCAAGGGAGAGAAACAGTTACGAATTCTCTCATTTCCAATGCAAATAACAAAAAAGAGCCGGAAGCGTAAGCGTTGGTATGTACCATCGCTCACACTCACGGCTCGCGAGTAGATGCGGATCTCAGCTGCCTGGGCTTCTAACTCGTCTCCTTCGTTACGGGTTCCAATCAGGACCCAAAAGCCGGCCATCGTTAGGACAAACCAGGTTCTGCCACGTGGGTTGCGAGATTCCTTGCGCGACCAGATGCACCGAGCCATCGAAGGTGGCAGTCAGGATGCCGCCGTCGTGGTTGGACTGAAGCAGGCAGGCGTTGCACACATTCACGGGCGCGTTGAACTGCGGCAGCAGGACGGCATTGGCCAGCAGGATGTTTCCCTGGGCGGGATTCAAACTCCAAAAAGCGGGCAAAGAGCCGATCGTATTGGAGCTAGTGTAGCCGGTGCGATTGCAGCCACCGCCGGTCTCGCCCCAGTAGAACACGGCCCCAGCATTGAGAGGACAAATCATCCGTCTCTCGGCAAAAGCGAGCGTGTTGGACGTGCCGTCTGTGATGCTCGCCGGGAATTTTGCAACCGGCTGCCAACCCCGGTCGGGCCACTGGGTATCCGTAAGCGGTTGCATCCTTAGCACGTACTCATTGGGCGAGTAGCTGGTGCCGAAACGAGGCGAATTCCGGTCCGGCTCGTTGTTAGCCGGAGCGGAGGGGTCCGCCGGACAGGCGTAGGTCTTGATTTGCCAGCCGCACCACCAGGAATCGTAGTGCTGCGTCTGCATGAAATTGAAGACGTTGGTCTGCTCAATGAACGGCAGCATAAAGTACATCGGCGTGCCGATCATGAACTGATTGAACGTGAAATCCTTGATCGCCCCAGGCTTGGCCGGATAGTTCCCGTCGATGTCCGGCAGAATGCCGTAGGTGTCACTCATGTTCATCAGGGCCAGCGTCATCTGTTTGAGGTTGTTGGAGCACTGCGAGCGGGCAGCCGCGGCCCGCACTTTCTGGACCGCTGGCAAGAGCAGTCCGATGAGGATGGCAATGATGGCGATGACCACCAATAGCTCAATGAGGGTGAATCCCCGCCAACGACGGAACATACGCAGAGTCGGCATAAGCACCTCCGATGAAGAGAAAGGCGAAGAAGCGAACAGACATTCTTAGCGCCGGGGGGCGGCATCGTTGCGGTGTTCCATGCCTGGCAAGCTGGACGGGATACCGCGTCCCGAGGCGAAAAATAAGCGAGTCTTCCACACCTTAATACCTAACCGTAGAGACTGCCACACTTGCTGTCAACAGAAAAATGTGAAAAAACTCATTCATTAGATAATGATTTTTTTCGAGTAAGGACAACGAGAAACGCTTAAACATAGCATTGTTCTTTGTTTAATCAATGAGAAAATGGGAGAACAATCATTAGTCTCTCCTCGATTGAAGATAGCCGGACGGTATCACTCTGTCTTGGCGGATCGGGCAATGGGCCTTGGCAGATCGGGCAATCCGTTCATGCGGCCCGCCCTGGCAACGGGGATGCGCCTTTCAATTTGATCCGTGTAGATCCACCGCCTCTTCTCCTGCGTATTGCTATCGTGGGAACTTGTAGGATGGCCGACCCCGCTTATACTGAACGGGGAACGTCGCTGCCAGCCAAGTCAACGCAGGCCCTTACCCCGGTGTAGATGCATGGCTTCTGAACCTGTATCTCTTGGCCCTGCCTCCTCTGTTCCGGAGAAACGGGCCACCCGCTTTGGCGTGATCGATGCGCTTCTTGCGGCGTTGATCTGTGGTTTGGCTTTCCTTCTCGCTTCCACTGCCGCTCGCAATAGCGATCTGTGGCTGCATCTGGCTGCGGGTCGATGGCTGAGCACCCAGCGTCTGCCCGACGGGACAGATCCCTTTTCTTCGGCGACACAGGGCGTTTTTTGGGTTGATCACACCTGGCTCAGCGATATTATCCTTTACCAGATCTACAAACTCGGTGACGGAACAGGCCTGGTTGTCGCCAAGGGTATCGTCACGGCCGTCTTGGCGGTGCTGTTGTTGTGTTTTCGTCGGCGCGGCGAGGGAGTAGCAGTGCCCGCTCTCGCAGCTTTCGCCGCCGTCTTGGCGCTGGGTCCCTGGCTGCAGCTGCAACCGAGCCTGTTGTCGCTCCTGGGCGTGCTCTTGACACTGTATTTACTGGAGCGCCCCTTTTTACTGGAGGGCGTAGCTGCGGGCCGGGCGCAGGCCGGACGTTGGCTGCTCCTGCCGTTGTTCGCCCTCTGGGCCAACCTCGATGGCTGGTTCTTACTCGGCCCCACAGTTGTGGGCCTCTATGCGCTGGGTGCAGCACTCTATCCGAGGAAAATGAGAAGCGAGGAAAAAACTTACAGTTCCTTATATTTTTTGGGTTCTCCTACATCGCTCTTCATCCTTTTCTGCGCCGGGTTGGCCGCGTGTCTGGCAACGCCCTACCACTTCCGCATCTTCGCCTGGCCGACGTCTTTGGGGCTGACGCATACCGAACAAGTCCTGCAGAATGATCCGTTCGGTCAAAACCTGGTTCTCTCTCCTTTCAGCGAGCGGTTCATGGCTTCGCCTCTCTTTCGCAGCCCCGGCAGCTGGGCGTACTACTTTCTCCTGACGGCGGGTGCCGTTTCCTTTTTGCTCTCGCTTCGGAACCTGCATCTGGGCCGCTTGCTGGTCTGGTTGGCCCTGGCGGCACTGAGCATTTACCAGGCGCGAATGATCCCCTTGTTCGCTATGGCTGCCGCTCCCGTGCTCGCCCTCAACGTCCAGGAATGGATGCACATGACGGAAGCCGTGGCTCCCAGACGAACTCGCTTCACTCAACGCGCCCTACGGCTGTTGGGAGTGCTGATCGGCGTCGTCCTGCTTGTTCTGGTCTGGCCCGGATGGTTGCAGGTCGCTCCGTATCAGCCGCGCGACTGGGCGATCGAGCCGGACAGTTCGCTGATACGGATGGCCGAATATCTCAAACACAGACACGCCCAGGGAACTCTCCCGCCGGATCGCTTCGCCTTGACCTTCAGCCCCGAAGCAGCGAACTATCTGGCCTGGTTCTGTCCCGAAGAGAAGGGTTTTGTCGATTCTCGTTGGTCGCTCTTTGATGACGTCGCCGATGATTACGTGCGCATGCGTCGCTGTCTCCTTGAGGAAGACACCAACGAGTGTCAAGAGCTGGCTTCGTTACTGGACGCTCACCGGATCGATCGCGTGCTGTTGTACGATGCCGATTGGGAGCGCATGGCGCGGGCCTATCGTCATCTCTCGCAGGCGGTGCCGGAGTGGCAGCGGCTGTCCATACAAGGCGGCGCCACCTTATTCCGTCGCCGCAGCGGTACGGCGCCTTTAGCGGAACCATTTGATTATGGCCGCGCCGCCTACCACCCTGCCCAGGATAAGCGCGCACCGCCGGCTCCGCAGACTCCGGAAGCACCGGATTGGTTCGATGTATTCCGCCACCACCCGGACCCCGGCTCGGCAGACCGAGAAGAAGCCGCGCTTCACTTGCTCGCCTTCGATCTGCAGACCAAGGAGCTTGCCAACCATTGGCGCTTGGCCCAGGCGACGAGCCTGATCGGTTGTCGGGCGGGGCTAGAGTTGGCGGTACGACTGCAGTTCACCACGCCGCACTTGCCTTCGCCGTCCGAGCCGCTGCTGTTGGCCGTGCGTGCCGCCCGGCGAGCCTTGGCGGTCAATCCCAATGACGCCCGCGCCTTTTTGGTCCTGGGAGAAGCCTATCTCCGCCAGTCCCGGCAAACGCGCGAACCGAGTTGGCAGTCGATGCTCCCCGATCTCGCCGCCCTTCGCCAGGCGCAAATCCTGGCCGCCCTGGAACAGGCCGTCGCGCTTCGGCCGGACCTTGCTTCTGCCCACACCTTGCTGGCCCAGCTTTACTATGACTCCGGCCAGCTGGATCGCTGCCTCGATCACCTGCGCGAGCGCTTACGCATTGCCGAGCAGGCCGACAAGCGCGCTGACCTTACCGCCGCGCGTGCTGAGGCCGAGCGGTTGGAAAAGATGGTTACTCAGTCCGAAAAAACCTACCAGGCCAACTTGACGGGCAAGACCGATCCCTCGAAAGTCCTCGACCGCGCCCGGTTGGCGGCGCGTTATGGCTTGTCGCGCAAAGCGCTGGAGATGTTGCAGGAGTCGTACCCTGCCATCTTCGGCAGGCCCGGAGTGGAGTACCAGCTGGATCTCATGATACAGTCCGGACAAAGCTACAAGATCCTCGAAGTGCTGGAGCCGGCTTACGAATCCATGATTAACTTTGCCACGTATCATTGGTTAAAGGCACGTGCTGCGGCCAGCTGTGGGGATTATGCACAAGCGGACTCGGAACTGGACACCGGCAGCGAGCCCTATCGCCGGATGGGTCTGTCGAGGAGGTTATTTGTGCCGGTGCGTTCGGCCGTGGCCCTGCATGTGGCGCGTGCTGTCCTGACCCGCCCGCATGAGGCGGAAGGCGTCGCCGGGCGACTGATCGCGCTGCGCACGCAGTTCCGGACACTGGAGATCCTGACGACAGCAGCCGATCCACTGCTTCACGAAGCGGATCGGGAGGTGCTTCGTGGACTTCTGAGCCTGGAAGCCGGAGAGGTCGAGGCGGCGAAGCAGCACTTCCGCGCTGCCCTGGATGTATGGCGAAGCGACGAGGAGGCCCAATCCGGCGCCGGCCTGGATTTTCCCGCTCGACCCATTGCTCAAGAGATGCTCCGCCGCATGGAAGAGTAATCTGGTAGGGTGGGTCGAGCGTAGC
>DATBHJ010000229.1:0-19478 GCA_036557565.1 Gemmataceae bacterium
CGCAGCGCAGCGGAGTAAGCGGTGGCATGGGGCGAGCCGCTTACTCCGCTGCGCTGCGTGCGCGGCTCAGATGTTTCAACCTCTATGCTACCATCCACAAAGGGTACAATAGTTCAGGTCGTGATGCAAGCGCTTCTCTTCTGCTGATTCTGAAATGAGTGTCCCGGTGGCGTCATAATCCACAGGACAGGAACCGTCAAAGCCGAGAAATGAAGCACAATCAACGGAAAAAAGTACGAAGAAAGAGCACACTCCACCAGACCAGAATGATAGGCGATAAGATATTGGCGAACAAAAGGGCAGGCAGGATCCGCCGGAGCAGAAAGTCGCGCATGCATATGGGACACTTGACATGAGTGTCTATGCGGCAAGCAGTAAAGAAAACCATGCAGGCGAAGTGAATAACTTCGTAACTCTTCACTCCCGGACGAATTTCCTCGCACTCCTGGCAGGCTATCTCTGAAATCAGAAAGGGGTTGCCGGGGTAAACGGGCAGACCAGAAAGCGACGAGGGCTTTAAGTCGCTGTCAGCGCGATCTGGTTCGATCATGGACGGATCTCCGCAATTCTCTTTGCCGCTTCATCAATACAGCAGGAACTCCTTCCGTGTTTGCCGGAAGTGTTCCAGCTCCGGTTGCCATAGCTTCATGATCTGATCTGGTGCGTCGCCGCGCCGCAGGGCTTCCAGCGTCGGCGGATGGGCCAGCAAGTTGCCGTAGCCCTTGATCTGCCACTCTTCTGGATACATCTTCCGCAGATGATAGGCGATGGTGATGCCCACGGGCAGCGATTGAAATTGCCTCCAGTCATCAATGTAGATCTGCACGCCGCCGCACTCCTTGCCGGCATGTGTGCTGCGACTGGGAGTGAAGCGCGTCGGCACAAAGCGGACGCCGGGCAAGCGCGCCGACGCCAGGGCCGCGGCCAGGCGGCGGGCATCGATCCACGGAGCGCCGAAGATCTCGAACGGGCGATCCGTACCACGGCCGACGCTGACGTTCGTCGTCTCCAACAGGCCGACGCCCGGATACAACAGCGCCGCCGCCAGCGTTCGCATGTTCGGCGAGGGATTGATCCACAGAAGATTTGTTTTGTCGAAGAGATCGCTACGATTCCAGCCCTCGATCGGAATGATTTCGAGATCGGCGTTGGTTTTGCGCTCGCGGTTGAAAAGGCGGGCCAGCTCGCCGATGGTCAGACCGTGCCGCAGCGGCAGCGGGTGGTAGCCGACGAACGATTGCAGCTTGGAATCGAGCATCGGCCCTTCGATTACGACGCCGCCGATGGGATTGGGGCGATCGAGGACGACAACTTTCAATTTGTGCTCCGCCGCCGTCTCCAGAATATAGCCGAGGGTCGTTTCATAGGTGTAAAAGCGACAACCAATGTCCTGAATATCGTAAACGAGCGTATCGATGCCTTGCAGCTGTTCCTTCGTGGGCCGTCTGCGGCCTCCGTAGAGGCTATAGATGGGTAGCCCCGTCTTGTTGTCCTTGCTGTCGTCAATCAGGCGTTCGACCTCGCCGCGGATGCCGTGTTCGGGACTGAATAACGCCACCAGCTGGACGCCGTCGGCCTGGTGCAGAAGATCGATCGTGCTGTGGCCGTCGCCGTCCACGCCGGTATGGTTCGTCACCAGGCCGATGCGCCGGCCTTTGAGCTTGCCGAAGCCGTCGCGCTTCAGAACATCGATGCCATTGAGGGTGGTGGCACGTTTCAAACGGGCCGCCACAACCAGGGATGTGACCTGGCGGCGCAGCTGGGCGATTTCGCGCGACCCCTTGCCGTCGGGATGAACGCGGTTGCTCAGGAGGATGAGGACGGTCTGGGTGTCAGGATCGATCCAGATGAACGTGCCGGTGAAGCCGGTGTGGCCGAAGCTGTGGACGGAAAAACTATCGGCGCGGTCGGAGGAGAAGCTCGACGAGGCATCCCAGCCGAGAGTGCGCCGCCCGTTGGGCACGGCGTGCGGCGTCGTCATCAATCGCACTGTCTCCGGCTTGAGGATGTGTTTGCCGCCGTAGCTGCCGCCGCCCAGGATCATTTGAGCGAAGACGGCGAGATCATCGGCGGTCGAAAACAATCCCGCATGGCCGGCGACGCCGTCCAGAAGATAGGAGCGCGGATCGTGGACTTCGCCGCGCATCCAGTGATCGCCGCGTTTCTCCGTGACGGCGGCGCGCTCGGCCAGTGCTTTGTTCGGGCGAAACGTGGTGTCGAAGATACTCAGCGGCAGGAAAATGTGCTGGCGCGCGAAGACATCCAGGGAATCACCGCTGAGGCGCTCGACCAGTTCGCCGAGAACGATGAAGTTCACGTCGGAATAGCGATATTGTTTACCTGGTTCCGGATTAGGCCGAAGATTGCAGATGCGCTCCCAGGCTTTGGCGCGGCCGTCCTGGTAATCCGCCACGGGATTGTCGGCAATGAGGCCGCTGGTGTGCAGCAACAGCTGCTCCAGGGTGATCGCCTCCTTGCCGTTCTTGCCAAAGTCCGGCAGATGCTTCGACACGCGATCCGATAACTTCAACTTGTCCTGCTCCAAGAGAATCATGACAGATGTAGCGGTGGCGATGGGCTTGGTGAGTGAGGCCATGTCGAAGAGGGTATCGACGGTCATGCGTTCTTCGGCCGGCTGCTTGCTGCGCAGTCCATAGGCCTTGCGAAAGACGATCTTGCCCTGCCGCACCACGAGTACCACGACGCCGGGAGGTGGTCCCTTCCCGATGGCCGCCTGCACGACGGAATTGATTTGATCCAGCTTGGCGGCATCGAGTCCGACATCCGCGGGGTTCGCATCCGGAAGGCGCGTCGGTGGCTCAGCCCCCACGGCGAGGGATGCGGACAGAGTGAGCCAAAGAGTCAGGTGATAATAGACCGGCATGCCATTGCTCCGTTCGGGAGGGTATGTGCGCCGATCGGGCAATGTTTTTTCGTTAGCCCAGCCCTTTAGGGCTGGGGATAGCAGCAGGCGTCGTGGCGGGTTCGGGGCTTTAGCCCCTCTGCTCTGTCATTGGGGCTTTAGCCCCTCCGTTATATCTTGTATGTGCGGCGGAGGGCCTAAAGGCCCAATTCTCTTTCGCGCTACCTCATCCCCAGCCCTAAAGGGCTGGGCTAACGAAAAGAACAATGCCGGAAACGATTCAGGCACCCGCTGGGAAGTTTTCCCGAAAAAAATCGGCGCGCTCAGCCTGTTTCTCCCAGTATATAGCTGGAGACACGTATTGCCGAGCAAGGGAACATCAGACATGCCGACCGGCCCGTCGTGCGAGGTTGAGAGGACGGACGAAGAACTGCTGGAGCGTTTCGTCGCCAGCCGCGATGCTGCCTCCTTTGAGGTATTGGTGCGCCGTCACGGGCCGATGGTCCTGGGAGTGTGTCGCCGCGTGCTCCAACATCCGCAGGATGCCGAAGATGCGTTTCAGGCGACGTTCCTGGTCCTGGTGCGCAAGGCGGCTTCGCTGTGTCAGCGCGAGCTACTGGGCAATTGGTTGGACGGCGTGGCCTATCGCACGGCCCTGGATGCGCGGGCGGCGGCCCTCCGGAGGCGAAAGCGAGAAAAGCAGGTAAATGCGATGCCCGAACCCGAGGCGCGTGACGATCCGGACGAGTGGCGCGATTTGCGGCCGTTGGTCGATCGAGAGTTGAATCGTCTGCCGGACAAGTATCGGATACCGATTGTCCTGTGCGACCTGGAGGGAAAGACGCGCCAGGATGCAGCCGAAGCGCTCGACCTGCCGGTAGGCACGCTTTCGGGACGATTGACCACGGCACGGGAGATGCTGGCCAAGCGGCTCACTCGGCATGGCCTGGCCCTTTCCGCTGGAGCGCTCGGGGCTGCGTTGTCTCCGAGTGCGGCGCCGGCGGCGGTGCCGGCTCCGCTGGTGACTTCGACCGTTCAAGCGGCGACGGCGGGAGTCATTTCCTCCCAGGCCGCCGCCCTAGCGTCAGGAGTGGTAAAGGCCATGTTGGTCAAGAAGCTGAAAATCGCCACGGTCGTGGTGTTGACGGCCCTCGCCGGGACGGCCGCCGTCGTCGTTCATGCCGATCGGCTGGCTATCCGAGCAGGAGTGACGAAGGTCCTCGACCTCGGATTTGGAGAAAGAGGGCGTCGGGTCGCCTGGAGTCCGGACGGCAAAACGCTGGCAGTCGTGACGAAAGTGGAGAAAGCCATCTTCGGCATCCAGTTCGATCGCCGTGGCAGCGCCATCCGCTTGTGGGACGTGGAAAAGGGACGGATGAAGCAAGCCCTGGCCGAATCCACGGAGAAAGGCTTATCCTTTCAGGATGCGCTGTTCTCCGCCGACGGCAAAACGATTGCAGCCATAGTTGATGGATTTCAAGAGGTGGTTCGGCCCAATGGAGATCGTGAGCTACAGCTACGGTGGGTGGTCAAGATTTGGGACGCGAACACGTTGGCCCTGAAACACACGCTGGAGAGCGAGCACTCTCTGTTCGCCCTCGCTTTATCCCCCGATGGCAAACGGGTGGCTGCGGGAAGCCATCAGCTAATACCCCCAGGAAACAGGAGCAAGAAATGGATCAAGCTCTGGAACGCTCAGACCGGCAAGCTTGAGCGAACGCTTGAGTTCGCAGAGGCAGAGCCGGGGCCTATATCCTTTGCTTTTTCACCCGATAGCAAGACGTTCGTCCTCGGCTGTCAGAAAGACGTCGATGCCGGCCAAGTGCAATGGTGGGATGCGCAAACGTGGAAGCGGACGCGTGCTTACAAGCTAGACAAATATGTTCACGCCGTTGTTTTTTCGGCAAACGGCAAGGTGCTCGCCAGTGCAAGCGGGCATGACTCCATTCAGCTCTGGGATGCACAAAAAGGCGAGCCTATCCGTTCCCTCAAAGGCGCCCAATCGGGGCGCAGCCTGGCTTTATCTCCCGATGGTCAGACGGTTGCGGCGAGCGGCAAGGATGGCAACATTCGTCTCTGGGACGTACAAACCGGAGTATTGAAGGAAACACGGAAAGGCCATTCCGAAGCGATTTATTCTCTCGCCTTCTCACCGGACGGCAAAACGCTGGCGAGCACCGGTCAAGACGAGACCGTCCGCATTTGGCCCATCAACCAACGAGCTGCCGAAGACAAGTGAATGAAGTCATTCGCCCACCAGCCCGCAGCGCAAGCAAGGGCATCTTTCGCCCTTGCTTGCGCTGCGGGCTGGTGGGGAAATCGTCTCTTCATATTATCTGAACAGCCGGCACATTTTACCGCATCGCTCGCGCCGCCGGGGGGAAATTCCTTGTCTGTCCCCCCCACTCCGGGTATCTTTCTAACGGGCAGACACTCCCTTTCCCCGGAAGGATCACGAGCGTGACAGTGCAACTGGCCGTGCCGGAGAGCAAACCCACTGTGTGGACGCGCCGCCATCTGCTCGGTCTGGAAGAACTGAGCCGAGGCGAAATCGAAACTATTCTCGACACCGCCGAGCAATTTGTCGAAGTCAGTCAGCGCAAGCGGAAGAAGCGCGGCGATCTCAAAGGCAAGGTCGTCGTCAATCTCTTCTTTGAACCCTCGACGCGCACTCGGTCAAGCTTCGCCTTCGCCGCCAAGCGCCTCAGTGCCGACACGCAGGATTTCACCACCGCCGGTTCCAGCGTCTCCAAGGGCGAGACCTTCATCGACACGGCCAAGAACATCGAAGCGATGGGCATTGACGTGATGGTGGTGCGTCACTCCGTGCCGGGTGCTCCGCATCTGCTGTCGCAGCACTTGCATTGCAGCATCGTCAACGCCGGCGACGGCGCCCATGAACATCCCACGCAAGGGCTGCTCGACATCTTCACCATTCGCCGCATGAAGGGGCGCGTGGACGGACTGACGATCGGCCTGGTCGGCGACATTGCCCACAGCCGCGTCGCTCGCAGCAACATCCACGGTCTGTTGAAATTGGGCGCGCGCGTCGTCGTGTGTGGGCCGCCGACGCTGGTGCCGCGCTCGATCGAACGGCTCGGCGTCGAGGTCGCCCATCGGCTGGACGACATCCTGCCCATGTGCGACGTGGTCAACGTCCTGCGCATTCAGTTCGAGCGGCAGCGCGGTGGATTGTTCCCTTCCATCCAGGAGTATTTCCGTCTCTTCGGTATGAACAGCGAACGGCTGCGCCGCTCCAAGCCGGACATTTTGCTCCTGGCTCCCGGTCCCATCAATCGCGGCGTCGAGCTGACGCCGGAGGTCGCCGACGGCCCGCACAGCGCCATCTTGCAGCAAGTCACCAACGGCCTGGCCGTGCGCATGGCCGTGCTGTATCTGCTGTGCGGACAGCCCATGCCTGAATAAAATAGAACGCGGATGACGCGGATGCTGCGGATTTTCGCGGATCTGATTTTTTCTGATCCGCGCAGATCCGCCGTATCCGCGTCATCCACGTTCTATTTCGAGGCTGCAAGGAGAAGGGAAAAGAGATGACCGAGATCAAGGCGACAAACATCACCTGGCACGAAGGACACGTCGGCCGCGAGGAGCGGTCGCAGCTGCTCAAGCAAAAGGGCGCGACGTTGTGGTTCACCGGCCTGTCGGGTTCAGGCAAAAGTACCATTGCCTTCACGTTGGAACACGCTCTGGTGCAGCGCGGCACGCTTGCTTATGTGCTCGACGGCGATAACATCCGCCACGGACTCAACAAGAACCTGGGATTCTCGGCCGCCGACCGCGAGGAGAACATTCGCCGAATCGGCGAGGTCGCCAAGCTGTTCGCCGACTGCGGCGCCCTGACCATGACCAGCTTCATCAGCCCCTACCGCGCCGACCGCGATAAGGTCCGCGCGCTGCATGTCGAAGGCAAGCTGCCGTTTATCGAAGTGTTCGTCAACACGCCAATCGAGACCTGCGAACAGCGCGATCCCAAGGGTCTGTACAAAAAGGCACGTGCCGGCCAGCTCAAGGGCTTTACCGGCATCGACGATCCGTATGAGCCGCCGCTCAAGCCCGAGTTGACGATCGATGCGACCAATACCTCGCCGCAGCAAGCAACCGTGATGCTGATTGAATATCTCGAAAAGCAGGGAATTCTCTAACACCAGCCCGAAGCGTAAGCGAGAGCCGCCCTCGCTTACGCTTCGGGCTGGTAGGCCCCCGTCTCTATTCCGTTTTTCCCGCCTACTTCACCTAACCGTTGCATTCCGAAGCCCAAACGCAAAAAAAACGGGATTTTGGGGGGCTGGGATGCAGAGCCGCGTTGACACCCTTGGCCAGCAAACGTAAACTTGCCCCGACAACGTGAGCGAATGGAGAAGAATCGACCGAAAAGGTTCGTCTTCAAGACCTTACAACACGCGCGATCGGTGAAATCGCTAGAATTGGAATAAACGGGATTCACATGGCCCATACCGATCTCCCCACCATTCTGTCTCGCCCCCCCGAAGGTTTTTACACTTCGGAAGTGCCGGCCTCCCAAGAACGTCGTGGCGGCGCCTGGCCGCTGCGAACCTTCCTGCCGACCGGCTACGAACCAAACTATCCCTATCCGCTGTTGGTCTTTTTGCACGGCCACGGCGGCAGCGACGAGCAGATCCTGCGTCTGGCGCCGCAACTGAGCCGACGCAACTACATCTGCATCGGCCTGCGAGGGCCGCGCTCCCTGGGATTGCGCGACAACGGCCTGCCGGCCTACAGCTGGGAAGATGAAGAAGGAAGCGATACCGGCCTCGAGGAATATGTCTTCCGCGCCATCGAGCAAACGCGACGCCATTATCACGTCCACTCGGAGCGCATCTACTTGGCCGGCTATCACGAAGGTGCGACGCTGGCTTATCGCCTGGGCATGATGTATCCGGAACGCTTCGCCGGCATCATCTCGCTCAACGGCTCCATGGCGCGCGAACGCCGGCCGCTGTTGCGCTTGCCGGAAGTGCGTCACCTCCGAATACTCATTGGCCACGGCGTGAATAATACCGTTGTGCCGCTGGAATGGGCGCGACAGGACTTCCGCCTGCTGTATACCGCCGGGCTATCGATTCAGATGCACGCCTATCCCGTCAATCACGGCATCCATCTCGACATGCTTCGCGACATCAATCGCTGGGTGATGCAAAAGATCATCACGGATGAGGCGTAAGATTAACAAGCCCGGAGCGCCAGCGACGGGGCGAAGCGCCCGTCGCTGGCGCTCCGGGCTTGTAGATTGTTTTGTTAGAATTTCTAAAGGATAAAGCGCGTCAAATCTTCCTTCTGCAAAATATCCTGCAACCTCTGCCGCACGTATGCACCGTCGATGCGGACTTTCTTGTCCCTGCGATCGGGACCGTCGAAGCTGATGTCCTCGACGACGCGCTCCAGGATCGTGTGCAGACGCCGTGCCCCGATGTTTTGCATGGTGCTGTTGACTTCGAAGGCGATGTCGGCCAGCGCCTCGATGCCATCCTTGGTGAAATCCAGTGTCACGCCTTCGGTATCCAAGAGGGCAGCGTACTGCTTGGTCAGCGAATGTTTCGGCTCCGTTAAAATTCGCAGGAAATCCTCGCGCTTGAGATCGGTCAATTCCACGCGGATGGGAAATCGGCCCTGTAATTCCGGCATCAGGTCCGACGGTTTGGAGACGTGGAAAGCGCCAGCGGCGATGAAAAGAATGTGATCGCTGCGCACCGTCCCATAGCGCGTGTTGACTGTCGTACCCTCGACGACCGGCAGCAAATCGCGCTGCACGCCCTGCCGCGACACGTCTGGCCCATGCGTCGATTGTGGACCACAGATCTTGTCCAGCTCATCCAGAAAGATCATGCCCTGGTTCTCGACCAGCTCGACGGCCTTTTCGGTGACAACCTGGCGATCGATGAGGGCTTCGGTCTCCTGTTCCAGCAGCAGGCGGCGAGCCTCGCGCAGCGGAATCTGCCGTTGTTGCTGTTGCTTCGGCATGATGCGCTCGAACATATTCTGGAAATCCACGTCCATCTGTTCCATGCCGAGATTGGAGAAGATTTGCACGGGCACGGCCTTCTGTTCGATGTTCAGCTCGACCATGCGCTCTTCCAGTTCGCCGGCAAGCAAGCGCGTTTTCATCTTCTCGCGGCTGCGCTGATGGCGTTCGTTTTCTTCGGTGTTCTCCGGGTCCCAGCTGGACGAGCGCGGCAGGAGCAGATCGAGCAATCGCTCGGTGACGCGCTCCTGGGCTTGTGTTTCGACGAGCTGGCGTTGCTCTTGCCGGACCATGCCGATGGCGATTTCGGTAAGATCGCGGATCATGCTTTCGACATCGCGGCCGTGATAACCCACCTCAGTGTACTTCGTGGCCTCGACCTTGAGAAACGGCGCCCCGACGAGCTGGGCGAGGCGACGCGCGATCTCGGTTTTGCCGACGCCGGTCGGCCCGATCATGATAATGTTCTTGGGCGTGACATCTTTGCGCAGCTCGGACGGCAGCTGCTGTCTCCGCCAGCGATTGCGAATGGCGATGGCCACGGCGCGTTTGGCGGCGTCCTGACCGATGATGTAGCGATCCAACTCTTCTACGATCTGCCGAGGCGTCAAATCAGCCACTTTCAATCTCCCGAAGATTAACCGCCAAGACGCCCAGGACGCCAAGATAAGAAAGAGAAAAAAAAGAGAAAAAGCGATCCCAGAATCAACTTAATCTCTCCTTTGCATCTCCTTTTATTTCTTCTCTTTCTTGTCTTGGCGTCCTTGGCGTCTTGGCGGTTCAATTTCTTTTTACAACTCTTCCACATCGATATTCCGGTTGGTGTAGATGCACAGGTCGGCGGCGATTTCCAGGGCCGAGCGCACGACCTGCACGGCGCCCATGTCGCTGTGCTTGAGCAGCGCTCGCGCGGCGGCGATGGCGTAGGGACTGCCGGAGCCGACGCCGGCCACGCCGTCGCTGGGCTGGATCACGTCGCCGGTTCCGCTGACCACCAATAAATGCTCGTTATCCGCGGCAACCAGCATCGCCTCCAGTCGCCGCAAGCTGCGATCCATGCGCCAATCCTTGGCCAACTCCGTGGCCGCCCGCGGTACGTTGCCTTGAAAGTCTTTCAGCTTGGCCTCGAAGCGTTCCAACAGCGCAAAGGCGTCCGCTGACGCGCCGGCAAAGCCGGTCAAGACCCGGCCATTGTGCAGACGGCGAATCTTGTGGGCGTCGCTCTTGACGACATAGTGTCCCAGCGTCACCTGGCCGTCGCCACCCAGGGCCACGCCTCCTCGATGCCGCACGGCCAAAATCGTGGTGGAGTGCAAACGAGGTGTCATGAAGTCTCCTTCAAATGAGAAAAGCCGGGAATCGCTTCCTGTATAAATGGACAGCGATCGGCTCCTCTATCGGGCACTGTTCCGGGAGGCCCGTGCCCCTGATAATATAAAAGGAAGGCCGTCAAATGTTCATAGCGGCCACTCGAACCTATTGCTGAGGGGAGCGTGCCTCATGGTTTCCATCTCCCGCGCGCTGCTGATTCCGGCCCTGGTGCTGGGTTTGACCGGGACAGCCTGCGCCGCTGTTGCTCCCGTCATCAAAGACGATGGCAAGTTCTTTTCCAAAGAAGCCGTCGAGAAGGCCAACGCTCAAATCAAGAAGATCGCCCAGGACCACGACAAGGATTTGCTCATCGAAACCTTCCCGGACATTCCGGCGGACCAGAAGAAGAACTACCAGCCCGATGAGAAAAGGGAGTTCTTCAAGAAATGGGCGCGCGATCGGGCCCACGAGAACGCGGTCAACGGCGTGTATGTCCTGATCTGCAAGGAACCTGCGCACCTGCAAGTCGAGGTGGGCAACGAGACGCAGAAAAAGGCGTTCACGACGCGGAATGAGAACGAACTGGCCAAGATCTTGCTCGACAAGTTTCGGGCCAAGAAATACGACGACGGGTTGCTGGAAGCGGTCGATTTCTATGGCAAAACCCTCCGGCAAAACATGGGGCGATCGGGCGGCTCGCGTTTCCAGGCGAGCGAGGAGTGGCCCGGCCATGGACGAAGGAGCGCGGCGCCCGTTGGCCCAGGCGGAGGAGGAGGCAATCCAATCATGGGATACATCTGCATTGGCGTCGTGGTATTGCTGGGATTGTGGCTGGTGTTTGGCTTGATCCGTGCCTTCACGGGGGCCGGCCGCGGCGGATACGGCGGCTATGGCGGAGGCTACGGCGGCGGGGGTGGAGGAGGTTTCTTCAGCTCGTTGCTTGGAGGCATGTTCGGGGCGGCGGCCGGCATGTGGATGTACGATCACTTTTTCGGCGGCCCGTCCGGCTGGGGAGGAACGGCCAATGCAGGCACCACGATGGGCGGCATGGATCCGGGTGGCGGAGTAGACACCGATTACTCCGGCACCGGCGGTGATTTCGGAGATGATGGCGGCGGAGGCGGCGACTTCGGAGGTGATGATGGCGGCGGTGGCGATTTCGGTGGGGGTGGCGACTTCGGCGGCGACGATGGCGGCGGAGGCGATTTCGGCGGTGGAGACTTTGGCGGGGGGGATTTCGGCGGCGGTGGCGATTTCTGATTCGATCTCGCCAAGCCGCTTGCGGCGAAAGGATGGCGGTCATGATTACATCACGTCTGCGCACCGTGTCTCTGCTCTGTCTGGTCTGCCTGGCCAGTAGCGTGCGGGCCCAGGATCAAGTTGCGCCGATCCACGATGACGCCAAGATGTTCCACGATTCTGCCATCGACCGCGCCGAGCAGGAGATCACCAACATCCGCCGGACGTTCGAGCGCGGCCTGTTTGTGCGAACGGTCGCTTCTCCTGCTCCGCAGCCGTCGCGCTGGCTCCCCCAGCTGCGGACGCCGCGCGTCAACCGCATGCTTGAGGAACAGGACCGCACGTTCGCCGAGGAATCCGGCGCTCCCGGAGTTTACGTTCTCATCTGCAAGCGTCCGCGCGACGTTCACGTCGTCATCTGGCCTCCAGACGATGCAGAGCTGAACCGTCACGATGCCGAGAACCTGCGGCAATCGTTGCTGCGAGACCTGCACGACAAAAGCGCGGACGACGCCCTGTTCGCCCTGGTGGATCGCCTCCAGGACATATTGCAAGATCGTGCGGCGCACGGCTCGTCGCCAGTCATCAACGATATTGTCCTTGCCGGCCTCTTGGGCGGAGGGCTGGCGCTTTGGCTGTTGCTTCGCCTGATTCGCCGCAGAATCCGGGCCGGGGACGCAAGCGAACAAGGGACTTTGCCCCATGAGACGCCGGCCTCGCTCGGCACCATGTTCGGCTTCCCTGCCGGATTGTGGATTTACGACAAGATTTATCCGTATTCAAAATCGCAGATTAGCGACGCTTCGTAGAAGCGCCGTCGAGAAACGGTTTGAGAACTTACTAGCCCGGAGCGCTAGCGACGGGCGCTTCGGCCCGTCGCTTGCGCTCCGGGCTAGTATTGAGGCGACTTCGAATCGGAGAGGACCTTGGATAAACAAGATTGTCCGTTCTGCTGGAAGGTCGAGACGATTGATGAATTCGGTTCGTCCGAGCTCGTCTGGCGTTTCCCGCACAGCGTCGCCCTGTTGGGCATGTGGCAGTTCTATCAGGGCTACTGCCTTCTCGTTTCGCGCCGCCATGCCACGGAGCTGTTCGATCTGCCGACCGACGAGCGCCGCGCGTACCTCGATGAGATGTGCTTACTGGCAAAGGCGATTCAGACCTGTTATCGTCCGCAGAAGCTCAATTACGAACTCCTGGGCAATCAAGTGCCGCACTTGCACTGGCATCTGTTTCCGCGCTACCTCGACGATCCGGATCGGCAGACGGCGGTGTGGGTGGCCATCGAACGGGCGTTGCGGGAAGACGGCGCCTGGCGGCGGCGCATGGAGACGGGCCGGGAGGAACGGTCGGCGACGATGGCGAACCTGCGGCGAACGTTGCAAGAACTGGGCGCACCAACATAAAGTACAAAGTACGAAGTACAAAGTACAAAAAGAGAATAAGACACTTTTTGCATTTTGTACTTCGTACTTTGTACTTCGTACTTATCAAGCATGAATCCACTGCGTATTGGTACGCGCGGCAGCCCGTTGGCCTTGTGGCAAGCCCACCACGTCGCTGATCGTCTGCGCCCCCTGGCCGCTCCGCGCGCTGTGGAGCTGGTCGAGATCGAGACATCCGGCGATCGTTTCCGCGACGCGGCCCTGACGCAGATTGGCGGCGACGGCGTTTTCACCAAGGAGATTCAGCGCGCCTTGCTGGTCGGCACCGTCGATGTCGCCGTGCATAGTTTGAAGGATTTGCCGACCACTGTAGTAACCGGTCTGACGCTGGCCGCGGTGCCGGAGCGCGGCCCAACCGGCGACGCCTTTATTTCGCACAAATACCGCCACTTCGACGAGCTGCCGACAGGCGCCGTCGTCGGCACCAGTAGTTTGCGGCGTCGCTCCCAGGCATTACATCGGCGGCCCGATTTGAGCCTCGTCAATCTGCGCGGCAACGTCGAAACGCGGTTGCGCAAGCTGGACGAACAGAATCTCGACGCCATCATCCTCGCCGAAGCGGGACTCGTTCGGCTCGGCCTGGCCTCTGCTATCACGGAATTACTCGATCCGCAATGGATGCTTCCCGCCGTCGGCCAGGGCGCGCTGGGTTTGGAATGCCGCGCCGACGATACCGATACGCTTGGCCTGCTCCGGCGCCTCAACGATTGGCCGACACGGCAAGCGGTATTGGCCGAGCGTGCCTTGTTGCGCGGACTGGGCGGCGGCTGTCTTCTTCCCATCGGCGCCAGCTCCCGTGTGGAAGGCGAGCGCCTGCTGCTGCGCGGCGTGGTGCTGTCTCCGGATGGCAAGCAGCGCATCGCGGCCGAACATAATGGGGCCACAGCCGATGCAGAAGCCGTGGGACAGCAACTCGCCCAGATGATGCAGTCAGCGGGAGCACGGGAATTGCTGTCGGAACCGCGACCGTTAGGGAGCGGAGGCTTGACCGCTCCCTAACGGTCGCGGCTCTGATAGCAGCTTCCTCGCCGTAACGCGCGAGAAGTAGACCGCGCCGCAACTTAATAACGGGAACAAGACGGAGAGGAACCAGCCCGCACTCTGCCGCTGGGCATCGACCAGCCCACAATCGCGCAGCACATGGGCATAATCGAGCGTGTGCCGCATGTCGAGCAGGGCGACGTGACCGCCGGGTTTGAGCACGCGCGCGATCTCGCGCACCGCCTGCCTCCGCCCCTCCTGACCCGGAATGTTGTGCAGGACCAGGCTGGACACCACCACGTCAAAAGAAGCATCGGCAAACGGCAACTGTCGGGCGTCGCTATCCTGAACTTCCACGCGCTCGGCGACACCGGCGCGGCGAGCGTTTTCCAGAGTGGCTTCTGGGCGATTGCCGCTCAGCTCCAGTCCGCGCCAAAGGTCCACACCCACGGCCCGACCGCTTTTCAAGCGCTGGGCAGCACCGATGAGCAATAATCCTCGCCCACAGCCCACGTCCAACACGCGCTCGTCGCCGCGCCAGGGAACCAGATTCAACAACCGCTCTCTTTCGCGCAGTTTCTGCACCTTGCTGTACCACAAGAGACTGCCGGCCAGGAATAGGCAATCGACGGCAAGGACAAGCAAAGCAACCTGAGCCAGGACAGTACCCCACGAAGAAAAATCCTGCCATCCGTGCAGCAACCCCGCCACGTTGACGCTGACGGCGAAGACGACGACCAACAGAATAACGCCTCGCGGCCCATCGATGCCGTAATCCGGCTGCTGTGCGGTGGGGGATGTATCGTTCTTTCCCATGCGGCCACTCCAATGGGTGCGTGCGCCGATTCTGGTAGTCGAATCCGCCGCTGCTTCTTGTTCCCTCCCCCACAAGGGGGGAGGGAGAAAACCTACGATTCCACTACCAGTAACAATTCATGCACCCTCTCCAAATTGGGTGGCACAGGCAGGAATGCCTGTGCCACCGGATCTAGACACCACTACTAACCAAGGTCTTTCAGAGCAAGAGAGAGTCCATCTCGATAGGAGATCTGCGGTTCGTAACCGAGTTCGCGGCGGGCGCGCGCGATGTCGATAACGCGCGAGTAGCCCACATAATTCATGCCGGTGCGACTGATGGGAGCGCGGCCGCGGTACAGACGCAGAGCGGCGAGCGTCTCGAAGACCAGACAGCCCAGGTAAGGCACGGCGAAGGGAAGTACTTTTTGCGGCGCAGGACAGCCGAGCAGCTCGGCCAGGCAATCGATGAATTCGCCGATGCGTGTGCGTGAGCCGTCGGTAATGTGATAGGCGCGTCCGCGTGCCGCCGGCGTGCGGCCCGCCCGACGCATGGCCTGGATCATGTCGCCGATGTACACGATTGGCAACACATTGTCGCGGCTGCGGATAAAAGCGAAACCGCCCTTACGCAGCGCCCGGATCATTTGCGGCAAGTTGTGGCCGTCGCGCGGGCCGTAGACAAGGCCGGGCCGCAACACGGTGACATCGACACCGTGGCGTTGCTCGTACTCCCACGCCATCTGCTCAATCTCGATCTTGACATCACTGACCGGATCGCCCGTGCGCCGGTACGGAAGATCTTCGGTAGCAGCATCGAGATGACGCGCGCCGAGCACGATGAGACCCGTGAGCAACACCGCCCGACCCGATCCGGCTCGCCGCAGGCCTTCCAGCACGTTGCGCGTCCCTGTCAATGTGATGTCACACGCCTCGCGGAGGGAGGATGCCGTTCTCGTGGCGGCACAGTGATAGACCACGTCCACGCCCTGTACGGCGTCCATAATAACATTCGCATCGCGCACATCGCCGATGCGCACGTCGGCGCCGTGCAGCCCGGCCGCGGATTCGGGACGGCGCACCAGGACACGTACACTGCCGCCCTTCTCGGCGAGCAAGTCCGCGAGGAGATGGCTGCCGATAAAGCCGGTAGCTCCTGTTACCAGGGAAGTCATTGTCAGCCTCTTTTTCCGAACAATGAGCATGTTCTTTCTACACTGCGAGGGGGAGATGGGGAAGAGCTTGCCCACCATCCTTACCGGCGCCATTCTGCCCTTGCTCCCAACGACGAAGCACGCCATACTCATCGCTCCGGGAATGGAAGACCGATGACAGACGAGGAGTGGGCATGATGGGCAGTCACATCCGGCAAGGAATGCTGTTGAGCCTGGCTCTGGCGAGTTGCGGTTGCAGTCAGGACGCCGACCGACTAGCGCGCATTTTCCACAAGACATCTGCCAAATTCGATGGCGTAACAGCGGGTCTGCGCGATAAGCTGCACAATGGCTGGGGAGCCGTTCGCAGCTCGGTGAGCGAAGCCAGCCTGGATAGTCGGGTCGCCCTGCGGCTGCGCTGGGACAGCGATATGGCCGGCGCCGATGTGCAGGTGCGCCTCACGGGGTCCGGCGCGGTCGAACTGACCGGCACTGTCGCCGACCTGGCGCAGCGCCGCCGTGCCGTAGAACTGGCGAACACCACGGCCGGAGTTGAGAGCGTCCTCGATCGCCTCCGCGTCGAGGCGAACGCCGACAAGCCGTAACATAAAGTAGTCCGTCGCGTGATTCTTTATCGAACATTCCGCAACACCGATCCGCCCGGACTGGTCGAGGTCTGGAACGCCGCCTTCACCGGCCGCGGCGCCGTGCGTCTGCAAGGCTGCTTGTGGACGGAGTTCTTTCTGTTCGCCAAGCCGTATTTCGATCCGCAAGGTCTGATTATCGCTGAAGCCGATCGGCAGATCGTCGGTTTCGCCTGGACGGGCTTCGGACCCAACGATGCGGAAAACGCTCTCGATACCAATAGCGGCGCGATCTGTCTGCTCGGCGTCGCGCCGCCCTATCGCCGCCAGGGCATCGGTTCCGAGCTGCTCCGCCGCGCCGAATCGTATCTGCATTCGCGGGGCAGCCAAAAATTGTTCGCCGGTCCCCGGTCTCCGCTCAATCCCTTCACGTTCGGCCTGTACGGCGGCAGCAATTCTCCCGGCTTTCTCGAAAGCGATCCGCTGGCCCGTCCGTTCTTCGAGCATCGCGGTTATGCCGTTGCCAGCAGTTGCCTGGTCTTTCGCAACCCCTTCCAGAAGGCGCTCAATGTTGCCGACGGCCGCTTCGCCGCCCATCGTTTGCGCTACCAGGTTTTCACTGGGCCTTTGCAGAAGGCGACGTGGTGGCAGGAGTGCATTCTTGGGCCGGTGGAGTTGTACGAATATCGTTTGCAGGACAAGCTGACCAACCGGGTCGCCGCCCGCGCCTTTCTGTGGGAGATGGAGACCTACGTCCCCCGCTGGAATGAGCATGCCGTTGGCATCACCGAGATTGTTGTCGCCGAAGAGATGCGGCGGCAGGGATTAGCCAAGTTCCTCATGGTCCAGACGCTGCGTTATTTGCAGGACCAGTTCTACAACGCCATCGAAGTACAGGTTCCCTCCGATAATGCAGCCGGCATCGGCCTGATCCGCGGTCTGGGTTTCGAGCAGATTGACGCGGGACACGTCTATCGAAAAAGCTCGTAATCCGAGCCGCGCACGCAGCGCAGCGGAGTAAGCGGCGGACAGACGACCGCTTACTCCGCTGCGCTGCGTGCGCGGCTCGGACTTGTTATCGTTTGTCTCCCCAGATGATGGTGATGCGCGTCACAGGTTCCTCGACCCAGAGGCGCACGAACGGTCGGGCGTCGCCGGGCACGGAATGGAGGCGTTCCATTGGGCAGGAATCGAGCAGAACGCGGCTGGGGGCGACGCGCATGCCGGCCTGATAATGCAGGCTCAACACGATCTGTTTCTTGCCGTGGTTATCGGGTCCGCCGTGCGGCGGAATCACGTCGCCCAGGACGATGCGCTGTGTGTCGGCGCTCAGCCAGCGAGCCGAGCCTGTCAGGGCGAACGAGTAGCCCTGGCGGCGCACCGCGAACAGACAGCCGGGCGGCTCGCCCTCGGCGGCGGACGGCAACGTGGCGATCCGCATCGCACCAGGCCAGTTTCGCAGACGTTCGCAGGCCGCCGGCGACCAACCGACGATCCAGCCGACGTTGTAGCGCGTGCAGTATTCGTTCAGGGAGTCATCGTTCCAATCGCGAATCGGCCGGCCCATGAGGACGGCATCGGCCAAACCATTGGTGGTGTGTTCGATGCGAACATCCGTGTCCAGACCGCCGATGTAAGCTCGTTCGGTCAACAACGTCAACAGCGGCGTCCAGTGGGAGGCGAGAGGGGCGACGGTGCGATCTTCCCAGAGGATGCGCGCCTCCGAAGTCGTGTGCTGCTGCAACGTTTCAAGGATCGCCTGCTGGTTGGCATCCAGACCGAGTTGCAAGGGGTCCGCTTGTCGTAGGCGCATCGTCCAGGACACAAGAGCGGGCGGAGGAGCGTGCCATACGAATCCGATACCGGCCGCAGCGGCGAAAAGAGTCGCCCATCGGCTGAAGGGCCAGCGCCAGCTCGTGGCAGCCGCGAGAGCAAAGGCATGGGCCGCGGGTAGAGCGGCGAACAACAACGCCGGCGCGAAAAGCCGCGGCGAGCCGAACCGTCCCAGCGGTTCCCACACCAGACCGGCCACCGCCAGCACGAGAAATCCCGCCCAGCTCAGCCCGAGCAATCGCGCCGTCGCTCGCTGGCCGCTCTGGTTATACAGCAGCACTCCCAGCGTCGCCGCCACCGTCAGGACGAAGGCCAACACCTTATCGACCGGCCCGCCCCAGAAGGACGATTCCCAGATGTTCGACAAGGTCGGCTCGGCCAGCTGTCCGGGCGGCGGCGGCACCCGAATCCACCAGTAACCAATCCAATCGATCAACCAGAAGCTATTGATCGCGACCGCGCTCAATAAGCCGCCCAGAAGAGCCAGGTGCCAGGCCAGGCGATGGCGGGTGCCGACGCTGAGGTAATAAATGAGGAACAACGGCATCATCAGCGTCAGAAGCAGCGGATGCGCGAACCAGCCGAGCAGGGCAGCGGCGACCACCCCCAGCCAGCAGCGCAGGCCCGGATCGTTGTGATAGTGGATGAGCAGACCGGTCTGCACCAGCACCAGAAGCGCCGCCAGCAACAGATCGGTGTCGCCGGCTTCCAGCGTCTCGCGGCAAGGTTGCCCCCACCACACCAGCAAGCCCAGCGCGCACGCCAGGCACGCCGGCGCGCGTCTCAGTCCCACGCCCCGGGCCGCCGTGAACAAAAGCAGCGGAACGAGAGCGCAGATCAAGGCCACGCCGATCTTGTACGCGGCCGGACAGTAGCGCCCTCCGGCCAGGGTCAGCATTAGCTCGGCCGGCCGGCTACCGCAATCGAAGACTGGGGTTTTGGGATAGCCGGCATGGAACGTCGGATCGTAGCAGGACAGGCTGGTGTGTTCGCGCAGGGAGCGGGCGCCGAGATAGCCGTGATACAAATGCAGCGCATGCCGGCCGGACAGGATCGGTCGATCATCCAGCAAACTTTGCCACGGACGATCGCTGCCGAACAGCGTCAGCGTCATCCAACACTGTCCGGCCAACAGCCCTAGCAAAAGCAGTAGCCAGGCAGGATGATCGCCGACGGTCGTCGCCTCGGGTGCGCCAATCCGTGGCAGTGCAGAGCGTTCCATGAAAGTCGCATAGTAACGGCGATGCTTCCTCGCGGCAAGACCAGGGATGG
>DATBHJ010000230.1:0-60783 GCA_036557565.1 Gemmataceae bacterium
CGCGGCTCGGAAAGAACCGCTCACGGTCCCGAATAACGCTCTCGCCTTACTTGATGATCGTAATCTGTACGCCATTCTCCAAAATGTTCGTGAAGGTATTGGTCATCTTTGTTAGCATCTGGGCGTCCGTCCCCGTGATGATTTGGTCCGACGATAAGGCAGTGGCAGCGCTGCTCTGGGTGCCGGCGTAGTATTGCATCGTCTGCAAGGTTTGAAGTGCGGCGGTAGAATTCGTCCCTGAAAAGACAGGACCGAAACCGATGGCGTATAGGCGAAAGGGGTTCCGCGAAGTGCCGCAGTCGCTCGCTAGCTGCTGAACCAGAGAATAGACCTGATTCAAGACCGTCGAGTTGTTGACGCCATACGTGGTGACAGAGGGGTATTCGCTCGAACTGGGTTTGTTCATGTCATAGCGGATCTGGTAGTACTTGTACGATCCGGCGTTCACCAGGCTGGCCGTCGCCGTGGTGTTCGCCAAACCGTCCGTTTCAAAAATGATGACTTTCTGGGCGCCCTTGCGTCCCATTCCTCCTGCCATGCCCGTCGGAAAAGTGATCGGCGAGGACGAGACGAACGACCGCAATGTGGAATCGGAAGGGGACGTTGTGGCGAATTGATTGTAGGCAAGCATGAGGCCCATCGCGAAGCAAGTATCGCCGTCGCCGCGCGGCGTATCAACCAGGTCGGCCGAGGGCACAGAACTTGTGGCAGGATCCGCATCATAGGGTGTGATCTCGGAATTATTGCACGTACCATCGGCATTGATTGTGGAAAAAGGGAACAACAGAGAAGATAGGGCATAATTGTAATTTGGCCCCAGAGGAGAGCGAACGCAGTTGAAGCGGCCGTATCCCAGACCACTCACTGCTGTCCCGTTGGATGAGCTGCGGGGCCAGCTGTAACAAATGACCGTGAACCAGTCGTTGGGATGGTTCATCTGCATCGTATTGATCGCAGCCAGGAAAGCCTGCTTGCCGGAGTACAGGGGCGCCTCGTAACCATCGCCCGGCTCCTTGAGATAGAAGCCGGAGATCTGTTGCTCCGACATGTTCATATTGTGCAGATAATCCACCATCGCCATGGGGCCGAACCAGTAGCGCAACAGAGGGCGCGCTGGATTATCAGAATAATTCATGTACTGCGTTGCCCCTGGGGGCGAATTAATACTTACGCTTCCCCAGGTGAAATCGCTGCCGTAGCCGGCCATGGCGCTGACATCCTGGTAGGTGCTTGATCCGGTTTGCTGGAAACCAAGAACGTAATCAATGAACTCCTTCCAGAACCGTTGGTCCTTACTGCCGTAGCTAGGCCAGCTGCCGGTGATCTGGGTTGGGATCGAGCCATAATACTTGATGCGGCCGGCCCGCAGCTGTTGGGGGAAGGGATTCGGCGAGGCGGTGAGCCAGCGCAGAATCTCGTTGTAGTTAATCGTGTAGGTCGAGTTGCCAGGAAGATTTAGAGTGCCGGTATTTGTCTTGAACAACTTCGTGTTGTCATTGGTGCCAAAGAAGCGCACGCGCCAGTCGCAGGGAGTAGTGCCGGGGTAGCTGATTCCACTTCCTGCGGAGTTGTAGGTATCTACCACATAGTTCCAGTTGTACAGACGCATGATTTTCTGATACGCCGCATCCGTGGTTTGGAGCAAACGAGCGGTAGCGGGGCTACCCGCGGCCGACACTGAAATGTATACGTTGTTGGTCAAATAGCTGCTGAGCGTGGAGCCATTGTCATTGGGCCAGGGCCAGTTCTGACTGCCGGACGTCGTCGTAACTCCGTAGATCCCGTAAAGAGGCGGCCCCGTCACCAGGCCGACGGTCGATCCGGAGCTGTGCGATGCGGCTGTTGTCCCGTCCATCCCTCTTTGTACTGTCCAGGTTATGTTCCCCGTACCGGATGCAGCGGTCACCAGCATGATCTCGGTACCGACTATGATTCGAAAGGTCGTGCTGGGAAGGCCGCTTATGGGAAAAGGCGTGGACGAAGTGACGGAAATGGAAGTTTGAGTCGTGTTCAAGATTCTGGCCGACAGGGTGGTCGTGAAAGCAGCGTTGGCGAAATCCGCGCTGGTTGTGTAGCCGAAATCTTGCAAGAACTGATTGATCTGAGTCGAATTGTTGGCCGTAGTCAGCGGCTGGCGCGGGTCAGGAGGCCAGAGGAAAAATGTCTTGCCGTAGTAACCGGGCCCCTGTGTGTAAGCGTTGAAAGATCCACTCGCATAAGAGCTGGTTCCCAAATCGGCGTTATTGAAGGAGCCGCTCGCGCATCCGGAGTAGCCGTCCAGTTCCCACCACTTGTTGCGCGACGTGCCATTCACTGCGTTGTTAACAGTCTTGGCGTAATTCGTCGTGCTGCCATTGGCATACAGCGGCACGTCTCCTCCCGGTGTCGAGGTGTACGAACTTGGCGGCAGCGACGGATTTGTTCCCGAAGAGGGAGCAGACCAGGTAACTCCTCCGTCAGTGCTCGTACACGAATCAAAAGCACGGATCAGTGTGGATGCATAAGGCGCGTTTGAGTAGAAGTTGTTCACGTAGGTCAAGGAATACGAAGTATTAGGAGCCGTAGTATTGCTTGGCGATATCGTGTAACCATCGTAACTCGAACTCCGATTCGAGCTAGTCCCTTGAAGGCCGGAACTGTTCGACGAATAGTGTCCGAACGTCGGATAGAGGGAATCGGGATTGTTGGTCGTGCGTGAACTGGTCCAAAAATCGTATCCCAGACAGGTCCCCATACGCATTGAGCCGGACAGGTCCATAACCAGGGCGATGTCGCGCGGGCGATGGACGGCCGTGGACGTGGCGGAGACGGGGGAGAAGAACTGAATTCCGAAAACAGCGCCAAAAGCGGTCGGTAAGTTGTTTGAGGTGACGGTCGCGGTAACCGCTGTCACAGGCTTTCCGGTCGTTGGTGGGAAATTGGCCGAGAACGTTTGTGCGTCTTGATCGTAGTCGTAACTACCATAGGTTAACTGGAGCTGAGATGATTGTATCGACTGCCCCAGAATTGTATTGTAACTCAGGATGTTCTGCGCATTGGTCGTGGCGTTACTCTGGTTATAATTGTTCGTCGAATCGCCGGTAAGCGTACGCGCGGCGGTCAGCGCCGCCAGATCGGCTGCATTCTGCACTTCCCCTCTGGCGACCACCAACATGCCAATGTCGATCCCAAGCCCAAGAAAACCCGTCAGCGCCACGATAGTGAGGGCCACAAGGGGCAGAGTTGCCCCACGGCGGGAGACGGATAGGCCAGTCATCGATTGTTTGCGGATCATGATACTCTCACCCTTTTCGATTGCTAGTGAAAATGGGGATTTCAATTTGCAGTTTCATTCTCTCGGCTCAGGGTCCGCCCTCACAAATCATGGTCGCTGAGGTGCTCATGGGCAATGAGCCTGGCGTCGATACCAACGGAATAAAGTTTACAAACCGATAATTTCCTGTGACCGTAACAGTGATCGGGTCGCCGGCAGCAAGGTTATTGACCGGAGTAGAGATGCCCCCATGCGTTCCGGTCACGGTTACAGTGAAGTTATTGAAATTGGAATTTCTCCCTGCCATATAATTAGTGACGATGTTCTGAACCTCTGTACTAATGTTCGTATCCTTGTTATTGGCCAGGGCAAAGCGGCAGCCTTGCGACGCCGAATTGATGAGTAGATTCCAGTCCATCAAGATCAATCCATACTGAAAGATGCCCATGATCAGCATGATGAGCGGAATCAGAACAAATGCCAGTTCAACCGCCGTGGCAGCCTTTCGCCGGCTCCAGAGATTCGTCGTGAGCATCATGATTCATCATCCTCGCCTTGCCAAAAAGCGCTACTGAGCCGGTAAGGTTGGTGTGATTATGAATGGCGAATCGCGCATGCTGGCCCAATCCGCGGTAATCGCGATGCGAGAAACGCCGGTGATCTGGGCCAGGGTAGTCCATTGGATTGTAGAGTACGGAACTTGAAGGCCAATCTGGTAGTGATCGAGTTTTTGCATCGCGGTTGGGTCCGTGATGTTTGAATTGGTAATATCTGTGAACGTGATGGTAAACAGCTCCTTGTTAGATGTGTTGTCCCAGCATGTATAGCCGGTCGTGTTCGCAGGCAAAGTTATCGAGGGTGTTTGTAACGTCGTTGAGTGTCCTTGCCCGAATCCCGTTGGCAGTGCTCCCTGAAGGTAGTTCGTGAGATTGGTAGCAATCGTCTGAAGACTGTCTTGTCCAAGGGATGCGTCGCGCGCGGCTTCGCGAGCGCCATTCTGCATGACGTTGAATACCTGTGCGATTCGTCCGACCTCCCAGAGCCCAAGAAGCAACAGCACAAGGATCGGCGCGCAGAACGCAAATTCTACGGCTGCCACTCCTCGCCTGCGACGCATCGCGCCAGCGCATACCTTCCGCGCACACCTTAGGTCGTATGGGTGCCCTCTCATGTCTTGCTCGCATAGTGGTACTGATCAATCCCTTTGCCAGTCTAGCTCGATCTTCTCTTCCAAGCAAATTGGGGAATATGAAATCTCTGCGTATGCCGGTTATTCCCGATTTGAGGAGGAGGGGAACAGCGGCCGGCACGTCTCCAACATGCCGAACGGCGGATCATCAAGAGGGAACGAGTTCCAGCGTATGGACGGTTGCTTGACGAACTTCCTCTTCGGTCCAGGCGACCGGCACGCCCTCGCCGCGGAGCCAAAACGGCAGCAGATCGTCGTAGTGCGGCGACAGGGGATTGCCAGACTGGCCGCCCGGCAGCGAAAACCGACTATTGCTCCAGGCACCGACATCGATAACCGTGCGCAGGGATGCGATGTTGTCCGCCGAGGACAGTGGATGCAGTGGCATTACGGCGCCCTGATTGATCGTGTCGGCATCGCCGCCGAAGGGAAAGGGACCGAGATTGAAGAACGGCGCCAGCCAACTTTTGCGGCTGATCGGATGGTGCAGTGTGAGCGTGCGCAATCGGCCAAAGGCCCAGCGGGATGGCTCGTTGCCGTGCTCCGTGCGTAGACGGTGGATCACCGCAGATAATGCGTCGGCGATTTCGTCTGGCCAGGAACGGGCAAACCAGCCGTCGGGTTGCTCGCGCAGCAGGCGCGCCAGGTGGCCGGTGCGGCGATAGCAGAGGAAGTTAAACGGGATGATCGGTCCCATCCCTTCGCCGAGGACGACGGCAAACGAGCGGGGCGCCTTGGCCCGCGCGACTCGGCCCGCCATCTCTGCGATAAAAAGCTCGTACACCGCCGCAGCTGGCGCGTCGATCGACACATGGCCGTTCCAGTCGCGCAACAGGTCGAGCGCTTGCCGGGTATCGGCTTCATTTGCCGGGGCGGACAGCACGGCGTCGCGCAGGTCGTACCAGGCGACGGCATGTTGATTCATCTGCAAGGCCATTGTTCGAGGCACATCCCAATCGGAGCGCGCACCCAGCTCGCGGACTATGGAAGCGACACGGTAGCCCTCCAGCCAGTCGGAGCCGAGATAGGGTCCGGTTCCGTCTTGCACCGGCTTGTTGTTGGCCGTGGCGAGAAATCCCTGCGGCGGATCTTGCGCGTATGGCATCTGATCGGCAGGAACCAGGTCCGGCTCCCAGCCGGCGTCGGCCTCCCAGCCGGGCGCGGGAATCAGCCCCCAGCCATTGCGTCGCTTCGGCGCTTGACCGAAAAGCTGCCAGCCGATGACGCCGGTTTCGTCGGCATAGACCATGTTCTGCGATGCAGCCGGCCATTGTTGGGCAGCCTTGCGGAAGTCGGCGAAGCTGCGAACACGGTGCAAGCGCAACAATCCGTCGATCGGCCGAGGATCGAGCCACACCGCCCGCATTGACAATGCCTCTCCGGTATCGTGCAGGGCCGGGCTGACAATGGGGCCGCGCGGCGTCATCAGAACTTTCTCCGTGACACTGTCTCCTCCGCGGACATGAATGACTTCTTCGCGCACCTCGCAGGGAACAAATTGATCGCCCTGGCGGACGCTACGGCCGTCGGGACCAATCTGTTCGCGGAACAGGTCGGTGTTGTCAATGAGTCCGGCTGTGATACCCCAGGCGGCGAAACCATTGTGACCGGACAGCATGGCAGATCCGCCCAGAAACGTGGCCCCGGCCATGGCGAAGTCCGGCGTACGTGCGTGGATCAAGTACCAGTGAGGCGGCATCCGGGCGTCCAGGTGCGGATCGTTGGCCAGGAGTGGCCGGCCCGTGGCCGTGCGGCTGGCCGAGACCGTCCAGTTGTTCGAGCCGCCTCCTGTGCGAAAGAAGGTCGCAAAAGTCTTCAATTCTTCGCTCAAGCGATCGAGCATGGGGCCGGCTTGCTGTCCGGGCGGCGTCGTCACCGGATGCCACGACGGATAGGCGGGATCGAGAGCGGCCAGCGCTTCGGCCCCATCTTCGAGCAGGATTTTCAGACGAGCCAGCTCGATATCCCAGTTGCCGGCCAGCGTGAACGAGATCAGCTTGACGACGCCGAGGCTGTCCAGCGGCGTCCACGGCGTCGGCTGACTGCGCAAGAAGACGTATTCGTGTGGTCGTTGAGATAGACCGTGCGTTGCCCCGGCGCTGACGCCTTGCGCATACGCCTCGATGGCAGCCCGGAGTTCGGGATCGATCAGCGGCCACTGGGCTGCCGCAGCGCGATGGAAGCCGATTCGCCGCGACAGTCGATCAATCGAAAGAGCGGCGCCGCCGACCAGCTCGCACAGCGTGCCGCGGATGGCGCGGAGCAGCAGCTCCAGCTGAAACGTGCGGTCCTGGCCCTGACAGAAGCCGATGGCGAAAGAGACATCACGTTCGTTGTCGGCCTCGATGTGCGGGATGCCCCACCGATCGCGGTGAATTCGGACGCTAGCTCTTAGGCCCGGAACGCGAAGCGTTCCCTGGGTCTTCGGTAAGCGCCTACCAAGCAATCGCAGCAACATACGGGGAAGGTTCACCGGCTGCCCTCCTGAAACGCATTTCAATGTAAGACAGGATGATACAGACAATTCGATAAACTGTCTCCGGTCACCCTTGGTTTGGAATGCGCCGCCTGGACGATCTCGTGAGAATGGGAGAACTGGGTCGTCGGCTGGATGACCCGGCTGCGGCGCGCCGATATAATAACAGGGACATGTTCTTCACCGCTTGTCGGTGGCTCGCGACGAAACTTGGAACTTGTTTTCAGGAGATGCTGTGATGCGGCGCTTGTGTTTTGTGGTCGCCCTGACGGCTACCGCCTTCTCGGGCAGCTCGGTTTGGGCTCAGACCATCGGCGGCCAAAATCCAAGCGGTCCGGCGGTCAGTCCCTACCTGAACCTCATGCGCGTCGGCGCCCCGCTTGGCGTCAATTATTACGACCTGGTTCGTCCGCAAATACAACTCCGGTCCGATGTCGCGAACTTGCAGCAGAATCAGGCGGCTCTGTTTCGGGGATTATCGAACGGTGGCGCTGCCGATTCCGCGGTGACGACCGGGCATATCGCCATGTTCGGCAATACCTCCCACTATTTCCCCGCCCAGGGCGGAGGAGTCAGTGCAGGCGGAGGCCTTTCAGGGCAGCGAAACCTGCAGAACCAACTTCAGATGTACTCTCCTCTGCGGAGTCTCGGAGGCATGGGTACGGGAACGGGACTGGGTGGAATGAGTAACACCGGGATGTCTCCTGGTGTTCGAGGTGCTACTACTCCGCGATAGGAGCCAGCGGCTTTTTCCTCCCCCCTCGTGGGGGGTGGGATTTTCTTCTCCCTCCCCCACAAGGGGGAGGGAGTTTCGTCAATCTATTCATTTCTGGGCGAGAGAAGCCCCAATTCGCGTGCGGTCTGGCGCAGGCTCTCCATCAACTCCGGCGGCGCCGGCATTGGCGGCAGCTGTCGAGTCAGATGAATCACGGCCCGATAGCTCACGGCACATGAGGAGCACTGCGGACAAACGTCAAGATGTTCCTCGATTAGTTCGCGGTATTCGCCCGGAAGTCCTTCGTCGAAATAATCCACGAACATACGCTTCACGGTCGGACAGCTCAGCACGTTTACTCCCCTTGTTAGAAATAGGGTTCGAGGATTTCCCGCATCATCAGGCGAGCGCGGTGCAGCCGGCTCTTGATCGCCGGAATCGATAGACCGAGCATGTCGCCGATCTCGGCGTTGGACAGACCTTCCACGTCTGCCAACACGTACACGTCGCGGTAAATCTCGGGGAGTTGAGCGATGGCGTTTTCAATCACTTCGCGCATCTCGTGCTCTAGCAATTTCTGGTCAGGGGCTGCCGGCAGAGAAGCAGTGCTTGTAGGGTTGCCTTGATCGGATAAAAAGTCCAGGGGTGCGTCAACCTGATGTTCGTGACGACGTTTCTGTTTGCGGCGGTGCGTCAAAGCGGCGTTGACAGTGACGCGGTGCAGCCAGGTGGTCAAACCGGACTCGCCGCGGAAGGTGTCCAGCTTGCGGACGACTTGCAGGAGTACTTCTTGCGTGACGTCCTCGGCATCCGTGTCGTTACTGAGCATACGACGGGCGACGCTGTAAACTCGCGGGGCATAGGCCAGGAAGACGCCCTCGGCCGTCGTAGGGAGTTCGGATTCGACGGCCACATCGCCGTCGGGATAGGAGCATTGAGCCACGTTCGACCAATAATCCAGCAACATCATTGTTTCTGAACCTCAAGTGTGAATACGATCCACGCGACGTTGCAGGAACGCCGAGAAGGATCTTCCCAGTGGTAATTCAACGCGAGAGAGTACGACGAACGGGGTCGAACGTGCTAATGGATAGAACGACTCACGAGGTCGGGCGTGTCAACGCGAATCATCCTGCTGAGCAGAAGGAGAAGGCTGCTCAAGTGGAGCTTCGTTGTGACTAGGACACAGCGTTGGGTCTTAGCACAAGGTCATCCGGAGAACACGAACTTTGTGTTTTCCGGTTTCCTTTTCTCGTTTGTAGGATAGAGCAACTCCCATGCCTTTGGGTCGTGTCCAAGATCTTTTTTTGCTGGGATCGACACAAGGACTTATATTTCAAAATCTTAAGAAAAAAACGTCCAATGGAGCGAGTAGAGCACATGCTCAACTATTGCGCTAACTAATGTTAACACTGTATCTGTTAACGCGATAACGAACGTTGACATGCGCATATTTGCACAGCGGTGTCACACCTGGGCCTAATTCGGGTGCTTCGTGAAATCGGCCAGCAGTTGATGGAGTTGGAAAGGGTCAATTGGTTTAAGAAAGTGGTAATTCATACCGGCTTCCCTGCTGCGCTGCACGTCGGACTCCTGACCGTAGCCGGTGATGGCGATGAGCAGGGCGTTGGCCATGCCCGGTAACCGACGGATCTGCCGGGACGCTTCGTAGCCGTCCATTCCGGGCAGGCCAATGTCGCACAGGACAACGTCGGGCGGCAATTGCTTGACCGAGTCCACGCCTTCCGGACCCGTATGAGCGACCCGCGCTTCATGGCCCAGGTGGTTCAGCAAGAGACTCAACGTGTCTGCCGCGTCGCGGTTATCCTCGATGATAAGAATGCGCAGTCGCTTCCCCGACGGTGGCGGAGTCCCAGGCGTGTCGGACAGCGCCGGCACTTCCTGCTCCAGAGGCAACCGAATGGTGAACTCCGCACCGCGCCCGGCGCCTGCGCTCGATGCCGTCACGCTGCCGCCGTGCAGCTCCACCAGACCTTTGACCATCGCCAGGCCCAATCCCAATCCGCCGCGCGAGCGGTCGAGGCTGCGATCGGCCTGCAAGAAGGGAGTAAATAAACGCGGCAACAAATCCGGTGTGATGCCGATGCCTTCGTCCCGAATCGACAGGACCGCTTGCCTATGCTCCGTGTCGGTCCCCACGCGCACGGTCACGGCATGGCGTCCCCGGGCGAACTTCAAGGAGTTGTCGAGTAGGTTATTAACGATCTGTGTCAGTCGCGTCTGGTCGCCCATGACGCAGATGGGCGTCGGGGAGATGTCCACCACAAGAGTCAGCCCCGCTTGCTCGAAGACAGGACGGCGGTCCTCGCAGACGGTCCGAACCAGGCGGCGCAGGTCGAGGCGCTCGTGGCGGAGGCGGATCTGTCCGCGGACGATACGAGAAACGTCGAGCAGATCATCGACGAGGCGACTCAAATGTAGCAGCTGCCGCTCCATCATGTCGTGCGTTCGCTCGCGCACATCAGGCGGCGTCTGGGACTGGCGCAGGAGGTGGACGCCCGTTCGCAACGGAGCCAAAGGGTTGCGCAGCTCGTGAGCCAGCATGGCCAGGAACTGATCTTTCTGCCGGTGGGCTTCGGCCAACTCGTCCGCCTGTCGGCGCAGTTCGTGTTCCAAGCGCTTCTGAGGCCCAATATCGCGAGCAATCTTGGCAGCCCCGATGACCGTTCCCTGACCATTCTTGATCGGAGAGACGCTGAGGGATACGTCCACATGGGAGCCGTCTTTGCGCAGCCGAACCGTCTGATATGGCTCGATGCGCTCGCCGCGCCGGAGCCGTTCCAGGAGACCGGGAAACTCGTCGGGCTGTTGGGCCGCGTGAAGGAGAGAGAGCGGCTTGCCGACGACTTCGTCGGCGACATAGCCATACATCCGCTCGGCCCCTTTGTTCCAGCTGGTGATGAGGCCTTGCAAATCCTCGCCGATGATGGCGTCCTCGGAAGACTCGACGATGGCCGCTAACTCTCCGCGCACCTGCTCGGTTTGACGGCGCTGTAACTCTCGGACCTGCTCGGTTCGCTGATGTAGGGCGAGGAAAACCTCGACCTTGGCCCGGAGGATTTCCGGCACCAACGGTTTGACGAGATAGTCCACAGCTCCAAGAGTGTACGCCTTGGCCGGTGCAAAATCCTCGCTCTCGAAGGCGGTTACAAAGATGATCGGCGTATGTTTGGACCGCTCCTGCGAGCGGATGCGCTGGGCAACCTCGAAGCCATCCATGCCGCCCAGCCGTATGTCGAGAAGGACGACGGCGAAATCTTTCTGCGTCAGAGATTGCAGGGCTTGCTCGCCGGAACGAGCCTTGGTCAATTCCTGGCCCAGCGGTTGGAGCACCGCTTCCAGGGCGAGCAAATTAGCCTCATTGTCGTCTACGAGCAGAATATTTGTCTGGCTGGCCATGTGTCTGCATCATTGCTGGGACAGTGAAGCGAATGGCCCATGCCGACATCGTTGGCAGCAAGGCTGAGGGGGGATTTTATCAAGCACAGCGAGACGCGGCAAATAAAAAGTCGCTCCCAAATGGGTTCGGTTGCAGTAGCAGCTTCGGGAGGCAGTTAGCGGGCTGTCTTTTTTGTCCCTCCTCCTTGCGAGGAGGGCCTTCTTTCCCTGGTGTTTGCCTTTTTCCGTGAATCGGTACTCAGTCCTTCGACGACAGGCGCACAACCGGCATCAGGTCCGGCACGCGCGGCACACCATCGGCGGGAACGATCGTCAGGCGGACCCCTTCTTCCAGCGTGCCGCTGGTCGTGGCTTCCTTCGCCAAGTGCAGGCGCGGTGGGCGGGTCAGGCGCTCGAATTGATACATCAAACTGTGGCAGCGCACCCAGGTGAACATCCAGTCGTCGCGCAAGGGCAGAGTGGCCCATAAGGCGTCGCCGGGGCGATAGGTCAGCGTTTGCGGTTCGCTCAGGCGGAAGGAATACGTCCAGACGCGCCGCTGCGGATCGCGCTCGCCCTCGCCGGACGGCTGCAAGACCAGGGCCGGTTTTTCACCCGCCGAGGCCGGGTGATAGAGGGAGAGAGAGGCGTCGGCGGCCGGTCTGCGTTCCAGACCCTCTGGGATCTCCAGCGTGAGCCGGCGAATGTTCAGCGGGAAACTCGGGCGCTGGAGAAACTCCGCCAGTGTGCTGACGGGATCGGGCGACTCCGGCGTGTGCAGGTTAGAGGGATCGTGCAGCCGAATCAGCACGCCGGACAACACGCGCCAGTCCTCCAATTCCCTGGGATCGCGCAGCCAGTGGCGGACATTCTCCCAGCGGACCTGGGTCTCGGTTCCGCCACCGCCCTGTTCCAGATGTTTCAGCACGGCGGCTTGCCCCGGTTCCAGAAGGTGTTCATAGCTCGTGTGCGCGGCCTGATCCACCACGGGGCGAATGGCATCGGGGACTTCATCAAAGATAAAATCCTTCTTGTGATTTGGAAAAGACAGCTCCAGCTCATTGCGCCGCTCGAGCGCCTGGGAAAGAGAGAAGCGCCGCGGGATGGAGAGCACTCCGACTCCACGCTCCCGCGCTCCGCGGGCAGACGCCGCCGGCGCCGCCAGCCCCAGAGCGGCGCAAAGATCGAGCACGCGCTGCAAGCGGCTTTTTTTGCCTTCCCAGTCGGTACGCGCCGCCGATACTTCGTCGAAGCGCAGCACCGTGGCGTCGTATGTCAGAGTCGTGGCGGCGCCCGGGACGGGGCTGGGGCCGGCGAACGGCGGACGATAATCGGGACGCAGCAGCGTTTCCGCATCGATCGTCCAGCGGTCCCAGTTGACGCCGGCCGCGCCGCGCTCCGTATGCTGTCCGGCAAAGGTCCGCAATTGCTCGGCCTTGCCGGCACTGTCGCGATACCAGTCCTCGGCTCGCTTGACGGCAACGGCGAGCGCCTCGGTATCCTGGAGACGGTCGGCGTGAAGCTTGCCGGCCTCGGTGTCCTTCCACGCTTCATTGGGTAGAGCCAGCTCCGTTTTCAGTTCTTCCTTGATCTCGCGCAGTTCTGGAGTGTTGTGAATATCGCGCGGTCGGGGCGATTGAACCAAGCGATCGAAGTATTGCGAATACGCTTCCAACTCATCGAGGTGGTCGCGGACCAGTCGTTGCTGCTCGGTTGAAAGCGAATCGAACTGCGGATCGTTGCGGAGGGCGCGCAACTCTTCGGCGCGACGGCGCAGCTCGCGGATCGGAACGTGCAGTCGCTCCGCCTCCGACGGCATATCGGAGCCGAGCAAAAACTGCATGCGCTCGCGCAGAGCGTTGCTCGGCGTATCCAGGTTATGAGCGGTGAAACTGATGGCCAGCGCGGTCATCAGAGTAACGATGCCGCCGGCAGCACCCACGGTCCAGACGAGCCGGCGTCCCGCTTGCCGGCGACGGCCACGATAGCGGGAAGCGTGTTCGAGACACTGACGAAACAGCTCGGCCACGCCATAGGGCTCGCGCGCCTTGGCGGGCGAGCCGGCCAGCGCCGGCCGCTTCACCGCCGTCGCCCAAAGATGTAGATCGAGGCGGCCAAACGGCAACGGCCCCGACTCCTGTTCGCGCCGCGTCAGGAAACTACGAAAGCGTGTGTCGAGATCGCGCTTGTGTTGTTCGATGCGTTCCATCCAGTCGGCGGCAGTATCTCCGGGCTGGGCCAGCAGATCGCACTTGGTCAGGACCAAAAACACGGGCAGGCCGCCGACCTCGGTTCGCTTGCCGCGGGTGGTCTCCATCTGACGGAGAAAGCGGTCGAACTCGGCGAAGTCCGATTCCACCTGAGTCGGCGGCGCCGAGGCGTCGATGACCAGGACGAGCGTATCGGCGTCGTTGACTTCGCGGGCCAGCGTGCCCTCGGGGCTGTCTTCGGGTATGGCCTGCCGGCGCACGAGCAAGTCGTTGGCAACCCGGCCATCGCAATCGATGAATACAGCGCCGACGTGCTGGGAAGTCTTGGAGTCGCTGCCGGCGGCGCGGAACGGCTCGAAATCGACGGGATAGGGCACGACTTCCTCGGCGGTGCGGCGTGCGCCCTCGTCGTAGAGACGCCGCCGTAGCTCGTCCAGGCCGTGCGAAACATCGATGAGCCGGCCGTTGAGCAAGTGCTCCTGGGCCTGCGCCGCCTGGGCCAAGGCACCCAGCAGCGACGACTTACCGGCCGCCGGCAGGCCGAACAGAACGATGCTCAAATCGTCCGCGCGAATGGAGGCGGCGGCAGAAGGGTTACTGGGTTGGGTCATGGCGAATCCTCGTAGTTTCCCTGCGACCTCGTCGAGGGACAAATAGATCAAGCTGATTCTAGCATGAAAAAAAGGTCTGGTCTCCAAGTAGAACTTGGAGACCAGACCCTAATCGGATTCGTTTAAGCCGCATCTTCTTGTGGTGGTGACGTTTGGTGCAACAATCTCTCCCGCATCACGGAGTGTGTAGGCCTTGTTGACGGCCCTCCATCGACGGCACGAAAGCCGAACTCATCGGTAGCGTCAATGGTTGGCCCCCCCTTGACACCGCCGCCGGCCAGCCAGGTTGTGAAGCCGTAGGGATTGTGATCGTGGCCGGCACGCTTTTCAGGATAACGGCCGTCGGCAATGGGCGTACGGCCAAACTCGCCGCCCAGATCACCAGCGTTTCATCAAGCAAACCGCGCGCCTTGGGATCGGTCAAAAGACCGGCAACCGGTTTGTCGGTTCATCGAGCCATTTCGAGGTGCGTCTTGTCATTTTTTTCGGCGTGTGCCGGAGCTTCCGGTGAATAGCTGCGCGAATCGAACACCACACTCCACCAGGCGGCGAGCCATCAGGCAATGAGCGCCGAACGGCGCCGAAATCTTGTCATCCAGGCTGTACAGCCGCTTCGTCGCCTCGGTTTCCTTGCTGAGTTCGACGGACTCGGACACGGCGCTATGCATGCGGAAGGCCGGTTCGTAGGAAGCGCCGCGCGAGGACAGATCATCCACATCAGAGCCGCGGGCCGTGCGGCGTTCACAGAAGCACGTGTATTTGGATCTCGTCAACTTTTTTCTTGTTCTTTTCTTGGCGTTCCTGGCGTGATCCGACCAGCGTAGTCCACAAGCTTCCCGAGTCGATAACAGCGACTTTGGGGACCTTGCTTTCCAGGATAAGCAGCGCGATGGCAATGACGCCGTCGCTCAAGGCTTCGACACGTCCCGTCTCTTTTTCGTCGTCGCGCTCTTTCTCTTCCATCGTCAGCCTCGTGCTCCTGCCGCCGCAACATCGCCGCCATTGTAATCTCATCCTCAAGAGAGAGCCAAGGCGGACGTTCATCGTCGGTCCCTACAATGCCTCAGAGGACTGTGGCGGCACGTTTTCAACGTGCCGGCGAATGCAAAGCCAGCAGATCGGCACGTTAAGAACGTGCCGCCACGACTTCCCGGGACAAACTCGGAGGATTCACCATGTCGAGCCAATCAATGCACGACCGCGCTTCTCGTTATTTCCAGGATCTGCAAGACCGCATCGTTTCCGCACTGGAAGAACTCGATGGCCGGGCGCGCTTCCGCGAAGATTCCTGGCAGCGCGAGGGCGGCGGCGGCGGACGGACGCGCGTCATCAGCGACGGCGCCTTCTTCGAAAAGGGCGGCGTCAACTTCTCCGATGTGCATGGCCAAATGTCCGAAGAGTTCGCGCCACAAGTGCCCGGCGATGGTCGCGCCTTCACCGCCTGCGGCATCTCGCTGGTGCTGCATCCGCTCAGCCCCCTGGTGCCGACCGTCCACGCCAATTTCCGTTTTCTCACCAAGGGCGAGCAGCAATGGTTCGGCGGCGGTGCCGATCTGACACCCTATTATCCCAATCGCGAGGATGTCATTCACTTTCACAAAGTCTGGCAGCGCGTCTGCACCAAGCATGAACCGCTCGTGAATTATGCTCACATGAAGAAATGGTGCGATGATTATTTCTTTCTGACGCACCGCGGCGAACCCCGCGGCGTCGGTGGCATCTTCTTCGACTATCTGGAAGGGGATCTCAAAGCGCTGTTCCAATTCGTGCGCGATTGCGGCGATCATTTCCTGGAAGCGTATCTTCCCATCGCGAAGCGGCAGAAAGACGAGCCGTACACAGAAGAACAGCGAGCCTTTCAGGAATATCGCCGGGGACGCTACGTCGAGTTTAATTTGCTCTACGATCGCGGCACCATCTTCGGCTTGAAGACAGGAGGGCGCACGGAATCGATCCTGATGTCGCTGCCGCCGCGCGTGCGCTGGGAGTACGATTATCGCCCCCAACCCGGATCGCGTGAGGCGGAGTTATATGAGACGTATCTGAAACCGCGCGACTGGGCGAACGAGTGAGCCGATCTTATCGCCAGAAGAGAAGGAAATCGCTGCCAGGAAGGAATACCTGGCTGCAGTTACTGATTCATATAACGATCCGCAGGAGGGCCAATTAAGATGAATCTACCCCAGGAGCTGCGAACCGAACGACTCCTGCTTCGGCGCTGGCTCGCCAGCGATCGCCCGCTGTTTGCCCAGCTGAACAGCGATCCGAGCGTGATGGAGTTTCTTCCCGGCCCGCTGTCGCGGCAAGAGAGCGACGCGCTGGCCGACCGAATCGAAGAGCGTTTCCAGGAGCGTGGGTTTGGCCTGTGGGCCGTGGAGATTCCGGGCGTGGCTCCGTTCGCTGGCTTCCTCGGTCTATCCATCCCGCGCTTTGAGGCGCACTTCACGCCCTGCATCGAGATTGGCTGGCGTCTGGCCGCCGCTTACTGGAAACGGGGCTATGCCACCGAAGGAGCACGAGCGACCCTGGAATTCGGTTTCCGCTGTCTGCAAGCGGAGGAGATCGTCTCCTTCACGGTCCCGCTGAACGTCCGCTCCCGGCGGGTGATGGAAAAACTCGGCATGACGCGCTCGCCCAGCGACGATTTCGACCACCCAGGTCTCCCCGAAGGACATCCGCTGCGAAGGCACGTCTTGTACAGGCTTAAACGGCCCCGACAATTGCTGGACGAGGGATTACAATAGAGAATCAATACAACGGCAATACTACGGAGTGACTGGCCTTTATCTTGCAGCTCCGCGAGAGCCGCTTACCGGAACGAAATTGTGAATCCGTCTGCCTTGACCTTTCCTACCTCGAGCCACCCCATTCGCGGTGAATTGTTCTATCCGTTCCCTAGCCACTTCTTTGATCTTGGCGGCCTGCGCTACCACTATCTCGACGAAGGACACGGCGATCCGCTCGTCATGGTGCATGGCAATCCAACCTGGTCGTTTTACTATCGCAATCTGGTTCTCGGACTGCGCGAAACCTATCGCACCATCGTGCCGGACCATATCGGCTGCGGTCTGTCGGATAAGCCCGACGATTCGCGCTATGAGTATTCGTTGCGGCAGCGCGTCGCGGACCTGGAAGCCCTGCTCGATCATCTGAAATTGGGCGACAATCTGACGCTGATTCTGCACGACTGGGGCGGCATGATCGGCATGGCGTTCGCGCATCGCCATCCTCAGCGAATCAAACGGCTGATCATTCTCAACACGGCGGCGTTTCCCTTGCCCCAGAAGAAGCGCCTGCCGTGGTCGCTGTGGTGGTGTCGGAGTCCGCTGATTGGTCCGTTGCTGGTGCGCGGCCTGAACGCCTTTTGTCGGGGAGCTGTGCGCTACTGTGCCTGCAGACCGTTGCCGACGGAGGTGCGAAACGGCTATCTCGCCCCCTACGATTCCTGGCGAAATCGCATCGCCGTCCTGCGTTTCGTTCAGGACATACCGCTCGCGCCGGAGGATCGCGGCTTCGATTTGGTGAAACAGGTTGGGGAGGGCCTACATCAATTCGCGTCGCTGCCAATGCTGATTTGCTGGGGCGAGCGCGATTTTGTGTTCGATCATCATTTCCTCGATGAATGGCGTCGCAGATTTCCGCAGGCGGAAGTCCACGCTTTTCCCGACGCTGGCCATTTCGTTCTCGAAGACGCCGGGGCCGAGATCCTGCCACTGATCCGCGATTTTTTGCGGCGTCATCCGTTGTCATCGGGGGGCGTGCCATGACTACCGCCGCTTGCCCGCGCACAACGGAAATCGTCAACATCGCGGCGCCGCTGGTGTCGATGGCACAGACGCAACCGCAAACGATGGCCATCGCCCAGCCGTTTGGCCGCGATCGACATGGACGCATCCGCTATCGCCATTACACCTACCGCGAATTGAACGCCGAGAGCGACGCGCTGGCACGGGGATTTCAACAGATCGGTATCGGCCGCGGCGTCCGCACTGTGCTGATGGTGACGCCAAGCCTGGAGTTTTTCGCGTTGACGTTCGCGCTGTTCAAGGTCGGCGCGGTCATCGTGCTGATCGATCCCGGCATGGGCACGAAAAACCTCGGCGTTTGCCTGGCCGAAGCGCAACCGGAGGCGTTCGTCGGCATCCCGAAAGCGCATCTGGCTCGTGTGCTGTTTGGCTGGGGGCGCAACAGCGTCCGCATGTGCGTAACTGTCGGCCGGCGTTTCGGGTGGGGCGGCTGGACCTTGGGAAAAGTGCGGCGGATCGGTACTGACAAGCCATTGTCAGTCCTTGCCGAAACAAGCGCCGAGGAGATGGCTGCGATCCTGTTTACGAGCGGCAGCACCGGTGTCGCCAAGGGCGTCGTTTACACGCACGGCATTTTCGCCGCCCAGGTTGAGAACCTGCGCCGGCTCTACGGCATCGAGCCCGGCGAGGTCGATCTGCCGACGTTTCCGCTGTTTGGTCTGTTCGGTCCCGCTCTCGGCATGACCTCGATCATTCCGGAGATGGACGCGACGCGGCCGGCGCACGTCGATCCACGAAAAATCCTCGACGCCATCCATTTTTTTGGCGTGACGAACCTATTCGGCTCACCCGCCCTGATCCAGCGCGTCGGCCGATACGCCGCGGCGCTTGGCGTGCAGCTGCCGACTCTGCGCCGTGTCATCTCCGCCGGGGCCCCGGTTCCGTGGCAGGCGATAAAGCGCTTCTCCACGATGCTCTCGGACGGCGTGCAAGTCCACACGCCTTATGGGGCCACCGAAGCGCTGCCGGTCTGTTCCATCGGCAGCGACGAGATCTTGCGCGAGACGCGGCAGCGAACCGCCGAAGGAGCCGGGGTCTGCGTCGGCCGGCCCATCGCCGGCATGACCGTCAAGATCATCTCCATCCGCGACGAGCCGATTCCGACCTGGAGCGACGACTTTGAGCTTCCTGCCGGCGAAATTGGCGAGATTGTCGCGCAAGGCCCGGTCGTCACCGCTTGTTATTGGAATCGTCCGGAGTCCACGTCCCTGGCAAAGATCGCCGATCGCATCCGCGGTGGTTTCTATCATCGCATGGGCGATGTTGGATATCTCGATGCGACCGGGCGGCTCTGGTTTTGCGGCCGCAAATCGCAGCGCGTCGTCACGCCGAGTGGCACGTTCTTCACCATTCCTTGCGAAGGCGTCTTCAACGCGCATCCAGCGGTAAATCGCACAGCCCTGATCGGCGTGACGAAGAACGGCGTTGCCGAGCCGGCGTTGTGTGTCGAGCGCGACAACGAAATGGCTTTGCCAAGCGATGACAAGCTGCGCCGCGAGCTGCTTGCCCTCGGTGCGCAGCATGCGCATACGTGCGCCATCCAAACGATCCTGTTTCACTCGAATTTTCCTGTGGATATTCGACACAACGCCAAGATTTTCCGCGAGAAATTGGCCGTCTGGGCAGCGGAGCGCTCCTCATGAACGCGCTCGTCACCGGCGGCGGCGGCTTCCTCGGCAGCGCCATCGTCCGGCGCTTACGTGAGCGCGGCGACCGCGTGCACAGTTTTTCGCGTAACCGTTATCCCGAACTCGACTCGCTCGGCGTGACGCAGCATCAAGGCGACATCGCCGATTCCATCGCTGTATCACGCGCGGCTGCGGGATGCGACATCGTGTTTCACGTCGCGGCCAAGGCCGGCGTCGGCGGACGCTACCGCGACTACTTTCGCGCCAACGTCATCGGCACTGCCAACGTACTGAGAGCCTGCCGTCACCACGGTATTCCGCGCCTTGTCTACACCAGCTCGCCCAGCGTCGTCTTTGATGGCGGTGATATGGCCGGAGTTAGCGAATCTGTTCCGTATCCTTCCCACTACGACGCCGCCTATCCGCAAACCAAGGCCATCGCCGAACGCACAGTCCTGCGAGCAAGCGATGCAACTCTGGCAACGGTCGCGCTACGGCCGCATCTGATCTGGGGTCCGGGCGATAATCACTTGATCCCGCGCATCCTTGCTCGCGCTCGTGCTGGCCGGCTGCGCCGCGTCGGGACGGAATCGAAGCTCATCGACAGCCTTTACATCGATAATGCCGGCGACGCTCATCTTCTTGCCGCCGACCGTCTGATGCCTGGATCGCCAATCGCCGGCAAAGCGTACTTCATCACACAGGGCGAGCCGGTGCCGTTATGGGATCTCGTCAACCGCATCCTCCACGCCGCCGGACTCGGCTCCGTAACGCGCTCGATTCCGCCGCGATTGGCTTATGGCGCAGGATGGTTGCTGGAGGTGCTGTATGCGATTTTTCGCCCACAAGAGGAACCGCCGGTGACGCGCTTCGTGGCCCGCGAGTTGACGACGGCTCACTGGTTCGACATCTCGGCGGCGCGCCGGGATCTCGGTTACGAACCCAAGATTTCTCTCGATGAGGGACTGCACCGTCTGGCCGTTTCATTCCGACACGGCGGTTGATTGTCGTTCGGACGATGGTTATGCTGCCCCATAAGGAGCAACCATGAAAACTGCCTTGCACTCTGTCAGCTACGCCGGCGTTTGGCCCGGACAGGTCCGCTTATCTCTCGATGATTTTCTCGTCAAGGCTCGGCATCTCGGTTTTGATGCCGTCATGCTCATGGCCAAGCGGCCACATTTATCGCTGCTCGATCACGATGGCTCCGCGCGTCATCGTTTGCGCGAGCGGTTAGCGGAGCTGAAATTATCCGTCGCCTGCCTGGCAGGCTACACTGATTTCTGCATGGGTGCCGATCGTCCCGACATCCCGACGCGCGAAATGCAGATACTTTATGTCCGCGAATTATGCCGATTGGCTCACGAGATCGGGTGTGGCCTAGTGCGCATTTTCACGGGCTTCGAGCGAGACGGCCCCTCTCTGGAACAGCAGTGGGCCTGGTGCGTGGACAGTCTGCGCGAGTGTGCCCGATTCGCCGCTGCTCTGGGCGTGACCATCGGCGTGCAGAACCACCACGATGTCGCGGTTCACTGGCAGAGCTTGCTCGATTTGCTGCGGGACATCAACGAGCCGAATTGCAAGGCTATGTTCGACGCCTGGGCGCCGGCCCTGCAAGGCGACGATCCTGCCGTGCTGGTGAAGGAAATGGCCCCGCTCCTGGTTCACACTACAGTCGCCGACTATGTGCGGCGACCGCGCTTTCGCTACCAGCCGGCGCTCGTTAACTATGGCCGAGAGGCCGACGCCATCCGCGCCGTGCCAATGGGCGAGGGCTTCATCGATTATCGCGCCTTCTTTCGCGCTCTGCGGGACATCGGTTATCAGGGATACGTGGCGTATGAGATGTGTTCGTCTCTACGCGGCGGAGGCAGTGAGGATAATCTCGATCGCTGCGCTCGGCAGTTTCTGCGTTACATGACGGAGAAGTGAAGCGGCGCCGCTTCCGGTCTTTCAAGAAACCGCAAGCGGCGCCGCCTGCCTTCGTTTACGGTTTCTCGAACACGCTGTCGTCGAGTTTTTCGGAGAGTGTCACTTCTGTCACTTCGCTATCCACGTAAGGTTTGCCGTCACGCTCGATGGTGACCCTGTGCGCAACCATCATTCCCTCGACCTTCTTGTAATCGTCGTAGAAGGTCGTGGATGTGAACTCCTGGCCGCCCTGCATGACATCCTTGCCGCGCGTCTCCATCTTGAGCAGTAAGTCCTTCTCCTTATCGAAGAACAAGCTCACGTCCCGATAGCCCTTGTGCTCGACGCGAACGCCGATGGCCGGACGGTCGCCTACTTTTACTTCGCCCAATGGCGATAGTTTGTATTCCTTGTGTTTCAGACAGATCAGATGGGAAATGTTTGAGGAATTCATCGACTCTTTCGCTTCGTCGATCATGTCCTTGTCCAGCTCTTCGGTGTTGTCTCCGAGTTTGCGCCACCCCTTGTTGCCGGCGATGATCTGGATGAAGGTGAAGTCCTGATCGCCAGCCTTGAAGCGCACCTCGATCCGGAAGCGGTCGGGCAGCTGAAGCGAAGCATCGCTGGTGTAGTCCAGAGGTGCGCCCATGCCATGGTACTTACCCTTTTGCTTGGCGGCACTGGCCTTGAACTTCGTCAGATTGTCGGGGCCGCCGTGGGCCTTGATCGCCTTTTCGACGACCTCGCGTATCTGGGCGTCCTCGTCGGCACGGACGGGGATAAGGAATGTCAGAAGGCTGACAGCGCCCAAGACTCCCGCGGTTTTCCACATGGTCGATCTCCTGAGTGAAGGAAGAAGCGACTCTCCCGAAACGAAAGAGAGCGTTGTTACTCTATTCGTCCGGCAGGGACGGATATTTTTCGCGCGGGATCCTTTGGAACGCCCAGATCTGCATCGTCCGGCGGGGCGCAGAGCGAGCCGCTTGCGGTGGCATGGGAAACCGCAAGCGGCCCGATCCGCGACCTCTTACGGTTTCGCAAACACGCCATCGTCGAGTTTTTCGGAGATTGTCACTTCGGAAACGTCGCTTTCCACGAAAGGCTTGCCGTCGCGTTCGACGGTGACTTTGTGGGCGACCATCATCCCCTCGACTTTTTTGTAATCGTCGTACAGGGTCGTGGATGTATACTCCTGTCCGCCCTGCATGACATCCTTGCCGCGCGTCTCCATCTTGAGCAGTAGACTCTTGTCTTTGTCGAAGAACAGATTCACGTCGCGGTAGCCCTTGCGCTCGACGCGCATGCCGACGGCCGGACGGTCGCCGACTTTCGCTTCGCCCAGGGACGACAGCTTGTATTCCTTGTCGTTCAGACATGCCAGATGGGTAATGTTAGCGGCGTTCATCTGCTCTTTCGCTTCCTCGAGCATGTCCTTGTTCATTTCGTCGGTCTTGCCCATGAGCTGGAGCCATCCTTTGTCGCCGGCGACGATCTGGAGGATGGTGAACTGCATATCGCCAACCTTGATGCGCACTTCGGTACGAAGGCGGTCGGGCAACTGGATTGAGGTTTCGCTGGTGTATTCGAGGGCGCCACCTGGTGTGTGGATCTTGCCCTTTTGCTTGGAGGCACTGGCCTTGAACTTCGTCAGATTATCGAGGCCGCCGTCGGCCTTGATCGCCCGCGCGATTACTTCACGCAGTGTGGCGTCCTCGTCGGCGCGGACGGGGTTGAGGAGCGACAACAGGCTGACAGCGCCCAAGACTCCCGCGATTTTCCACATGGTCGATCTCCTAAGTGAAGGACAAACGGTTTTCCGATAGGTAAGAGAGTATCGTTACTCTATTCGTCCGGCAATGAGGGATCTTTTACGGCCTAGTTGTCTCCACGCGGACACTCACCACTTTGCGATTGCCGACGCGAACGATCAATCCGGTTAACACGGGCCACTTGGCATTGACATCGGTAACTTTCGCGCGAGCGAGGCCGAGGGTCACGCCGCCGCCTTGAATGAGCCGCCGCGCTTCGTTGTTGCTCGCCGCTAGTTTCAGAGCCACCAGGAGCTTCGACACTGGCATCTCGCCATCCGTTAAATTCTCTGCCGATAGGGTCACTTCGGGAATCTCCGAAGGATCTTGCCTGTTGGTGTTGCGTTTGATCCACTCCTCCCTCGCCGCGGTCGCCGCCGCGTCGCCGTGGTAGAACCGAACGATGTCGCCGGCCAGGATCAATTTCGTCTCGCGGGGATTGGCGGCTTTAAGATCGGTGAGCCGGGCGATCTCTTCTGCAGAACGGTCGGTAAGCAATGTGAACCATTCCTGCATCAGATCATCGGGGATGCGCATGGTCTTGGCAAACTGTTCGTAGGCCGGCTCGCCGACACCGATGTAATTGCCCAGACTTTTGCCCATTTTTTGTTTGCCATCGAGGCCGCGCAGGAGCGGCAAAGTCAGACATATCTGCGGCTCCTGTCCGGCGTCTTCTTGCAGACGACGGCCAACGAGCAGATTAAAGAGTTGCTCGCTGCCGCCCAGTTCTACATCGGCGTGAATCTCGACGCTGTCCTGTCCCTGCATTAAGGGATACAAACACTCGTGCAAGTAGATGGGAACCGATGGCTCTGCTCGAAAGCGTTTCGTGAAATCATCGCGCTCCAACATCCGTTGCACGGTGATCTTGCTCATCAGAGACATCACATCCAGAAAGCTCATTTTGCCGAACCAGTCGCCGTTGTGGACGACTTCAGCCTTATCGATGTGGATGACCTTGCTGACCTGCTTGAGATAATCGCGGGCATTGGCCTCGACCTGTTCCTGTGTCAGGCGAGCGCGTGTTTCATCGCGGCCGCTGGGATCGCCGACCAACGCAGTGTAATTCCCGATGATTAGCACCGCCTGGTGGCCTAGTTCTTGGAACAATCGCAGTTTGCGCAGCGGAACCGTATGACCCAGATGTACGTCGATGCCGGTTGGATCGATGCCGTACTTGACACGCAGCGGTTTGCCGGTCTTAGTGCTGCGTTCAAGCTTCTGCACCAACTCGGGCACAGCCACAATCTGCTCGATACCGCGGCGGATCAGCTCCAACTGTTCGGCGACGCTCTTCACGATTGCTTCTCCAAGGCGAACGGCCGGCGTAAGCCGGCTGGTGAAGGCTATACCAGCCGGCTTACGCCGGCCGTTCGCCTTTAGTGGTACATCTGGAAACGACCGACGGCCTCGAACGCTTGACGGTAATGGACGATGAGCGGTTCGCGCTTTTCGGTCGGCCAACTCAGGGCAAGCACATCAAAGCGAGCGGCGCAATCGAGCAGACGGTGCTCTTGCAGATAGTACAGAGCCAGGCGCGTCAGACGGCGCTGTTTGGCCTCGTCCACGGAGGCCGCAGGACGCTCGGCGTCGTCGCTGCCGGTCGAACGTACTTCGACGAAGACGAGGCAGCGCCCGTCGAGGCCGATGAGATCGAGTTCGCCATGCGGGCAGGTGTAGTTGCGGGCCAGGATGCGATAACCGAGACGACGCAGAAAACGAGCGGCGGCGCGTTCGGAACGTGAGCCGAACCAGCGCCGCCACCACGGTTTCATGGCGAATTCCTCTAAAGGCGAACGGCCGGCGTAAGCCGGCTGGTGAAGGCTATACCAGCCGGCTTACGCCGGCCGTTCGCCGAGTTTTTACGACGCCTGTTGCTCTGCGGACTTGGCAGCCTTCTTGCCTGTGACGCCGGTCTTGGCCTTGCGCTCGCGCAGTCGCGTCGCCTTGCCGACGCGCTCGCGCAGATAATATAGCTTGGCGCGGCGGACCCGGCCGGTGCGCTTCACCTCGATCTTGGCGATCTTCGGCGAGTGCAGCGCAAACTTCCGTTCCACGCCTTCGCCCTGCACGATGCGGCGAACCGTGAACATCTCTCGCATGCCTTCGCCGCGGCGGGCGATAACCACGCCATTGAAGATTTGGACGCGCTCCTTCTGCCCTTCGAGAATGCGTTGGTGCACATCCACGGTGTCTCCCACCTCGAAGTGCGGAATTTCTTTTTTAAGAGCGCTCTCCTCCACCAGAGCGATCAATCGGTTCTTCATGACACTTCCCTTCTTTCATCTTTGATGTTTGATTGCTTTCATCCAGCGGGCGGCGGCTCTTGAGCAGCGATTGCTCCTGGCGCCAACGCGCGACCGCTCCATGATCTCCGCCCAGCAGCACGTCCGGCACAGCCATGCCGCGAAAGACACGTGGCCGAGTGTACTGCGGATATTCCAACCGGCCCGGATCGTTATGCGACTCCTCGGCCAAGCTCTCGGGATCGCCCAAGACGCCGGGCACGTAACGCACCACGGTATCGATTACCACCATGGCCGGGACTTCGCCACCGTTGCAAACGTAATCGCCGATCGATATTTCGCGCGGCCGCAGTCCCAGGCGAATGCGCTCGTCAAAGCCTTCATAGCGGCCACACAATAACAAGAGTCGCCGCTGTTGCGATAGCTCTTTTACCAGAGATTGCTTCAATCGTTCGCCGCTCGGCGTCAGCATGACGAGCAAACCCGGCTCGCCGGCCTGGGCACGAACGTCTTCGACCGCAGCGAACACTGGCTCCGGCATCAGCACCATGCCGGGACCACCGCCGAAAGGACGATCGTCAACGCTCTTGTGCTTACCCCTGGCCCAATCGCGGATGTTCCACAGCTGAATCTCGACCAGCCCTGTCTGAATCGCTAGCTTCAAGATGCTTTGCGTCAGATAGCCTTGAAAAATCTCCGGAAACAGGGTCAGCACGTCGAAGCGCATGGTAATCAAGCCGTCGGCGCGGGCGGCGCCTCGGTAGCAGCCGTCGCCTGATTCTGCATCTTCTTGCGATATTTCTTGACCAGCACTGCCACGTTGTCCGACGGCAGCGCGCCGACACCCGTCCAGTAATCGACGCGCTCGAGATTCAGCTTCACGCGCTCGTCGGTGTTCTTGACCATCGGATCGTAGGAGCCAAGCTCCTCGATGACGCGGCCGTCGCGCGGCTGGCGATGGTCGATGGCCACGATGCGATAGTAGGGACGATGCTTGCGTCCCATCTGCTTCATGCGAATACGAACTGCCACGTAAACTCTCCCATTCTGCATTCCTGGGTTAGCCGCGACCCGAAGGGGAGCGTGAACGCGCTCCGCTGCGCGTCGCGGCTAACCAAAGCTATCTCCTCTTACGTTTGTTCTTGCGCTCCTTGGCGCGTTCCTTGGGACTCTTGCGATGTCCTGTGTCACCTTTTTTAGCAAATAACTTCGCTCCTGGCTGGAAGGCGCCCATTTTTCCCATGCCCGTCACCATCTTGATGCGCTCCCAGATGCTCATGCGGGCCATGTCGCGCATGAGCTTCCGCACCATCTCGAACTGCGAGAGGAACTGCTTGATCTCGTGCGGTTCGGTGCCGCTGCCAGCGGCGATGCGGCGGCGACGGTTGATATCGATGACGTCGGGATTGCGCCGCTCGTCCTTGGTCATCGAATCGATGATCCCCTGGATGCGCCGGAATGCCGTCTCCGGCTCCTCGCCGTCAGGGATCATTTCGCTCATGCCCGGCATGCTGCCGATCAGATCCTTCATCGGCCCCATCTTCTTGAGCTGCTCGAACTGCTTGCGAAAATCATCAAGCGTGAAGTCGCCCTTCTCCAGCTTGCGCTGCTGCTCTTGCCGTTCCTCTTCGGTCAGCTGCGACTGCACATCGGCGACCCGGCGCACCAGGTCCATGATGTCGCCCTGGCCCAGGATGCGCTGGGCCATGCCGTCGGGCCGAAACTCTTCCAGTCGATCGAGTTTCTCACCGACGCCGATGAACTTGATCGGCACCTGGGCGACGGACTTGATCGACAGCGCGGCGCCGCCGCGGGCGTCGCCGTCCATCTTGGTGAGGATGACGCCGTTGAGATCGAGCGCTTCGTTGAAGGCCTTCGCGCTGTTGACGGCATCCTGGCCGGTCATGGCGTCGCAGACGAAATACACCTGATCGGGCCGGCATTGGCGATCGATCTGTCGCAGCTCATCCATCGGCATCTCATCGACGTGCAGCCGGCCGGCGGTGTCGAGGATGATGGTGTCGAGGAGATTTTTCTTGGCGTAGTCGAGCGAATGGCGGCAGACTTCGACGGGATTGACGGGCGGCGTTTCGCTGTAGACCGGCACGCCGATCTGTTCGCCGAGGACTTTCAGTTGATCGACGGCTGCGGGCCTCTGCAAGTCGGCGGCGACCATCAGTGGTTTACGGCCGCGCTCGCGCAGGGTTAGAGCGAGCTTGCCGGCCGTGGTCGTTTTGCCCTGGCCTTGCAGACCGCACAGCATAAGGACCGTGGGCCGATCCTTTGCGAAGTGAAAGCTCGCATCGACTGGCCCCATGAGGGCGATGAGTTCGTCATAAACGATCTTGAAAATCTGTTCGCTGGGATCGAGCGTTCGCAGCACTTCCTGGCCGACGGAGCGCTCGGTGACGCGCTTGACGAAATCGTTGGCGACGGTGTAGTTGACATCGGCGTCGAGCAGGGCTTTGCGGACTTCCTGCATGGCCTCACGGATGTTGGCTTCCGTGATGCGTCCGCGGCCGCGAAGTCTTTTCAGGGCTTCGCCGAGATTGCGTTGAATGCCTTCAAACATATTTTCACCTCTCCTCTCCGCGCACGAAGAGGAGCCACGGAGCCGCCGACAACGGCGCGCTCCGACAATGGGTAAACTATTAAATTATAAGAAGAGACAGACGCGTTGCAACGGCGCCTCCCCGGCGAACGGCCGGCGTTAGCCGGCTGGTCTACCCCCACCAGCCGGCTTACGCCGGCCGTTCGCCGGATGCTGCCCTCACGAAGGCGCTAGCGCCAATTGCGCTGCCCGAGCACGGGCGGCCTGCACAATCAGCTCAGCGCACACGTCTTCGCCCAGCAAGCTCGAATTGAGGATCATGTCGTATTGATGCACTTCGTTGGGATCGCGGTGGAAGTTGTTGACCACGAACTCGCGGCGGCGCTCGTCGTTTTGGCGGACGCGCTCGGCGGCCTCCTCTTTGGGCAGGCGCATCCATTGGCTCATGTAGGCGACGCGCTCGGGCAGAGGGGCAATGAAGCGAACCGACAGCGTCGTTTCGCGGGGCAGGATGCAGTTGGTGCCGCGACCTAACAATACGACCTGTCCCGGCGCCCCGAGCGTCAAGACGACGCGGGCCAGGTTCACGATGGTCGGATGCTCGCTCAACGTCTTGTCGCGGAGCAACTGCTGTAGCTGGGCCTCGACCCAGTCGGCGGGAGTGGTCGGCGGAGCATCCGGCACGCCGTGACTGACGACCGATTCCTGGGTCATGAATTCAAGCAGTTCCTGATCGTAGACCTGCCAGCCGAGCTTGCGTCCGACCCGACGCGCAATCGTCCCGCCGCGCGCGCCGGCCTCGCGGCTGACGGTGATCGTCAGCGACGAGGGTCCGGATCGAGGCGCCGGCGCAGCGCCGCGATCGCCCTGGAAACCGTGACGCGGCGTTTCGCGCGGCTCATCGATAAGAGGCGGTTGGCCCATAATTCTGCTCCTGCATCAGATTATTTCTTGATATTGCGAGCGCGAAAAAATTACTGTACCGATCCCTAAAAGAACAATCGTCAGACCCAGCAGCACCGTCAGCGCGGTCGTTCCCTCCACCGGCAGAAAGATTTCCGGCCGCTCCGGATGGATGCCGAAGGAACTGGCCGCATCGAACATCATACAGCGCGTGTAGTAACCGATGCTAAAGCGCTTTAGAAAACCGGGCATATTGCCCAGGATCACTTCCAGGAAGAATGAGTAAACGATGGCTGCCACGGCGGGCCGGCGGAACCACGCGCCCATGAGGTAAAACAACGACGAGAACGCCAAGGTCCCCGCCAGCACTGCCGGCCAATACAGCCGAAACGCCAGCCAGCCGATTTTGCCGCCCGCCAAACACATCAAGCCGAATCCGCCCAGGCTCAACCCCAGGGTCCACGGCAACAGCGCGACGAACTTGGCCAGGTAGATTGCCGGGCGCGGCAAGGGTCGGGTCAAGAGCCAAATCAAACTGTTGTTCTCGCGCTCGCCGCCCAGTGCTTCGGTGGCGAAGCTCAGATTGAACAGGGGCAGTAGAAAACTCAAAAACAACAAGAACACTCCCCAATGGGAAAAAATGGCGAAGCCAGAGGTATGGACGATGCCACGCACTGCCGCCGCCACCGCCGCCTGCACTCCCTGTCCGCCTGCCGAGCCGTCGGGGACGCTCGTCAGAATTTGAATCTCATCGGCCCACTGCAAGAACGTCGGCCCCTGACGATACGGCCAGCGCCAGTTGCGCATGCTCCAGGCGTTCATCGATGTGAAGATCGCCTCCAGAGAAACCACGAACAAGAGTAATCCGACTGCGATCCACACCATCTGCGCCGCCCGCGCCTGCCTCTGCCAACTGAGCCAGACCAGGTAGCACCATGCCCTCGTTCGTGATAAGCCGGCCCGATTAACCGCCAAGGCACCAAGAACGCCAAGGAAAGACAGAGAAAAAAGAAAACAACAGAACAGGACCGTTTGATACATGGATGAGATTCTCGATTGATTCCTGTTTATTCTCTTTTTTTCTTGGCGTTCTTGGCGCCTTGGCGGTTTCATATTATGCCGAGCGGCCGCGCAGCAGATAGCCGAGCACGGCCTGTGTGGAATCGTCGAGCGTCTCTAGACGCGCGATCTCGTACCATTCTTCGAGGACCAGGCGTGTCAATTCCTGAAAGAATCGTTGCGGGTTTCGCGCGCGCACCAGCACCGGATCAATGGATTCTTCCGGCTGACCATCCAACAATTCGACGCCGACCACATCGCTCAGTTTCAACAGGGCCGCGGCCAAGCGGCGCTGCTCGGACACTTCGGCGGATGGGACAGGCAAGCCCTTCTTGACATCGATGCGGATCAGGAGCGGATGATTATCGAGGCGGTCGCGGATCTGGGCCACGGTGCCGACGGCGGCGATGCGACCGTGCGCCATAATAGCGATGTGGTCGGTCAGCTTCTCCAGCTCCTCCAGCTCGTGACTGGAGATGAGCAGGCATTTGCCAACAGCGGCCAAATCGCGGAACAGGCGAACGAACTCCCAACGGCCTACCGGATCGATGCCGCTGAGCGGTTCGTCCAGGACAAGCAATTCGGGATCGTGCAAGAGCGCCTGGGCCAGCTTGATGCGCTGCCGCATGCCCTTGGAATAACCGCGCACGCAGCGTTCCGCCCGCCCGGCCATGCCGACGCGCTCAAGAGCGGCCTCGGTGCGCTTCCTGGCCTCAAGCCGAGGATAGCCGCTCAGCCGCGCCATCGCCTCGACAAATTGACGCCCTGACATCTCTTCATAAAAGGCGTCCGTCTCCGGACAGTAGCCGACGTGCTGCCGCGCCGCCGCACTCCAGGCATCCTGACCGTGTACATGGATAGAGCCGAGATCCGGTCGTAAGTGTCCCGTGATCAGCCGCATGAGCGTGCTTTTGCCGGCCCCGTTGGCGCCGACGAGACCCGTGATGCCGGAACGCAACTCCAACGTCACTTGATTTACACCGATGACCGGACCATACCATTTCGAGACGCGCTGGCACAGCAGCAGCGGCGCTTCTTCGGTCAGGCGCGACGCGGAGCGGAGCGCGTTCGCGCTCCCCTTCGGGTCGCGGCTAACCAAATCGGTGGTCAGCGGACGATCTCCACGGCCCGAATCCGCCGAATCAAGTAGATCAGGCATAGCAGGCACACTCCTCCCAGAGTCAAGGCGGCTTCATACCACAGAGGTTGATTCGAGACTTCCATCGGCCGCTCGGGCAGGCCCAGACAGACCCGGCCGACCAGAGAGGCGTCACCCCACAAGTCGATCAACCGCCAACGCGGGCTGAAATGCAGATCATGAACCAGCGCCGACGACAACAAGTGAAAGAAGAAAAACAGCGTCGTCCACGTCATGATGAGCGGCACCGTCTTCCGCAGACACGTCGCCGTCGCCAACAACAACAGCGTCAGCGTCACCGTCACCACCGCGCCGTAGCCGAGAATGCCCAAAAAAAGATCGAAGCGCTCGAAAAAATAATCCCACGATTCCAACAGTCCCCACTGCAAGAACAGAAGCATGGCCGGGACGGTCGTCAGCAAATTGATGAACACGGCCACCGCCAAGCCCTTGCCCAACAGGTAATGCCAGCGAGATAGCGGTTTGGACAGGTAAAAGGGTAGACTGCCGAAACGCAGATCGTTGCCGATGAGAATGGAGCCGGCCAGGGCCAGGACGATCATGACGATATGGCTCTGGTAAGCGAAGAAGTTGTAATACGTCTGTGATCCGCCATCCAGCTTAAGCATGACGCGGAACAGCTGAATCAGATGGCTCGGATTCATGCGGCCCCAGCCGCCCATCTGCACTTCCGCTTCCCCGACTTGCGTCTGCGCCCACGACAGCAGATATTGGCCAAAGAAGAACAGCAAGAAGATGAGCAAACCAAGGACATAAACGATCCAGAACATCCATTTTCGGAACAGGCTCATCAGCGCCACGCGCGCGATCGGCCAGACGCTGACGGCGGAAGAACGGAAGTCGCCGCGCCACGGTCGATAGTGAAGCAGATCAGGCGTCACTGCCTGACTCCGACTCTCGCCCATGACGCCCCTCCTCGTTCAAGACGCGATGAAACAGCTCTTCCAGGTCCTCATCGTCCGGCTGGATTCCGCGCAGCAGGACGTGATGGTTGTCGGCCAGCGTGAAGAAAGCGCGTGTCACCCAGTTGGAGGGCACGGCCACCCGCAGCTCGCCCCGTCCATTGTCGTGAAGGATGCGCACGCCTTCAAGGCGTAACTCTTCGAGAAAGGTTTTGGCGTCGCCCTGAATTTGCAAGCGGTAACGATCGTGACGGCGCCGGCACAATTCGGTGACGCTGCCCTGGAGCAGCAGCCGGCCCTGGTGCAAAATCAACACGGTATCGCAAACACGCTCGACATCGCCGAGTAGATGAGTCGATAGTAGCATCGATTTGCCGTGTTCGCGGCCCAGGGTCAAGAGCAGACGCAACATGGCATCGCGGCCGGCGGGATCGAGTCCGCTGGTCGGTTCGTCGAGCAGCAACATCGGCGGATCGTGGACCAGGGCCTGCGCCAGTTTCAGACGCTGTTTCATGCCGGTCGAGTATTCCTCCAGCCGACGGTAGCGGGCATCCTCCAATTCCAGATAGGTGAGCACTTCATGAGCGCGGCGTTGGGCCTCGCGGCGCGGCATGCCATACAATTCGCCGGCCAGGGCGACATACTCTGCCCCTCGCAGACCGGGGACCAGAGCGTCGGATTCCGGCATGTAACCGATGGCCCGACGCAGCGCGGCGCTGTCATCGCCGAGGTCGTGTCCCAGGACACGCCCGGTGCCCGACGACGGGGGCAGGAGACCGAGCAGGATTTTGAGCAGCGTCGATTTGCCGGCGCCGTTGGGACCGAGCAAGCCAACTCGTCCGGGCGCCAGCTGAAAGCTGACATCGCGCAGCGCCTGGAATTGACCGTACCAGCGGGACAAATTGCGCAGGTCGATCATCGCCTCGTTGTCCTTCGCGGTGATCGGCCCCATGAATTGCTCCTGGCTTTCGATACCATCCCGAAGCGTAAGCGAGGGCGGCCCTCGCTTACGCTTCGGGATGGTGAGCATCCTTATCGACGGGAGTATTTTACCAAGACGGGCAAGTCAGCGCAATTCGTCTTCCACCAGGCGGCGGGCGAAGGAAGCGCCGAGGATGGTGCCCATTTTGCGTCCGCCCGTAGCCAGCCAGGTGCGCGAAGCGATGCGCTCGAAGAAAGGACCGCCCGGAACATAGGGACGTTGACCCCACAAGCGTTGGATTGGCTCGGTCAGCCCCATCTCGGCAGCCCGCTTCAACGAAAGACGATCGTGTTCCGCGGTGTAGACGCGCTCCGCCGTGCCGTCACCGAAGAACGTAGTCTCGGGATCGCGGACGAAGGCGAGACACTGCCGGTTCGCGTCGGTTTGCCGTATTTGCCCTTCGCGCTCACCGGCAAAAACGAAGGCGGCGCCGGCCTTGCCGTAAACTTCGAGATCGCGGAGGAATTGGCCCGACCAGATTCCGGCGGCGATATACACCCATCCCTGGTAGCGTTGGCCCTCTGCTTCCAGCCAGCCGTCGCCGACAGAAGTGACTTGCCGGCGCACGGGCTGCGATTCGAGGATAATCGAGGGTGGAACACAGAGGAGGGATTCTGTGCTGCCGTCGTCGCGCGTCAGGGTAATGTTCCGGATAGGGAAGAGATGTTCCAGGAGAGGAAGGGCGTAATAGTAATGCGGTCGCAGCTTTCGGGAGGCCCATTTCTCCTGGAACAATCCAGCGGCGGCGGGGGAGGCGGCACCGGGATGGCCGCAGTCGAAGACTACCGACTCGATGCCCTTACTGCGAGCGTAAGAGGCGGCCAAAGAGCCAAACAAGCCGCCACCCACAATGAGGAGCGTGGACATCCGCCATCACCACTAAGTACGAAGTACAAAGAACAAAGTACGAAAAGAAGAGCTGAACCTTCTTTTCGTACTTTGTTCTTTGTACTTCGTACTTCGGATTTTATCGATCGTACCAGTAGCTTGGCGGTTGTCCACTGGTGACGGCGGGATTATAGCTCGTCGGCTGCAAATAGGGCGGAAGTTGCAGTTGCGGCGCGGCAGTTGGCACTCGCTGCGGCGCTGGATTCGAGGGCGCGGTCATGACCGGCGGGGGATTGACCGCCGCGGGCGGCGCGGTAGCGACCGGCGGCGGCGCGACGGCTGTTGGAGCCGCGGCGACAGCCGGCGGGGGAACGACGGGAACTCCCGGCGGACACGCCGGGCCGCCGAAGCTTGCCGCGTAGATCCCTTGAGGCTGCGGCCAATAGGGATAGCCGGTTGGTGCCGGGGCCACGAAGTGCGCTTCCAGCGGCCAGTACAAATACCACGGGCCGGCTTGCGGCATCAGGCCGTTGCCACCGCGGATGGACCAACAACAACTCGCCTGAACGTTAAAGGGCCAGCCCGACGCATCGACCGAGCCGACCACCAACGGCAGCGCCAGCAAAGCGACGCCGAATATCTTCTTCATGAATCGATCCTCCTGTGACAAGGAAGCCCCAGCCGGTTTAAGGCGGGGCATGACCTTCCTGAAAAAACGCCTGAGGCGCGAACGCTTAAACATTCCCGCCGCCGCCGGAAGCGTCCAGCCGGAAGACCACGGAAATTGCTGAGAACTTGCAGGAAGCGCTGCCTTGCCAGGTAGAAGTGTTGCGGAAGAATTGATGCGCACGTCCGGCGTAAAACTCCTATTTCTTACGCCCCGCGCAGCAGCGCCGGAGAATCCGGCGGCGCTCGGGATGCCTTCCGCGAGCGCCGCCAACCCCCGGTCTGGAATGAGAGTCGGTGCCGATGCGCTTAGTACCAGTAATTCGGAGCCTGAGCGTAGCTGTAGCCGGCGCCATATCCGTAATAGCCGTAGCCCGAGCCGGTGCCATAGTTGTAACCGGTGTTCTCGGCCTGTCCGTAGTAGGAATATCCGGCCTGTTGCACAGTCGCCGAGGTCTTGGTGACCGGCGCGGGCGCAGGCGCCTTGAACGCCGGCGCCCCAGCCGGGGCAGGTGCGACCGGGGCGGCCGCGACCGGAGCCGGATAGGCAGCGGCAGGATAGCCGTAAGCGGCCGCGCCGTGCCAGGGAGTCACGCCGCTGGAGCCGCCGCTGGCGCAGTGAGAAATGCACGGCAGCGGATTGCAATGGGTGGTGCAAGTCCAGCAACGCTGCTTGCATGTGCGGACCATGGACCAATGCCGGCAGCAGTCGGCCTCGAAATAAAAGTCTGCTCGGGCCGGCGTGGCCGACGCGGCCAATCCCAGGGCCATAAGGCTCCCTAAAAGGAAACGCTTCATTTACCGATCCTCTGTTCTCAGGTTGACAAAGCCGGCCCGCGTCTCCCTGCGAGAACTGCTTGAGCCGGGGATGAAAGAGCATTACCCATAAGCAGCTGGGTAGCCAGGGAAAAGTTTGTCGAACAGGGTGAGATTCCAGCTGGACGGCGTTTTCGAGGGCATTGCCGCCTTTGTCGGCGCTTTTTGTGTTTTCGATTCAAGTGTCATGCTGATTGGCCGCCAGGCGCAGGCCGTTTACTGCTTCCATCTGATATCAACCGAACTCGACGCGCAACTGCGCCAGGTCGTGCCGTCCCACCTCCAGCAGGACGGCATCGCCTTGCGTGGACACGTCCATTTGCGGTGTGCCCAGGGCGTCGAGGAGCTGGGCGCGCTGCGGATCACGGACACAGCGCAGCTCCGCCTGTCCCCCGAACCCACCGATTTCCAAAAGGCGTGCCACGATGCCGGTCCCGGTTTTGTTCTCTCCGCGGGGGGAAGCCGGACGAAGGCTGGTCAACAGCAGATTGGGTACATCGAGGTGAAACAGCCAACCCTCAGCGCCGACGTGCGGCGGACCTTGCGAGGTCGCCGTCACCGGCGCCGGCGTCGCCAGGCCCAGCGCCGTTTGCATCGGATAATCGCGGTCCAGGCCGATGGCCAGGTCGAACGAGTGCGTCTGTTCGCCCGGACACAATAGCAGCACATCGATCATGCGTCCGCCGTGCCGTTGATGAAACGGCAGACCACCGGGAAAAATCACGGTGTTCTGCCGGCCGAGTCGAATCTCCAGGAAATCCGGCGTCTCCGGCCGAGATTGGCTCGTGAGGGATGACTGGCCGTTGACACCGCGCAGCAGAGCGACGCGCTCGTCGCGCCAGGCGAAGCGCGCGGCGTAATAGGTGTGCCAGGGATAGCCCTGTGGCGGCTGATCGGGAGTGATGTCGATGCGCAGATCGAGCACCGGCCGGCCCAACCAGGCGCGGAAACGCTGGCGAAAGCGCGCGAACGGCTGATCTTGCGAATCAAGCAGGACGCCCTCGCTGATAACCTCACCGAGGGCTGGGCCGTGCGATGTTGTGACGATCTGCTCGACGCGCATGGTGCTGCCCGGATTGAACACGAGCTGTTGACCGAGCCGGCTGATGCGTGTGCGTGCATCGCGGAGGGCGCGCAAACCACCCGTCTGTGGATCGACCTCCGCCTCGAAGAATTCGTTGCGGACGATGCGTTCATCCGCCAGGCGCATGCGTCGGGTCGGCGTGCTGCCCGGTGTTCCCTCTCGCGGAATCCAGGCGAAACCCAACGCCGGCACTTCCACGACAACACGCGCTGTCTCGCCGTCGAGCTGGCCGGCCTTGAGTGGTCCACCCAGCGGCGGCAACACACGCACTCCTTCCAGTTCCAGCGCGACGCGCCGCTTGAAACTGCACGGATTCAACACAAGAAAACCGGGATTGTGCGCCTGTCCGCGCGAAGTCAGTCGCTTCGCCAGAACTTCCCCAATCTTCGCCTGTGCCTCCGTCAGTTCCTTTTCGGGAGGCGTTTCTTCACTCTCCAGTCGATCCTCCAGGCGACACAAGTGCGTCAGAAGATCGTCGCCTTCGACCGTAGGGAGCGAGCCGCCGAGACAGTGTTGGAGGGCGGCAAGGGTCCAGGCTGTGTCGAGCCGACGGCGGGCGCGAACCTGGCGAGCAAACATGCTGATTGGCTGCTCGCCGCCAAGACCAGGCTTCGTCAAAGCCTCCTGCGTGTCATAAGTGTAGGTCTCGGTGGGGCAGCGCTGGACGAGATAATCACCGTGAAACTCGTCGGCCTCTGCAGCGGACAAGTAATCGCCGGGCATGACATCGTTGAAGTAATTCGACAGCGTCGTCCAGCGGCCCAGCACTGGAGCAAGCCGGCCAAGCTCGATCCAGTCGCTGTACCAAGGGCATTTCCCCCCACCCCAGCCCTCCCCCACACGGGGGGAGGGCTGGGGTGGGGGGGGATTGTGCAACAGCGCCAGCGTAGCCGCTTGATCCTGCATGATGGTCTGATGCAGGTGATACGTCAGGTGAAAATAGGTCTGGGCACTGTCGGCGTCATGCGGCGCACGCGTGAACGCCTCGACCGACTTGCCGTCGGACGACGGCCAACTAACGACTGGCGAGCGATGCGGCGGTAGCACGCCTTCGTCGAAGGCGATGAGCATGGCACGACCGATGCCGGCATTTTGCAAGAGCAATGGTAGATGCGGATGAAAGCCGAAGCGCTTGCGAGCGAAGACACGCACGTCCTGGCCCAGCACCTGCTGATAAACATCCCGGCCCTTGAGCAGGTTCCATATTTGCGATTCGAGCGGCAGAAGCGGACCTTCGCGTTCCAGGTATGCCCCCCCGCAAACCTCCGCACTGTCGCTGGCGATCCTTTCGCGCAGCACCGCCAGGCGTTCGGGCTGCTCTTTCGCCAAGCGTTCCAGCAGGGCAGAGCAGGCGACGAAATTCAGCGGCAAGCCGCGCTCGAAGCTCCGCGGCCACGGCTCACCGAGACGTTCGCCGTCGAGCAAACAGAGATCGATCAAGTGCAGCGTGACGGGATACAAGACCTCCCGCGCCGACAACAGGCGATCGGCGGCCGATTGCAAATGTCGCCGCTGTGCTTCGGGGTCGGCATCGGCGAGTGCCGCCACGGCCGCCGACACTTCCTGCCAAAACTCGGACGATGCGAGGAGGTTTTCGTGCGACATCGCCTCAAAAAGCGCCTCGATGTGCAGATGGCCGAAGCCGACGCCGAAAAACGCCGCCACGCGCTCCGCTTCCAGGTCGAGCAATGGCAGCGAGGGTTGGCCCATCTCTCCCCAGTTTCGCAGTGCTTCGCGCAAATTCTTCAGTGTAGTCTCGCGGTCCACGGTGGCGCGAAAGGCCAGTGCCCCGACGGCGCGAACGCGATCGTCCCAATCATCGGGCAGGACCAGGGGCGGATTGTCCGGTACGGCATAGATGTGTCCGGCCGTCGGTTGCTCAAAGTCGTAGGGGGAACCGAGGCGCGGCGGCGCGGATGCACCAATCAGGGCGGCGGGATGCCAGAGGGCAGTATAACCGTTGAGGAAGGCAGCCACTTCCTCATCGCCGAGATAAAGCGTGTTATGCGTCGGAACTCGATACGGACTCAGGAGGATCAACTCGCGCGCGTTCATGTTTTGGATTTAGCAAAGCCGTGCGCCAAAAGCTAGGGGCCGCTACAATTACACTATGGCAAAGAAACGATCTGCTCCGGCTCGCTACGTTCAGCCGTACCGCTATCCTTCGCCTAACATTCCGCTCTCGGTAATTCGGCGTTTTGCGCGGCAGAGCGCCGACCGTTTCCATTCCGAGAAAATCATTCTGTTTGGCTCGTACGCCTATGGCCAACCGCTTAACGGCCGTCCGCCGTTTGAGGGCCGGTCCCGCAAAACCCTTCAAACTTGGCCAGCGATTTTTGATTTTGCAAGTTGGCTTTGCCCTCGTGTAACCACTCACGGGCCGAGGGCGTCATTGGTACTTGTCATAGGCGAAAGCGTCCGGTGGAAGGCTTGTTGCAAAGCAAACTGAGTCGGAGATGTTTGCGCGCTAGTCCTTCTTCGGAGCGGCCGGAGGCTTTAGCGCGTTCCGCGGAGCCGGGGGCTTCTCCAGATCCTTCATGAGCAGTTGGAAGTCCGGGCGCGCGCGCAGGGCGTCGAGGTCGGTGTCCTGCTTCATGTTCGCCAGGTTGCGGTAGCCAGCGGCGACGGCCCGGCGCAGCTTGGCCATAGCCTGATTCGCGATCTCCTTGGCCTCCTGCGCCGACATCCCCGAGCCGGACTCGCCGGCGACCCCGGCCAACAGAGCGTAGTAGCAGGCGAGGTTGTAGTGTTCTACCGGCGGCAGTGTGGGACGGCGCTCCTGAGTCGCGATGGCCCGTCGGAACGAGGCCACCGCCTCGGCGGGTCTCTGCAAGTGGCGCTGCACCATACCCATCTTTGAAAGACTACTGGCCAGGCCGCTCTGATATCTTGCGACGTTAGCATCCGCCGCAATCAGCTCTTGCATGAGCACGTTTGCTTGCCGATAGGGTTCGGCGGCGTCCGACCAGTGGCCCTGGCCGGCATGCAGATCGCCGACAAGTCTGTGGATTTGCGCCAGTTCGGACTTATGTTGGCGGTCGTTAGGGTGGGCCCCGATGAGTTGCAGGTAGATGGTCCGCGCTGCTTCGCCGGCTTCGAGTGCCGCCGCCAGTTTACCAGTAAGCGTCAGCACTTCGGCGATGCCTGTGTAGTTGCCGGCCAGCTTGGCCTGATAGTCGCTCACGGTGGGATGGGCCCCGACCAACTGCTGGTTGAGGGACCGCGCTGCTTCATACGACTTCAGGGCCTCCTCGGGCTTCCCCGCTTGCGCCAACAGGTAGCCGCGCGTGTGATGGCTCTGGGCCAGGCTGCGTTGATACTCGCTCACGCTGGGGTAATCGGTCGCCAACGCCTGCCGAATCGCCCGCGCCTGCTCGATCGCCTTCAGGCCTTCCTCAAGCCTCCCCGTTTCCGAGAGGGTAAAGCCCAGATTATGAAGAGCATGTGCCTGGGAATTTTTGATCACTTGATTGCCGGGGTTTGCCGCAGCGAGTCGCTGGTAGACGGCGATGGTATCCTCGTACGATTTCAGCCCCTCTGTTGCCTTGCCGAGGGATACGAGGAAGTAGCCAATATTTAGGTGGGACGTGGCCAGGTCAATCTGGACGCGCGTGGAGTCGGGGCTGGCTTCGGCCAGGGGCCGCAACAGGTCGCGCGCCTTCTCGGTCGCCGCCAGGGCCTCGGTCATCTTCCCGGTCCGATGGAGCACCGAGCCCGTCCCGAAGTAGCCGACCGCCACAAGCTGCCGGGCCGCGCCCGTCGGCGATTCGGCCTCCAGCGCTGCGGCCAGGTCGCGCTGTTCCTCGTAGACCGCCATCGCCCCCGGTACGTCATTCAGGCCAAACAGCACCCTTCCCACGGCGCGTAGGCTGCGGGGAACGTCCAGGCGCGTCTCCACGTCCGCCCCCGGGTCCGAAGCCAGCTCGCGCCGCAGTTCAAGCGACTTCCGATGCACCGCCAGCGCCTGCTTCTTGTCCCCGATCTGTTCGGTCAGCGTGCCCAGCTGGTAAAAGCTGTCGGCGAGCAACTTCCGGGACTTGGCATCGGTCTGCCCGGCCAAGAGTTGCTCCAGCTCGGTGTAGAAGCCGGCGGCCTCCTTGAGCAGCTTGGTGCGCAGTTCCGTCAGTTCGTCGTTCTTCAGCAGAGCGTCCTCGCTGACCCCGGTATGGAAGGTGGCGATGGCCTTTAGCGCCGTCCCGAACCGCGCCTCCACCTTGGCCTGCTCCTCCGCCAGCGCCGTGTTCTTGCCCTCCAGCTCGATGTTGGCGCGCTTCTGCACCGCCAATACGGCCGACAGGCCCGCCAGCGCCGCCAGCACCAAGGCCGCCGCCGCCCCCAACCACAACCGCCGCCGTTTGCGCCGCTCCAGGGCCCGCGCCTCGGCGGCCGCTTGCTCGCCTTCCAGGCGCACCTTGTCCAGCTCGGCCCGCCTGGCCCGTTCATCGGCGGCCGCGCGCAGTGCCGCCACCGCACGGGCCACGTCGCCGGCGTCCGTCGGCCGGTCCGCAGGCTCCGGGGCCAGGCAGCGCTTGCACAGGGCCAGCAGTTCGGGGTCTGCCCCGCAGGCGTCCAGCCGGGCGAAGCATTCCTCCACCTTCCCTCGGGCCGCCTTGACCCGCGTCGTCTCCGCCGAAGCAGCCGTGAACGGCGGCCGGCCCGTCAGGATCACCGCCAGGATCGCCCCCAATCCAAACACGTCCGACCGCCGATCCACCTTGCCGATCGCGCCAATCGCTTGCTCAGGCGGCATGAAGGCCGGCGTGCCCAACACGCTGCCCGCCTGCGTGAACGAGCCGTCACTGTCGCGCAGGCTGACCACTCGCGTCTCCGCGGTCGTCTCCAGCGGATCGGCTGCGGCGGGGCGGTCCGTGAGAACCTTGGCCAGGCCCCAGTCCATGACCTGGACCTCGCCGAACGCGCCCACCATGACATTCTCCGGTTTGAGGTCGCGGTGGATGACGTTATGGGCATGGGCGTAGGCGATCGCCTGGCAGACCTGCTCGACGATTGCCACAAAGCGCCCGCGCTCGGCCGACAGGTCGGGGCGGGCGCGGAGCAGCGCATCCAGGGTCTGTCCTTTGATAAGCTTCATGGCGAGGAAGGGGCGGCCGTCGGGCAGCGTGCCCAGGTCGTGGACGGGGGGAATGGCAGGGTGCTGCAACTGAGCCGCGATGCGGGCCTCGCCGGCGAAGCGGCGGGCGACGCCGGAGTCGGGCGCGAAGTGATCTTGCAGCACCTTTACGGCCACCTCGCGGTCCAGCGCCGTGTCGGTGGCCCGGTAGATCACTCCCATGCCGCCGCGGGCGATCTCGTCGCCGAGGGCATAGCGTCCTGACGGGGCCGGCCGGGAAGCGACCGAATCGTCGGCGGGGAGATCGCTGGCGGTGGCTGCGGCGTTGGCGAGCGACGGCGTCATGCTGCCGGGGGGCGGAGTGGCGGGTGACGCGGGGGACTGTCCGTCTGAGTTTGCCATCGGGCTACTCCACGTTGAGTCGAGGGCCAGCCGGCTGTCAGGTCGAGATGAAGACAATTGCATTGTAGGCGGGGTCGCTTCGGGGGCCACAGCCCGAGGCAGGACTGCCGGGTGATGGCATTACCGGGCTACGAACCTGCTGCCGTGGGACGCCACAGGTCGGGGAGCAGGTCGGGTATGGCGAGACGGGCCGGCAATTCGGTCACGAAGTGACGAAGGTACGCCCATGGGTTGACCCCGTGCCGTCGGATAGAGGCCAAGACGCTGAGCGACACTGCCGCGGGTCACAGCCGGCCGTCGCCTCCGATGTGTAGCCAGTTGTTCCGGCCGACGGCCAGGGGGGAGATCAGGGTTTCTGCGCCCACTGCGTCGCATCCCAGATCGTGATCTCGCCTTTGCTGTGATGGCCGCTGCCGATGGCGAGACGCTGGCCGTCGGGGCTGAAAGCCACGCCGATGACGCAACCGCTCTGCCCAGCCACGGTGGCGATTTCACTTCCGCTGGCCGCGTCCCATACCTTCGCGGTGTTATCCATGCTCGCCGTGGCCAAGAGCCTGCCATCCGAGCTGAAAGCGACGTTCATCACGCGGTCCGTGTGGCCACGGAGGGTCGCCAGCTCCTTGCCGGTGGCGGCGTCCCAAACCTTGGCGGTGTTATCCCAACATCCCGTAGCAAGGCGTTTGCCGTCCGGACTGAAGGCCAAACTGAAGATCACGTGACGGTGCCCACGGAGGACGCTTATCTCTTGGCCGCTGTCCGCATCCCAAACACTCGCGGTCTTGTCCCAGCCGCCCGTAGCCAGACGCTTGCCATCGGGGCTGAAGGCGACGCAGTAAACGCCCCTTGTGGAAGTGCGGAAGGGACGGACCACTTCTTTGCCCGTTTCGATGTCCCAAGTGTAGACCATCATCCCATCTCGCGCGGTGGCCACGCGCTTGCCGTCCGGGCTGATGGCCGCACGCACGGAGTAACCGTAGAGGGTCCGCACTTCCTGACCGCTGAGGGCATCCCAAACCTTGGCGATGCCGTGGATGTCGGTCGAGGCCAGACGCCGGCCGTCGCGGCTGAGGACGAGGTTGCCCACACAACTGGCGTGCCCTTGCAAGGTGCGCACTGGCTCGCCGCTTGCGACATCCCAGAACCTCACGGTCTTATCGAGGCTCGCCGAGGCCAGCAGCTTGCCGTCCGGCGTGAACTTCAAGTCCGTCACTATCCCAAGGTGGCCACGCAGGGTCAGCAATTCCTGCCCTATCCGTAGGCCCAGAGGAGCGGCATCCCAGACCCGTACCGTCGAATCCAGGCTGGACGAGGCGATTTGCAGGCCATCCGAACCGAAGGCGACGCCGGTCACCATGTCCTCATGGCCGCGCAGGGTGATGGCCTCCCGATCCGACGCCAGGTCCCAGACCTTGACCGTCTTGTCCCAGCTTCCCGTGGCCAGGCGCTTGCCGTCGGGACTGAAGACGACGCTGGTGGTCAAGACGATGTGGCCGCGGAGAGTGCGCGAATACCGGCCCGTGTGCGCGTCCCAGAGCTTCACAGGTCCATCCGCATGTACGGAAGCGAGGTATTGCCCATCGGGGCTGAAGGCCACGCTGATCCCGGTTCCGGGGAGATCATGCAGCGCTTTGCCGGAAGCCACATCCCAAATCCGGATGGGACTGGTTGATGTCAGTCGCTTGCTGTCGGGGCTAAATGCCACGCCGAAGATGGGGCCGTTGCGGTGGTCGGCCAAGGTGCGCAGCTCCCGAAAATCGGCCGCATCCCAGATTTTCACCGTGCGATCGTTGCTGCCCGAAACCAGGAGCTTACCGTCGGGGCTGAAAATTATACATTTTACCTCCTCGCTGTGGCCATGTAGAGTGTGCAGCTCCCGGCCCGTGGCGACGTCCCAGACCTTTACCGTCCGGTCCGAGCCCGCCGAGGCCAGACGTTTGCCATCGGGACTGAAGGCCACACCCAGAACCGGGCCAGCGTGGCCGAGCAGAGTCTGTTGAACCCGGCCTGTTGCGCTGTCCCAAATCTTGATTTCTCCCACGGTGTTTGCGGACACCGTACTCGCCGAGGCGACCAACTTGCCATCCGGACTGACGGCCACACCCCAGACCCAGTTGTTGTGCCCTCGAAATGTCAACGGTGCCTGGTGGCGGCGTCGCTTCAGGTAGTGCCACTCCCAGCCGCGCAGCGAGAACGGGCAGTCGTCGAGCAATTCCTCTGCCCGCGCGATGTTGTTGGCCGCCAATTCTCCTTCCACGGAGTTGATCCGCTGGAAGTACAGAGCATGGAAGAGTTCTTCCTTGGCCTTTGTCTCGCGATCTAGCGCTTCCTCCGTTTTCCTCTGCTTGTCCTCGACCTTAGTTTTAGAATCCGCGAGCACCTGCACAGTGCCGATCAGGCTGCCGACCGCGATAAGAAGTGCCGCGGCCACCACCGACACTGTAGCGAGAATCGCCTTGTTTCGCTGAGCGAACTTGCGGAAGCGATACAGCGCTGAGGGAGGACAGGCCAGTACCGGGTCGTTGTTCAGATAGCGTCGCACATCGGCGGCCAGGGCGCTGGCGCTTTCATAACGGCGATTGCGGTCTTTCTCCAGCGCCTTCATGACAATCCAATCCAGCTCGCCCCGGCACAGCTCGCTCAACTGCTTCGGATCGCTCTTACGATTGGCCGATACCGTGCCGGCCGCCTGCCCCAGGGTGCTCACGCGCGTGCTGGGCCTGGCTGGCTCTTCTTCGCGGATCAGCCTGCGGATCTCATCGAGACCGCCCTCGCGCAACTGCCCTCTGTCGAACGGCGTCGTGCCAGTTAATAGCTCGTAGAGCAAGACCCCCAGCGAGTAGATGTCGCTGCGCGTGTCCACGTCCAATCCGCTCATGCCCGCTTGCTCTGGACTCATGTACAACGGCGTGCCCATCATCTGCACGAAGCCGGTGAAGAGCGTCTTGTCGGTCAACTGTTGGCCGAGCGCCTTGGCGATGCCGAAATCGATCACCTTGACGATTGGCCTGGTGTCATGCACCGTCACCATCACGTTGGACGGCTTGAGATCGCGGTGAATGATGCCTTTTTGATGGGCGTGCTGCACCGCCTGGCACACGTCCACAAATAGTTCCAGCCGCTCGCGGAGGGACAGGCGATCCTGGTCGCAGAAATCGGTGATCGGAATGCCGCGTACCAGCTCCATGACGAAATAAGGCCGGCCCGTCGCGGTTTCGCCGCCGTCAAAGACGTGGGCGATATGGAGATGGTCCATCAATGCCAGGGCTTGCCGCTCGGCCTCGAATCGGGCGACCACTTCGCGCGTGTCCATGCCCGGCTTGAGCACCTTCACCGCCACTTTGCGGCGCAGCGGTTGCATCTGCTCGGCCATGAAGACGACGCCGAATCCACCTTCACCGATCTGCTCCAACAGCTTGTACGGACCGATCACCGTGCCGGGCCGTTCGGTCACCGACGGATCATCGACGGTGGCCTCCAGAGTGAGGGCCGGGTGCTCCATGAACAGTCCCGACTCGTGATGAGCTTTCAAGAGCTGCTCGACCTGGGAACGCAAGGCTGCATTGCCCGCGCAGGCACTATCGAGATACGCCGACCGTTCCGATGGGTCGTCGATGTCCAGCACGGCAAAGAACAGAGAGCGCTCGTTCATGGCCCGAAACTCCCGAATGGATTCACTTGCAGGTCCGCTGCATCTACAAGCGCAGTCCGCCCTCGAATCGCGCCATTTTTTTCTGAAATTATGGCTCGCCGATGGCCCGGCGCAGCCAGGCGCGGGCATAGGCCCAGAGCCGATCCGCCGAGCGCGGAGAAATGTTCAGTATCTCGGCCGACTCTGGAATGGACAGGCCGGCGAAGTAGCGAAGTTTGACCAACTCTGCCGCCTGGGCATCGGTCGCAGCCAGTCCAGCCAGCGCCTCGTTCACGGCCAGCACTTCCTCGGCGTCTTCGGCGGTCGCAAAATTCGCCTCATCGAGCGCGATCCGGCTCCGATCGCCGCCCCGCTTCCGGCTGCGTTTGCGACGCGCTCGATCAACCAGAATGTGACGCATGGCCTCGGCGGCGGCGGCGAAGAAATGGCCACGACTTTGCCATTGCCGGGGTTTGTCTGCATCGACCAGCCGGACATAGGCTTCGTGGACCAGCGCCGTCGCTTGCAAGGTTTGCCCCGGCTTCTCCTGAGCCATCTTCTCCGCCGCCAACCGCCGCAACTCGTTGTAGACCAGCGGCAACAACTGCTCTGCGGCGTGCGGATCACCGCCCTCGATGGCATTCAGAATCTGCGTAACGTCGGCCATAAACGATGAGTCTACCGGCCGGAATACGCAGAGGCAAACGGAAAGGTCGCCCCTTGGTCAGCGCGGGTGCGTACGTCGATTCTGGTAGTGTTTTTCGTTAGCCCAGTCCTTCAGGGCCGGGGACAGAGTGACGCGGAAGAGGGCTTGGGCCTTTTGGCCCTCTGCCGCGCCAGCGACTCATGAGGGGCTGAAGCCCCAAAAGGGAGGGGCTAAAGCCCCCAAATCGATACCAGGCCCGTCGCTATCCTAAGCCCTAAAGGGCTGGGCTAACAAGAAAACTATCAGAAACTATTCATGCACTCAATAGTCGTCCTTGCTGGCTTAACCACCGTCTCTTTTATTTTTCCGGTGTGGCCTGGTCTGCCATCCGCGGTGGATTCGCCAGCAATTCCTTCCGAACTTTATTGACGATTCTGGCCGGACCAATGAGATCCGCGCTGCCATCCGACATCGACACATGCAGCTGTTGGAACTCAAAAAGACGAGAAAAGAAGTGTTTCGGCTTACAGACGAAACTCGTGGATGACTGCTGCTCCAATGTGTAGCGGAGGCGTTTTACGGCTTTGTCGAGACCTTCGGGAAGCATTGTGGTTTCTGACAACGGAATGTTTATCGAAATCTCTCGGGAAATTATCGCCAGGGAGATCGAATAGAAAAACCAGACGCTGGCCCCCCAAAGCAGCCCCAAGAAGATCCAGAAAATCAGTGGGCTGCTGGAGAAGAGAGCCATCCAGAAACCCCAGGCCAAACCACCAATGGTCCAAAGCGGCAGAGTCAGACCGAAGAAGAGGAGCGAATCTTTCGGAAACCAAACTGTCCGATTTTGAGTGGTTGCCATGAGGAAAGCCTCATCGATCCGTGCTTGTCGGAGACTATTTCCCAGACGGAGTTTACCCCCGTGCCTTAATGGATTCAACGAGTTTCCCTGCGCACTCCGCCACCGTGGTAGCGATGTCACGCCGTTTGTATAGTAACGGGAGAGAGCATCTGCGGACGATCGCTGCACGGGAGGTTCCGTGAGCAGGAAACCCAAACATCGCCACAACACCACCTATTCGCCGCAAGAGCTGCGGCGACGCATCGATCGCGCGCGTCAGGAAGGGCGCTTTCAGCAGGCGCTGGAACTGACCAAGCAGCTGCACAAGTATGAACCGACGCCGGCCAATCTCGAATTGCTCAAGGACATCTACCTCGGTCGTGTTCGCCAGCTACGCAACCAGGGGCAGACACGCGATGCACTCACGGTCCTTGACGTGGCGGCGCATCTGGATGGCGAAACGCCGACGTGGCGGGAACGGCTGGCTCAGGAAATGGCCCAGTGCGGTGAGGTGCGACGGACGCTGGCGCTGATTGACAGCCTGCCCGATCCGGCCAGCGGGCAGCGCGTTCTCGCTTATGTCGCCGATGCTGCCATGCAGCAGGAAGCTGCCGGCCGTGCCGCTCTACCACCGGCGCTGCAAGCCGACTTCGATCGCATCGTCCTTGCTTTCGCACAGGTCGAATCCGGTCAGGATGAGACGGCGCGCGAGACGCTGCAAGGTATCGGCTTACGTTCGCCGTTTCTCGAATGGAAACTACTGCTGCGCGGATTGCAGGCGTACTGGCAGAACGACGACGATCGCGCCGTGGAGAACTGGCAACGGCTGACGCCGGAGCGCCTGCCGGCGCGCTTGTCGGCGCCATTTCGTTTTCGCGTCGATACCGCCTTTCGCGCGGCGCAGCCGGTGGCCACGCAAGCGCTGTTGCAAAGGCACATCGATCGCTTGCAAGGCTCGGCGCTGTTGCCGCAGTTGCGCAACTTGCAGGCGGCCCTGGCCCAAAAGAGTAAGATGTCGGCGGCACTGCGACAGGCCGAGGCGCTGTTGTCTATGCTGCGACACGAATCGCCGCAGCTGGTGCAGCGGCTCGCGGCCTGTTATTATTGGCAAATCCTCGAAACCGGACCGGACGATTTGCTCCGCTATCAACGTGTGTTCGGCCAGCCGCCAGACGATCCGCATTTCCACCGTCTGCAAGCGATCGGTTACGAAAAAGCCGACGACTTGCGACTGGCTCATCGTCACTGGCAGCAATACGAGCAAGAGATCGCCGCTCACCCGGAGAGATGGCCGGGCGATCAAGCCAATCACGCCCGCGCTTTCATCTGGCAGCGCATGGGCCATAATGCCGCCAGTCTCCCCGAACCGCGGCGAAAACAGCAACGCCCTTCGTTCGGTATGTTCGGCGACGACGATACACCGGTCATCCTTGAGCCGTCGGCCGAGACCTGCTTTCAAAAGAGCCTGGCCCTGGCTCCCGATCTCCTCGAAACGCACGAGGCGCTGGTTCGCCACTACCTGGAAGCCAAGCGCGAGGGCAAGGCCGAGAAAGCGGCAAGGCAACTGCTTGAGCACTTTCCCAATCAGGTGCCTACGCTGGAGCTGCTCAGCGATCTACGCCGCAAGCGCGGCGACTATGCAGCGGCGCTGGATTTGATCGAGCAAGCCTTGAAGGGCAACGCCCTGGATCGCCGGCTGCGCCGCAAGGCCAGCGATGCCCACCTGTTGCTGGCTCGCACCCATGGCGAGTCCGATCGCTTCGAGGAAGCGCGCCAGCAGTTTCAGGCAGCCCTGGATCTCAGCGGCGGTTCGGACGGCGGCATGATCCTGGCTCACTGGGCCGCCTGCGAGTTCAAGGCCGGCGACACGGTCCGCGCCGAGGAATTGATCCAGCAAGCCTTGGTCCGCACCGCTGCCCCGGTCGGCATCTCCTATCTACTCTTGACTGAGGTGCTGCGCCTCAAGCTCGACCGCGCCCTCAAGAAGCGATTCGAGCAAGATCTCAAGGTCGGCCTGGCGACGCCAATCCAGGACGGCACCGTTTTTCTGACACGCATCCTGGCCGGCCTGCACCAGGGCGGCGTCCAGTATATCGGCCAAAAAGGCCATACGCAAAAAGTGCTGTCGTACATCCACAAGGCCCGCACTCTGGATTTTAGCGAGCCGCAGCTGGAGGAGCTGTGCCGCAATCTGCTGGACATGGAGGCCTATACGCAGACGCGACGTTTCGCCAACATTGGAGAGAAACAGTATCCGGAAAGTCCGACGTTTCCCTATCTGAACGCCCTGGCGTGGATCGAGGAGCGGGGCCGGCGTGTGCCGAGCTGGCAAGTAGTCCCCTTGCTCAAGCGGGCGCGGACAAAGGCGCAGGCGCAGCTGCCCAACGAACGCCGCGATCGTATGCTCGAAGACATCGATAAGTTTCTGCAAGAGTTTCAGCCGTTCGACTTCGATGTTCTGGACCGGATCTTCGGTTTCGGCGAAGAAGACGACGATACCGAGGACGCGGATGACGACTGGTGAGGGGCCGGCCAATGGATGATCCCCATGTCCTGCTTGGTCTGGCGGCGGATGCCGATGACGAGACGATCCGCCGTCGCTACTTGGAGTTGGTTCGGCAGTTTTCGCCGGAGCATCATCCGGAGAAATTCGCTGCCATCCGCGCCGCCTACGAACGGCTGCGCGATCGCAATGCCCGCGTGCGCTATCGCTTGCTGGAGGCGGGTCGTAAGGAAACCATCGAGTCCATCGTGGAGGAGATCGCATGCCGGAGCTCCCGCCGCCGGGTGTCCCTCAAGACCCTTCTGAGCGTGCTTCCCAAGCCCTGACGCCCGACGCCGTGTCTGCCGTGCTCGCCGATTTCCGCACGTGGCTGACTGCGCTGACTACTCCAGCAGACGAAGAGGCGAGCGGGGGGCGTAAGCCCCCTGTTGCCTGCGGAGAACAGGGGGCTTACGCCCCCCGCTCGCCGGATCTACACACGCTGCTGGGACAGTTCCTGGCTGTGCGTCAGGAGGTCAATCTGCAAACGCGCGCGGTGCGGGCGCAGCAGGAACAGAACGCCGAGTCGCTGCGACAGTTGACGGCGGCCCTGGACGCCTTACGGCAGATCCAGTCACGCGGCGAGGATACGCGGCAGCAAGACATCGACGAGTCGCTTCGCCCGCTGCTCAAAACGCTCCTTGACCTGTACGACGCCCTGGCGCTGGCCGGCCGCGAAATGCAGCGTCTGCGCGAGACGGCGTTGCCGGGTCTGGAACGACTTGCCACCACAAGCGTAGCGACTGAGTCGCCATCGCTGTGGTCGCGGCTATTTCGTACTTTCGCTGCGACCCCGGAGCAGCAGCAACGAGAGCGCCTGGCGCGCGACAGCGCCGAACGCGTACGGCAGCTGCTCGCGTCCCTGGTGACGGGGTATACAATGAGCTTGCAGCGCATCGAGAGGGCACTGCAACAACATGGTTTGGAAGCGATTCCGACCACGGAAGCACGGTTCGACCCGGAGCGCATGGAAGTGGTGGAAGCAGTCGCCGACTGTGGGCGTCCCTCCGGTCAAGTAATCGAGGAAGTCCGCCGCGGCTACTTGTACAATGGCCGCGTCTTCCGCTATGCACAAGTGCGCGTGGCCAAGGGATGAAGGCAAGCGGTGGGCTTTATCCCCGCCGCCGGGATAAACCCGGCGGCTCGCCAGTGCAGAGAGGGCTAACAATCATGGAACCCATCGTGGGTATCGATCTGGGCACCACCAACAGCGAGATTGCCCTGGTGCGCGACGGACAACCCATCGTTTTTGAAGACAATGGCGATCCCATATTTCCTTCCTTCGTCGGTTTATCCGAGGATGGCCGGCTGCTGGTCGGCCAGGCGGCTAAGAACCAATGGGTGCTGGCTCCCGAGCGCACCGTCAAGTCGATCAAGCGCAAGATGGGCCAGGACGTGAAGGTCCAGCTCGGCGATCAAGAGTATCGCCCTCAGGAAATCTCGGCGATGATCCTCAAAGCGCTACGTGATCGGGCGGCGGCACAGTTCGGCGCTCCGGTTAACAAAGCCGTCATCACGGTGCCGGCCTACTTCAACGACGCCCAGCGCCAGGCCACGCGCGAGGCTGGTGAGCTTGCCGGTCTGGAAGTAGTGCGCATCCTCAACGAGCCGACGGCTGCGTCCTTGACCTACGATCCCAGCCAGCGCGAGCTGCACCGCTTGCTTGTTTACGACCTGGGCGGCGGCACCTTTGACGTGTCCGTCGTGCAGGCCCAGGAAGGCGTCGTCGAAGTGCTGGCCAGCCACGGCGACACACAGCTCGGCGGCGACGACTTCGACGACTTGCTGCTCAATCTCGTGTGCGATCGCTTTCAGCAGGAACATGGCATCGATTTGCGTGCCAATCTCGTGCCGCGTTCGCGCGTCCTCCGCGCCGTCGAGGCGGCCAAACGACATCTGTCCTACCACCCCTTCGCGCGCATCGAAGAAGAGTTCATCGCCGAAAAGGATAGCCAGGCGCTGCACCTCACCATGGAACTGTCGCGCGACGAATACGAGACGCTGATTCAGCCATTGCTTGATCGCACGATGGATTGCGTGCAGCGGGCCTTGGACGATGCCAACCTGATCGCCTCCGCGATCGACAAGGTCGTGCTCGTCGGCGGTGCCACACGGACGCCGCTCATCACACGCATGTTGGAAGAACGTCTCGGCCAGCCGGCGCATCAGGAGGTCAATCCCGATCTGTGCGTGGCGATGGGGGCCGGCATTCAGGCAGCCATCATCGCCGGCGCCGAGGTCGGTTCCGTGCTGGTGGACATCACGCCGCACTCTCTGGGCATCAAGTGTGTGGACAGCCATCATGGATTTCCGTTCGAGTATCACTTTGCACCGATCATCCACCGCAATGCGCCGTTGCCGGCCTCGCGCAGCGAATTGTTCTACACCTTCCACGACAATCAGACCGAAGTGGAAATCGACGTCTATCAAGGCGAAAGCGACGATGTCCGCCGCAATCATCGCGTCGGCCGTTTCATGGTGCAGGGATTGTCGCGCGTGCCGTCCGGCAATCCGATCGTGGTACAGCTCGAATTGAACCTGGACGGCATTTTGAAGGTATCGGCGCGTGAACGAGCAACGGGACTGCAAAAACAAGTGGTCATCGAAAACGCCCTGGCGCGCTTCGAGCGCGAGGAGCGCGAGCAGGCGCGCGAGCGTCTCGAACAGCTGTGGGCGCTGCCCGGCAGCACCGACGGCTACGATGACGAAGATGAGGAAACGAACGGCTTCGCACCGCCAACGGAGGAAGAAGAATTGCCGAGCCTGGTACCCGGACCGCGCGAGGGTCAGCGCGAGGCGGTGCAGGCGCGAGCGCTTCTGGAAAAAGCCGAGCGCCTCCTCGACCGGACGCAACCTGAAGATCGTGTCGAAGTCGAGCGCCTCATGACGCGCGTACGCACTGCCTTAACGGACCGTCAATGGGATCACTTGACGGCAGCATGTAACGAATTGGCTGATACGCTGTTTTACCTGGAGGACATCTGATCGTCACGCGCTGTCCCGCGTGCAAGGGTAGTTGGTTTCGTTAACGACGGTCGAAGGAGTCCGGGGAGATTTCAATGCGGACAATTACTGCAACGTTTGAAAATGGAGTCTTGAAACCTACAGAACCGCTGGACCTACCAGCACATGCCCAAGTACGCCTCACAATTGAGGTCCTGCCGGCCTCCTCGCTAACAGTTGGGCAGTTGGATGCTTTCTTGCGCACTCTGCCCACGTTGGGTGAGGATGCGGAAGGGTTTTTGCAGGACGTTCGTGCTGTCCGCGCCGAATTCCCAGCAGAGGCTAATCCATGGGACTGATGGTTGACACCAATGTTCTCATCCGTTTCGAGAAAGACGGCAAGGCGATCGATTTATCGCCCTGGAAACCCGCGGAAAGGGTGTACATCAGCGTTGTTACTGTCTCGGAATTGCTCATAGGAGTCCACCGCGCCGACACAGAGGAGCGCAGACAGCGTCGCTCAGCTTTTGTCGAATCCATCATTTCTGGGATCAGCGTGTTGAACTTCACAATCGACTGCGCTCGGATGCACGCCCAGATATACGCCATATTGGCGAAGAAAGGACAACTGATCGGCGCTCACGATTTGCTTATCGCAGCGACCGCTCGCTACCACGATTTCTCGATCTTGACCGACAACGTTGAAGAGTTTTCTCGCGTGCCTGGCTTGCGTGTGATTCCGTTTATCGCATGAGGAATCTATATACCGGTTTGAAGTGAGGTACATCGATATCTTGCCGACACGATGTTTTACTCCGAGGACATCTGATCGTTATGCGTTGCCCGGTGTGCAAGGCCGACAATCCGCAAGGTCCGCAATGCCGTCGCTGCAAGGCTGATTTATCACTGCTGTTCGCGCTCGAGGAACAACGGCGGCGTATATTGGCGGAAGCGCGACGCTGTTTGCATCGCGGCGAATGGCAAGCGGCGGTGGCACACGCCGAGACGGCGAACTGGCTGCGCAACGATGAGGACTCACGGCAGCTGGAGATGGTAGCACATTTATTGGGGCGAGACTTCGACTGCGCGTGGCAGTGCTATCAGAACTGGCGGGCGACTCGACGGAGTGAGGCGGACGGGCCTTCCTAACAGAGATTTCCCGACAAGATTCTCCGCTGGGGAACGAATTACTCGAAGAATCGGCGTTCCTTCTCTCTTACTCGCGAGGTGCGTATGAGCCTGATGATTGAGAGTACTGACGAACTGCTGCAATTGCTCAAAAAGATGGATCTGAAGGTGAGAAGCGTGGATGAGCTGTACCAACTGCTGGCGTCGATCAACGCCAACTACAATCCTGATGCAGCACGGCAAAAGACCGCAAAGCTCATCGGCACCGCCGTCCCTGGTGCTATGGCCGCGGCCGCGGCGTTCGCCACGTTCTTCCTTCTTGGTTCCAACAACACGGTGAGCGCTCTGCCTTTCACCGTCGGCGGCCTGGCCGTGGTCTGGGGGGCGGTCGCTGTGGTGAGTACGGCGGCTGTGATCTGTGCCTCCATCATGACAAGAGGGCGTCGTGGCCAGATGATGCAGGAGAATCCATCTGGTCGGCCGGTGTCCCGCGGAGAACCGATGATGACGCACATCACCAAGGATCTGTCCGTTTAGACGAATTACTTTTGATCCTCGAAGCGTGTGATTTTCTCGACGCGGCGAGCGTGGCGGCCGCCCTCGAATGCCGTTTCCAGCCAGATACGCACCATACGCTCGATGAGTTCCTCGCCGAGTAGATCGGCGGATAGACACAGCACGTTGGCGTCATTGTGACGGCGGCTCATTTCGGCGGTGATGCAGTCGTGACAGGGGGCGGCACGAACGTTGTGTACCTTGTTGGCGGCGATGCACATTCCGATGCCGGTGCCGCAAATCAGAATGCCGCGCTCGGCGCGTCCTTCGCTGACGGCGCGGGCCACCTCGAAAGCGAAATCGGGATAGTCCACACTGTCGCGGCTCTGCGGACCGCCATCGTGGACCTCGTGGCCGAGTTGATGCAGGACCGAGACGATGCGCGTCTTGGCCTCGAATCCCCGATGATCGCTGCCGATGGCTATCTTCATGACTGGTTGGCCTCCGCGCGGAGGAGTTCCGCCACGAATGATTCCAAATGCTGCCGGATTTGCTGGGCGCACGCGTCGTAAACCGGCTGATCGCCGCCGATGGGATCGGCAATGTCGCCGGCCGGATCGAGCAAACGCGGCGACAGACCCAGGGGGCCAAAATAGTCCATCAAAGCACGGACATGGCTCTGCGTCATGCCAAGAAGATAATCCGCCCGTGCGGCCAGCTCCACGGTCAACGGCTGACTGCGGTGCGCCGACAAGTCTGCGCCGTGGATCCGCGCCACCTGCTCCGCCTCAGCGGCGGCCGCTCCTCCCGGCAGCGCCGACAAGCCCGCCGATGCTACATAATAGCCGCGCGACGGCAATTCCTCGACGGTACATCCCAGGCGATCGGCCAGTAGTTTCTTGCACAACGCCTCGGCCAGCGGACTGCGGCAGGTGTTACCGGTGCAGACGAACACAATCCAGCATGCCGACAGCCGACGGATCTCCTCGGCGGACAAGGCCCCCGGTCGAATGATCTCCCAGGCCTCGCCGTTGACCGCGACGACGGTAGCCGGCTGCGTCTGCGATACGGATTCGTCCGCGACGATGACATCCGCTCGACTGTCTCCCGTTGCCGCCGTCATGACCAGCGGACCGGGCAGGCGCCGCAGCACTGCGCACAACGCCTCGTGACGCGGGACGGCCAAATGCAGCTTATTCTGCACGCACATGCGAGCGCGAACTTCTGCCGGTAAACGACTGGCCAACCCGTGCTCGACCTCGCCAGCGACGAGCAATGTCGCCGGGCCGGGCCACAATCGCCGCGCCAACCGCAGACCGAGCCGGCTCAATCCCGGTGCCCAATCGCGCGCCTCGGCGGCGCCGCGCAGCGCCAATGTCAGATCCGGAAGGGCCGGCGTTCCACTGTTCTGCTCCGAACCAGTGGCCGGAAGTCGGCGAACCGCGTCGGCCATCAGACCGCTGGCAGTCACGGCGTAGCCGGTCTCTGTGGGAAAGGCGACGGTGCGCCCCTCTTGGAGCGACTGGACAGCGTAATGAATGACGGCATGCGGTTCAGCGACACGCTGCCAGTCGAGCACCTCAGGCATGGACAAATCTCTTACCTCGCTCCCAAGAAATAATGCATTTCGTTATTCTATGAGCCGGCGGGCAAATCTAAAGCAGTTCGCACCCCCCACCCCAGCCCTCCCCCACAAGGGGGGAGGGGGAACAGTACACTCTCCCCCCTTGTGGGGGAGGGCTGGGGCGGGGGGAACTGGTGAGGGAGTGCCGACCTATTCTACTTCCGCAGTACGTAGGCGAAATAGGCGCCGCACAATTCCTTGCCGTCGGCATCATAAAACCACGATTGCATCGGCGTACATGTGCCGGCCTTGAGCTTCAGAGTGAACACAACTTCCTTGTCGCCGGCCGTCACGGGCCGGGTTTCATCCACGTCACCGATTTTGAGCCGGGCACGGACGATGGGCAACGCCTTGCCGGGCGGCAAACCGCCGTCCACAGCCTTGAACGCCGGCACGCCGGCCGAGATGGCGGCGTCGGCCTCTTTTGGCCAACGGCGTAAAGCGACCTCATAGGTTCCATCCTGTTCGACCAACAGATGCCACGGCCCATTGCGATTCAATCCCGTCCGCAAATTCTGCATGTTGTCGCAGTAGACGTTGGCCCAGTCGGCGGCCGACAGGCGCACCGGATTTTCCTTGTCCGAACCGATGCTGATGGGACTAAAATCATCGAGACGCGGCGCCACGCCTGCCCACCATTTCTCGTAGTGATCGCGCATCTTCTGGAGCACGTCGGGATGCTCGGCGGCGACATCGGTTTTCTGGCCCGGATCGCGGCGAAGGTCGTACAACTCCTTGCCCTTGACCAACCTCCATTTTTGCCACATTACGGCGCAATCCCATTTCTCCGGTCTCTGCCCATATTGCACGACCAACATGCGATCGGGCAGCTCGTCCGTCTTGCCCATCAATAAGGGAGCAAGACTCATGCCATCGAAGTGGACCGTTTTCGGCGCTTGCAGCCCGCACAGTTCGAGGAGCGTCGGAGCCAGATCCTGAACCTCCGTCAGATTGTCGAGATCGGCGGGCGGACGCAGATGGCCGGCGGGCCAGCGCAGGAAACAGGCGGCACGATGACCGCCTTCGTGATACTCCGTCTTGCGGCCGCGCATGCCGGCGTTGAACAGATTCACGCCCGCGGTGCCGCCGTTGTCGTTGAAGAAAATCACGATGGTGTTGTCGTGCAGGCTGTTAGCGCTCAAAAAGCCGTCGAGCCGGCCCATGTTCTCGTCGAGATTGGCGATCATGCCGAAAAAGGCCGCCGGTCCGCGGCCCTTGTACGGCTGCTTGTACTCGTCGGCCACCCAGCAAGGCCCATGGGCGGCGTTGGTCGGCAGATAGACGAAGAACGGCTCGTCTTTCTCGTGGCGCTCTTTGATCCAGTTCATCGCCAGGTCGAACCAGACATCGGTGCAGTAGCCCTTGTATTCTTGTAGGACCCCATTGTGTCGAAAACGGCCGTCGAAGCAGTCGTTTTGCCACAGGTCGGCCATCGACGTGATGCCCCAGCCCAGGAAATACACCGTCTCCTGAAAGCCGCGCTGGTGCGGCAGATTGGGATAGCTATCGCCCAGGTGCCATTTGCCGAAGTGGCCTGTGCGATAGCCGTTGGCCGCGAATACTTCCGCCAACGTCGGAATGCCGCGGCGGATGAACGATCGGCCGGCGCAGACAGAAGAGGCGCCGCTGTGCAGGGCGTCCAGTCCGGTTATCAGTTGGCCGCGCGTCGGCGTACACATGGGCGCGACATGGAAATCGGTCAGACGGATACCTTGATCGTGCAGCTTGTCGAGGTTGGGCGTTTTGAGGACAGGATTGCCGTGGCAAGAGAAGTCGCCGTAGCCCTGATCGTCGCTGAGGATGATGAGGACGTTGGGACGTTTCGCGCCCTCGGCAGCCGAGCCGGACCTGTCGAGGACTGTCGCCATGAGGCAAAGCAGAGCGAGGAGGGAAGAGCGTTTGCCCATGTTACTGATCTCCGTAACTGTACCTTCGTTTCATCCATTCTAGGAATTCCTCGGCGTGTGCCCTTGCTTTGCTGCTCTCGCATTGCCTTGGCGGGGCGGCGCATCTATACAAGAAGAATATGTTAAGCCCGTTTCGTCGCGAGTGATTCATCGTTTCGCGAGAGACGATGAAACAACGCTCCGTGAAAGGAAATCCCTTATGCAAGCTCGACCGCGTATCAAAGCGCGCCGCAAGACGCGCTTTAGTCGTTGCCCCAAGTGCAATAAACAGGTCCGCCTGCACCAGGTCCGGTGCCGTACCTGTCATCAGAAGTTGAAACTGAATTAACGATTGGGGGGATGGTAGCGACGGCAAGGGGTCGAGCCGCATGAATGGCTTCTTGCGTTGCTGAGATTGGTTCGTCATAATCTAACGATAGGTCCCGTCTCTCCTGGAAGGGCCGTGCCATGGCAGAGCCTGACGGATCCGTAGACGACGTTTTTCTTCCCGGCGGCCGATTGCGTCTGGATTGTTTCAACGACGAGGCGCTTCACGCCCTGCGCGAAGCCCTGCGTCTGGCACGCGAGACACGCTGGGACAGCGTTCGTAGTCCGCACATTTTCATGGGTCTGCTCGCCGTTCCCGACGCAAGCGTCTGCAACTGGGGCGAGCGCCTGCAAGCCGATCTGTCCACCCTTCTGGGTCAATTTCAGGAGCTGTTCTACCAGGAGCAGGGTGAGGAGGAAGCCGTCCTGGTCCTAAACCGCGAATTCCTCTCGGACAATGTCATCGCCCTGTTGCGCGACGCCTATCAGCGCGCCCTCGACAACGAGCGCTGCAAAGTCACGCCGATGGATCTGCTCATCAGCCTGCTCGGTGCTCCTTATAGCATCGTCGCCGAATGCTTCGCGCGCATCGGCGTCAAGACGTTCAAGCTGATCGATCTGGCCGTCAAGGCCGAACACTCCGGCGGCGGCGAACGGCCGGCATAAGCCGACTGGTAATCGTCGCACCAGCCGGCTTACGCCGGCCGTTCGCCAACTCTCGCCAGCATGGCGGCGACGCGTGTGGCCTCGACGAGACTGGCGGCGTCGGCGATGCCGCGTCCGGCGATGTCGTAGGCTGTGCCGTGCGCCACGCTGGTACGCACGATCGGCAAGCCGGCGCTGATGTTCACGGCCCTTCCTTCACCAAGCAATTTCAAGGCAATGTGTCCCTGATCGTGATACATGGCCACGATGCCGTCGAAGTCGCCGCGCCGCGCCCGCACAAACAGGGTGTCGCACGGCCAGGGACCGCTGACTTCCAGTCCCTCGCGCTGCGCGGCTTGCACGGCGGGAGCGATGATGGTGGCTTCTTCATCGCCGAACAATCCACCGTCGCTGGCATGGGGATTCAGTGCCGCCACGCCCAGGCGCGGACGACGGCCGAGCAGCCGCGTCATCAAGCCGTCCAGCAGGCGTATCTTCTCCAGTACGGCGGCGGGCGTCAGATGGCGAAAGACGTCTCGCAGAGCCATGTGCAGCGTGACGTGAGCGACGGCGAGATTGCCCACCGCGAGAACCATGGCGAATTCCTTGACGCCGGTGCGCTGGGCCAGGATCTCGGTGTGTCCAGGATAAGGCAGACCGGCCGCGTGCAGTCCCTCCTTGTGCAAGGGCGCCGTGACGATGCCGTCGGCCTCGCCAGCCATCGTCCAATCAATCGCGCGGCAGAGAAAATCATAAGCTGCCCTGCCCGCCGCGGCACTGACACGCCCCGGCTCGACTCCGTGTAGATCCTGATCGCTGCCGGCCAGGCACGGCAGCACATCCGCCTTCGGCTGTGCCTCGGCCGGATGTTCAATCACGCACACCCGCGCCGGCGAGCCGATCAGTTCCAGGCCGCGCCGCAGCCACAATGGATCGCCAACGATCGCGGGACGGCATAAGGGCAGCAAGTCTGTCCAAGCCCGCGCGACGATCTCCGGCCCAATGCCGGCGACATCGCCCAGAGTAATCAACAAACGAGGAGGGGATGAGGGCATTATCACCTTTCAAGAAAGAGAACTAACCACAGAGTCACAGAGAACACAGAGAGAATCACAGAGAAGAAAAAAGAGAAACAAAAAGAGCTAAGAGTGTGCCGTTCTGATTGATTTTGCTTTTTTCTGTGTTCTTTCTCTGTGCTCTCTGTGACTCTGTGGTTAGGTTCTTATCGCTTTCGCGCTAGTTGCACCACCAGGCGCTCCAGCAAGGTGCGCGGCGGCAGTTGGCTGGAGCCTTTGAGGCCCAGATCGGTTTCCAAGAGCCAATCGTAGACCAAATCGAGCCGGCGGCGACCGAGATGGCGCACTTGCTGTTCGGCGCTCCTGCGGCCAAACGGCGGCACGCCGGCATGTTCCAGGGCATCGGACATGGATTCACCCTGGCTGTGCAATCGCGCCGCCTGGGCCAAGCGCCGCAGCTGCATGCTGAATGCGCCCAGCAAGCGCAACGGCTCATCGCCCTGATCGAGCAGGCGATCCAAGAGCGTCAGCGCATCACCTGTCTGGCCGTTGCCAATGAGATCGAAAATCTTCCAAGTGTTTTCGAGCCGGCTTTGGCCGACGAGTTGGTCCACGTCGGCCATATCGATGCGGCTGTTGCTGCCGGCGTAAATGGCCAGCTTGGCCATCTCCTGATCGAGCAACCCCATGTCGGCGCCAACCAGATCGACCAGGAGACGAGCAGCGGGCGCCGATAACGGTTTGTCGTGCTGGTTATCGCACCATTCGACGCACCACTCCGGCAGCTTCCGCGCCTCGGGCGCTTTGCACACGATGGTAGCTGGGTCCGGCAGCGCCTTGGCCAATTTGGTGTTTGCCGGCCAGGATTGCACTTCGAGCACCAGCACTCCGGTCTTCGATGGCTCGGCGAAATACTTCTCCAGGCGCGGCCGCTCGCGCGTCACGAATGACTCTGCCCGCTCGAGGATGACAAGCCGGCGCGAACTGAGAAATGGCAACGTCTCCAATTCATCGCGAATTTCGGCCCAGTTCGCCTTCTCGCCGTCGCGACTGGACAGACCGAAACCGTCGTCGTCAACTCCCAGCACCAACGTCCTTAGCGCCGCCATGACGCGTCGCTTGAGGAAATGCTCATCCCCATAGAGGACGTAAATGGGCCGCGGCTTCGCCTTGGCCGCGCCTTGAAGGAAGGTCAGACTGTCCATGAGGGCATTGTAACTAAGATCAGACAAAAAAGACGACGCAGTTTAATCCGAGCCGCGCACGCAGCGCAGCGGAGTAAGTGACTGTCTTGAAAGTCAAGCGATCGCGATGCGTTTTTCGTCCCATGGCGTTCGGTTGCGGATCAGCGCATTGAGGATGCCCAGCAGCCGCCGGGCCACGGCGATCA
>DATBHJ010000231.1:0-4879 GCA_036557565.1 Gemmataceae bacterium
TGCACATACACTTCACGCGCGATAACCGGACCATGCTGATCACGGACCAGCAAGGCGTCATCCATTTGTGGGAAGTAGCGACGGGCAAGGAACGAATGCGGTTGAAGGGGCATCTGTCCTACGAGATCGCCTCATTGACCGTCAGCGCGGATGGACACCTGTTGGTCAGCGGCGGCTACGATTCGCAGGCGCTCGTCTGGGACCTCACCGGACGCACGCCCGATGGACAATGGCGCATCGTCCGCTATCCGCCCGAAAAACTGCGCGCCGCGTGGAAGGCGTTGGCGTCGGAGAATGCCAAGGCCGCCTACGCGGCGATGTGGCAACTGATCGCCGATCCGGAGGGAACAACGGCCCTGCTGCGCGAGCGATTGCGGCCGGTCGCTCGCCCCGAGGCCGGACAGGTCGCACGGCTGATCGCCGCGTTGGACTCGGAGAAGTTCGCCGAGCGCGAGCGTGCGACCCGCGAGCTGGAGACGTTGGAGGAAACCGTCGCGGCCGAATTGCGTCAGACCTTGACGCGCAAGCCCTCGCTGGAAGTTCGGCGGCGTGTGGAGGCGCTATTGGAGCGGCTCGATCATCCACCTACCGGAGCGCAATTACAGACATTGCGAGCCATCGAGACGCTGGAACACATCGGCACACCAGGAGCGCGGCAAATATTGAAGACGCTGACCGAGGGAGCGCCCGAAGGGCAAACGACTCGCGAAGCGAAGACGGCGCTGGCGCGGTTGGAGCGCCGATCGCGAGAACAACCCTGAGCGCAATAGGAACGCTATCCCTTCCGGCTGTACGCGTATTGCCTGATGGACAACCACTTCCATCTGGTCTTGGAGCCGGCCGCCGAGCAAACCATCAGCCGCATCTTGCAGTCGTTGACCGTGGCCCACACCTGGCATTATCACAAGATGTCCGCGACCTCCGGCCATGTCTGGCAAGGCCGCTTCAAGAGTCCTGTGGTGGCGGCGGATGAGCACCTGCTGACGGTGATGCGTTACGTGGAATCGAACCCCTTGCGTGCCGGAATGGTCAGCGATCTCGCTTGCTATCCGTGGTCGAGTTACGTGGTGCATGGTTTGGGCCGGCACCTGCCTCTGGTGGATGAAGCGTCGTTGTGGTCATCGCTGGGAAAGACGGAGGAAACACGGCAGCGTTACTGGCGCAGCTGGTTGCACACGCCGTTGACCGAGAAGGAGTTGGCAGCGGTGCGTCGCTCGGTGACGAGCGGCAGGCCGTATGGTCCCGCGATGTGGGTGGAGCAAACCGCCGTGCGATTGGGACTGGAGCTGGCACCGCGCCGCCGTGGCCGCCCCCACAAAACGGCAGAAAAATGAACCGACACCAATTTCTTCCGCGGTTGGCCGGGTGGACACTAAAATCCATCGGGTTATCTCTTGCACCGACCGTCAGGGCGAAGGAGAATGTAGTGGTTTCTAGTGGGCTGGCATGCGCTGTGGCCTCACGCAAAATGATGCGTCGAGTAGTCCCTAGAGCCAGATCGGAGGTGTATCATGTGCCGTGGTCTCGTGAAATGGCGGGCGTGCGGTATCCCTGGGTTGTTCGTCCTCTTGCTAACCGCAGCGTGCGAATTGCCGCTCACTGCGGCGGATGAAGAGAAGGATCGGGCGGAACTCCGCAACTTCGTCCTTAAAATGACCTCCTTCGAGAAGAAGGAGCCCGTTCCCCTCAAACAAACAGGGGATTCCAAGAGCCATGAGGAAGATGGTGTAACGGTCCAGACGACTCCCTTCGAGACGACTCTGACCCTGGACGAATTGGCTGGTTTCAATCCTAACCACGGTGTTTTGTGGCCTGGGTCGCTAATCCAGGGTGGGACTCTAAGAAGAGGGACGCTGGCGGCCGTCCCAGTTCCGCACGCGCGGCAGACGGTAGTGATCGGGAGTGTAGCAGAAGGAAGCGATCCTGCGCCGATCAGCAAGGTGATCGACAACCCTTCGCTGGCAACGGTCGAGCAAGCGCGGCAAGATATACTACGAGGAGGATTTTTGCCAGCGCCCAAGTTCTCCTTCACTATGCAGCAGGTATACTCTTTGGAACATGCACTGCTGCAAATCGGTGCGCGCGCTAGCTGGATGAGCGGAAACATCGCGGCTTCTTTGAACTCGGAGCAGTACAGTTCTCAAACCAACATTATGGTAAAGTTCACGCAAGAATACTACTCGTACTCCGTTGAACCACCTGCTCAACCAACGGCCTTTTTCCGCGAGGGTGTGAAGGTGAAGGACTTGGAGCCCTACGCCAACCAAGAAGACAACCCTATCACCTATATTCAGACCGTGACCTACGGCAGGATGGCACTGCTAATGATCTCTTCTAAGGAGTCCTATGACAAGCTCAGTTTGGATGTTAAAGGGTCGATAGGCTACGTGGGCGGGAGCGCTGAGGCTAGCGCGACGGAGGCTAAGGAGAGGCTGATTAAAGAGAGCGACATGAAGCTCATCGTTTTCGGGGGGAAACCCGACAGCGCGCTGGAAATAGTGACTGGTGACCCACTAGAGCGTTTCAAGGCGTTCGTGGCTGAGAAGGTCACGCCGGAGACAATACGTTTTGGGCTCCCTATCAGCTTTCGCCTTAACTACCTCCGGGATAATAGAGTTGCCGGACTGAGCTTCACGACGGCCTTCAGTCGAGTTGATCGGACCGGAGTTCCCCGGCTGACAAACTGGAGCATCACCTTCTACACACAAGACGAGGACAAAGACAAGGACACTCACCTGTCGGTCAAGGTTTACCAGCCCGGCGTCCGTGACATCGTCTTCTACGAGCAAGAGGGGTTGAAATACTATCCAAACAACAGCCCCAACACTGAAGTGTTGAAGGACATCCACTCGGTATTTGCTCGCGATGTTGGCAAGTTGCGCGTGCGCATCTCCATCCACCCTCACGGGAACGACACATGGCGGTTTAAGTACAAGCTGGAGGCCCGGCGATCGGATGGCGGCACATTCACCTACTTGTTTCCTGGTGTGATTGAATTGAATGAGAACAGTAGAGTTCGCGAGTACCCCTTGCCGCCGCCGTCCATGAACATGAATGCCCTCGCTCCCGGTGCCATTAATCTGAGTTCGGATCCGCTTGTGGGGGATTTCAACGGCGACGGCAAGTGCGACATCGCTTTGCGGAACAGGAAAACCTGGATGTTCTACTTCCGCCGGGGCGACGGCAAGGGCAAGTTTGACAAGCATGACTGGGCCTCGTATCGGTGGGAGCCCGACAGGCAAGCCAACCCGTTCAACTTCACATTTTTCCAAGCAATCGCCGGGGATTTCGATGGCGATGGCAAGTGCGACATCGCCTTGCGTAACGCCAATACCGGCCTGTTCTACTTCCGCCGGGGCGATGGCAAGGGTGGGTTTGACAAGGAAGACTGGAAGGAGGCATGGGCTCCCTACCAATGGCAAGCCAACCTGTTCATCTTCACATTTTTCCAAGCAATCGCCGGGGATTTCGATGGCGACGGCAAGTGCGACATCGCCTTGCGTAACGTGAATACCGGGGTGTTCTACTTCCGCCGGGGTGACGGCAAGGGCAAGTTTAACACACCGGACTGGCCTACGTTTCAGTGGCAAGCCGACGGGCCCGGCAACGCCTACCAGGCTATCGCCGGGGATTTCGACGGCGACGGCAAGTGCGACATCGCCTTGCGTAACGCCAATACCGGGGAGTTCTTCTTCCGCCGGGGTGACGGCACGGGCAAGTTTAGCACCCAGGACTGGGCTGTCCTAAAGGAAATGAAAACACCAGAGTAGGGGGTACTCCTCGGCACGGAAAAAAATGGGTAGTGACCCTCTGCGCGGCATGGTCGGCCGGCTGAACTGCGAAAGTCTAATCTAGTCAATGACTTGCGGTCGTTCCGACAACTCCGTGCCGCGCAGAGGGTCACTACCAAAAAATGCACGCTAAGAGCGTTAGGAAGAAATGACGGAATCGCTTGAAAACAAGCCACTTTTTTCATTTCTTCCAAACGCTCTAAGCGCTTCCGAGAAGCGTCGCTAATAAAACCTCCTTACCACTCGATCAGCCGGCCGGCGCCCTCGTCGCGGGCACGGGCGTAGACGCGCGCGGCCACGGCCACGTCCTCGATGGCGACGCCCAGTGATTTGAACAACGTCACGTCCTGCGGATGTTTGCGACCGGCGTAACGGCCGACGATGATCTGGCCCAACTCGCGCACGTTCGCCCAGTGCAGCGAGCCGTCCTCCAGCGGTTGCTGGAAATCGCCCGCCTCGAGGCGCGCCTGGTCCTTGCTGTCCACAGCGATGACGGCGCAACGGCGCACGGCCGCGGCGTCCAACTCGGCCTTGCCCAGGAAGTTGGAGCCGATGGCGTTGATGTGCGTGCCCTCGGCGATCCAATGGCCGACCAGCACCGGCTCGCGGCTGGTCGTGGCCGTGATGATGATGTCCTTCTTCTCGGCCGCCATCTCCGGCCGCGACACCGGCACAACCTCGGTTTGACACACTTCGCTCATCTCGGCGGCGAAGCGACGGCGGCGCTCTTCGTTGGGGCTGTAGACCTGTACTTGCCGGATGCGCCGCACGCGGCAGACAGCCTGCACCTGCGTGCGCGCCTGTTTGCCGCTGCCGTAGATGCCGACCTCGATGGCGTCGGACCGGGCCATAAGCTGCGTGGCGATGCCGCTGGCCGCTCCGGTGCGCACCTGCCCCAGATAGTCGGCCTGCATCAGACACAACAGGGCGCCGCTTTTGCCGTCGAACAGCGGCAGAAGGAAGCGGGCCGCGCCCTTGCGGCTGGTGGCGTAGAGTTTGGCCCCCATGACCCCCAACGATTTCGTCGCCGCCGACATGATGTGCAGCATGGCGTGATCGGTCTGCACGCGCGCGCGCGGCGTGTTCTG
>DATBHJ010000232.1:0-63869 GCA_036557565.1 Gemmataceae bacterium
TTAAGCCGAGCGACTGTTCGGGCTCTGGCGAGGCTTCGAGGTGGGGGGCAACCCACTTACTCACGGCGTTGAGACGCCCAGCGGCCAACGGCCTCCCCACCTCGGAAACCAACCGACAGTGATAAGATACCAGCGGCGGACGTTCGCCCGCTTACTCCGCTGCGCTGCCTGCGCGGCTCGGATGGGAGATTGTCCGATGATTCGCCGATCCTTTGTGTTGTCGATGGCGGCATTGGTCGGTTCGCTCGCACTGCTTGGAAACGCGCGTGCGGCGGCGGATCCCAAGCAGTGGAATGAGAGCGTGGACAGGGCTGTCGCCTATCTGCGTCAACAGCAGAACGACGACGGCAGCTGGGGCAAATCGGAACAAGAAAAAGTCGGCGCCACCGGCCTCGTTCTCACAGGCCTGCTCCAGAGCGGCAAAGTCGGCCCCGACGATCCAATGGTGGACAAGGGATTGAAGTACATCGAATCGCTCATCAATCCACGTGAGAAACACATCGCCGGCAAGGACCCGCGCGTGCAGTTGAAGAACTACGTCACCTGCATCAATGTTTTGGCACTCGTCAGCGCCAAGCGCGACAGCTACCGGGCGGTCGTCGCCGATGCCGTGAAGTTTCTGCGTCAACTGCAATGGGACGAGGGCGAAAGCAAAGATAAGGACAACGATTTCTACGGCGGAGCCGGCTACGACAGCAAATCGCGGCCGGACCTGTCCAACACCCAGTTCTTCCTCGACGCCCTGACGGCGGCCGGCATCCCCAAGGACGATCCGGCCTTCCAGAAGGCAGCTGTCTTCATCAGCCGTTGCCAGAACCTAAAAGGCGAGCAAAACGATCGCAAATGGGCCGATAAGATCAACGACGGCAGTTTCATCTACAGTGCCGCCGGCGGCGGACAGACGAAGACGCAAGATCAGCCCAACGACGACGGCGGTTTCCCCGGCTACGGCAGTATGACCTACGCCGGCATCAAGAGCCTGATTTACTGCGGCGTCTCCAAGGACGATCCACGCATCAAGAAAGCATTCGAGTGGATTCAAAAGAACTATACATTAGACGCCAATCCCGGCATGCCCGAGGTGCGCAAGCAGTGGGGCCTGTACTACTACTATCACACCATGGCCAAGTGCCTGGATACGCTGGGACTGGATAAAGTGAAGGACGCCAGCGGCAAGGAACACGATTGGCGCGCCGAGCTTACCGAGGCTCTCGCCAAACGACAACGGGACAACGGCAGCTGGCAAAACGAGAACGAGCACTGGATGGAGAAAGATCCGCTCATCGTGACCGGCTACGCCCTGATGGCGCTGAGCTATTGCAAACCGAAATAAGTTTTCGATTCATCGTTTCGCGCGAAACGATAAATCACGCGCTACCACGGCAAATCATCGAGATTGACATTGCCGCCACTGAGAACGACGCCGACTCGTTGCACCCCCTCCAGCGATCGGAACACATCACCAAGCACGGCCGCGACAGCGACGGCTGAACTGGTTTCGATGAGCAGTTTGGCGCGCTCCCACGCCAACCGCATGGCGGCGACGATCTCTTCATCTGTCACCGTGACGACGCGCTCCACCTGATCGCGGAGGACTGGCCACGTCAAATCACCCAGGCTGGTGCGGAGTCCATCGGCGATGGTCCGCGGCTCTGTTTGCGGAATCAACTTGCCCGCGGCCTTCGAGCGTGCCGCGTCGTCGGCGCCCGCCGGTTCGGCGGCAAAGATACGGATATCCGGCGCCAGCGCCTTGGCCGCGATTGTCACTCCAGCCATCAATCCACCACCGCCGACCGGCATCACGACAGCATCGAGTTGCGGCACCTGGTCCAGCAATTCCAGGGCGGCCGTCCCCTGACCGGCGATAACGTCGGGATGATTGTAGGGCGGAATCATCGTAGCGCCGGTCTCGGCCAACACTGCCGCCGCCGTCGTCTCCCGCGCTTCCAACGTCGGCTCGCACTCCACCACTCGTCCTCCGTACTTCTCGACAGCGCGGCGTTTGACTGGCGAGGCGTTCTTGGGCATGACGATGTGAGCTGGTATGCTGCGCTGCGCAGCCGCCAGGGCGAGGGCTTGCGCATGATTGCCGGAGCTATGCGTCACCACGCCGCGCGTCGCAACTTCCGGAGCAAGCCGCAGCACGGCGTTGCAGGCGCCGCGGAACTTGAATGCGCCTGCTTTTTGAAACTGCTCGCACTTGAAAAACAGCGAGCGGCCGGACATGCGATCGAGTGTCGCGCACGTCATTACCGGCGTACGGTGCGCGCGTCCGTTCAACTGTTTGGCAGCTTGCTGAATGTCCGCGATATCAACGGCGAATGGCGGCATGAAGAAATCCTTTTATAAACGAAGCGATCCAGTTCATAAACTATCCAAAAGCGCCCCTTCAGGAACGCAAAAAATGGCTGGAAAATACCTACGCCTTATAACTATCGTGCTGGTGGGGCTGCTCCCCGTCGGCTGCGTTGAAGACAAGCCGGCACAGGCGCGGCCTGTGATTGGCTTATCAGTGCTGACGCTCACAAACCCGTTTTTCCAGGAAATCGCCGACAGCTTACAGAAAGAGGCGGTCAAGCACGGCTACGATGTCGTCGTGGTCAGCGGCGAGTTCGATCCCGCGCGGCAGCAGAACCAGGTCAAAGATTTCATCGTGCAAAAAGCGGCCGCCATCGTATTGTGTCCCTGCGAATCCAAGGCCATCGGGCCGGCAGTTCAGGAGGCTCATGACGCGGGCATCGTCGTGTTCACCTGTGACATCGCTTGCCTCGCAACGGAGGCCAAGTTCGTGGTCACGCACGTCGCCACGGACAACAAGGCCGGCGGTAAGCAGGCTGCCCAAGCCCTCCTCGAAGCACTCGGCGACGCCGGCGGCGAAATTGCCGTTCTTCATTATCCGGCGGCCGAGTCGTGCCTGCTGCGGGTCGAAGGATTCAAGGAAGTGATCGAGGCACACAATCGCGACGGCCATGCTGCGGTCAAGATCGTTGCGGAAGTACCCTGCGGCGGCGTCAAGGACCAGGGTTACAAGGCGGCCGAGGATCTCGTGCAATCTTTTCCCAGTCTGGCCGGCATATTCGCCATCAACGACCCATCGGCCCTGGGGGCGCGTGCCGCCCTGGAGAAGGCCGACAAGGACGATCAGGTGAAAATCGTCGGTTTCGACGGGCAGCCGGAAGGCAAGCAGGCCATCAAGCAAGGCAAGATTTACGCCGATCCGGTACAGTACCCGGATCGCATCGGCCGGGAAACGGCCCGCGTAATTGCCCGCTATTTCGAGGGTGAGGAAGTGCCGCGGCAAATCCTCATTCCGACGGGCCTCTATCGCCGCGCTGACGCTTTGAAGGACCCAGAGTTAAAGTGATCTCGCCACCGCTCCATGAGCCGCCGCTCTTATCGATGCGTGGAATCGTCAAGTCGTTTCCCGGCGTGCGAGCGCTGCGCGGTGTCGATCTCGAATTGCGCGGTGGCGAAGTGCTGGCGCTTATGGGCGAGAACGGGGCCGGCAAGAGCACCCTCATCAAGGTTCTGGCCGGGGCGGATCCGCCGGACGCCGGCAGCATTCGCCTTCAGAACCGCGAGGCACGATTTACCAGCCCGCTCGACGCCCGGCGGGCCGGCATCGCCGTCATCTATCAAGAATTCAATCTGGTGCCATCGCTGACGGCCATCGAGAACATTTTTCTCGGCCAGGAACCAGCCCGCGCCGGTTTCGTTCGTCGCAGCGAAGAACGGCGCCGAGCCGCCGAGGTGTTCGCCCGATTGGGCAGCACAGTCGAACTCGATGTCCCTTGCCGCGAATTGACGGTGGCTCAGCAGCAGCTTGTCGAAGTCGCCCGTGCCCTGGCCTTCGATGCTCGAATCGTCGTCATGGATGAGCCAAGCGCCACGCTGACGCCACAGGAGGTCGAGCGATTGTTCGGCATCATCCGCGATTTGCGGGCACGAGGCATCGGAATAATCTACGTTAGCCATCGTCTGGAGGAAGTCTTCGCCATCGCCGATCGCGTCCTGGTGCTGCGCGACGGCGAAGCAATCTCCTGCCGGCCCATCGGCGAGGTGACGCGCGATGAATTGATCCGCCTTATGGTTGGTCGGCGGCTGGAAGAGGAGTTTCCCAAGCGACAAGTACACATTGGACCGCCGCGCCTGGTGGTGCGCGGCCTGAGGCACGGACGCAAGGTGCGCGATGTCTCCTTCGAGATCCGTCGCGGCGAAGTGGTCGGGCTAGCCGGACTCGTGGGCGCGGGACGAACGGAGACGGCGCGCTTGATCTTCGGCGCCGATCGCAAAGAAGGCGGCATTGTCGAGCTGGACGGCCGCACGCTCGACATCCGTTCGCCGCGCGAAGCCATCCGCGCCGGCATCGCACTGTTGACCGAGGATCGCAAGGCGCAGGGATTGGTACTGGCGCAGTCGGTGCGCGACAATTTCGCCCTGCCCAACCTGGAACGCTTCTCGTCCCTGGGTTTCGTGCAGCGACGCGCCGAACGACAAGCGCTCGACCGCCACATTGAAGGCATGCGCATCCGCCTGGCCAGTCCGGAGCAACCGGCACGCACTCTATCTGGAGGCAATCAGCAGAAGGTAGTGTTGGCCAAATGGCTGGAGCGCAACTGCGAAGTGCTGCTGTTCGACGAACCGACGCGCGGCATCGACGTTGGTGCGAAAGTCGAGATTTACCGTCTCATCAACGACCTCGCTGCGGCCGGCAAGGCCATCCTTCTGATTAGCTCGGAACTGCCGGAGGTACTGGGTATGAGCGATCGCATTCTGGTCATGCACGAAGGCCACCTAACCGGCGAGATCACCGATGTTGGCCGCGCGACCCAGGAAGAAATCTTACGATTGGCAGTGGTGTAGGTCAGACTTCTAGCCGTTCACTGCGGTAGCCATCCCAGCCCTCCGCACGTCCCGCAGATCACTCGTCCCGATGCCAGCCACGGATGATTCTGACACTGATAGCAATCAACGGCGTATGGACTGCGCACCGGAACGAGCGGTAACAGTTCCATGTACCGCCGACTTCCCACCACGAGCGCAGCCACTATCCACGCCCGCTCCTCGACAGGCCGGGAGCCGGAGTATTCCCCTTCGGTGCTCCAGCGAATTATCTCCCCGTCGGGGCGGATGCCGATGGTTTCGGTCCACCCAAGGTACAGAGGTAATGCCCCGAACTCGGCCACAAAGGAGGCTTGCCACCGGAGTTGCGCCGGAGCCTCAACCGCGAACCGCCCGATGCGTTCCCCGATAAAGGTGGCTACCTCCTTCGGAATCTGAATACTCGTCATAGCCACGCCCTCTACCGGACAGATCGGAAAAGGATCGGACAGGGGAGATCGTGCATTTCTCCTAAGAGATATTTAGGATGCCCCTTTCTTCCCGGCGAATCGTTGCGCGAGAGCCTGGTATTCTTTAGAATCGGTCAGGCTTAGGAAGCGATCCATTTCCGCGATGGCACTCTCACTGTCACCCGATTCCAGCAGGGTATGAAACAGCCCCAGAGAAGCCATTTCAGAGTTCGGTGCTAGTTCGACAGCCTTTCGGAAGGATGTGATGGCCCGTGTCAATAGTCCCTGATCCCATAGGGTATCGGCCAGAAAGGCATGCACTGCTGCCGACGTCGGATTCATCGCCAGCAGATCGTTGAATCTCTGCTCCGCCTCTGCTAAGCGCCCTTGGTTCTTAAGCTCGAGGGCTTCTTGGAACCGATCCTTGAATTCTGGTGTCACTTGGGAGTTAACTGCCGAATTCATCGATCGCGTCTCCGTAGTCTTTGATGTTCTTGAAGCGATTCTTGAGTCGCCGCTTGCTTTTTTCGATGCTGTCGATCAAGGGAGAGGTGGATTGAGGATCAGGCTCTTTCTCCGCGTCCGTCTGCTCTTGCTCTCGCCGCGCCTTCCGCGATCGCTGTTGTTGCTTTTCGATGCCTTCGAGCTGATCGAGATCCTCGGAGCCTTTCTCGAACCGAGGTCCGCCCTCCTCCTGGCTGCTCGCGTTCTCCTCACTCTCCTCCTCCTCGCCGCCGTTTGGTTGGTGGGCCACATGTCGCTCTCCGCTGGGCCGAAACATCCTCACCGTCACTTTGTAGAATATCTCGCCAGTAGAGGCGACGCCAGACAACTTGTTAGGGTGATGGCATGACCGAACGCCGATGGTCGCGCTTCCTTTCCGATTACGGCATGGCGCTGGTGCTGCTGCTGTTGTGCGTCTATTACAGCGCCGTGACGTTCGCTCCCCAAGATCCCAGTGGCTCTTACGGGGGTGAGAAGCTGGCGGATCAGCTGCCTACCTATCCCAGCGACAATCCGCGCATCCTCATCGTGACGCGCGGCACGCGCGAAGACAATGCCTTCGCCGACGCCTTGCTCCATCGTCTCAACAACAGTGCCTACATAATCGTCGGCGACGTGCGGGGCAGTCCGGCCGACGCTCGGGCAGAGCTACAACGGATCGCCGATTCTGGCGAGAAGATCGACCTCATCGCCGCTCCGCAGGCCGTTCGCGATTGGGCCTTGTTGCGGCACATTTCTGCTCGCTTTCCGCAACTGGGTGATGTGCGGGTCGTGACGCCGGCGCGCTACTGGTGGCCGAATTTCCTCAAGGCGGACAATCTTCGCAACATCGCCGATCAGATCGTCATCATTGCCATCCTCGCCACCGGCATGACCTTCGTCGTCATCACCGGCGGCATCGATCTGTCCGTGGGCAGCTTGATCGCTTTTTCGGCCGTGATGGCGACTTTACTGATCCGCGATGTCGCAGGTGCCGATGCGGCGACGGCGCGTGGCATGATTCTTTCCTGCCTGGCGGCGGTTGTTTTGTGTGGCTTGTGCGGCCTGTTTTCCGGAGCGATGGTTACGTTCTTTCAGGTGCCGGCGTTCATCGTCACACTGGCGATGATGCTCGTGGCCCGCGGCCTGGCTTCGGAAGTCTCGCGCGGAGCATCGATCTATCAGGTGCCGGCTTCCTTTCTCTGGCTGGGCGGCGGCGCGGACCTGCTCGGCATTCCTAACGGTGTTTTGCTGATGATTGGGTTGTACGTTGTCACCGACATCGTCATGACACGCATGACGCTGGGACGCTATGTTTATGCCATCGGCGGCAACGCCGAGGCGGCGCGGCTTTCGGGCGTGCCGGTGCGGCGCGTGCTGTTGTTGGTTTATGCTCTATCCGGAGTGCTCGCCGGTGTCGGCGGAGTCGTAATGGCCTCGCGGCTGCGCAGCGGAGCGCCGACGTATGGATTGATGTATGAGCTGTACGCCATTGCCGCTGTGGTCGTTGGCGGGACCAGTCTATCGGGCGGTGAAGGTAAGATATTTGGGACCCTCATTGGCGCTTTCATCATCGCCGTCATCAAGAACGGCATGAACCTCACCGGCGTCACGCCGTTTCGCCAGGATGTGGTGTTCGGGGCGGTCATTCTCGGTGCTGTGCTGATCGATCGGCTCAAGAGCCGCTTGCGACTCCGCGACAGGACTCATGCCACAAAACGCTCTTGACATCCTTGGGGCCTTTGTTATGGTTGGCCCGCTTCCAATTCTCTTTCGCCTGTCGGAACGAGGTTCTCCTCTGAAGGGGGTAGGATCATGCGCACGTTTCTTTTGGTGACGGGTCTGACTCTGGGGATGCTGTGGGCGGAGTCCGCACACGCTCAAACCTCCGGATCGTCCCCCATTACCAACGTTCTCAAATTTCCCAAGAGCTTAAACATCAACGTTCAGCCGAACATCACCAACAACTCGCCGATGTCTTACGTCAACCAAAATGCACCCATCGGCGGAACCATCATTCGCCCAAACACCACGGGAACAGCGTTCCCCTACAGACTTGCTAACATGTTTTATTCGCCAGGGCGCACGAACTTCATCAGCAGCACGTCCACGTTCGGCAGCAGCGTCTTCCCGACGCCGGCCCAGATGCAGGCCGCCGCACCCGGCTATTTCGTGCCCTTCCAGATGTATCGCGCCGCCCCGCTTCAAGCGCAATAGTCTGGATGAATGCTACCAGTGCAAAGCGTAAGCGAGGGCCGACCTCGCTTACGCTTTGCGCTGGTTACTCGTGTCGCAGCGCTTCGATGGGTTCCAGACGCGACGCCTTCCACGCCGGATAGTAGCCGAAAAACACGCCGACCGCTCCGGAGACACCACAGGCCGCCAATATGGCCGTCGGCGAAATGACCATCGGCCAGCCTAGAAATCCTGCCATCACAAACGACGCAGCCAGGCCCAGTGTCAGACCGATCAACCCGCCGGCCAATGACAACACCAGCGCTTCGATGAGAAACTGAGTCAACACGTTCGCCGGCGTGGCGCCGACGGCCATGCGGATGCCAATCTCGCGCGTGCGTTCCGCGACCGACACCAGCATGATGTTCATCACGCCAATGCCGCCCACCACCAGCGAGATACCGGCCACGATGGCCACCAACAGTTGCAAGACCGTCGTTACGGTGCGGGCCAGGTCGGTGATCTCGTTGACACTACTGACGTCGAAGTTTTCGTTGCCCCGCTGGACGTGACGCTGCCGCCTTAAGAGAGCGGTAATGTCCGTCTTGATCTTCTCGATGTCGTCGGCGGAGGGAGTGCTGGTGACAATCATGGTGAGTCGATCTCCGACGCCCATCTTGCGCTGCAAGGTCGTCAACGGCAGCCAGAGTTGATCATCCTGGTCAAACCCCAGGGGAGAGCGGCCCTTGGGGGCCATCTCGCCGATGACGCGCAGCTCCAGCGACTCCAGGCGCACCGTTTGTCCAAGTACGCTGTTCTGGTTGGGAAACAGTTTGTCCTTGATGGTGGCGCCGAGGACGCACACGTCGGCCATTTTCTTGATGTCTTCGTCGGAAACGAAACGTCCCGACTGCATGTGCCAGCCGCGCACCGCCGGCAGCTCGGGAGTGGTGCCGGTCACTGCTGTGGGGTGATAAAAGGCGCGTCGGGACACCAGGCGCTGGAGCTGTTGCACTTCGGCGACGCCTGTCAGCTCGTGGCCGAGATGCTGGCGAATCGCACGGGCATCGTCGCGGGTCAACGGTGAGCCGCCGGCCGTCATGACCTGTGCGACGGGAGTGCCGCTGCGGATCAGAACGAGGTTCTTGCCCAGACTGGAGAGACGGTCCTCCAGGAGCAACCGTGCTCCCTCGCCGGCCGACACCATCGCAATGACCGCACTGATGCCGATGACGATGCCGAGGCTAGTCAGGATCGACCGTCCTTTGTGGACCAGCAAGGCATCCAGGGCGACACGAATTGCAGAAAGAAAACTCATCGTGGGACCTTCCCTATGCCGCCTTGCCAGGAGCATCGCCGGCGATGGCACCGTCGCGAACTGTCACCATGCGTGGCCCCCAGCGGTCGATGGTGGGATCGTGCGTCACCAGAATGATCGTCTGTTTTCGTTCGCGGTGCAGGCGCTGGAACTCGCGGAGGATCTCCGCGCTGGTGCGCGAATCCAGGTTTCCGGTTGGCTCATCAGCCAGCACAACCTGGGGCTGATTGATGAGCGCGCGGGCAATGGCCACGCGCTGCTGCTGGCCGCCGGACAGTTCGCCTGGCATCTTCTGGAAATGATTGCCCAGGCCCAGGAATTTCAAAACCTCCACGGAGCGCCGGCGCCGCTCGCCTGGCAACACGCCGGCGTAGAGCAGTGGTAACTCGACGTTCTCGACCGCGTTATATCGGGGGAGCAGGTTGAAGCTCTGAAAGACGAAGCCCAGTTTTCGATTGCGCATCTGGGCCAGCTTGGTTCGATCCAGCCGGCTGACGTCCTCTCCGTCGAAGCGATAGACGCCGGAGCTAGGGCAGTCGAGACAGCCAAGAATATTCATCAGCGTCGTTTTGCCCGAACCGCTGGCGCCGACGATGGCCACAAACTCGCCGGCTTCGATCGTCAGCGATACATCATGCAATGCGCGAACCTGGAGTGTCCCTGTTTGGTAAACCTTGGCGACATTCTCCAGCTGGATGATGGCGGGCATGGTCGGAATTCCGTCTCCTTACCAGCCCGATGCATAAGCGAGGGCGGCCCTCGCTTACGCTTCGGGCTGGTAAGGAAACCGCCCTCCGAAATGCAGTTTGCAAGCGTTGGTCCTGCGTTACAATGGACATATTCTCATCTCCCTTATTAGGAGGCTCGTAACATGTCTGAACGTGCGGATTGCTCTCGCTCGCCGCAGAGAGCGGCGAAGATGTTTCTCTGGACGTTGCCAGCCGTCGCTCTGGCGGTGGTACTTCTCAATTGCGGCGGTTGCCGGTGGTCAACGCCCACTCAAACCGAACCGCCCGGCGAGGTCGAAGAATCACCGGGACCACCGCTGTTTCGGGAAGTGACGGCCGAGTCCGGCATCAACTTCACCTACCGAAACGGCGAGGAGGCCGACCATTACGCCATCCTGGAATCGCTGGGCGGTGGCCTGGCCGCGCTCGACTTCGACGGCGACGGCCTGCTCGATCTCTTCCTTCCGGGTGGAGGCCATTACGAAGGGCCAGACAAACATCAGATCAAGGGCAATCCCTGCCGTCTCTATCGCAACCTCGGCAATTTCCGCTTCGAGGACGTCACCGCCAAGATGGGTCTTGATAAGATCGACTTTTTCACACACGGGGCCGCGGCGGCGGACTACGACAACGATGGCTGGACGGATCTGCTCGTGACCGGCTGGCATCATCTCGCCCTCTTCCACAACGAACCGGTCGATCCCAAAGACCCGACCAAGGGCCGCAAGCTCGTCGAGGTGAGCAAGCAAGCCGGAATGCCCGATGGATTGTGGACCACCAGCGCCGCCTGGGGCGATCTGGACGGCGACGGCTATGCCGACCTCTACGTTTGCCAATATGTCAACTGGTCGTTCGAGCACAATCACCCGCTCAAATGCACGTACGACGGCCATACGCGCGACGTGTGCCCGCCCAAGCAGTTCACGGGGCTGGAACACAAACTCTTCAAGAATCTCGGCAACGGCACGTTCCAGGACGTGAGCAAGGAGGCTGGCCTGCGCGTGGCGCGCACCGATGCCGAGTTCGAACAACTGACGTGGTTATCGCAGCGCTCGCGCGATCGGCTCAAGCGCGACGTGACCGAAGGCGACACCAAATTCGGCAAGGGACTGGGCGTACTCATGGTCGATGTCAACGGCGACGGCAAGCCGGACATCTACGTTGCCAACGACACCGTCGATAATTTCCTGTACATCAATCGCTCGACCAAGCCAGGTGAATTTCGCTTCGAGGAGTTGGGCATGGCCAGCGGCACGGCCCGCGACGATCAGGGCACGCCTAACGGAAGCATGGGCCTGGCCGCCAGCGATTACAACGGCAGCGGCAAACCCTCGATCTGGGTGGCCAACTACGAGAATGAACTACACGCACTTTATCGCAATGACTGCATGTGGAATGCGGCAAATCACAACAAAAACCGCATCGTGTTCACGTTCTGCACGGCTCCCGCGGGACTGGCGGTGTTTGGCCGAATGACGGTCGGTTGGGGCACCGGCTTTTTCGACATTGACCACCACGGCGCAGAGGATCTGTTCCTGGTCACGGGCCATGCCACGCGCGTCCCCAAAAGTTCGCCGCGTGCGCAACAGCCCTTCCTGGCCCGCAACGAGAACGGCAAGTTCAAGGACATCCGCAACAAGGGCGGCTCCTATTTCGATAACAAGCGCGGGCACGTGGCACGTGGCGCGGTCTATGCCGATTTCGACAACGACGGCCGTGTGGACATTGCCGTCATCCACACCAACGAGCCGGTGGCCATCCTGCGCAACGAAGCCGACACCGGAGGCCGACATTGGCTGGGCATCCAGCTGGTCGGCAAGGACCATCACGATGTGGTGGGCGCCAAGATCGTCCTGGAGGCGGGCGGCCGCAAGCAGACGCGTTACATTCAGGGCGGCGGCAGTTATGCCTCGTCGTGCGATCGCCGTCACGTCCTCGGTCTGGGTACGGCCGATCGCATCGACAAACTGACGGTGATCTGGCCCAACGGCAAGGAGCAGACGTTCGGCGATCTCAAGCTCGATCGCTACTATCGACTGACCGAAGGCAGCGAGAAGGGCGAGGCGTTATACCAGAAGAATTAACCGCCAAGGCGCCAAGAACGCCAAGGTAAGAAAGAGATAAAGGAAAGAACATAACAAAACAGAGCGGATAGAAGCGCGAGCCCTGCCAATTCATTACGCTTCTTCCACTCTTGTTTTCTTCTTTTCTCTCTCTCTTTTCTTGGCGTCCTTGGCGTCTTGGCGGTTAATCTTCGACTCTCGTTTGCGTCGCCATCAGCCAGGCGGTTGGGGCCATCGCCAGGGCCATGCCGGTCAGGGTTAAGGCGTTGAAGTGACGGTGCCAGAACAGCACATCGAGCACCAGTGCGAAGACAACCTGCATCAGACTGACCACAGAGATCTTGGCCGGCGGGCCGGCGGCGAAGGCCTTGGTCAGAAACAGCTGTCCGACCGTCGCCGTCGCACCCACGGCCAGGAGCAATAGCCAGGTTTCGGCTTGTGACGGAGTGGCGGAGTGGCGGAGTGGCGGAGTGGCGGAGTGACTGCCGAGCAAGAATGATGCCAGCGAGAACAACAGGGCCACGCCGGAGAAGTGGGCGACGATGGCCCACGGATGGATGTGCCTCAGCCGGTGCAGACCCAGCATGGCCACCGCCGTCGAGACCGCGGCAATCAAAGTGCTGAGTACAGCGAGCCAGTGCGCATACGCCGCGCTCTCCGCATCCTCGAACGATGCTGTGGATAGCTCCATGATGGCAATGCCGAGTACGCTTCCGAACACGGACAGCCAGACTTGCGGCGTGGGTCGTTCGTTGTAGAGCGGCCACGATAATATCGCTACCCAGATGGGAAACGTGCTGGCCAGCGTGAACACATGCGAAGGCGGCAGGACCGTCAGCGCGAAGAAGGTACATACCAAACTAATGCTGCCGGCGATGCTGCGTACCCAAAGAATGCGCGGCGTGAACAGCACCAGCCGAGCCCCGCCGAGCACGGCCAGCGCGGCACCCAGGACAAACGGTATCGTGCTGCGTGCCAGGGCGATGACTTGCCAGTCGTAGCTGGAGCGCAAAGCATGAGCGGCCGTCGCCATGCAGGCGAAACAAAAACTGCCCAAAAGCATCCACACGTAAGGTTGTAACGATTCTTTGCACACGAGCAGTTAACGATCCAACTATGCGGCGGAGAGTCGGCGGGTTGAAGTAACAGCATTATTGTTAGGAAAAAGCGTGCCCTGGACAAGCTCAACGAGCCGGATGCGTAAGCGACGGATTGGATGTCCGTCGCTTACGCTTCCGGCTCGTTGAGCTTGTTCGTTCACTCTAAACGCACCAGTTTCTTGAGCGCCTCGATGTGCCGCGGTACAGCCGTAGAGGGATCCTCGGCGGCTTCGTACTCAAGAGCAACGTAGCCTCGATAGCGGACGGCGCGGAGCATCTCGATCAAGCGCTTCAGGTCAGCGTCTTCCTTCTTCATGCCGCGACGCTGAATCTCGGTCTTGACCTGCACCGTCACAGCGTAGGGAGCGAGCTTTTCCAGATCGCTATAGGGATCGTCGGTGTGGAAATTGCCGGTGTCGAAATTGATGCCGAACCAATCGTGCTTGACGGCCTTGACCAGCGCCAGCACCTGATCGACCGTGGATGTGATGCCGCCGTGATTCTCCAGGGCCAGGTAGATGCCGTACTTGGCGGCGTGGTCGCAGGCTTCCTGAATCGCTGCCACGCAGCGCGGCAAGGCTTTCTCTTCGCTATCGTTTTTGGCGACGGTGCCGGCGAAGATGCGCATGGTCTTGGCGCCCAGGCGAGCACTGTGTTCTGTCCATTCTTTGACGGAAGCGATCTGCTCGCGCAGTTTGTCGGCATCGGCCACGCAGAAATTGTTGCCGACCGCGGTGCCGCTCACGTCCAGACCCAGGCGCGTGCAGCGTCCTTTCAGGTGGGCGAGATACTCCGGCGTCGCCTCGGGAAAATAGTAGGCGGTCAGCTCGACGGCATCGAGATCCATGCCGGCCGCCAGGTCGATAAAGTCGTCGAGCGTCATGGCCGGCCTGGTCTTGGGCTTCCCCTTGCGCTGATAATCGAAAAGCGATTGCCGGTAACTGTAGGCGGCGAGGCTCAAACGCAGATGTGACGGGCCGGAACGGCTTATCGGTTCAATGGCAGCGGCGGAAGTAGCGCCAAGTGCCAGCCCGGTGCCGGTCAACAGGGACGAATGAAGGAATTGACGGCGTGTGGCAGAAGTCATGCGATTGTGGCTCCCGGTGTGAGAAACGGGCGAGTAGCCGCGCTGTTGTATCGTTTCGCGCGAAACGATACATCAGCGCGGTGAAACAAAATCAGTGTCCGCTGGATGCTCCATACGCAGAAAGGAGGTCATACCAATCGGTGCTATTTTCGCCAGCGTCCTGCCCAGTCAGCTCGCGCAGAGCGAACAACACGGCCTCGCGCTGAGGATAGGAAGTAGCGGCAGGCTCGCCTAGCCGTTTTTTCTCATGAGTAGCCAACTCATCGGCAGTCAGTTCGCGCTTGCGGACCACGTAATCGAAGCGCTGCCATTCCGGCCATTTCTCCGGCTTGGCGACGCGCTCGATCAGCGAGAAATCCTGCCGCAGATAGGTTACGTCCGCGCGCACGAAATCGCCCCTTCCCGTGTCGTAGTAGACACGAGGCAGAGGTTGGCCCGGCGTGGGCACGATGGCACGTAGCGGATCCTTTCGGTCCGTCGAGGGAGCATGGCAAAGGAGGCAGTTGCGCAGATGATTGATTTTCACAACTTCTGCCACGACCCATTTGTCGTTCTTATTGCGCACGGGAGCGCAGGGATCGGGTTGGTCGAGCATATCGGCCAGGGAGAAGACGGTAGCGCGATCATTCAACGCCACCAACGCCTCGGCAGCGTGAGCGGCCACCGGCGCCCAAGGGTAGCGCAGGGTGTCCAGTAGAACTTGCCGATACTCTTCACGCGGTCGATCTTTCAACGCTTGGATCGCTTCCTTACGAATTATCCACGACAAGTCGAAGACCGCCTGCCGGGCCAAAAGGACGCTGGCTTTCGCTCCCTCGACCTTGTCCAGTCGTTTGATGAACTCACTGCGGGCGTCAGGGGCCTCTACCTCGATCATTTGCGCGAGAGTAGAGAGACCGTCGGCCTGAAACCACTTGTCACGCGTACGTATAGCCTTTTGAAGTTGCGCTGTGCGTGGGTGGATCACATCACCATCGGTGGATACACGACGCGCAGGGAAATCCAGTTCTCGCCGCAGGGTTATAGAAATCTCCCGCATTCTTGCAACGGCTTCGGGGTGAGCCTGGCAGGCCGCTCCTTCTCTCATTGGCAGCCCTTTGAGGTCGGGGCGTTCGGCGCGTAACGCCAGGATGGCAGGCTGTTTCTGTTTCACGTCTTTGCGTGACTCTCGTGTTTCGGCCAGCAGCTTTTCGCGGGTACCCTCAACGCTCTCCAGATCCACTTCCGCGATTGTCTCGTAGAGGAGAGCAATCAGATACGCCTCACCGGACTCGTCCAGACGCTTGAAGTTCGGCTCTTTCACTTCCCGAACTTGCAGAATCGGATTGCGTTCGGGCGGTGGTGGCGGCGGTGTCTGAGCCCTTTTGGGGATGGGCGTAGGATCGGGCGGGATCGGCGTTTGTCCGCCTTTGACGTAGACCTGCCGCGGCTGTGCTTTCTCTGTCATCTGTTGTTTGACGACGGAATGAAGTGGAACGCTGGCGCTCGGTGTCGGCGCGGCTGTCACCGGCTGTGGCTGCGGCGCGGCCGACAGCGAGGCAACGGGTTCTTTGACGGCATGCCCCCTGAGTGCTGCGATGCAGGCCAGTATAAGCGGCACGGCCAGCAGCAGAATGGCCGCGCTCGCTGTGCTGATGAGCAGGGGCCAATTCACCACGGTTTCCAAATCGATCTTGTCGGATGGAGACGGCGCAGACCACGACCTGGACATGGGGATGCCTCCTTGGACGAGGTAGATCGAACGCCGAAAATGCGACTCTTCCCCGATCGGTCGTTCTTTATTAAAGAGTATCCGCAGCCGGGGCGTAAGCATAGAAAAAAATCCTCTACAGACAATTTGTGGGACTTGCAGGGTTCCCTTGTCGTTGGGTACACTTTGGAGGATGATGTTCGCGGAGGTTGATGCAAGGAATAGCGGCCATGTCGTTTACACCCTTTCATCTGTATTTCGATGACGTGGAAGTGGGGCAGGAGTGGGAATCGCTTGGCCGAACCATCACCGAATCGGACATCGTCAATTTCGCGGGCACCAGCGGCGATTTCAATCCCATCCACCTCGACCACGAGTTCGCTGCCTCGACTCCATTTCGTAGACCGATCGCACATGGCTTGTTGGTCTTCTCGGTAGCCAGCGGCCTGGGATTGTACAGTCCGCCCATGCGCACCCTGGCGTTTCTGAGCATCCGCGAATGGCACTTCCGCGGTCCAGTGTTCATCGGCGATACGCTGCGCGCCGTGAGCAAGGTGCTGAGCAAGGAAAGCCGTGGCCGCGGCCGGCGCGGCGAGATCACCTGGCAGCGACAGATTATCAACCAGGAACGTAAGGTCGTTCAGGAAGGCATCACAGTGACTCTCGTGGAAGGCCGGGCCGCCATGCTCGCTTCCCCGGATGGGGGCGAAGCACGGGTGGGGACTCGCGCCGAGAAGGAAGATCGAACACCGCCTCCCGAGGCCGGAGAAGCAAGATGAGCGAATTTGAACTGTACGGACTGGGCAACGCACTGGTGGACATCTTCATCGATCTGTCCGAAGAAGAATTCGCCACGATCGGCTATCCGCGCGGCTCGACGCAGTTGATTGATCTGGAAAAACAAAAGGCCCTCTTGGGGCCCTTTGAAAACCGCGAGCCGCGCCTGGCCAGCGGCGGTTCTGTCGCCAACTCGGTCATCGCCTTCGCCCAGTTGGGAGGACAGGCCGCTTTTCTCGGCTGCGTCGGCGACGATCGCTACGGCCTGTTCTACCAGGGTGAGTTCGAGAAGTTTGGCATCGATATCGGCAACCCCGTCGTTGTTGGCGAAAGCACAGGGACTTGCCTCTGCCTGATCACGCCGGACGCGGAACGCACCATGTGTACCTGCCTGGGCGTCAGCAGCCATCTGGCGGCACGGCACGTGGACGAACGGCGACTGAAGAACTCTGACTGGGTGTTCCTCGAAGGCTACACCCTTGCCACGCCGCAGACGGGACAGAGCGCCATCCGCGAAGCCGTTCGTTTGGCCCGCCTCCACGGTGTTCGCGTCGCCCTCACGTGCTCAGAGTCTTTCGTCGTCAATGCAGCGCGCGACGTCTTCTTCGAGATTCTCTCTCAAACAGACCTACTGTTTTGCAATGCGCCCGAAGCGGGAGCCGTCACCGGGAAAAGCAATGCCAAGGAAGCATTCGCTGCCCTGGCTAGTATGGTGCCTTCGGCAGTCGTGACGGACGGTTCTCACGGCGCTTATGTCCGTCACGACGGAGTCGAGACGCTCGTTCCGTCATTCCCGTGTCGGCCCATCGACTTGACGGGAGCCGGCGACATGTTCGCCGGGGCGTTACTGTATGGGATCACACACGACATCGCTCCTGATCGGGCCGCGCGAGCTGCCTGTTATCTGGCCATGAAGGTCATTTGTCAGGTCGGCGCGCGCTTGCACCACGGGACACGTCGATTCTGGCATGAGTGTCTGGCCAACAGCGAATGATACGAGCCGGAAGCGTAAGCGACAGATGTTTTGCCATCGCTTACGCTTCCGGCTCGTCAAATTCTTATTCGAGTAACAACATGGCGCGTTTGCGAACGTTCATCGCTATCGATCTTGGCAAGACGATCCGTGATCGTTGCCTGGCCCTGCAAGAGACGCTGGCGCGCGGCGGTGCGGAAGTGAAATGGGTCGAGGAAGAAAACCTACATTTGACCTTATTGTTTCTGGGTGAAGTCGAAGATCGTGATTTGCCGGCGTTGTGCCAGGCTGTCGCCGACTGCTGCGCCTTGCACAATCCTTTTACTCTGAGCGTCGAAAGCGTCGGTTGTTTTCCCAATCCGCGCCGGCCGCGCGTCGTCTGGGTCGGCGTCGGTACGGGCAGTACCGAGGTCTGTGCGTTGCACGACGCCCTGGAGCCGCCGTTGCTCGATTTGGGTTGCTATCGCCGTGAGGAACGCGCCTACACGCCGCACATCACGCTGGGCCGTGTCAAGGGAGAGCGATCCAGCACTGACTTGTCGATGGCGCTGGCGCGACAAGCGAAATGGCACGCTGGTGAGACGGAAGTGCGCGAGGTGCGTGTTCTCAGTAGCGAATTGACACCGCACGGACCGATCTACACAGTGCTCAGTCGAGCGAAGTTACGTAGCTAGTCCAAGCCTGACTGATGCCGCGCGAACCAGCGCAGTTGTCGCGCCAGGCCGTGCAGCATGTCCAGTTCCGTCGAGGTCGGACCGGCTCGGCCCAGGAGATGACGTAGGGCGTGCATCAGGGACTCAGCTTTCTCGTTCCACAAGAAATGGACATCTTCCAACGCCTGCCGTAAATGCTCAAAGGCGCGTTCCTGATCGACAAACGGAGCAGGTGAATCAACCGGCGGCAGTAGCGTCGGAGCGCCGGTCTGTCGCAGCCAATGGCGGCGCAGCTCGTAGGTGCAGATGGCCACGGCCTGGGCCAGATTCAAAACAGGATATGGCGGATCGGTTGGAATGTGAACGAGGTAATGGCAGCGCGAAACCTCGGCGTTGCTCAGGCCGCTCGATTCGGGACCGAACACCAGCGCGACAGGCCCGCTCGTCATCGACTCGATCAGATGTGGAGTGATTTCTTCCGGCGGGCCCACGAATTGCCGCCGCGTCAGACCGCCGACGCGCGCCGAAGTGGCGGCGACCAACACGCAATCGGCCACTGCCGCCCCGAAGTCTCCCACGATGCGACACCGATGTAGCACTTCTTCGCCGTGCGTGGACAGCCGGCGAGCTTCGGGGTCGGTCGGACTTGCACCTGGTTCGACGAGCACTAGATCCGTTAGCCCCATGTTGCGCATCACCCGCGACGCCGCTCCAATATTGGCGGCAAACTGCGGACGCACCAGGACGATCCGGCAATTCATAGGCTTTTCACCAGCCCGAAGCGTAAGCGAGGGCCGCCCTCGCTCGCGCTCCGGGCTGGTCGCTATTTTCGTGCCAGCGCGACGGCCATCTCCTTGACTCCCTGCAAATTGAGCTTGCCGCTGCCCAGCACAGGCAATTCTGGAACCGAATGGAAATCGCGTTCCGCGGGGAGCCACAGGTTCGGCAAACCTCGATTGCTCAATTGCTGACACCACCAGCGCACTTCCAAACTGTCTTGCGGCAGATACAGCACGATCAAGCGTTCGCCGCGCGACTCATCCGGAACGCACGTTACGGCGCAAACGCGCTCCGTGGTGCCGAGGATTTCGTGCAGCATTTCCTCGATTTTCTCCAGTGGCACCATCTCGCCGCCGCACTTGGCGAAGCGCGAGAGCCGACCAGTAAGCGTTAGAAAGCCGTCTTCATCCAGACGCCCCATGTCTCCGGTAACATACCAGCCGTCCTGGATTGCCTGGCTCGTCAGTTCCGGTCTGTTGAGATAACCCTCCATGACGTTACCGCCGTAAATCAGCACCAGTCCCTCCGCGCCGATGGGCAAGGGCGCTTTGGTCTCGGGATGCACAATGCGAGCGGCGACGCCGGGTATGGGTTGACCGACTGTGCCCGGCTTGTTCGAGACATGGCGGACGCCCTCGACTTCCAGGTCCGGTAGATTCGTGGACGCCACCGGGGACAATTCCGTGCAGCCGTAGCCTTCCATTGGCAACATGCCGAACTTGCGCTCGAACTCCTGGGCCAGCGAGACTGGCAGCTTTTCGGCCCCGCAAATAAGGACACGCAAGGGGCGAAAATCGTCTGCTTCGCATTTGCGCAGACAGAATCGCAAGAACGTCGCTGTCGAGAGATAGAGCGTACAGCGATACTTGCGGCACAACTCGCCGATCTCCTTCGCCTGTCGCGGGTCGGGGTGATAGAGCACCGAGGCACCCACTTGCAAGGGCGCCCACAAGGTCACCGTGTAGCCGAAACTGTGGAAGAACGGTAGCACACCCAGAGCGCGATCGCTGGGTCGCAGCGACACGGCCTGGATCATCGACTCGATGTTGGCGGCGATGTTGCGGTGGCTGAGCATGATTCCCTTCGGCTCACCGGTGCTGCCGCTGGAGAAAATGATCGTCGCCAGATCCTCGAGGCGATGCTTGCCCAGACGCAGGACGACGTGCTCCAGGAACCAGCCCGGCAGCAGGACAACGGCCAGCCAGCGCGAGATGCGCATCCAGGTCGTGAAGCGGGGTGCGACATCTTCAAAATAAATTAACTCCACGCCGGGTCCGGGATCGATCTTCATGCGCTCAGTAAAGCGCCGGGAGGTCAGGACGTGCCGGGCGCCGCACTGGCGCAGGGCTGAATGAATCGCCTCCGGCGAGGATGTGTAATTGAGATTGACCGCCGTTTTGCCGAGCATGGCCAGCATGATGTTAGCGAACGCGCCGCCCATACTCGACGGCAGCCAAACGCCGACCATCGGCGCATCGCCGAGCATCGGTCGGAAGAACTTGACGGCGCAGAGGATGCCGGCAAGCGTCTTGGCATAACTGAATTGCTCCGGCCGAGTGCTATCGAGAAAGCACGAACGAAAAGGCCGTCGGGCCGCGACGCGGACAAAGCGACGATGCGGCGGTTTGAGTCGATGCGAGCGCTCGACGGCGGTTCGCGCGGACAACAGTTGCAGTGCCTGTCGCACTTCGCCGGGCGGAGTCCCCGCCGGCAGCGGTTCGCCGAAAGTTATGTAGGCCGGAAACGGCAGCGTCAACGGCCAGCGCCAGTGCAATCGACCGCCCTCGACGACGAAGAGGCTGCCCAAGGTCTGATCGAGACAGACAGGGATGATCGGCGTTCGGCCTTTGCGCGCGATGCGTTGAAACTGGCGGTGAAACGGCAACGACAATCCGCCCCGTAGCACTCGTCCCTCGGCGAACAGACAGACCAGCTCGCCGCGCTCCAGGCAGGTGCGGGCCTGCCGGATGGCGCGGACCAACCCTCGCGCACCTGCGGTACCGTCAATGGCAATGACGCCGGCCCATTGCAGCAGATGCCGCACACCCCATTGCCTGGTCCAGCCGGCAAACACCACCAGGCGAAGAAAACGCCGATGCGCCGTCAGCAGCAGCAACCAATCGAGATAACTGACGTGATTGCAGACGAGTAGAGCGCCGCCGTGCTCGGGCACATTCTCCTGGCCGCGCACGCGCAACCAGTAGATCGAGCGAGTCGCCAGCCACAGGGCCAATCGCAAGGCGCGGTACGGAAACAGCCAGCCCGCGGCCAGCAATCCCAACAAAATCGCGGCTCCTATGCCCAAGCTCCACGCCACGGCCACACGTCAACTCCCGGACGGTCTCCTGGCGGACTCGCTAGTCCGCACTAACAACGCAAGGTAGCCCCCTTGGCCTATGCCGTCAAGATGGAGCGCGAAGAGTAATGAGTGAGGATTGGCGAGCGGCCGTGTTAACCGACCGGTTGACACCGGCCGCTCGCCGACCGCCTCTTATTTGATTTTCCAGAGATCATCGAACAATCCGGCAGTCTTCACTTCGACGGCGAGGGGATCTTTTCCGTCGCCCTTCAATTTCAACACGGCGTAATCACCCAGACGCGGATACAAGAGAGCGTTGGTGCCCTCAAAATCCGCAGCGTGGAAAGTGTGGCCCGAATTGAGCACGACGTAGTAGAACGGCGACAACGGGCTGGGATAGATCAGCACCGGAACGTGTTCGTTGGCCGCGTAGTCTTTACCGCCCCAGGTGATATTGTCTTTCGTCCACTTAAACGGCAAGCCATCGAGCGCCTGGGCAATCAGGCTATTGGACGAGGGGTCGCCGAAAAGGATGAGGTGCCGGCTGGCCTTGTCCAGTGCGTCCACTTCGACATCATCTTTGACGGGCAGCTCGCCGCGGAAGTATTTCGACCATTCCTTGCGGAAGCGTTCGAGATTGGCCTGTGCATGCTCCTCAGTGCTCGCGTGCCAGGCTTTGCCGGTGCCGCGCACACACAGAAAGGGCGACATGAAGGCGTCGTCGATCGGGCCTTGGTAGTTATTGACCTTTCGTGGATTGCGGAATTGTTCCGTCTGTATTTTTTGCGGTAGCACCGTCTTCCAGCGATCTTCGCGGCGTTCGAAATACACGAATAACGAAGGCGAATTGGGCGTCGGCTCATACGGCTGAGCCGTGACGCTCTGGCCATCGATCTGCGCGGTAATCGCCTGGCGCGTGGCCCCGTCCCACATCCGCAGACGGAGAACGCGGACGTTGTGCGTCGTTATCTTGAAGCCGTCCTCGACGCGCTCGGCATCGACGAACGCCTTCTCGTAGTGTCGTCCCATTTCCCAAATATGCACCCACGAACATTCGGGATACTTCAAGGTGTAGGTAACGAACCGGACGCGTGAGGGATAGTCTTCGCGTCCTTTGGCGATGTATTCGCTGCGCGCCTCGGCCATCTTCTTCTGCCATTCCTGCGGGAATTCATGCTTCAGCCCTGGCGCTACCAGCAGTTTCATGGAGAGGTCCAGCGTCTTGAGCCGTGCTTCGATGTTGCGTGCGGCCTGCAATTGTGGATCGTTCTCCCCGCCGTAGGCGACGACCGGCACATTGAAGGCGTTCTCGGCATAATCGACAGCGTCGTAGATATGCAGACAGGCTTCCTGATAGGGCTCCAGCTTGGCCGGTAAGTCCTTGATGTAGCCATGCGTGGTGGTGAATCCGGCGCCGGGACTGATGACGCACCATTGATCGGGACGATGCAGGCCCATGTGCCAGGTGCCGGCCCCGCCCATCGAGAAGCCGCGCAGCACGTAGCGTTTGTTATCGATCAGAGCGGCCCGGTTCATTTTTTGTTCCAGAGCAACAAAGTGTTCAACGGCCTCGACGATATCCCGTTCTCCCGCCCAGCGGTAGGCGTTGTTGCCCCGGCCATACACGTCCAGACGAATATAATCCTGATCTTTGGGAGCTGGCTTGTCGCCATTGAATTGATGCAAGAAGCTAACTTCTGTGAGGCTGTTGTTACGGCCATGGAGCACTATCTCCAGACGCCATTTCTTGACCTGATTCTTGCCGTAGTCGGCCGGAAGAGTGACGGCATAAGGCTGTACGGAACCGTCGATACGGGATCGATACCCGTGAATGACGGCCGAGCCGGTTCGCTCAAACCACGGAAACTGGCCCTGTTTGGATAGTGTCGCGCGCAGCAGCCCGCGCTCCAGCGCCTTGACGGTCCATTCGCCGGAATCTTTGCCGTAAAACTCGTTATGCTGAGTGATCCATGTTGCCGCTTTCAGGTAGATCTCGATGTCCGAAAGGATGGGATCTTGAACTCTCTCGCGGCGGAACAGTCGCACATTCTCGTCAAGCTTGTTTGTGAGTTCCTCGATTTTCTTGAGGGTGTCCTCACTCGGCTTCACCGAAGGAGGCGGAGCATATTGTGCCGACGCCAGCAGTAGCGCCCCAAAACAAAGAACCATCGCAGCGAACGACGGCACCAAATATCGAGACACTTTCATGCGTCACCATCCTTATGCCAGAGAAGAGCGCGCGGAAGGAGCGTGACTTGACAATACTGAGTCGAGCGCTGAGCCGCAAGCGGCCGAGGGTTACTTTTTCAGTGCTTGCGCCGTTTGCACTGTGAGGGAGAAGATGACCTGACCCGGAGAGGAACGCTGACTCAGCTCGAGCCGCTCCACGAATCGCAAAGCGTAAAGGAAGCCGTCTATCTGGCGGCCGGCTTCATCCCGGCTGAGTTGGTCGTGTTCGGTCAGCAAATGCGCGACTGCCTCCCGGTGGTCCGTCAGATAGCTGCGCCAGTCCTTGAACGAAATGCGCAGCAGCGGCACCGGGTCTTCTGAGGAAGGAGAACTGCCCGGCGACACCTGAGTGAAGCGCTTCATGCTTTCCAGAGAGCTAGTCAGAACGAGATAGCCATCGAGCAGGCCGTAGGCCGGCTGCGCGCCGGTCGGCAAGCTGCGCTCGCCGGCCAGGTAGCGCACTTCCTGACCGTTCACTGCGCTGGTCTTGAGCGCTATCGGCGAGTCTGGATGTTGATTGTTGTGGGCCAAGATGACAAAGCGTGCTGCGAAATCGAGCGCGGAAAGAAGCGTCCGCTCAAGAGCTTTTTTGGTCCGACTTGCATCAACGCGGAGAGCGAAGAGGATATTGGGCATCCCCTGGTTCTCCACCTCCGCTTTTCGGATTTCGGATTTCGGATTTCGGATTTGTCTCGTGGGAGCGCTGAGGCACAGCCCCCAGTCCGGCCCCAGAGCAGGCAACAGATCGCCCGTGAAGTCCTCCTCGGCAAGCAAAGCGGCGACGGGGCGGTTGAGCGTTTCATGAAGAGTTTTTCGGCCCTGGGGCGTCAGGAAACCGCCGATCACATCGAGAAAGGCTGCGCTGTCAAAGCGGCCTCCGGCGGCCAACAAGGCCGACTGCGGAAAACGTCGCCACAAATCGCTCGCCGTCGCCCCTTCCCGAAACAGACGCTGTGCTGCCGAAGGCAATTCCGCGACACGGGCGCGCACGCCAAACGACAACTTGATGTCACTCTCACGCGGAGACAGCGAGAATACAACGCTTTCCAGCGCTTTCCAGTACAGCGCGAACTGCTTTACGCCGGCGGCGCGCTCGGCTGGCGTGTTGGCGGCTTTGGCATCCACATCGGCATCGAACGCACGCGGATTGAGCCACACGGCCAACAGAGCCTGCTCTGCATCCAGCTCGCGCAGACGCCGTGCCGCTTCCGATTCCGTGGAGCCGCTCGAACGCCTGTCATGATCCACGACCTGACGCAGCATACTCTCCTGCTCGGACACGGCCAGGATGGGACCACGGAGGTAGTAAAAAGTCGGTGGCTTGTCTTGCTGTGTCTGCTTGTCGTATTCAAGACGACGATAGTACACCATACCGTAGTGTCGGCGTTCGGTTAGTTCCTTTAGCTCGCCCTCCTCTTTCTGGACTTTGTTGATTCGTTCAATCAAGTCGGCGAGGACTTTTTCGTTGCGGGCGCGGAGCAGCATGAGGCCTTGCTCCTGTTGCGGTTGGCCGGGAGAACCGGGGCGATAGGCCAACACCACCGCATCGCCGAGAATATCGTCGCGTAGTCGCTTCCAATCGAGGCCGAGTTTTTCCTTCATTTCGGACTCGATCTGGTCGAGTTTTTTCCACTTGTCGCTGTTGCGCATCTTGACGACAAAGGGAGCCTGCCTCAGCTGTTCGGCGAACGGAGACGTTTGCAAGGTGGCGGCATGGCCGCGGAGATCCTGGATGACGGCACAGAAGGCGACCGAGTCGGGCACCAGGCGGAGGAGTTCCTCGCGCGGCGTGGCTGCTCGCAAAACGGAAGAACTGACCACGCAGGCACAGAGAACACAGAGAAAGCACAGACGAGCAAAGAAACACGAACCCCCAACTAATCTGTTAAACAATCGCATATTATTTCTCTTGTTTTCTTCTCTATGTTCTCTGTGATTCTGTGGTTAATTCGCCTTTGTCTCCATCGGCAGTTCGCGCAAGAAGAGATCGACGGCACGACGGGCGGAAGTCGTCACTGGTTCGAGCCCTTCGGAAAGACCTTCGCTCGCTTCGCGCAACGGCTGAGTTGGAGGCTCCATCGCTGCCAGATCGACCCACGGCAACGTCGGACTGGGCACGTTCGACACCCAGCGGCGCGTCTGTCCGACCGTCTCCTCAGCCGTCTCATTGCTCAACTCGGCAACAACCTCACCGAGTTCCGAAGCCGACTCGCGCAAGGTCGGCACCTTTTTCTCTGTCCCAATGGAAGTGTTTTTCGCCATCTGTTCAGGTGAACGCGAATCGGAGCCGACTGGCGTTCCCTGCCAGTTTAGCCTCCATGTCAACGCGAGCAGCAAGCTGGCGGCGAGGGCAAGTCCAAGCGCCCAGCGCCGTCGCAAACGTCGTCGCGCGCGGCGCCGGTCCAGCAGCACCCCCTCCACGATTCTCTCAACCAGACTACGCGGCGGCACAGGTGCGGCCAGGTAGCGCAAACCGTCTTGCAAGCGCCGGCCGGCCGATGCCAGCGACCGGCACTCGGCACATTGATGCAGATGTGCCAGCCACTCCGGCGACTCGATCGGCGTGCCGTCGAGGTTTTCCTGCAAAAGATCATATGCGATGCGACAGTTCATGCTTGTTCTCTCCGGCTCTCCGGCAAATGCGTGGCCGGGTGATTCTCGGCATCTCCGGGGACCATCCCACGGCGGCGCAGGTGTTCCAGGATCTCGACTCGCGCCCGGTGCAGCCAGGTTTTGATGGTGCCGACCGGACGTTCCATCACCCGCGCGATGTCTTCATACGGGTGCCCCTGCTCGTGAAAGAGCACGAAGGCCGTGCGATACTCCAGACGCAACTCGGCGACAGCCTTCTGAATTTCCTCAACCAGCTCGCCGGAGTCGTCGGCGGGGGGACCGGCCAGCGTGTCCTGCAAGTAATCGACCAATTCCGGCCGCCGGCCGCGCTGACTCAGCCAGGTACGGCAACGGTTGACGGCGATGCTCATGATCCACGGCTTGAGCGGCCGTCGCGAGTCCCATCCCCGCAAGCCGCGAAAGATACGCAAGAATACTTCTTGCGTGACATCCTCGGCATCGTGACGATGGTTGAGCAGCCGCACGCACAGGCCGTACACCTCGGCCTGGAAGCGATTGACTAACTGACGAATGGCCTCGGCATCGCCGCGCAGGCAGCGTCGAACCAAAATGGCGTCATCGTCGCTGTTCACGGTGGCTGCTCGTGCCGGCTCGAAGGAACATACCTTGGGAGAAACAAACGAGTTTCAGCTTGGATCATGCTTTCCAGTCTGATTGCACACTCAACTATACGAAACGATTGCGGATGCGGTCAACCAGACATAACCTGCCTCTCTCACGTCTTCTGCCGCTTCCACAGCACAATCATAACATTTTCTCCCTTGAAATCGCTGGGCCGATGGCCCTTGGGACCATCGGAAGAAAACGCCATCTTGAGCTTCTCGCCGTCCAATTCGTAGATGCCGTGCACCGCCTCGCCTTCCCTGGACACGGTCAGGTCGATCTGTTTGGGATTCTTGCTAGCATCGATCTTGTACGTGCCGTTTCTGTCCGTCTTGCCGGGATCTTTCATGACGAGCTTTCCGTCCTTGGCGAAGATGATGCTGCCGCCTTTTCCCAGAGGGGCCGGCAGTGTTTTTCCTTGAATCTCGATGGAGGAAAGGATCCATTCTCCCTGGAGCATCTCCTCATCCGTATCGGCAGCATTCACGCTACATGCCGCCCCGGCCGCTGCTGCGAAAGCAAACAAACCAAAAACATATCGCTTCATGCTCTCTCCGTTGCTCCAGTGCCTTCCCCCATCTTATCGGAAACCTCTGGCGTTCGGACCGATGGCGCGCAAAAATGACGGGAGAAGTTAGTTCCTGCATCTGCTGAAGCTCCGGCTCCGTGGAGGTAGCGATGAGACAATTCCTGATTCTTTTTTTGTTGTTGGTTGTCGCTTTTTTCCTCGGTTGTGGAGGCGTCCAAAAAGCTCGCCTCGCAAAAGAGGCGCCTCCGGAGCAAAAAGGGGGCGGAGGTGGAGCGGCCGGCGGTGTTGAGAACAAAGCGGCGCCCCGCAAAATCATTTACACCGGACTTATTGATCTGATCGTGGACGAATTCGACGGCAGTGAAGGGCAATTGCTAGAACTGGTTCAGGAGCATGAGGGCTACCTGGCCGAGTCCGACGTCTACAACCAGCCTGGCTCGCCCCGCTCGGGGATGTGGAAGGTGCGAGTGCCGACCAAGCAGTTCGAGGCGTTTATGCAGGCCGTCGCCAAGCTTGGAGAAGTTCGCAAACGCACGAGTAATTCGCAGGATATCACCGATGCCTATTTCGACCGCGCAGCCCGTCTCAAGGCCGACGAAGCGGAAGAAAAGAGCCTGCTCGGACTGTTGGAGAAGACGCAGGGGAAAGTCGAAGACATTCTGAAGGTGCGCGAGCAGCTGCGGATCGTGCGCGGCCATATCGAAGAGAACAAAGGCCAGCTCCAACGCTGGGACAAAGATGTGGACTTTGCCACCGTGACGATCAAGCTGCTTGATCGCCGGGATTATACTCCCCCTTTGATGCCGGACTTTGGCAGCACCATCGGCCGAACGTTTCAGGGATCGATCGAAGCGCTCGTCTTGTTTGGCAAGGGCATCGTCTTGGTAGTTGTGGCGCTGGCTCCGTGGCTGGTTGTGTTGGCATTGCTCGTCGTGCCGCTCTGGATCATATGGCGTAGATGGCGAGCGGCCAACACCGTGATTCCTGTGGCGGAGTCGCCTGGTGCGGCTGATCGTCAAACGGGAGAGTAGTGGCCGAAACGCTGGCTATTCTTCATCCCGCACATCGCTCCAATGCTCGACCGGAGCAGCGTCGCCCAAGGGCGCGATTACCGGCAGGAACGAGAACAGACGCGCGCGGGCGGCATCGTCCAGCGGTGAACCGTACTCGCACACCTCAAACGCCTCGATATACTCGATTTTGTGTCCCTGCTCGACGCCGTAGGTCTGCACGACCCGATCGCGATGGCGGTCTGCTAACGGGCGAAGACGATGCTGCATCCCGACTTTGAGCCATTCGCGGCGGGCCGCGTCGCCCTCCGGCACCTGATCGGCGTGACCGAAATTGTACGGCAGCCATTCGTAAAACTGCGAAACATGACAGTGGAGCATGTCAATGAAAACGTCAAATTTCGGGCCAATGTCCACAACCACGTCGGCGCGGAATGGGATCGGCTTTTTGAAATCGTCGCTGAGATAGAGGATGATCGGATCGCGCTGTAGGTGTGGCACATCGGGGCAGATGGTCGGCACCGTCAGCAAGTACGCGGCGTCCTGCACCAGCATCGAAGTGTAGCGATGGTCGGGGTGGTAATCGTTAGGCCGATGCGTCAGGACCAGGTCGGGCTTGAAGGAACGAATCAAGCGGATGAGCTGATGGCGTGCTTCGAGGGTCGGCAGCAGTGCGCCATCGGGATGGTCCAGCACGTCATAGGTTGCGCCGATGACCGCGGCGGCGGCTTGGGCCTCGGCCCTGCGGCGAGCTACGAGCGCTTCTCCGTGCAGCTTGTGATGGCCGGCGCCGCCGTTAGTGACACTGACGAATTTGACCTCGTGGCCCAGTTGCCGCCAGTAAGCGGCGGTGCCGCCGGCCTTGTAGTCGGCATCGTCGGGGTGGGCACCCAAAACCAGAATGCGAAGGGGTAGCATAGTCATTCACAAGTTTGAGGGAGGAACTTATCACTGTGCTCGTCCAACCTGCCGGTCAGTATAGAGGATGAAACCTTGCCGCCGCCAGGGAACGACAGCGTGTATACTTGCATCGTATGCCCCGCACACGGCGGCTGATGGCAGGGACGAAGAGGTTTTGTCGATGAGCAAAGAACTGGAACAGGTAATCGCAAACATTCGCAAGGAAGAGGAACAAATCCGTCTGGGCGGCGGCAAACGCGCCATTGAGCGGCAACACGCCAAGGGACGGCTCACAGCCCGCGAACGCATCGAGCGCTTGCTCGATCCAGGCACGTCGTTATTCGAGCTGGGATTGTGGGCAGCGTGGGGAATGTACCGCGAATGGGGCGGAGCGCCGTCGGCGGGCGTCGTCACCGGCATCGGCAACGTGTGCGGCCGGCAAGTCATGATCATTGCCAACGATGCCACCGTCAAGGCCGGCGCTTTTTTCCCCATGACGTGCAAGAAAGTGTTGCGCGCCCAGCGCATTGCGATGGATAATCGGTTGCCGTTGGCCTATCTCGTGGACAGCGCCGGCGTCTTTCTGCCCTTGCAAGATGAAGTGTTTCCCGACGAGGACGATTTTGGCCGCATTTTCCGCAACAATGCGGTGATATCCGCGATGGGCGTGCCGCAGTTCGCGGCCATCCTCGGCAACTGCGTGGCCGGCGGCGGCTATCTGCCGGTCCTCTGCGACAAGTTGCTGATGACTGAGGGAAGCGGGCTTTACCTGGCGGGACCGGCCCTGGTCAAGGCGGCCATCGGCCAGAACGTCACCAGCGAGGAGCTGGGCGGCGCTACCATGCACGCCAGCATTTCCGGCACCATCGATTTTCACGAAAAAGATGATGTAGCCTGCCTCGAACGTCTCCGCCGCCTCATCGACATGCTGCCGGCCGACCCCTGCCGAGTGTCCCCCGACCTCGCGCCCGGACGGCGTGCGGAGGATCTCATGCGGCTGTTTCCCGCCAACTCGCGGCAGGAATACGATGTGCGCGATTTGCTGCCATGCTTGCTCGATGCAGGTCCGTTCGATGAGTACAAGGCGGAGTACGGGCAAACATTGGTGTGTGGCTATGGCCGGCTCGGCGGTGTCGCGGTCGGCGTGCTGGCCAATCAGCACAAGCGCTGCCGGCCGGCGGACGGCCCGTTGCAGTACGGCGGGGTTCTCTACGTCGATAGCGCCGATAAGGGAGCGCGCTTCATCATGGACTGCAATCAGGCGCGATTGCCCATTTTGTTCTTTCAGGACGTGAACGGCTTCATGGTGGGACGCGATTCGGAGCAGGCCGGCATCATTCGCGCCGGGGCGAAGATGGTCAACGTCATCGCCAATAGCGTGGTGCCGAAAATCACGTTGATCCTGGGCGGCTCGTTCGGCGCCGGCAATTACGCCCTGTGCGGCAAGGCGTTCGATCCGCGTTTCATGTTTGCCTGGCCTACGGCTCGCTATGCCGTCATGGGCGGCGATCAGGCCGCCAACACGCTCCTGGACATTTCCATCAACGCCATGCGCCGCGCGGGCCACGAGCCGGACGCAGAGGAATTGGAGGATCTGCGGCGCACCGTCGAAGCGAGCTATCAGGAACAGACGGACATTCGCTACGCCGCGGCCCGGCTGTGGGTGGATGCTATCCTTGCTCCCGACCAGTCGCGGCAAGCGCTCTTGACCGCCCTGGCGACAGCGACGCGACACCAAGAAGAACGACCGTTCCGCACCGGTGTTTTGCAGGTGTAATGATCTTGACCCCGAAGAACAGGTTGGTTATGAGGGCACGCTGACCAGTTCTCGCCAGCCCAGCGCCGGCGAGGGCCTGGTAAATCGGGGGGAAGAGTCAATGAAGCGTGTTCTCCTTCCATCGCTCCTATTGTCCGTGATGGGCGGTTGCATGGCTGTCGAGCCGGATCCCATCGTCGAGTACCCTTCTGGTCCTGCCAAGTCCTTCCCGGCACAAACGCAAGCGTGGTCGCACCAGCCTCTGAACGGCAAGGCAGTCGCGAAAACCGCAAACGAAAAGTCCGACGACAAGCTCGTAAAAGCCGTAGCGAAAACCACAAATGACAAGGCGGACAACACGCTCGTGAAAGCAGCCTACCACGAGACCAAGCCGGATGAAGACGAATCGCCTCCCGTCAATCTGGGGATGGTGCGCCTGACCAACAGCAAACGCATCACTTTCCATTACGAACTCGACAGTAAAGACTCCAGCGGCGAGAGCGATCTGGAAATCTGGGGCACGACCGACATGCACAACTGGAAGAAGTATGACACTGTGTCGCAGCAGCCGACGGTGTTGGTGGTGAAAGTGCGTGAGGAAGGGATGTACGGTTTTACGATGCTCACCCGCAGCAAAGGCGACTCAAGCAAGAGTCCGCCGCCGGCAAGTGAGCCGCCGCAGGTCTGGGTGGCCGTCGATCGGACTAAGCCGGCCGTGCAGCTTATCGACACCGAGTTGAATGTTCGGACACAGACGCCGGCCCTGATCGTGCGCTGGATCGCCCGAGACCGCAACTTCGGCGCTCAACCGATCACGGTGCTGTACGCCGAGCATGAGGACGGGCCGTGGCGGCCAATCGCTGCCAGCGTGGAAAACAGCGGACGCTACGAAGGGCCTCTGCCGCCGCACCTGGACAAAAACGTGTACGTGCGCGTGCAGGCCGCCGATCTGATGGGCAATGTCGGTCAGTCGCAGACGAGCGTGGTGCGCATTCCCAGCCGGTCCTCGATCGACTCCGCCCGTGCATCCCAGCCGGCCGCATCCATTCTCTCGGTAAATGGCCAATAAAGACCTGACACCCGACTCGGAAAGGGAACACGAGCCATGGCAAGCGTGACCCGCTGGTCGATAATCGCAGCCCTGATCGTCGTTGTCGTTATCGCGCCGATCATTTACTTCCGCTGCGTTTACGAGACGTACAAACGGCTGAGAGTCGTCGAACCCGGACGTGTTTATCGCAGCGGTCAAATGACGGCGGAAGGTTTCGCCGATGCCATCGAGCGCTACGGCCTGCGCACGATTATCAACGTGCAAGATGATTTTCCCGATCCCGACATCGAAATCAGCTACTGGGACCGGCACACGATCAAGGAAAGCGAGTTGTGCCAGCAGCTGGGAGTGCGCTTTGTCCAGTTGATGCCGAGGCTCTTGCCACGCCATCTCATTCCCGAGCAGCGTCCGCAGGCCATCGATCAACTGCTAAGCGTCCTCGACGACGAATCGAATTATCCGGTACTGATCCACTGCCACGCTGGTCTACACCGCACCGGACTCTTGACGGCCATTTATCGCATGGAGTACCAGGGCTGGACGCAGGATCGCGCGTTTCTCGACATGAAAGCCCAGGGCTTTGGCGCCTGGGTATGTACATCCGCCAACGATTACGTCAAACAGTACGTCACGACTTATCAGCCAAGGGTCAAGGAGCAGAACCGCGACGGTAAGGGAGCAGTCGGAATGGCAAATCAACCGCTCCCTTACGGTCGCGGCTCGGATTGAGTCTTAGGCGGACACAAAACCATGATCGTCAAACTCATCGATCGGCAGATGGTTCGTGGCTACTTCAAGTCGTACTTCGTTTGTCTGGCCAGCCTGCTCAGTCTGTACGTCGTCGTCGATCTGTTCACCAATCTCGACGATTTCACGCATCACCATCAAGGATTGTGGGAAACACTACTGCGCATCATCACCTATTATGCCTACAAAGTGGCGCAAATCTTCGACCGGCTCTGCGAGGCGATCGTTTTGTTGGCGGCCATGTTCACGGTGGCGTGGATGCAGCGCAACAATGAGCAGGTGCCGCTTCTATCGGCCGGCGTCTCGACTCGGCGCATTGTCCTACCGGTGCTGCTATCCGCTTTCTTCATGCTTGGACTAACCGTCGTCAATCAGGAGTTCGTCATCCCGCGCATCGCTGACAAGCTGTCTCTGGATAAAGACGATCCGGAAGGTGAGAAAAGCATCCCCGTGCGCTCGGCGTATGACACAAACGGCATCCACGTCACCGGTGATCGGGCCACGCGTCCAAACCTCACCGTCATGGGCTTTTACACAACGATTCTCGATCCCCAGGGTGGCCAACTGTTTCATCTCTCGGCCAAGGAGGCCCACTACGTCCCAGGTCTGGGTCCACGCCAGGGCGGCTGGGAATTGGTCGGCGCCTCGCCGGCCGAAGTTCCTCCCATCCCCGGCATCCTCGATCAGCGCGATCTCGGCCGCTATTTCCTGCATACGCGTGATGTCGATTTCGACGCTGTGACCCGCAATCCCAACTGGTTCATCATGGCCTCGACGCCGCAGATTTATGACGAATTGCAGCGTCCCGAATCGACGCGCCTGGCGTCGATGGCGGTGTTGTTCCACACCCGGCTGACGCGACCGATTCTGGGCATGGTGTTGGTGCTCCTGGGCTTGTCGGTGATTCTGCGCGATCAGAACCGCAACGTCATCATCAGTTCCGGCATGTGCCTGGTTCTTTGCGGCGTGTTCTTCGCTGCGTGCTACGCCTGCAAGATGCTCGGCGACAATGAATATCTCAATCCGGCGCTGGCGGCGTGGATGCCCGTCCTCTTCTTCGGGCCGCACTCACTCGTCCTCTTCGATGCTGTGCATACCTAAAACGGTTTTCAGTGTTCAGTTTTTAGATTTCAGGATTCTCGCATAAGATATGTGAGAAGCGTCGATGTGCTGAACACTGAACACTGAAAAATGCAGCTCCCCGAAATGCGCAAAGAGTACACCTGGTCCGATTTGTACGAGGCAGACGTGGCTGCTGATCCACTGCGCCAATTCGAGAAGTGGTTTCAGGAAGCGATTGCCGCCAAGTTGCCCGAGCCGAACGCCATGACGCTGGCGACTACGACGCCAGACGGTCAACCGTCGGCGCGTATGGTCCTGCTCAAAGGATTCGACGCCTCGGGTTTCACTTTCTTCACCAACTACGAGAGCCGCAAGGGCCGTGAGTTGGCGACCAATCCACGGGCCGCGCTGTTGTTTTTCTGGGCAGAATTCCATCGACAAGTGCGCATCGAGGGCACGGTCGAGCGCGTCTCGGAAGCGGAGTCGGATACTTATTTCCGCAGTCGTCCGCTGGGCAGTCGTCTGGGCGCCTGGGCGTCGGCGCAAAGCGAAGTCATCGCCAGCCGAGCTGTGCTGGAGGAGCGCGTGCGCGAGGCGATGCAGCGTTTCCCCGATGGTGAAGTGCCGTGTCCACCAAATTGGGGTGGTTACCGCGTCGTTCCGTTGAGCATCGAGTTCTGGCAGGGCCGTCCGGATCGGCTGCATGATCGCCTTCGCTATCAACGCATCCAGCCGTCGGGCTGGCGCATCGAACGGCTGTCGCCGTGAGTTTTGATGTTCTCAATGCCTCCTTAGCGGCGATCTGCTCCCAGCGGTATACTAATACTCGCTGCTTCTTCCAGGTATTGAGCGAGACCAATCCATGACCACGACGAGGAGGCAGTCAGGAGCGTGAGGCATGAATCCACAGACCTCGCAACCCTCCGCGCTGCGCCGCCGCTGGCCGGCGTGGGCTGGTGGTGTTGTCTTGATCGTGGCGGCGGGGCTGCTCGGTCTTTGGAGCGGGGAAGGCGGTCTCCCTTTCCTCTCACCTTCGGCAAACAGCTCGTCCACCGAGGAGATCCCGCGCTACGCTGAGGCACAGCTAACCACCGACGACTCCGGCGTGTTCGCCATCTATTATCAATTCGCCCTGCCGCTGAAAGATCCCAGTTCCCTCGACAGCATTCGCGACTCGTATGATCGGGCCGGCTATCGCGGCAGCGAGGAGATCGCCAACGACCTGGTTCACAATCGCATTCCCCCTGCACTCGTGCCGCGTTGCCTGATGCTCCAAGCCAAGCTGTGCCTATTTGAAGGAGAGTTCGTGCGGGCATCCGCTCTTCTGCATCAGGCGCGCGACCAGCTGACGAACGACCGGGGGCAACAAGCGTCGGAACTTGACCAGGTGATCCGTCTCCAGGGAATCGCTGCTCTGCGCCGCGCCGAGGTCGAGAACTGCGTCGAGTGCGGCTGCTATTCGAGTTGTATTTTTCCGATTCAGCCCCGCGCCGTGCATACCAAGCGCGACGGTTCAACGGAAGCCATCAAATACTTCATGGAGTACTTGCAGCACCATCCCGATAGCATCGAGGAGCGCTGGCTGTTGAACCTCGCGCACATGACCCTGGGCCAGTACCCGGACATGATTCCGGCGCCGTTTCGCATCCCTCTGGAGCCATTCGCCTCCAAGTTCGACATTGGTAGCTTCACCGACATCGCGGACGAGGTGGGCGTCAATCGCCTCAGCATGGCCGGCGGCGCGATCATGGAGGATTTCAACAACGACGGCCTTCTCGATTTGACCCTGTCCACGCTGGATGTCGCGGGCACGATGGCTCTATATCGCAACAAGGGCGATGGCACGTTCGAGGATCGGACGAAAGGCTCCGGCCTTGACAAGCAACTGGGCGGTCTCTACTGCGTGCAAACCGACTACAACAACGACGGCCTGGCGGACATCTTCGTTTGCCGGGGCGGTTGGATGATGCAACCGCAACGTCCCAGCCTGCTGCGAAACAATGGTGATGGCACTTTTATAGACGTTACGGTGCAGGCCGGCTTGGGCACCCCTGTCGCCTCTCAGACCGCCGCCTGGGGTGATTACGACAATGATGGTCTTTTGGATCTTTTTTTGGGCGCAGAGACAGGTCGGAGCCTGCTGTATCGCAACCGGGGCGATGGCACTTTTGAAGAATTGGCGTCCGCGGCCGGGATCGCCAACAACAACTACTGGTGCAAGGGGGCCAATTGGGGCGACTTCGACGGCGACGGCTACCCCGACTTGTTCCTCTCGAATTTCCAGGCTCCACCGCAGCTGTACCACAACAGCGGAGATGGCACGTTCACCGAGGTTGCGGCCGCGCTGGGCATTACCCAGCCGGCCAACTGCGGATTCTCCTGCTGGTTCTGGGATTACGATAACGACGGCTGGCTCGACCTTTTTGTCTCTGGCTACGAAAGACGCTTGGCTCCGATCATCCGAAGCCATCTTGGCATGCCTCACGACGGCATCATCAGCCGCCTCTATCGCAATCGGGAGGGCAAACGGTTCCAGGATGTCACCGACGCGGTTGGTTTGAATGTTGCCACCTCGCCCATGGGCTCCAATTTCGCCGACTTCGACAACGATGGTTATCTCGATTTCTACCTGGGAACGGGCAGTCCGAACTACCGCATGATCGTCCCCAATCGGATGTTCAAGAACATCGAGGGCAAGCGCTTCGCCGACATCACCCTGTCCAGCGGCACGGGCCATTTGCAAAAGGGACACGGCGTCGCTTGCGGGGACTGGGACAGCGACGGCAATATCGATCTCTTCGAGGAACTCGGCGGAGCGGCGCCGGGAGATCGCTTTCGCAGTGTGCTGTTCCAGAACCCCGGCCACAACAATCACTGGATCACGCTCAAGCTGCAAGGCAAAAAAACGAATCGACCGGGACTGGGTACGCGGATCAAGATTACCTTGCCGACCCCATCCCCTCAGACGATTCACCGCCACATCTCCACAGGCAGCAGCTTCGGCGCCAACCCATTTGAGCAAACCATCGGCGTAGGTCAAGCCACGGAGATCGAGACGCTGGAGATCTACTGGCCCGCCAGCCGAACCACCCAGATCTTTCACAAGCTACCGGTCGATCAGAGCATTGAGATCACGGAGTTTGCGACTGCTTATCGCAAGTTGCCGTGGAATCGCGTGCCGCTACCCGCGGGGCTGGCGACGCGAAACCACTAACAATCGGAGCTTATTCCAGATATTCGAGGAGACGAAGCCATGACCACGGATTCGAGCTGGATTTCCAAGCGGCCGAATTTCCAGGGCGGAGATGCATGTATCCGCAATTCCCGCATTCCTGTCTGGTGCATTGTGAACTACCGTCGCCTCGGAGCGACGGATGAGGTTATCCTTCAGGCCTACCCGACTCTGACGCCTGCGGACCTGGAAGCGGCGTTTTCGTACGCAGCCGCTCACGTGGAAGAGATCGACACCACCATCCGCGAGAATGAAAAGGGCGAGGAAGGGTTAGTGGAGTGAGAGCTAATGCAGCTTTATGCCGACGAGGACTTTCCTTTCCCTACCGTGGAGAAGCTGCGACTGCTGGGCCATGATGTCTTGACGGCGCAAGAGGACGGACGGACAGCAACTCCTGATCCTGACGTGCTGGCTCGCGCTCATACGCTGGGCCGTACCCTTTCGACATGCAACCGCCGCCACTACGAAAGATTAGATCGGCAAGGCGTCCTTCACAGCGGCATCCTGTCCGCAAAGCAAGACCCAAACCATTCCGCCCTGGCCGACCGTATTAATGCCGCTCTGGCGGGACGCTCTCTCGGTCGCTGGTGCATCCGAGTCAACCGACCTCCGTCGCCCTGATGTGTTCTGCATTCCACTTTTCCCTTGCATTCCGGCCTCTTCGGGCTTAGCGTACTAGAAGCGTGTGACACTCCGGGAGAGTGGGAAGCATGTGGTTTAACATCCATCCCGAATCGCCCATTCCGATCTTCGAGCAGATCGTCTCGCAGGTCATCTTCAACATCGCGGCGGGCGGCTTGGCGGCAGGCGATCTGATTCCGAGTGTGCGCGACCTGGGCCGCGAATTGACAGTCCATCCCAACACGGTAGCCAAGGCGTTTGGGGAACTGGAGCGTCTGGGCGTGGTGACGGCACGGCGCGGCCGTGGGATGGAGGTGACGCCCGATGCGGCGAAGATTTGCCATCTGCAACGGCGCGAGCGGGTCGGCAAACGCATCCGCGAAGCGCTGCGCGAGGCCGTCTCCAGCGGGCTGTCGGCCGAGGAAATTCGCCGACTCGTCGAAGAAGAGACCGGCCGCAGCAACGGCCGGCGGCGCGAGTGAAAACAGCGACGATCGGTAGTGCGGGTACAGAGATTATCCATTCGAGGCGCAGAGGAAATATCGCGATGGACACCATCATCGCCACGCACGGGCTGACCAAAATCTTCAGCGGACGGGCCGTCGTCAATCGAGTCAATCTGACTGTGCCGCGCGGGGCCATCTTCGCTCTGTTGGGCGGTAACGGCGCGGGCAAGTCCACGACGATCAAAATGCTGACGGGGCTACTGCCACCCGATGCCGGCTCGGCGACGGTCCTCAGCGCGGATTGCTGGGCCGAGGCCATTCGACTCCGCCATCGCATCGGCTACGTGCCGGAACGGCCGCGCTTCTACGACTGGATGACCGTTCGCGAAATCGGCTGGTTCACCGCCGGCTTTCACAAGGACGGCTTCGCCGAGCGCTACCTCGAAATGGTGCAGCGTTTCAGGCTAGATCCGTCGGTCCGATTGAAAACCTTGTCGAAAGGCGGCTACGCCAAGGTCGGCCTGGCCCTGGCGCTGGCGCCGGACCCGGAAGTGCTCATTCTCGATGAGCCGACTTCCGGTCTCGATTTGTTCATTCGCCGCGAGTTCCTGGCGAGCATGGTCGAGCTGGCGGGCGCGGGGCGTACCATCTTGTTGTCCAGCCACGGCATCTCCGAAGTGGAGCGCGTGGCCAGCCACGCTGGCTTCATGGCCGAGGGCCGGCTGCTCCTGGCCGCATCGATCGAAGAGCTACGCAAACGCATCGTTCGAGTACGGCTGCGTTTCGACGGCCTGCCACCCAATCCGGCCGAGCTGGGCAAGGTGCTGGAATTCGAAACTTCCGGTCGCATGTGGCAAGCGGTGCTACAAGATCCCAATCGCCTGACCCTGGAAGAGCTTCGACAACAACCCGACATCCGTGAGCTGGAAGAGACGCCGCTCAGCCTCGAAGAAATGTACACGGCTTTGCTGGCGCGATTCCATAAACCGGAAGAAGCTCCGGCAATGAGCAATGGCCGAGCCTGGAGGACAGAAATCAGCGATCAGAAGTCAGAAGTCCGAGATCAGAGGTCAGAAGTCAGAAGTCAGCAAAGGCCCGACGCTTTCTTTTCTGACCTCTGAGAACAGGGAGTCGCTGCCATGATTCGGGCCTTGATATGGAAAGAATACCGCGAGCATCGCGCCATTTGGCTGACGCTGGCCGTCGTCGGCGGCGCCGGCTTATTCGGTCTGTCGCAGCTGATGGCACCGGATGGATTCCTGGGCAGCACCGGCGCCCGCGAATCGCTGCAATCCGTCGCCGTCTTGTTCGCCTGGACCTATGGCCTGGTGTGCGGCTCCATGCTGCTGGCGAGCGAACACGAAGCCGGCACCATGACCTTCCTCGACATCTTGCCGGTGCGGCGACGGGAATTATGGCTGGTGAAGAGCCTATTCGGCCTTGTGCTGCTGCTGACACAAGTGGCCGTGCTGGCCGGTTTCGTCGTTGGCCTGGACATCGTGGAGACGACGCCGGAGATTCTGTTGACGCTCTTGGCCATGTCGATTTTCGGCCTGATCGCTCTCTCCTGGAGCCTGCTGTTCTCGGCAATCGGCGACAACGTACTCAATGTGATCGGCCTCTCTTTCCTGGGACAGATTGCGGGGGGATTCCTGGCGTTGATCCTGATTGTTCCCGTGATCTTCGTGATGGGGATGTTAGGCAGCTGGCGACTGATCGATAGCGAACATGCCAGACTCTGCCTCATTTGCATTGGCGTCTTCGGTTTGATTGTGATCCCGATTCTCGGCTCGGCCCGATTGTACACTCGGCTTGATCGGAGACGTGCCCGCTCGCTGAGATGGATGTCGCGCAAGCCGGTGGACATGAACGGGTGGATCAGTTGGGGCCGGCTGCTTTGGCTGAGTTACATGCAGATGCGCCGACTTCTCGTCGTGCTGATTCTCTCCTCGCTGATTCTGGGCTTTTTGCTTCTAGTGCTTGGTCCGGCTGCCTGGCCGGCACTGACGCTCCTCCTCGGCATCCTGTGCGGCGTCACCGTCTGGAGCGACGAGCAGATGTCCGCTTCGTTTCGTTTCCTGGGCGACCAGCGCTTTCCGCTCGGTCGCGTGTGGATCGTTAAGGTCGGCATGCGTTTTGCGCTCGCCGTGTTCGCCGCCTTCCTTCTTCTGCTACCCAACCTCGTGGTCGCGGCAACTCACCAATTCCAAGCGCAGGAAGGGCGCGCGCTGATCGAACGTCCGCCGTTCTTCGCCGATCTCTTCCATTCCAGCTTGGTTGGGCCGGTCGTGCCAGTGTGGACGCATCTTTCGATGTGGCTCCTGTACGGTTTCACTGCGGGCCACCTGTGTGGCCTGTTGTTTCGCAAGAGTCTGGTGGCTGCGGTGGTGGCGCTGGGTTCCTCCGGGATGCTGCTGACCTTATGGATCCCATCGCTTGTGGGCATCGGGCTGCACTTCTGGCAAGTGGCCGGCGTGCCCCTGGCCTGGCTTGTTGCGGGTTGGCTGCTCATGCCGGCATGGACGGCTGATCGACTGCTGGCCCGAGGCACGTTCCTGCGGCTCGGGGCAGTCGTGCTGGCCGCGGCACTGTGGACGGTCGGCGGCTTATGGTACCGTGTCGCCGAGATTCCCGACGTGCTGGATGCCTTCGATATACCGGCGTTTGCCGCCGCCATTCCTCCGATGGACCAAACAAAGAACCCAGCAGGAACAGCGATGCACGCTGCCTGGCACGAAGTCGAGCTGATGACGCACGAACTTATCTTCAAGAATGAGCGGCCCAGAAAGCCCTTGTTCCCCCGATCGGAGTCCTTTCGGAAGGAGATGTCCGAAGTCTGCGTCAACGGTTGGCCAGACCGCCCTTCGGATCTGGGTGAGCGACTGGACTTTTGGTTTGAGAAAGACTGGTACAAGCACTTGCACAAAGTGCCCGATTTACCTCTGGGCGTCGTCGAAAATGCGAGGCTTCAGACCCTTCACATGCGCCAGGGCCGGTGGGAGCTTCTCGGATACCTCAGCGAAATTCTGGCCGTACGCGGCTTGCAGATGCAAGCGCGCGGCGATCCTCGCGTCTTCGCGGACCATTTGCGACTGAGTTTGGCATTGTCGCGAAACGTACAGAACCACGCGCCTCCGCAACGGGTCATCGCCGGCCGGCAAGCGGAGTTGATCTGCTTCAAGGCTCTGGACCCCTGGCTGGACAACTTGCCGGGCAATCCTGTCTTGCTGGAGCAAGTTCGAGACATACTGATTCAGCATGAAGCCCAGTTGCCGGACGAACTGGATGCCCTCCGGACAGCCAATCTGATCGCCAAGAATACGCTGGAACAAAATCCCGAGGGCATCGTGGAGCTGGAAGTTAGCTCGAGGAGAGGCCGCCCGCACCTCGCTCCCGAGCTGCATAAGGCCGAGATGGACTTGGCGTCTTTGTCCTGGCGCATCCCCTGGGAATATGAGCGCCACCAACGTATTTTGCGCGTCGTCTTTGAGATGAACAGTAGCAAGCGAGTGCAGACGATAAAGTGGGGCGGCTTCGTCCTCGACAGCCTCGATCAGATGGCGCGGAAGACATTGGACCGCAGACGTGCCACCGCGGATCTCAGCGCAGCCAAGCTCAAGGTTGAGCTGCGTCTGTACCAGGCAAACAACGGCCGACTGCCCGACAAGCTGTTGGAGCTGGTGAAAGCAAGGTTTCCGCTAGGTGTTCCTGTCGATCCGTTCGATGGGCGTCCATTCCGTTATGAAAAGAGCCGCTGGGATGCGGACCGAAAATGCAACACGGCGGTTCTTTGGTCCGTGGGAGAGGATCAGCAAGACGATGGCGGCCAGGTCTCAGGCAACGACAAGGCACAAACGTCCGCGGGCGAAGACCTCATTTATCGTGTTCCCCTACCGCGGCGTTGAACGCCTCAGGGTAGGTCGAGCGTAACGAGGCCCGCCCTACCGGGGTCGCGTCCCGCCCTGTCTTTTGATACGCTTCTCAATCCTTCATCTGGAAAAATCGTACGCGCGAACCTTTGTCCCCTGGCGAGCGTCTATCACCCAATCGACAACCCGCGCCAAGCGCCTGAGGAGGCCCCGCATGGATAGGATGGATACGGCCGAACTCCCCCTCGCGCCGCCGCACTCGCCCGAAGCCAGGACGCTCCCCAGCGTGCCAAAGTCGCCCCATCCGGGCGGTAGTCGCGAATTACTTTCGTTGGCCGCTCCGCTGATCGTCAGCCAGAGCTTCATGACGGTCCAGATATTCGTGGACACGGTCTTGCTATCCTGGTACGACCCCAAGGCGATGGCCGCCTCCTTCCCCGCCGTCATGTGGTTCTGGCTGCCGTTCGGCCTGCTCCAGGTGACCGCCGGGTACACCTCGACGTTCGTCGCTCAATACACAGGGGCCGGCCGGCTGCATCGCGTAGGGCCGGCGGTGTGGCAGGGCATCTATTTCGCCGTGTTTGCAGGACTGCTGATGCTCCTCATCGTCCCGGCGGCTCCGTTTCTCATCGCGGCCGGCGGACACAGCTCCGCCCTGCAACCCTTGGAAGTTGCCTACCTGCAGTGTCTGGCCTTTGCCGCTCTGCCCATGCTGCTGATGTCAGCCATCAACGGATTCTTCTCCGGTCGCGGCCAAACCTGGACTGTGCTTTTCATCGAAGCCTTCGGGACCATGGTAAATGTAGCCCTGGCCTTTCTCCTGATCTTTGGGCGGTGGGGCTTCGCCGAGAGAGGAATCGAAGGAGCGGGATGGGCAACCGTCATCGGTTCGTGGGCATCGGCCCTGCTCGCGGTGACGTTGCTCTTGCGCCGGCCTTATAGGAAGGGATACAACACGGCATCGGGCTGGCGGCTTGAGCGGGATTTGTTCGGCCGGCTGATGAAATACGGCGGGCCAGCCGGAACGCAGGTCTTTCTCGACGTGCTGGTCTGGAACCTCTTCGTGCAGATGGTCGGCCGACTCGGCGAGGCGGCGATGGGCGCGACCACGTTGACGGTGCGCCTGAACATGATCGCGTTCTTACCGATGATGGGCCTGGGACAAGCGGTCTGCATCCTCGTCGGGCAGCGATTGGGGGCGGACCGTCCCGACCTGGCTGAGAAAAGTGCGTACACCGGCCTGAAATGGGTGTTCGGCTACATGTGCGCCGTTGCCGCGGTCTATCTCGCGCTGCCCACGTTGCTCGTATCCATCTTCGAGGGTGGCCGCGATCCTGAAGACTTCGCAGCCGTGGCGTCCCTGGTGCCGAGTCTGCTGGTGTGCGTGGCGGCGTATTCGCTGGCGGATGCGGTAAACGTGACCTTCGCCTTCGCTCTACGAGGAGCAGGCGATACGCGGTTCGTGACCCTGGTTACCTTTTGCCTGGCATGGCCAATCATGGTGTTGCCGACGTACCTGGTGGTGAAGGCCGGCGGTAGCGTGTACTGGACGTGGTGGTTTGCTACGGCGCACATTTTCGCAATGTCCGCTTGCTTCTACCTACGCTTCCGTGCCGGCAAGTGGAAGTCCATGCGCGTGATCGAACCGGAGATGGAAACATCTTCGTAAGAGTCACTGCCAACCTTGGGAGGAAGCTGCACGGCATGGTATAATAAGGGAGTGGAACATGAGGAATTATTCCTGAGAAAGAGGCCATGCAATCGACTTCCTCCCAGCGCAAACATTTGCCGGAAAGCGGTGTCGTTTTCACTTCCTTGCCGGGACCGACACGTAAGCGCAATCTGAGTCCCTACTGTTATCGGCTGACCTATCGCAATCCGCAACTAAATGAGCCGGGCTGCGTTTTGCTATGGGATGTATTCGGTGGTCGGCAGGAGTATCAGATTGCTCTAGAGCGCGAGACGACCGGGAAACTGCGCTGGCATTGCACCTGCGCCGACGCCGTTTATCGCGGCGAAGATGCCCCGCATACTTGCAAGCACGTTCGCGGCTTGCGGTCGCTGGGTCGCCAATGACGGAATGAAGGTATCCGACTTCTTAAGCGCCGCGTCTACGTAGAACTCCCGCCGGTAGAAAACCCAGGCCGAACAAGAGAGCTTGAATCAGCGCGAAGCCAATCACCAAGCCTCGCAAATGCGGAGCGCCGGCGAGCCAGGCAAAGCCCACCAGGCCATTGCCGAGGATGCCCAGGAGAATCGCTCGATGCTCCCAGACATGTGCCCTCAAGCACAGCAGCAAGACCACATTCCAGACCACGACAACCGCCCCCCATGTCTCGCGCGGATCCCAGCTCCAATAGCGGCCGAGATGATCCTTCGCCCAAACGCATCCCAGTAGGATGCCCAAGAGAGTCAGCACCGTTGCTGTCGCGATCAGCTTAAAAACAGTTTGCTCCAGCCCTCGTAATTGCCCATTGCTCAGATCGCGGAAAGGGCGGGTTGCCACGTAGCAGATGACCAGAGTGCCTACAAGCAACGAAATGCTGTACCCCAGCGTGATGGCGCCGACGTGAGCGGCCACGAGCGATTCCAGCCTGTCGTCCTGCCAGCGAGACAGCAGAAAGCCCACGAGCAGTGCCGCGAGAACGATCACCGCGAACGTCGCCCACCGTACCGGCAGCCACAAGGGCGGTTCTGCGATCTTGGCGAACTCCGTCGCCAAGGCCCTCGGATGCCCCATCCGTGACGCGGCCAGGGCAAACGCCCGCTCTTCCGAATAGCCACTTTGTAGTAGCTGCTGTAACTCGTCGCGCAGGTGGCTCTCCAGCTCGTCGAGAATCTCGTTCGTGCAACCAGTGGTTTCGGCCAGATTACGCCGCCACCCAGCAATGAGTTCTTCGCGTTCAGGCATGTTGTGCCCCCCAAAGTTGGTTCAAGGTCGCCAGCACGACCCGCCATTGTTGTTTCTGTTCGGCCAACGTCTTTCGTCCGCTGAGCTTCAATGCGTAATACTTGCGTCGCCGGCCGGACTCCGATTCGCCCCATCGACTGCGGATCAACCCCTGTGATTCCAGGCGATGCAAGACGGGGTAGAGCATGCCATCGGTCCATTCCAGGCCACCACTGGAGAGCGCACGCACGCGCTGGATGATGGCGTAGCCATAGCTTTCGCCTTCTTCCAGGATGGAGAGAATCAGGGGCACGGCGGACGCCGCAACCAAATCCTTACCAATCTTCATGGTGTCATCATACCTTGTACATCTATGTATTGCAAGGGAAAAAGCGAAGTCAGCAGTTGGCGGATGCATGCGCCGAATCTCGTAGTGTGTTTTCGTTAGCCCAGCCCTTTAGGGCTGGGGATGGGGTGACAAGAAGAAAGAGACCGGGCCTTTAGGCCCTCCGCCGTGCCTGCAGCGCACGAGAGAGGGGCTAAAGCCCCAAAGCAGAGGGGCTAAAGCCCCAAAACTGCTTCCACCTGCCACTGTCCTCAGCCCTAAAGGGCTGGGCTAACGAAAAATCACGACGAGAAATCATTCATGCACCCCAGGCAACGTCACAAGAATCCTGGATGCAATCGCAGGGAAAGAACTTGACACTTGACGGCAACTGTCGTAAAGTAGGTGTTGACGGCACCTGCCGTAACATCACCCTAGACGCGAGAGGATACGGATGGCCAAAAACCTTCCTTCGCTTGGCGAGCTGGAAATTCACGTGCTCCGGCTGGTATGGCAGCAACAACCTTGCACCGAACGGCAGATCACCGACGCGATCCAGCAGGAGCGATCGCTCGGCCGGACCACCGTGCTCAAGACCATCCAGCGCCTCGAAGCCAAGGGGCTGCTGGCACGGGTGCCCGGCGAAGGGCCGGTGCATTTCCGCGCGTCGATGCCGGAGCGAAATGTGCTGTCCGCCTTGATCGGCCGCTTTGTCGAGAGCGTTTTGGGCGGCAGCGCGGAGCCGCTCGTCGCCTACCTGGCCGGCTCCGAGAAGTTATCCGCGAAGGACCTGGAAACGCTGCGGACCATTTGCCGCAAGATCGACCGAGATGCGGAGAAATCATGAACGTCCACGCATTCAACGACTGGTCTACATCGGCAATCACGCTGGCGGTGGCCATCGTCTGGCAATCCGCACTCCTGGCCAGTATCGTCGCAGGTGTTTGCTGGCTGCTGAGGCGATCGGCGCCGGCGCTCCGCTACTGGTGCTGGCAGATCGTCGCGCTCAAACTCCTCTTGATGCCGTGGTGGATTGTGGCGTTGCCGCTGCCGGTCCCGTTTGGCACGGCTGCGACGGGAGTTTTGTCCCCTACCATCGAGACACCTGCGAATCCCGAAGGCGCAGAGGGTGCCCCCCTACACAGCCGGGTCGCTCCGCCGACCGGAGAAGCCGAGCTTGCGGCAAGTGAAACCACCGGCTGGCACGACCCTCTCGGCCAACTCACCTGGCATTCCTGGCTCGTGCTCGTCTGGCTGGGCGGCATAGCCTGGCAGATTGGGCGACTGCTGGTCGAGCGCAGCCGGCTGAGGCGGCTCTTGAATCGAGCAACCGTGGCCGCAGAACCGTGTCTGCTCTCGGTGGTGGAGCAAGTTGCCGTGCAGCTAGGTCTGTCGCGTCGGCCAGATCTGCTCCTCACGGACGAGGGAGGCGCCCCGTTTGTGTGCGGCCTGCTGCGCCCGGTCCTCGTCCTGCCTCGCGGCTTGATGGCCGAACTCGATCCCAACCAGTGGCGCGAGGTGCTACTGCATGAACTAGGCCACCTCAAGCGGTGCGATCTCTGGTGGGGTTGGATCCCGGCCCTCGCCCGCCTTGTCTACTTCTTCCACCCTGTGGCCCACTGGGTAGCTTTCCGCATTCGCCTGGAACGGGAGTTGGCGTGCGACCAACTCGCCATGACGCAGAGCGGCTGCAGCGCGGCCGATTATGCCGAGGTTTTGGTTCGGGTGGTCAGCCATGCGTCCATGCCGGCTGAGCTGACCATGAGTTCGCTCGAAGGACTAAGCACTTTCTGGAGAAGGAGATTGACCATGCTGCTTTCCACGAAACAAAGCTCGCCACGGATTTCCCGATTCACGGTCCTGGTCATCCTGGCGGCGGCCCTTGTGGCTTGTCTGCTGCCGACATTGCGGTACTCTCCGGTACAAGGCCAGCCGCGACCAGCCCAGGCGGACGCCAAGGCCGAGGGGCGAATCTACGTCAGTGCCTCGCTGCGTCTCAAGGACGAGGATAAGAACCAGCACAACCAGATCATCGCCATCGATCCGGCCACGGGAAAATGGCAGAAGATCGCGGACGGCGGCTCCGATGGCCGGGTCTCCCCCGACGGCAAGACCTTGGTCTTCAGCCGCTTCGGAAAACCCGACAAAAAGGGCTGGGTCACCTCCGACGGCATCTGGAGCTGTGATACCGCTGGCAGCGACAAGCCGGTCAAGATCTCCGACAAGAGTGGCCGCCCGGTCTGGTCATACAACGGCAAACACCTGGTCGCAACCAAGCAAGAAAACCTCGACAAGGATAACGAGAAAGGCAGGAAGACGCCGGCGTGGAGGGATGAAACCTGGCAGATCGATGCCGACGGGAGCAACCCTGTCAAGCTGCCCATCCCCGATACCGACTCGGTCGAGGATTGGTCTCCCGATGGCCAGTGGTTCGTTACGAGTACCGATCGCCACCCGCCCTTCGGCAGCGGCTATCAACTATACCTGATGAAGACCGATGGCACGCAGGAACGCCGGCTCACCAAAGGGGGACTGAACGTCTACTCCCGCTTCTCGCCTGACGGCAAGAAGATCCTCTTCCTGCGGCAAACGGCCAAGGAGGGCAACAGCATCTGGACGATGGACGTCGATGGCAAGAACGCCAAAGAAATCGTCAAAGAAGTCGATCTCGCCTCTCCCAACGGCGCCTTCTGGTCGCCTGACGGCAAGCAGATTGCGGTGAGCTTGTTCAACTGGGAACGGGATAAGAACGGCAGGAAAATCAGTCACGCTGGTTCCGATGCGGCCAACTACCGCATCGAAATCATGGACGCCGACGGTACCAACCGGCGGCAACTGAAACTCCAGGGGGCCAAGTTTGTGTTCATTGGATCGCTAGGGGATTGGCGATAGCTGGAAGGCCTTCCTTGGGGTCACGGAGCTTTATCGCTTCGCGGGCTTTCCCGTTATCCATGGCAAAAGCATCTCGCGGGCCAGACGAACAGTGAATGGACCTGCGGCCGGTGGGTCCATATGGGCTAGATCGTAAAACTGCTCGTCGGCCAGCCAGGTTCGCGTGTCGAAAATGGCAACTTGATATTCGCGCTTCAAGCGATCCAGATAGGCGTTGACTTGCTCCAGGACTGCCGACGTGTACCAACTCCGCATCCGGCTATGTTCGGGCATCAGGATCATTGCCGCTTTGATATGATGACGGCGGCATTCTTCCAGGGTTTCCCGAAAGGCGCGATCGGTCGTGTCGCTGATGAAGAAATCATCCAGGCGTGGTTTCGTCTGATACTCAATGCAGGCAAGCTGGGTGCGAAATTCATCCGTGCGCGCGCGGAACTGCTCTGCGGTTCCTTTTTCTTGCCATGGCCGCCAACCGCTCAGCTCGCCATCGCGCCAGGAGAGCAGGCGAAGCTCGCGCCAGTGCTGATCGGGAGAAAGAAACTCGCCCACGCAGCGAGCCAAAAGATTCGAGCGCAGTCCCGTAATCGGAACCAGCGTGTCCAGAGCGAGCTTCGTCAGGGCGTCCCAGCGGTGGTTGAAATAACGCAAAACGATGGGCAAGTCTGTCGGCCGCAAGTCCTGCTGCATGATGTGTTGTTCGTCGAACCAGTAGCCTTGTTGTGGCCAGTAGGGTGGCCAAACTTCGAGGACCACCCACTGGGGCCGATGACCTTCTGCGAGCAAGCGGCGCAGCGTCTGAAGCTCGCGCACGGGCCCAGCACAGAACTGCGAGAAGTTGAAGATGCACGGCTCCGGGCCAGCATCGGTCGGCCACGGTGGCATGGCCGGCGGGCAAATGCCGGAGAGTGTCCGCGAGCTCCCAAGAATAAGGCAAAGGGGACGCTGTTGATTTTCAGCCGCTAGTTCCCGCAGACGCATCAGACGATAGCCGAATTCCGGATCGCGAATCTCCGGATGGGTGCGACTTACGATGTAGGCGAGAATAGCTTGTCCGACGAGGAACGCCCCGACGCTCCAAAGGAGTGCAAGCTTGGCACGGCCATCGGCTCGCTGTTGGCAGTCCTGCGCTAGCAGATCACGGACGGCCATGGCTGCCCTCAAAATTGGAAATAGATGAACGCCTTGCCACCATTGGGTGCCAGCACCAGGGCAACCATCAGAACAGCCGCGTAACCGGCTCCCAATACCGATGGCGGCAGGCGCCAGTTCCAGCGTTGCCATAGGCCGAAGTGCTGCACCAGATGCGCGGCGACGACCACGCCGATGGTTAGCCAGTAACCCAGCACCGGCAGCGGCGGACCCTGCCCATTCGCCACGGGATGAAACAGGCGCTGAAACATGACGCCTGCCACAGAAAAGTCCGCCGCGCGGAAAACGACCAGGCTGAGGCAGAAGGTCACGAACGTGAACGCCACGCGCAGCAGTGTCCCAGGCGGCGAACACAACACGGCGACGAGTCGTGGATGTTTCCGGCAAAAGCGGTGAAAGATACGATGGATCACCATGTACAACCCCTGCACGACGCCCCAGCCGACGAACGGCCACGCCGCTCCGTGCCACAGTCCGCACAGCGCCATGATTATGAATACATTGCGATTGGTCTTCCACTCGCCACCGCGGCTGCCACCCAGAGGAATGAAGAGATAATCGCGCAGCCAGCTCGACAATGACATGTGCCAGCGCCGCCAGAATTCCGAAACGTTCGCGGACAAAAACGGCATGTCGAAGTTCTGGGCCAGCTTGTATCCCAACAGGTGTGCCGTGCCGATGGCCATGTCACTGTAGCCGGAGAAATCCCCGTACACCTGCAAAGCGTAAGCGATCACTGCCATCCACGCCGTGCCCGTTTTATATCCTGCCGGATCGGCGAACACCGGATCGACGAACCACGCCATGCGATCGGCGACGACGAGCTTCTTGAACAAACCCATCAGGACAAATTGCAATCCCAAATGGAGGCGATACCAGTTCCAGCGTTTGGGACGACGGATCTGCGGCAGGAAATCCCGAGCACGGACAATCGGCCCGGCAACCAGATGCGGAAAGAACAGAATGAACAGCAGAAAATGAGCGAAATTGCGTTCCGCCGGCAGGCGACGGCGATACACGTCTACGGTGTAATTGATGGCCTCAAACGTGTAAAAAGAGATGCCGATGGGCAGAAGGACGCGCAAGGGGCGGAACCACGTTGGCGAGCCCGCGGCAATCAACGCCTCATCCAGCGACAGCAGGAAAAAATTGGCGTATTTGAAATAGCACAACAGCCCCAAGTTCACGATCAGACTGATGCACAACAGCAATTGCCGGCGCCGGTGCGAACGACTGTGGTCCATACCGAGGGCGAGCAGATAATCGAGTACGGTGGTCCCGGTGATGAGTAGCGCCAGCAGTTTGTTCCAGGAGGCATAGAAGTAGAAACTGGCGATCAAAAGCAGCCAGATACGGGCCGAGCGCCACGGCAGCGCCCAGTAGACCGCGAAGACCACTACGAAAAACAACAGAAACTCCGACGAGCAGAAAAGCACAGCGCCTCCCACGAAGAGACAACACTTTTATCGAACTTATCGGCTTTGACGCAGGCGAAGGTGAAAGGAAAGCTCCCGCGCGAAAACCCTTGACTTTGCCTCTCTTGTCCAGTCTCATCAAATAGTGAGAATAAATATCGTGGCGCTCTCGGATTTCTGTGTTCACACGTTCATCTCTTGAGGAAAGAGAGTACCCGTCTCATGGATCTTCAAGCCAAGGCGATCCAGCGATTTCGTCGACATCTCGCGGCCTTGTTCGTGCTCAAATTCGCTCTGCCGCTGGCCACGTTGTGGGGTTTCGTATGGGGCACAGGAGTAATCGCCCTGCGTGCCGTCGGCGAGGAGCGAACGCCGCTCTTGTGGGGTCTCGTGGGGTTGGCCGCGTGCCTGGCGGCGGCGCTGCTGCGGGCGCGACGGCACATGCCGTCCGCGACGACGATCCGAGCGCTGCTCGACGATCAGAGCGGTTGCGGCGGCTTGTTGATGGCGGGCGAGGAGCTGGAGTTGGGAGGCTGGCGGCAACGGATGCCGGCCCTCCAAGCTCCGGGCCTTCGCTGGGACGGCCGGCGCGCCGGCACGCTGTTGACCATCGCCGCTGCCTTTGTACTCCTCAGTTTTCTGGCGCCGCAGGGCTTGGCGGACCTGCGCTTCGATTCCCCGCTGGAGATCGATGCGGAGATCGGGCGACTGCTCCAACAGATCGCGCTGCTCAAGGGCGAATCGATCCTGGATTCGAAGCGAGCTGAGGCTCTGGCGGAGAAAGCGGCGAAACTGCTTGAACACTCTTCGGGTAAAGAGCCGGCCCGTACTCTGGAAGCGCTCGATCACTTGCGAAACCTGACACAACAGGCGGCGCGGCAGGCTGCGGAGCAAAGCACGCGGCGGAGCCAACATCTCAGCGAAGCGCAGACGATGGCAGAAGCGTTGCTGCGCAATGCCGACTTGCTCGATCCACAATTGATGAAAGAAGTACTGGCGGAAGTCGCAGGTCTCGTAGGCAAGGACGGCTTCCCACCCGAAATAATGCAGGCCCTGCATCAGCAAAAGCTCGATCCCGAACAGCTCAAGAAACTGACCGGAACGCTGCAAGGCAACATGGACAAATTGATGAGCAGCATGGAGAAGCTGCAAATCGCCGGTCTCATCGACGCAGAAACCCTGGCGCGCTGCCGCAACCCTGGCGAATGCGATTTCGAAGGACTGCGGGCCTTCTTGAAGGACAATTCGGGCAAAGTCTCTCTCGGCGACTTCAAGAGCCTCTGACTGGGCTGCGGTAGTGACAGCCGGGGTCCCGGCGCAGCACCGTTGACGTGGGGCAAACCAAACTCCGAAGAAGGCTTCAAGTTCAAGGAAGAAGTGCTGCCGCCCTCAGCGCTCGACGCGCTCAAGAGCACACCCATTCAGGAAGTGCGGGGAGGCGAAGTCATTCACAAGAAATCGTCGGAGGCGGCTTCTTCAGGAGCGCTGCGGGAAGCGGCGGCGGGAAGCGGTTCGGCAAACACGCAAATCATCTTGCCGCGCCATCGAGCTTCTGTGGAACGATATTTCGAGCGAAAATCCGAAATCCGAAATTCGAAATCCGAAGGAAACACAAAATAACAATGAGGAAGGACCGAACCCACTCACAAATTTGTTTTGACCTTCTTCATTCGGATTTCGATTTTCTTTCGGATTTCGGATTTCGGATTTCGGATTTTTGAAATGTCTAACGAAACTCCATCGCCCGCGCTGTTGCAACCCGAAGCGCTCGCTCCTGCCGTCGAGTTGACAACCCGCTTGCGCGAACAGCTCGATCGTCAGTTGCTTGGCCGCTCGGAGTTGCATGGCCTGGTACTCGTGGCCATCCTGAGCCGTGGACATCTGTTGCTGGAAGGCGTGCCGGGCGTCGGCAAGACTGCCCTGGTCAAGGCACTGTCTCAACTCCTGCACCTGGATTTCAAGCGCGTGCAGTTCACGCCGGATCTCATGCCGGGCGATATTCTCGGCACACACATCCTGCAAGAGACCGCGGAAGGACGCCGTGAGATGGTGTTTCGGCCCGGCCCCGTGTTCACGAATTTGCTGCTGGCAGATGAGATCAATCGAGCGTCGCCGAAAACACAGTCTGCCCTGCTCGAAGCCATGCAGGAACGCGCCGTCACACTTCTGGGCACGACCCGCCCGCTACCGGAGCCGTTCTTCGTTCTGGCATCGCAGAACCCCATCGAGCTAGAAGGCACCTATCCGCTGCCCGAAGCTCAGCTTGATCGCTTTCTGTTCAAGCTGGTGGTGACAACGGTGGAGGCGGATGTTCTCGATCGCATCATTTCCACGCGTCGCCACGGCGCGCCGCCACAGCCGACCTGGAGCATGACGAGCGACGAGTTACGGCAAGTATTCACGATTGTGGATCGTATTTATCTGCCGCGTCCGGTGTCACGTTACATAGCGCGGCTGGTGGCGGCGACGCACGCCCGCGCGGCCGAAGCGCCGCCGACAGTGCGCAGCTATGTGTCGCATGGTGCGTCGCCACGTGCGGCCATCGCCATAGCCGAGGCCGCCCGCGCGTACGCCCTGCTGGCCGGTCGGCCGACTGTCGGCTTCGAGGACGTCAAGGCCGTCTGCGTTGCCGTACTCAATCATCGATTGATCCTCAATTACAAGGCCCGACTCGATCAAGTGGACACCTTCGCCGTCATCCGCGATCTACTCACCGCGCTCGAAGAAACCGGGCTGAATCTGCCTGCCGACATGAAGATTAGCGAGGTGCATCATGGGTGAGGCGAAAGGGAGGGTGTTTCCTCGGTTAGCCGCGACGCGTAGCGGAGCGCGTCGCACTCCGCTACGCGTCGCGGCTAACCAGATCATGTGTGCGCTGATTCTGATTGTATTGCCTACACCGGTGCAGGCCGTCACGACGACGTTCGGCGACATCGAGATCACCCCGGAGCCGCCCCCCAAGGGCACAAGCTCACATGGCTATTTCGAGTATGTCTTTTATCTGGTTAACAAGTCCACCGATCGACCGCACACGGTTAGCCTGAGCATTCCCTTCGAGAAATCCTCCTACGCCAGCGACTCGATCCGTGAATTGCGGCGCACGGTACAGGTGGGAGCGAATGAAACAGTCCGCGTTTCTCTGTTGCAGCCGGATTACCCGCCTATTGGTGGAATGGACGTGGCCGTCTCTATCGACGGCCGGCAGCAAGAGCGCGAGGTACCGCTCAAGATGAACGAGTCGCTCCCTCGCTACCACACTCGTTATCGGGGAAGAGCCTTACGTGCTTCTTCTGCTACGGCCGAACCGCTCATTTTGCTCGGCCCACGCGTCAAAGCGTTGCCGCGGATGGAACCTGCACCTGGCAGCATGCCGCCCGGCGGAATGCCCGGAGGCCCCGGGAGGCCGCTGGGCATGGGATCATCAGCCGCAGTGCCACCGCTCCCCAAGAAGATGAACGTGTCGCCGCCTGCAACGCCAGGCATTGCAATGGGCCGGGGTCTGCCGCCCGATAAGACACCAGGAGTTCTTCTTCTTCGTCTTCCACACGACGAGATGCTGAGTGTGTTACATCTTTCGCCGTTAGGCCGAACCTTGCGGATGGCCCTCGGCTGGCAAAAGGGAGAACTTGAGGGACCGCAAGGCAAACCCGGCTTGCCCCCAGCCGGTTTGCAGTTCGTCAGCGCCGAGACGTGGAGTAGCAATTGGCTCGCCTATACTCGTTATGATGGCATCATCATCACGGCTGAGGAACTCAATGCGCTGCCAACGGAAACGCAAACCGCCCTGTGGCAATACGTCGAGACGGGCGGCCCCTTGCTCGTGCTGGGACAAACCGAACTGCCCGGACTGTCGGCCGTGACGGAGAGGAAAAATGACCGTGAGTGGTTGACGGTGTCGGCCGGCCTCGGCGTATGTCGTATCAGCCCGGATGCCAACTACGATGCCTGGAATGCCGGCCGTTTCGAGCTGTTGATGTCCGATTGGAGAAGCACATCGGCGACCTGGTCCGCGAAGGACCGCAGCATCGGCGCCGCCAACAGCGAGTTTCCCATCATTGAGGATCTCGGCGTTCCCATCAAGGGATTGTTCGTCCTGATGTTCCTGTTCGCCCTGGGCATTGGGCCCGTCAATATCTTTGTGCTATCGCGGCTGAAACGACGCATCTGGCTGTTGTGGACGACCCCGGTCCTGTCGCTGTGTACCTGCGTGGCCGTGTTTGGTTTTATGCTGATCTCCGAGGGCTGGCATGGGCGACTGCGCAGCGAGACGCTGACGTTGCTCGACGAGACGACGCACCGCGCCACGACCCTCGCCTGGACCGGCGTTTACTCGCCGTTGACACCGGGCGAGGGGTTACATTTCAGTCGAGAGTCCGAAGTGATTCCCCAGCGTTTCTCCGATGAGCAAGACAGGGGAACCCATTCCTGTACCATCGATTGGACAGAGGATCAGCACTTTGCGTCCGGCTGGGTTGAGGCACGCGTGCCGGTTCACTTCAAGGTGCGCAAAAGCGAGCTGCGCCGCGAGCGTGTCACCCTCCAGCATGAGCGGGACGGCCGATGGAGCATGGTCAACGGTCTGGGCGCTGCCGTCCGCAGGTTCTGGTACGCCGACGCGAAGGGACAGATCCATGTGGCGGAGGATATCGGGCCGGGAGCGAAGGCGATGCTGAAACTGACAGAGAAGGAGAGCCATGTAGCTCTGCGTAGCCTGCGAAGCATTCTGGTGGGAAATACGCTCAATTGGATGAACACCATGCAGTCGATGCTAAAGAACCCGCCGGTCTATCTGAGTCCGGGTGTGTACTTGGCCGAGATCGAGGAATCGCCGTTTCTGGAAGATGCTCTACGCAATGCGCGGACGCAAAGGCTCCACGCGCTCGTCGTGGGATTTCCCCCCAACAGCCCGGAGCGCTAGCGACAGGCCGGTACGAGATAATCTTAGCGCTGCAGGCAGCAACCCATGCACATTCACGTTCACCATCTGAAAAAACACTACGGCCGCACACGGGCGGTGGACGATGTGTCCTTTTCCTTCTCGTCGGGCGAAATCGTCGGCTTTGTCGGACCCAATGGCGCTGGCAAAAGCACTACGATGCGCATTATCGCCACTCTCGACGAGCCAACCAGCGGCGATGTCTTTCTGGACGACCTCTCCGTCGTCCAGGACCCGGACAAGGCCCATCGCCTGATTGGCTATGTCCCCGATGCTTTGCCGAGCCATCGTGATATTTCGGTTCACGAATATCTGGACTTCTTTGCGCGTGCATACGGCATCCGCGCAGCCGCGCGCAAAAAAGTGGTCGAGAGCATCGAGGAATTCACAAATCTCCTGGGCATTCGCGAGAAGCATCTCAACGCTCTGTCCAAGGGCATGAAAAACCGCGTCAGTGTCGCTCGCGCCCTGGTGCATGATCCGGCCGTGCTCGTCATGGACGAGCCAGCCGCCGGACTCGATCCGCGCGCCCGCATCGAGCTGCGCGAGCTGCTCAAGGTTTTGTGTGGTCAAGGCAAGGCCATCCTCATCAGCTCGCACATTCTCACCGAGTTGGCCGAAATCTGTACCGCCGCCGTCATCATTGAGCGCGGCAAAATCCTGCGGGCCGGCAGCCTGGCGCACATTCTCACCGCCGACAAGCCGCATCGCACCGTCCTGATTCGTACTCTCGACGAACCGGAGTTACTGCACAAGGACCTGCTTTTGCGACCGAACATCGAAGCGGCGCGACGGATCGATCATACCGTGGAAGTGGACGTGGCCGGCGGCGAAGAAGCGTGCTGGGAGTTACTCGCTCATTTGGTGCAAAGCGGTTACCGTATCGTCGAGTTCCATCAGCAGCGAGCCGGACTGGAGGAACTGTTCATGAACGTCACGCGCGGAGAAGTGCAATAACGCGCTGCTCATTCCCAAGCAGAGCTTGGGAACGAGGTGTGTGAGGAGAAGTGCTATGAACTCAGGGCGAATCGCGGACAAACTCGACGATCTGCTCAATCCCATCGTGGTCAAAGAACTGCGACAAGCGGTCAAGAGCCGGATCGTCATCTCCGCACTGGTCCTGTTTTTGCTCATCCAGCTATCCATATTGTTACTTAATCTTTCGTTTGGAGGGCGTTCCACTATCGAGCCGTTTAACCTGTACGCGGGCCGGGACATTTTCCTAATATTGCAAGCCATCCTCTTGGGCACATGCATGTTCCTGATTCCGGCTTATGCCGGCGTGCGCTTGGCGGCAGAACGCTCGGACACCAACGTCGATTTACTGTTCATCTCGACGTTGCGTCCCCGCAGCATCATCGTCGGTAAGCTGCAAGCGTCGGTAGTGCTGATTCTGCTCATTTTCAGTGCCTGCGCGCCGTTCATGACGTTCACTTACCTCCTTCGCGGCATCGATATTCCGAGCATCGTTCTTGTGTTGGCGCTGGATTTTCTGGTAGTCGTCTTGAGCACGCAGGCAGCGATATTCCTCGGCTCGGTGCCGGCGAATCTGGGCCTGAAGCTCCTACTGGGATGGGTCGGTCTGGGTTTGATGGTCGCGTTGTGCTACCTCACGGTAGAGTTCAGCAGTTCTCTTTTGAACTACGGCCTGGCAATGCCTCTGGATACCTTCGACTTCTGGTTATACGCCGGCTCGGTGGGTCTCGCGGTTCTGGCCACAATCGGATTGTTGTTCATCTGGTCGGTGGCGATTGTCAGTCCGCCGTCGGCCAATCGAGCGCTGCCGGTACGGCTTTACGTTGTGATTTTCTGGCTCGTCACCGGGGGCGTGGCGGCCAGTCTGACGCACCGCTCTCACTCGCCCATCCCTTTATACTTCTGGGAATGGGCGATCCTGACACTGTTGTGCGCTCAGCTTGTTGTATCGATCAACGAGCGCGAACAGTGGGGATTGCGTATTAAGCGGACGATCCCTCGGCAGTGGTGGCTTCGCGGGATTATGTTCTTACTGTACAGCGGTTCGGCCGGCGGTGTCCTGTTCGCGATGCTCTTCCTGGCTTTGACCATTGCTCTGCCGAGTCTCGCCCTGGAGTTTAACAGCGCCTTCTTCTGGTCCTCGCCAGGTAGTTTTCTCCTCGCAGCCCACCACCGCAATACCCTCGCCCTGGTGTTGGTGGCCCTGTATGCCTTCGATTACTGCATGCTGGCGGTGTGGCTGCGCAACCTGCTGCACGGCCGAATCAAGGCGGAGTTCACCTGGGTGCTGGCCCTGCTTCTGGTGGGACTGGGAACTTCGCTGCCGTGGCCGCTGCTGTTTCTGTTCCAGGGCGAGGAACTGCGACACGGACAGGTCGATCCGTGGTGGCAGATCAGCAATCCTCTCTCGACGATGTACGCCTGTGTGTTCGAACCGAGTGGGAAGGCAGAGGGTTTTCGCGACCTGTGCCTGGTGTTTCTGGGCGGTATGGGATTGTTGCTGTTCCTAATGTGTTTGCGCTGGATGGCTCTGCAGGTAAGGCGCTTTCAGCCGCCGGGTAAAGAAACGCACTCCCCGGCGAGCGGTGACAGTTATGCCCCCAGTGCGCTTTCACCAGGGGCATAACTGCCCCGCTCGCCATGAAGAACACACTCATGGATCAATTCCGCGACCATCTGAGCGAAGGCGAGCAGGTTGGCCGGCGCTACGCGCTGTGTCTGCCTCGTCAAACGCCGCGCGGTGCGACGGGTCTCGCCCTGGGCCAGCGAGCCGGCAGCTCGCTGGAGTTCCGAGATTACCGCGATTATCAGATTGGCGACGACCTGCGGCACATCGATTGGAATGCTTTCGCAAGGAGCGATCAGCTATCGGTCAAACTCTACCGCGAGGAGATCACGCCACACCTCGATCTGGTGCTGGACATCTCAAGGTCGATGGCCCTGGAAGGCACGGCCAAACAACGGGCGACGCTGGCATTGGCGGCGTGTCTGGCAACAGCGGCGACCAACGCCGGGTTCGGCCACACCGTCTGGCTGATGGGCGCTGAGTTTCGTCTCTTGCCCAATGGCAACGCTTCTCCGATGCTCTGGGGCGATTTCGAATTGGATCATCGCGGCAGCGTGGCGGCGTCAGCACAGGGCGCGCCGGCCTGGCGGCCGCGCGGCGTACGCATTCTCTTGAGCGATCTTCTGTGGGAGGGATCGCCGTCGTTGGCGCTGCGATCCTTCACCGAGGGCGCAGCGGCGGCGGCAGTGATCCAGTTGCTTGCCGATGCCGACGCTCATCCCCCAGAGGATGGTGCTCTGCGGTTAATCGATGCCGAGACGGACCAGATACGAGAGATTCACATTGATGCGGCGCTGGCGCTGCGTTACCGCGAAAGGCTGACGCGGCATCAGCAAAACTGGCATCAAGAGTGCCGGGCAAGCGGAGCAATTTTCACGACCCTGATCGCTGAGACCTTGCTGCGTGAGTGGAGACTGGATGAGCTGGTGGCCGCCGGGTTTCTTCACGCGACTTGATAGAAGGACTGTCGCTGGCAACGCCTTGTCGCAGTCATACACGAGCTGCGACCTGCTGCGTCTGTTCGGCCAGAGTGCGGCAGGCATGATAATCTCCCGATTCGCAGAGACGTTCGCCATACCACATCGTCTCGAACCCGTTGGTCAATTCCTGGAAAGAGCTGTGCAACTCCGGAGGCGCTTGCTCGGACAGGCGTACCTGTCGCACATACTCGCCGTTGGTACGCGTCGGCTCAAACCGAATGAGTCGTTGGCGATGCAACAGCGCCAACACCGCGAGATACACGGCACGCACAGCGTCACGATAGCGCTCATTGGCCGCCAACGCATCGGCCTGTCGCCACAGAGCTGCCGGCTCTTGCTCCAATACTTGCAGAGCATCGTTCTCCGCTGACAACCCGGCGGCTAACGCTGCCCGTTCGCTTTCCTTGCGTTTCAGCGACCGCGGTGAGGTCAGATAGAGGAAGATGCCCACCACGACGACGGCGAGCGCCAGTCCACCCAGAAGCAACCAGCCCAGGAACGATGGACCACCGTCGCTTGTGGCAGCCGAACGGCCGGCGTCAGCCGGCTGGTCAGACCCACCAGCCGGCTGACGCCGGCCGTTCGCCTGTTCCTTCTCCCGGCGGGTTACTGGTCGATCCTCCTGGACATGCTGCCGTGGTTGAGCCCGTTCGACCTTGCGTCCTTCGCTGCCGCGCAGCAATGATTTGATATCCTCGGGCGAGTGCTTCTCTTTTGCTTGTGCCTCGGGCCTAGAAGACGGCGCCAGGGAGTCCTCCAGTAGCGATAACCGCCGCCGTAGATCATCGAGGACGAGCAAAGCATCCTCTTTTTTGCGATCTGCGAACTCGTCAATGGCCTGTTTGAACCAGCGAAAGCGCTGCGGATCGCCTCCGATTCGTTCCAGCCTCGTCTGCAAGCTGTGCAGACGAGCTTGCCAGCGCTGGCCGCCCGGATAGGGATCTGCCTTCACAATCTCAGTGTGGATGGCGTCGAGTTCTCCGCGAATGGCGTGAATTCTTTCCCGCTGTGTGTCCTCAGCTCGCACCACTCCTCCAAGCAGAATCAGAGCCGCGACCGTCAGGGAGCGGAGCGATACACCGCTCGCGGACGCTCGTGGCTCGGAGGTTCTTCCGCCGAAGGCGCGCTGCACACGGTATTGCAGATCCAGTCCCTCCTGGCGTGTGCGAATATCGGCGTGCAGCAGGAAATTGCCAGCCTCAAAGAACGGAGCCAGCAGCAGCCAGCCCAGCTGGAACAGGGCCAGCGTGTAAACCGGATTCTCGAACAGGGCCAACTGCACGTCAAGCAGCGTCGTGTCGAAGCCGCCGAGATTGTCGGCTGCCCAGAGAAGAACCTTGGCGAGTAGGTGTAATTGGAGGGCTAGAAAAAACAACAGAGGAAGGCGGCTGAGGACAAGGACCGCGGCCTTGCCGGGAGCAGCCCCGACATCGCGGCGAAGCTCACCCAAGAGTGCTGGGGAGCGTCCCGCCTCCGCGCTCAGCAAGACGTGCACAGAAGTGCAAGCACTCCAGAGCGGCAAGCTGAGCAAAAACGTCAACAGCGAGCCGAAGACAAAACCGGCAAAACGCAGGATCGGCGAGGTGTCCGGAAGGAAACTGAACATCAAGAGCACTGGCCCGGGCAGCGTAAAGCACAGCAGCACGCCCCGCGCTGCCGCATGTGCCAGACCGCGCCGCAGCGATGCTGTCAGGCACTTCCAAATGGCAACCGACTCCTCCGCCGTTCTCCGTCGAAAGAGTTCCTGACAAGCGCCGGAGGCTAATCCCGCTAGCGGCAGCAGCAGAGCGGCAAGCGCCGGCAACACGACCTGTGCGATTCCAGCAGGGATTTGCTCGGCGAGCAAGAACAGCAGGACAATGAAGACGGGGACCAAGAACAAAGCGTTGAGAAACAGCAGCAACGGAGCATCGGCGAGAGCGAGCCGCCAGGCATCGTCGAAAATCTCACCCAGAGTTCGCGGACGAACGTCCACGTCCGTTCTCCATTGTTCACCAATTCACCAGCCCGAAGCGTAAGCAAGGGCGACCCTCGCTTACGCTTCGGGCTGGTGAATTCACGGCGCCATCCGCCCCCTCACGGCCCAGCACAGACCAAACAGCACCAACCACGCCAAACTCAGAAGCAATCCTGCCACGACTATCCCCAGTCCACCGCTACGCTTCTCCTCACGCCGGCCGCCCAGTGCTTTCAGGCAAGCATGGCAGTGATTGACGCCGTTGATTCGCGTGCAGCAGGCCGAGCAGATGACCATGCGGCAGCGCATGCAGATGCCGATACCAGGGCGATCAGTGTGAAAATGACAGGTTCGCATGGGCAATTAACGGCGAAGAATACGGAAGCTGTCCAGGGCGGTCTCCAGCTCGACGCGAATGTCAGCGAAGCGTCGCTGGGGTACATAGGCGCGGACAATATATATCCGGCCGTTGCCACGGCGATAGAGGCGGATAAGGAAATGCCACGGTTTACCTGCACAGCGCACCTCCAATGCCATCTCGCGCCCCTCCATACCGTCCCTGGACTCCAGCCGGCGTTCACCGAGTCGGCGGAAGCGCACGCCATGTTGGAAGTCATCCTCATCATCGTCGAATGGGTTCCGCGGTCGGTGCTGTACCTCGAAGTCCGCGAGGATTGTCTTCTCGCATTGATCCAGGCTCTGCAAAGGGGCGACCGGAAGCGCCCGCACATCGATGAAGGCATGGCACGAGAGCTGTATCAACAGCAGATCGAGCTGGTCTTGAAAGTAGCCCACGGCCGGGTCGCCGCTGTCCTGACTGGGCAATTGTCCCCATTTCTCGTTGGGTCGAGTGATGGCGAAGCCCTGGCCTCCCAGTACGATCTCCAGCGGACCCGAGGTATCGATCTTACGTGCCAGAGTGCGTTCGCGCACCCACGATTCCAGACCGAACAGATCGCCGGCGTTCAGGGCCACAACCGTAAGCACCGTGAACAGAATCCCCAGGCAGATGCCCATCACGGCAAAACCAGAGCCTGTGATGCGCTCGCGCTGGCGAGAGATGCTCACGAGGGCGATGAATCCCAGGACAACGGCGACAACGGTGCCGATGACCGTGAAGGCACCCAGGAGGGCCAGCAGCACGCTGGCCAACGCCCAACCGCTGGTGGTGTGCGGTAAACGATCAGCCTGTGGCGCTTTGACGGGCTGTTGGCACTCGGGACAGAGAACCTCCTGTCCGGCCAACGAATCGTCTACCTCGAAGCGGGCGCCACAGGGGCAGGTGAGCATGATGCGTCGAGTCCTACGAGCCGAGCAATGATCGCGTCAGACATGTCTTATTGTATATGACTTGGCGCGAAGCCGCGAGCCGCATAAGAAAGAAGCGTCGCCAACAGAACGGTTTACCGTTTCGCGCGAAACGATAAATCACTCGCGCCTGAACAATAGCAAGGAACCTCTCATGACGGCGCCAACCTTCGAAAAACTGACTCCCCCTCGCCAGGGCACGCGCGTCACCGTGGACGCCAACGGCCGCTGGAAAATTCCCGACGATCCCATCGTCTGCCTGCTGTGCGGCGACGGAATTGGCCGCGATGTCGATGAAGCACCAGGCATCACGACCTGTGCCGTCCGCGTCCTCGATGCCGCTGTCGAAAAAGCCTACGGCGGCAAGCGACGCATCCACTGGTTCGACGTACATGCCGGCGACGTGGCCCGCGCGATGTACTATCCGCAAGTCAAAGACGAGGAAGTCAACTCGCTCAGCGAAGAACGCCAGCGCCAGCTTTATCTGCCCGATGATACTCTCAAGGCGTTCGAATATTACAGCATTGGACTTAAAGGTCCGCTGACCACGCCGATTGGCGGCGGTTTCCGCAGCATCAACGTCTATTTGCGCATGCGATTCGATCTGTATGCCTGTGTGCGGCCGGTGCGTTATTTCAAGGGTGTGGAGGCACCGAACAAACGCGCCAACAAGGTGGACATGGTGATTTTCCGCGAGAACACAGAAGATGTGTATTGCGGGATCGAATTCAAAAGCGGCAGTGACAAGGCGCGGCGTGTTATCGAATTGCTCAAGGAGATGGGCTACACCAACGTGCAACCCAGCGCCGGCGTCGGCATCAAACCGATCAGTCCCGAGGGCAGCAAGCGCCTCATCCGCATGGCCATCCGTTACGCCCTCGACAAGAAACTGCCCAGCGTGACGCTGATGCACAAGGGCAACATCATGAAATTCACCGAGGGGGCCTTCAAGGACTGGGGCTACGAACTGGCGCGGCAGGAGTTCGCGCGCGAGACAATCAGCGAAGACGAGGCTTACAAGGGCGGCGACGCAAAGGGCAAGGTCATCATCAAGGACCGCATCGCCGACAGCATGTTTCAACAGATTCAACTGCGGCCCGACGAGTACAGCGTCATCGCCACACCGAACCTCAATGGCGATTATATCTCCGACGCAGCGGCGGCGATGGTGGGCGGCATCGGCCTGGCCGCCGGCGCTAACATCGGCGACAAGGCGGCCATGTTCGAGGCGACGCACGGCACGGCCCCGAAGTACACCGGCCAGGACAAGGCGAACCCGTCGGCGGTGCTGCTGTCCGGCGTGTTGCTTCTGGAGTTCCTCCAGTGGCACGAGGCGGCATTGCTGGTCAACAACGCTCTCGAAAAGACG
>DATBHJ010000233.1:0-41758 GCA_036557565.1 Gemmataceae bacterium
CGCCGCGGAGCGCGACGCGCTCCGCGGCGCGTCGCGGCTAACCAGAGGCAATAAGCGGATCGAGGACGGGCATGTTCGCCGCGCCGCGGGACGACATCCGACGAGCGGAGCTAATCGACTGGCAAGAGCAACGCCTCTCCCAACTTCTGCGCGAAATCCTGCCCGCCAATCGCTTCTACGCACGCAAATTGCCGAATATCGTCTCTCTTGCCGATCTGTCGCGTTTACCATTCACGACTAAAAGCGAACTGCTCGAAGATCAAGCGCGGCATCCGCCCTATGGTGAGATCCTCACGTATCCCGTCGAGAGCTATAGTCGGCTGCATCAAACATCCGGGACGGCAGGCCGGCCGTTGCGCTGCCTGGACACGCCGCAAAGTTGGGCGCGGCTGCTCGATTGCTGGGTAACGATGTTCGGAATGGCTGGCGTCGCTCGGGCGTATCGGTTGTTTTTTCCTTTCTCGTTCGGCCCGTTTCTCGGCTTCTGGACGGCGTTCGAGGCGGCTTCACGCCTGGGCTGTTTGTGTTTGCCCGGAGGCGGACTGAGCAGCTCGGCCCGGCTGCGCTTTCTGCTCGACAATGAAGCGACCGTTATTCTCTGCACGCCGACCTACGCGCTCCATCTCGCGGAGGTTGCCCGCAGCGAAGGAATCGATCTCGCCGGTTCCTCGGTGCAAAAACTCATCGTGGCTGGCGAGCCGGGAGGCAGCATTCCGGCGACGCGCGCACGCATCGAGAGCGCCTGGGGAGCGCGACTGTTCGATCACACCGGCATGACCGAGACGGGACCTCTGGGCATTGAATGTTGCGAACATCCCGGCGGTCTACATCTATTAGAGACGGAGTGCATCGTCGAAGTGATCGATCCCGTCTCGACGTTGCCCGTGCCGACCGGCACGGAGGGCGAGCTGGTGTTGACGACGTTCGATCGGCCGGGCAGTCCTCTGATACGCTATCGCACCGGCGATGTGGTGCGCATCGATCCGAGTCCATGTCCGTGCGGTCGGGAGCTGGTGCGGCTGGACGGCGGCATCCGCGGTCGAGTCGATGACATGATTGTCATTCGCGGCAACAATCTGCATCCCAGTGCCTTGCAGACGATCCTGCATCGCCTGCCGGAGGTGGCGGAATATCGCATGGAGGTCGATCGCACCGAGGCGATGCACGTGTTGCGCATTGACGTTGAGCCGCATCCGGGGATTGCCGGCGACGCCCTGGCCGAGCGCGTCGAACACGCCATACGCACGGAATTGCTTTTTCGCGCCGAGGTCCGCGCCGTCCCGCCGGGGAGCCTGCCACGCTTTGAGATGAAAGCCCGCCGCCTGCTGCGAAAAAACGACGATGGGACTGTAAGCGATCCCCGGAAGTCGTAAAAAAGTCCATACCACTAGCCCGGAGCGCGAGCGACGGGCGCTACGGCCCGTCGCTCGCGCTCCGGGCTAGTAAGAAAATGCCATCCGATGCTGTTCCCGCGAGAGTCTCAAATGAAGCGCTATCTCTCTCTGCTGGTTCTGTGCGGCGCGGCGACGTTCGCTGCCGCCAACAACTGGTCCTCCTGGCGCGGCCCGGAACAAACCGGAGTCTCCCGCGATACGGGCCTGCCGGACACTTTCGCCGTTGGCTCCAAACCGCAAAACGTCATCTGGCGCGTCCCCCACGGCGGCATCACCACGCCGGTCGTGCAGAATAACCGCGTCTACATTATCAACCGCGTCGGCGAAAACGAGAGCCAGCAAGAGCGCGTCATGTGCTTCGACGCCAAGGACGGCAAGGTGCTGTGGGAACACAAATTCAATGTCTTTCTCACCGACATTGTCGCTGATCGTCTGGGATGGACGCAGATGGTCGGCGATCCGGACACGGGCAACGTGTATGCCCACGGCACGCAGGGGTTCCTGTTTTGTTTTGACAAGGACGGCAAGATCCTCTGGCAACATTCGCTGACCGAGGAATACGGCCGCGTCAGCGGCTACGGCGGGCGCCTCATGAGTCCGATCATCTTCGAGAATCTGCTCATCCAGCCGATGATTAACGCCAACTGGGGAGAGCTGACAATCGGCTGCACGCGCCTGGCCGCCTTCGACAAGCGCACCGGCGACGTGGTCTGGTGGGCGACGACAAACCATCGCGTCTCGGACACCAACGCTTGCGTTCCGGTTACGGCCAAGATCGGCGGGCAGTGGTTAGTTCTGTGCGGTGGCGGCGACGGCGGATTGCACGCCTTCAAGGCCCGCACGGGCGAGAAGGTGTGGAGCATCATTTTTGGTCACGGCGCCATCAACGCCTCGCCAGTAGTGGACGGCGATCGCGTCTACGCCGGTCACGGCGAACCCAATCTCTCCGGCGGCCAGGGCAGCGTCATCTGCGTGAACGGCGCCAACGTCAAGGACGGCACGCCTGAACTGCTTTGGAAAGTAGACGGCATCCGCGTCAAGTACGCCTCGCCCTTGTTGCACGACAAGCACTTGTACGTGTGCAACGTCGTCGGCGAGCTGTTTTGCCTGGATGCCAAGGACGGCAAGGAACTCTGGAAATATCAGTACGGCCAGAACACGCGCGGTTCGCCGGTATGGGCCGACGGCAAAATCTACTTACCGGAGCTGGATTCAAAGTTTCACATCCTCAAGGCCGACGACAATGGCTGCAAGGCATTGGCTTCGGTGTTCTTCCGCGGCAAGGGCGAAGAACCCGTGGAACTGACCGGCAGTCCCGCCGTCGCCTATGGGCGGATTTACTTCCTGACGAGTGAAGAATTACTGTGCGTTGGCAAAAAAGACTTTGAGGAGGTGGATTCGAATCTGCTGCCTACCGAAGCCGTGGCGGAAGACGCCAAGCCGGCACATTTGCAAGTGGTGCCAGCCGATGTTGCCTTGACGCCGGGACAGAGCGTTTCCTTCAAGGCATTGGCCTACGACAATATGGGCCGGCGCATTGGCGAAGTGAAGGCCGATTGGGCGTTGGCGGGGCCCCTGCCGCCGCAGTTCCCTATCGGTCTCCCGGCTCCGCCCGCTGCTCCGGGAGCATCGCCGCCGCCTCCGATGAAGGGCGAACTCAGCGACACCAACGGCACGACCACGAAGCTAACGGTCGGCAACGCGCCACCGGCGCAGTTTGGCAGGGTAGTGGCCAAGGCCAACGGTCTGACTGCATACGCCCGCATCCGCGTGGCCCCGATTCTGCCGTACAGTCCCGATTTCTCCAAGATTCCAGAGGGGCGAACTCCAGGCGGCTGGGTCAACTGTCAGGGCAAGTTCTCGATCGTCAAGATGCCGGACGGAACCATCGCCTTGAAGAAACGCAATGACGCCCCCAGCCCGCTCGTCGCCCGCGCGCACGCTTTCATTAGCATGCCGAACACGACCGGCTACACCATCCAGGCCGATATGCAAGGCACCAAGGTCCGCAACGAGCTACCGGACATGGGCGTCGATGCCAACCGCTACAATCTCGTGCTGATCGGCAACACACAGCAGCTGCGGCTCGTCTCATGGGACGCGCTGCCGCGCATCGATAGCACCGTCGCCTACCCCTGGAAGCCCGGCGTCTGGTATCGCATGAAACTCACTGTCGATGTCAAGGGCGACAAGGCTGTCGCTCGCGGCAAGGTTTGGCCGCGCGATGAGGCCGAGCCGACGGAATGGACGGTCGAGGTCGAAGACTCAACGCCCAACCACGAAGGCGCTCCGGCTCTGTATGGCAACTCTACCGCCATCGAAAGCCCGCAGAAACCCGGTACGGAAATCTTCTACACCAATGTCAAGATCACGGCGAACAAGTGAAAGAACCAGGCGAGCGGGGGGCGTAAGTCCCCGGTTGCGAAGTAACAGGGGGCTTACGCCCCCCGCTCGCCGAATGGATAAGGAATCGAAATCCATGAAATCCCTCTCGAACTTCCGTCACGTCATTTCGCTGGCCGCGACTACCTTGGTTTTCACCGCGATCCTCGGCGCAATGACCTTGCGCTCCTCGACCAATACGGCGTCGAATACGGCCGAGAACGACAACACGTCCGACTGGCCGATGTACGGCGGCACGCTTTCGCGCGATCTCGTCAATCTCGCGGCCAAGGGCATCCCAACCACATGGGACGCCGCCAAGGGCGAGAACATCAAATGGAGCGAGGATCTGGGCAGCAAGGCTTACGGCGGCCCCATCGTTGCCGGCGGACGCATTTTCGTCGGCACCAACAACGCCAATCCGCGCGATCCCTCCATCAAGGGCGATAAGGGTGTCTTGATGTGTTTCGACCAGGCAACCGGCAAATTCCTCTGGCAAGCGGTCCATGACAAACTGGCGGCCGGCCGCGTCAATGACTGGCCCGACGAAGGTATCTGCTCCAGTCCATTCGTCGAGGGCGATCGGCTCTACTACGTCAACAACCGCGCCGAGGTCATCTGCGCCGATGTCGCTGGCCAGGGCGGAAAAGAAAAGCCCATATGGAAGTTCGATATGATCGGAAAGCTTGGTGTTTTCCCGCACAATCTCGCGGTCTGCTCACCGCTGATCGTCGGCGACACGCTTTTCGTCGTCACCGCCAACGGCGTCGATGAGGGCCACATCAACATTCCTCGCGCCGACGCGCCCAGCTTCCTGGCCCTCGACAAGAAGAATGGCAGCGTGCTGTGGAAGGATAACTCTCCCTCGCAAGCTCTCATCGAGGCCAGCAAGCGCGGCACCAGGGTCCGCATCCGCGAGGATCTGGTCAATAAGGGCAAGTTGCTGATGCACGGCCAGTGGTCCAACCCAGTCTATGCCGAGCCGAACGGCAAGCCGATGATTATCTTTCCCGGCGGCGACGGCTGGATTCGCGCCTACAATCCTAAAAACGGTGACTTGCTGTGGAAGTTCGACTGCAATCCCAAGGGCACCAAGTACGAGCTGGGTCCGCGGGCTACTCGCAACGACTTCGTCTCCACGCCGGTTATCTGGCAGAACAAGCTCTACATCGGCGTCGGTCAGGATCCCGAACACAAAAAGGGCGTCGGGCATCTATGGTGCATCGACATCACCAAGGAGCCGAAAAACAAGGACAAGGATCTCACCCCGGTTAACAACAACTTCGATCCCAAGGCGGAAGTCAACAAGAACTCCGGCCTCGTCTGGCACTACGGCGGCAAAGCGCCGGAGGACTACGATCGCAATTATCTGTTTGGCCGCACTATGAGCACTTTCGCCGTGCATGACGGCCTGTGCTACGCCGCCGATTACGACGGCTACATCTACTGTCTCGACGCCAACACCGGCGAGAAGTACTGGGAGGACAGGCTCGGCGCCGACACGTGGAGTTCGCCTTATTGGGTGGATGGCAAAATCTATATTGGCACTGAAAATGGCACCATGCGAATTTACGAGCATGGCAAGTCCAAGAAACTCGTGAACACCGTGAAGTTCAAGGCCAAGGCCGAAGGGAACAAAATCGTTGAGGTCGAGGCCATCCGCGCCACACCGGTTGCGGTCGGCGGTGTGCTGTACGTGATGACGGAGAACCCAACCAAACTGTGGGCGATCAGCGCCAAGAAGTAAAGGATAAATGGAATGCGTCGGCGACTGTACACACCAACCCGATCTGTTGCCGGTCTGTATCTTTTGCTCCTCGGCGCAGGCTGCTTGGCACACCGAACCTCGTACCCCATCGAGGCAGAAAAAGTTGCGCCGGGGTCCGCGGTCAAGCCGGGCGCGCGATCCTGGCCGATGTTCGGGGGCTCGGTCCAGCGCAACCTGGCTGCTCCCGAAGAGACCGGCCTTCCCAACAGTTGGACCGCTCAGGAGGGCAAGGGCAAGAACGTCAAATGGTCGGCGAAGCTGGGCAGCAAGGCGCTGGGTGGTCCCATCGTGGCCGGTGGCAAAGTCTTCGTCGGCACCAATCGCGTTCATGGTTCGCAGGAAGAAGAAGAAAAGGGCGTGCTGATTTGCTTCCGCGAATCGGACGGCAAGTTCCTCTGGCAAGCGGTCCACGACACGCTCAAGGACGGCACCGGAGCACAGACGTATGGCGTCGTCTCGTCGCCGTGTGTCGATGGCGATCGCGTCTACTACGTCAACAATCGCTGGGAGGTCATCTGCGCCGACGTGGCCGGGGACGGAGAGAAGGCCAAGATCATCTGGAAGCTCGACATGATCAAGGATCTCGGCGTCTTTCCGGGTGGCATCGCCGGCAGCCTCTCGATCTGTTCGCCGCTCGTCGTGGACGATCTCCTGTTTGTGGTAACGGCCAACGGTGCGGAGGGTAAAGACAAGGTGCCTGCGCCGGACGCGCCGAGTTTTATCGCCATCGACAAAAACACCCAGAAGGTCGTATGGCAGGACCATTCGCCGGGCAAGAACATCATGGACAGCCAGTGGGCCAACCCGGCCGCGGCCAAGGTCAACGGGCAGTGGCACGTCTATTTCCCCGGCGGCGACGGTTGGATGTATGCTTTCGAGGCCAAGAGCGGCAAGCTGGTGTGGAAATTCGACTGCAATCCCAAGATGTCCGACTTCCGGCCCGGCGGCCGCGGCACGCGCAACTACATGGTCGCAACGCCGGTCATTTGGGAAAACAAGTTGTACATCGCCATGGGACGCCAGCCCGACGACGGCAATGGCGAAGGCCATCTGTGGTGCATCGACATTACCAAAGAACCGAAAAACCCCGATAAGGATTTGTCTCCCGTCGGCGACAATTTTGATCCCAAAGCAGAGGTCAACAAAGACTCCGGCCTTGTCTGGCACTTCGGCGGTCCGGTCGTGCCCAAACCGGAAGGCGCCGGCCGCGAGTACGTCTTCGGTCGCAGTGTCAGCACCGTGGCCATTCACGATGGTTTGCTCTACGCCGCGGAGCTGGCCGGCTACCTGAATTGTCTCGACGCTCGTACCGGCAAGAAATACTGGGAGTTCGATCTGAAATCAAACACCTGGAGTTCGCCGCTGTATGCCGACGGCAAGGTTTTCATGGGCAGCGACGACGGCAATATGTTTGTGTTCAAGCATGGAAAAGAACTGACGAAACCCGCGAAAATCGATATGAACGATGCGCTCCTGAGTCCGCCCACGGCAGTCAACGGAGTGTTGTATGTTAGCAATGGAAGTAATCTGTATGCAATCGCCGCGAAGTGAGTAATCCCCACTAGCCCGAAGCGTAAGCGAGGGTCGCGCTTGCCTTCGCTTCGGGCTGGTATGATGAAAACCATTGAGGAACCCACCTGTGTCCGCCAATTCTGATGCAGTTCGAAAAGCACGCGAGCGCCTCGACGCTCATGTTCGTGAAATTGTTCAATGGCACTTCCATCCCGATACCGGCACGCCGTTCTGGCTCGAACGTGCTAAATCGTACAAGTTCAATCCGCTGAAAGACGTGCAGACCTTCGACGATTTGAAACTATTCGGTTTCTTCGAGGACGAATGGCTGCGCGGCGGGCCGGTGCGTCGGTGGGTGCCCAAGGCACTGCATAACAAACCGACCTACGTCTTCGAGACCGGCGGCACCACAGGTATTCCCAAGAGCCGTGTCGTTCAGGACGATTTCCGCATCGACTACGAGATGTTCAGCGACACGCTGCCGGAGAAGTTTTTCCCCAAGGGATCGAACTGGCTCATGCTCGGTCCGTCCGGCCCCCGGCGTCTGCGGCTGGCCGTGGAGCACCTGTGTCAGTATCGCGGCGGCATCTGTTTCTGCGTAGACCTCGATCCACGCTGGGTCGTCAAGCTGATCAAGAAGGGCTGGATGGAGCACTTGAAAGCGTATCAAGAACACGTCATTGATCAGGCCATGACGATCCTGTCGGCCAATCACGAGATCAAGTGCATGTTCACCACGCCCAAGCTGCTCGACGCCCTCGCCGGGCGGCTGGAGAAAGAAGGATCGAGCGTCGCACAGCAGGGCATCACCGGCGTCTTCTGCGGCGGAACCGAGATGACATCGCAATGGGTTCGTTTCGCCATCGAGGAGTTTCTTGGTCCCAACGTCTACATAGCCCCGACGTATGGCAACACGCTGATGGGCCTGGCCGCTTCGGAGATGCCCAGGGCGGACGACAATTACAAGATCACCTATTATGCGCCGCAGCCGCGCGCTGTCGCGCAGGTGGTTGACTTCAAGGATTACAATAAAGTCGTGGCCTATGGCCAGACTGGCCGCGTCATGCTGACGACGCTGACGAAGGAGTTCTTCGTGCCGCGCTTCGCCGAGCGCGACGAGGGCGAGCGCGAGCCGCCCAGCGCCAAGTATGCGTGGGACGGCGTCAGCGGCGTGCGGCCATTCCACGAATTCGCGGCGACAACCACGGTCGGCGTGTATTGAACCTTATGGGCGAACGGCCGGCGTAAGCCGGCTGGTACGAAGGTTCACCAGCCGGCTTACGCCGACCGTTCGCCATCAATCCCATAGAAGGAAAACAACCATGATTCACATTCCCGTTCTTCGTTGGGGCGAGCCATACAAGAGCCTGGACATAGATAAGGTGGTCCACTTCGCTAGCGGCGAGCCGTTGGCCGAAGTAGGCCGTGCCAATGCCGGGCTCGTCGAGCGCGACATGCGCCATGCCGGACGCGCTCGTGAAGTTCTCCGTGACATCCCCATCGCCGATCTCCTCCAGATGGTCAAGAAGGCTGCCGATCTGTACACGAATGCGGAGCTGCCGTTGGGCGACGGCACGCAGACGCCGGATCAGTTTGTCCGTATGCAGTCGGCGACAACCGGATTGCCTGAACATATGTGTCGATTCAACATGACGAAAAATCATTTCGTGTTGAATCAAATGGACAAGATCCTCGAATCGCTGACGCGCAGCCTCGATCTGGGTGTGCTGTCGCGCGGCTACGGCGTCGAGCGCGGCGTGCCCATCAGCTATCAGGCGCAGTCGCCTGTGCTGGGCCTGGTGCTACCCAGCAATTCGCCCGGTGTTCATACCCTGTGGCTGCCGATTATTCCGATGCAAGTCGGCCTGGTGCTCAAGCCGGGACCGCAGGAGCCGTGGACGCCCTATCGCATGACGCAGGCGTTTGTGCAGGCGGGTGTGCCCAAGCAGGCCATCGCCATCTACCCGGGACTCGGCGACGTGGGCGCGGCCGTGCTGGCTCACTGCCCGCGCAACTTGATCTTCGGCGGCAGCGCCACGGTCGAGCAGTACAAGGGCAATCCACGCGTGCAGGCGCATGGACCGGGCTTCAGCAAGATTTTGCTCGGCGATGACGTGGTTGATAATTGGCAGAAGTATCTCGATCTCATGGTCGATAGCGTGCTGGTCAACAGCGGCCGCGGCTGCATCAACTGTTCGGGCATCTGGGCATCGCGGCACACCAAGGAAATTGCCGAAGCGGTCGCCGAACGCATGGGGCCGGTGCAGCCGTTGCCGCCCGAAGATCCCAAGGCAGCCCTGGCGGCCTTCACCGTGCCCAATCAGGCCGACGCCATCAGCGCCGACATCGACCGCGATTTGAAGGAAGCCGGCACTCACGATATGACTGCGAAGTTCGGCCCGCGCCTGGTCAAGAAGGAGCGTTGCGATTATCTGCGGCCAACCGTCATCCACTGCGATTCGCCCGCACCGGCGATCGCCAAGAAGGAATACATGTTTCCATTCGTGACGGTCGTGCAGTGTCCACAGGATAAGATGCTGGCGTCGATTGGGCCAACTCTCGTATGTACGGCGATCACGGAAGATAAGAAATTTCAGCGGGCGCTAATCGACGCCACGCACATTGATCGATTGAATATCGGGCCGCTTCCCACGATCAAACTGAACTGGCTGCAACCGCACGAAGGAAACATCGTCGATTTCCTGTTCCGGGCGCGGGCGTTTCAATTTGAAGGGCCATTGCCTGAGTAGGGGGGAGGTCTGGTATAATTAGTAGACCTCTCCCGGTGAGCGGGGCGTGTCAACGCCCCGGTAGATGAACCGGATGGCTGACACACCCCGCTTGCGACTATCCCGCCCCTGACCTGCTGGGACCATTCATGAAGGCAACTGCACTGTCTAATCCCCTCAATACCCGTATGCGTTCCAGCAAGCCGGCGCTGCCGCAACCACTCTTTGATTATCACCCACTCACACGGGTCGTCTTCGGGGCCGGCACACTGGCCCGCCTCGGCGAGCTGGCCCGCGAGCTGGGCGCTCATCGTCCCTTGCTCGTGACCGATCCGGGTCTGGAAGCAGCCGGCCATCCTCAGCGAGCGCTGGCCGCGCTGCGCGACGCCGATCTGGAGCCGGTCCTCTTCGATGGCGTCGAAGAGAATCCGACCAGTCGGGTCGTTGAAATCGGCGTGGAGATTGCCCGGCGTGAACGCATCGATTTTCTCGTCGCTGTCGGCGGCGGCAGCTCGATGGACGCGGCCAAGGGCATCAATTTTGTGCTTACCAACGGCGGCCGAATGTCCGATTACACGGGCTTCGGCAAGGCGACCAAGCCGATGCTTCCTTCGATCGGTGTGCCGACCACGGCCGGCACCGGCAGCGAGGCCCAGTCGTTCGCGCTGATCGCTGATGAGAAAACGCACCTGAAAATGGCCTGCGGCGACCGCAAGGCTGCTTTCCGCGCCGCCATCCTCGATCCCGAAGTTACGGTTTCCCAGCCGCGCACCGTCACCGCCATGACCGGCATTGACGCGCTCTCGCACGCACTGGAGTCTTACGTCTCGACGCGCCGCAATCCGCTCTCACAGGCGTTCGCGCGCGAAGCCTGGCGAGCGCTGGAACAAAACTTCGATTGTGTCTTGCGCAACCCCAACGATCTGGAAGCCCGCGGCGCGATGCAGATGGGAGCTTACTTCGCCGGCGCGGCGATCGAAAACTCCATGCTCGGCGCTTGCCATGCCTGCGCCAACCCGCTGACGGCCCACTACGGCCTAACGCACGGCATCGCCATCGGCATTCTGTTGCCGCATGTTCTGCGTTTCAACAATGGCGTCGTGGGAGCACTGTACGCCGACCTGGCCCACGATGTCGGACTCATCAACGGCGACCCGATGGCGGCAGGCGAAGTCCTGGCTCAGCGCATGGCCGGTTTCGTGCAGACGGCAGGATTGCCGAAAAGTCTCTCGGAGTGTGGCATCAGTCGCGGCATTCTGCCGGTCCTGGCCGAGGAAGCGGCGCAACAGTGGACCGGACGCTACAACCCACGCCCCGTGGGCGAGGCGGAACTATTACAACTCTACGAGACGGCATATTAAACGGCATATTAATCTGAGCTGCGACCGTGAGGGAGCACTCCGCTTTTGCGACCTTGCGCCGTCATTTCAGAATACTTCCATCCGCACATCAATCTCGCTGAGCTCGTTGCTGGATCGTCCCTTGGCGCCATACAATGGGGTGAAAGGAGGCGGTCATGCCGGCGAAACATCCTTGTGTCCTCTGGGGACTCGGTATCTTAACCTCTGCTCTGCTCCTGACCGCGGCCTTTCTCCCCGCGGCGGATGATGCGGCCAAAGCGGATTGGCCCGTCTTTCGCGGCAATTCCGAACAGACCGGAGTCGCTGTCGTCACGATGCCGGACAAGCTCGAATTACTGTGGAAGTTCTCCACGCAGGACAGCATCGAAGGGGCTGCCGCCATCGCCGGCGGGGTCGTCTACATCGGATCGTATGACGAATATCTGTACGCGCTCGATCTCGCCAGCGGCAAGGAAAAATGGAAATACAAAGCCGGTCCCATCAAGGCGTCGCCAGCCGTGCGCGGAGGAAAGGTGTATGTCGGCAACGCCGATGGCGTGTTTCAATGCGTCGATGCAGCCAAGGGCGAAAAAAGCTGGACCTTCGAGACCGATGGCGAGATCACATCAGGCGCGAATTTCGCCGGTGATCTCGTCCTGTTCGGCTCGCATGATGAAACGCTGTACTGTCTGACCAAAGACGGCAACGAGAAGTGGCGATTCAAGACGCAGGGTCCGGTTTACGGATCAGCGGCGGTCGTGGGCGGCAAGACGTTCGTGGCCGGCTGCGATAGCAAGCTGCACGTCCTCGATGTGGCCACGGGCAACGAAGAACACTCCGTCGATCTGGGCGGCCAAACGGGTGCGACCGGAGCCGTCGTCGGCGATCATCTCTACGTCGGAACCATGACCAATCAGTTCGACGCCATCGACTGGAAGCAGGGCCGGCTCGACTGGGCCTTCCAGGCCGACGAACGACCGCAACCGTTCTACGCTTCGGCAGCTGTGACCGATCGACTCGTTCTCGCCGGCAGTCGCGATCGGCGCTTGCATGCTCTGGAGCGCAAGACCGGCAAAGAAGCGTGGAACTTCCCCACGGAAGGGAAGGTAGATGCCTCGCCGGTGGTCGTCGGCAAACGCGTCTTCGCTCCGTCTCTGGACGGCAATCTGTACATTCTCGATCTGGAGAGTGGCAAGCAGATCGACAAGATCACACTCGACGGTCCCATTCAGGGATCACCGGCCGTTGCGGACGGGTTCCTCATCCTTGGCACAACCAAGGGCACCGTATACTGCTTCGGCGCTAAGAAGTGACCAAGCCTACTCGTTCCCAATCTCTGCCTGCGGACGCAAGAATGCGACGCTCTGCGTCGCGTCTTGTCGCTGACCGGACGGGACGCAGAGCGTCCGAACTTGCGTTCCCACACGGAGCGTGGGAACGAGATTGTGTGGACTTTTTGCTTGTGCCTGCCTCTAACTTCCATTAGCATCGTATCTAAATCTTCATTGCAGTTCCTCGTTGCGACGATAGCTCTACTCTCGTCGCGGGGAGTCACGCTCATGGCTCTAGCCGCCAGCACGCATCTAGGCCCTTACGAGATCGCCACTCTTCTCGGAAGCGGAGGGATGGGCGAGGTTTATCGCGCCCGCGATAACCGTCTTGAACGCGATGTCGCCGTCAAGGTCCTGTCCGAGCAGCTGGCGCGCGATCCGGTGACACTGGCGCGTTTCCAGCGCGAAGCGCGGGCCGTGGCGGCCCTTTCTCATCCTAACATTGTCGCGCTGTACGACATAGGCACCCAAGAGGGAGTGAATTATGTCGTCATGGAGTTGCTGGAAGGCGAGACGCTCGGCAGGAGGTTGAAGCAGTCGGCCCTGGAGTGGCGGGAAGCGTTGGAGATCGCTCTGGCAGTCGCCGAGGGGCTGGCGGCCGCCCACGCCAAGGGGTTGATCCACCGCGACATCAAGCCGGACAACATCTATCTAACGGCCAACGGGGGAGTCAAAATCCTCGATTTCGGGTTGGTTCGGCAAGACAAGCTCACGAACCCATCCTCAGGGTTAGGAGAAACCGTCTCACTTGAGACCCAACCGGGCGTGTTGCTGGGCACTGTGTCGTACATGGCTCCCGAACAGGTCCGCGGCCAGCAGGCCGATGCTCGCAGCGATCTATTCGCCCTGGGCTGCGTTGTCTATGAGATGATCGTGGGCCGACGGCCATTCGCAGGTGAGACGCCGGCCGACGTCATGGCGTCCATTCTTCACGATGCTCCGGCGCTGCTCAGCGAGTCGGGGCGACGAAGGCCGGCCGCTCTGGACCGTCTGATTGCCCGCTGCCTGGAGAAAACTCCCGCTCAGCGCTTTGCCTCCGCGGTCGAAGTTGTCGTCGCTCTCAAAGCGATTCGCAACGAGATCGCACTTCAAGATAGCAAGGGCCGGCAGACGGACACGGCCATCGGCCATGAAGCAACGAAGGTGATGCCGCCTCAGCAATCGGTCGCTTCCATAGCCGTTCTGCCGTTCGTGAACATGAGTTCCGACCCGGAGAACGAATACTTCAGCGACGGACTCGCAGAAGAGCTACTCAATGTCTTGAGCAAGATCGAGGGGCTGCGCGTCGCTTCACGAACCTCGTCGTTCGCCCTCAAGGGCAAGATGGATGATCTCCGCAAAATCGGCGAGCAGTTGAACGTCCGCACGGTTCTGCAAGGCAGCGTTCGCAAGTCCGGCAACCGCATTCGGGTCTCCGCACAGCTCGGCAATGTGGCCGACGGCTATCAACTCTGGTCGGAAACCTACAATCGCCAGCTGGAAGACGTGTTTGCGATCCAGGACGAAATCGCTCAGAACATCGCCAAGGCCTTACAAGTCATCCTGACGGAGAAGGACAAGCGCGTCCTGGAGCGCAGTGCGCCGACATGCGATATCCGCGCGTATGAGTATTACCTGCGCGGTATGCAGTTGTTCCATCAGTTTCGTCGCAAGACGCTCGAAGCGGCCGTGGAGATGTTTGGTCAGGCCATTGAGATCGATCCGGATTATGCCCAGGCCTATGCGGGTCTGTCCAGCTGCTACTCACAACTGTATCTGACGTGGAATGTGAGCAAGGACACGCTCGAGAAGGCGGACGCCGCCAGCCGCAAAGCTCTGGAACTGGCTCCGCAGTTGGCGGAGGCTCAAGTGGCGCGAGGAGTGGCCCTTGCGATGCGGAAGCAGTTTGCCGAGGCGCGGACGGCATTTGAAATGGCAATCTATCTCGATCCGAACCTTTTCGAGGCGCGCTATCTCTACGGCCGGGCCTGTCTCGTTCAAGGTCAGCTGAGCGATGCGGCCAAGCTGTTTGCAGAAGCAACGCAGCTACGACGAGACGATTATCAAGCACCGCTCTTGGGCGCCGGCGTATTGTCTGGGCTGGGCCGCAAGTCCGAAGCCGATGCTGCCTATCGTCACGGTCTGGAGGTGGTGGAAAAGCACTTAGGACTCTATCCCGACGATTCACGCGCTCTTTGCCTGGGAGCCACGGCCTGGTGCCAACTGGGAGAGCGCGCTCGCGCCCTGGATTGGGCCCGGCGTGCAATGACGGTTGATTCCGAAGAACCCGTGACACTTTACAACTGCGCCTGTGTCTACGCTCTCTTGGGACAAGCCGAGGAGGCCATCGATACGCTAACCGCCGCCGTCCAGAAGGGGTATACCCACAAGGCGTGGATCCAGAACGACGCTGATTTCAAGTCTCTGCACGGTCATGCCCGCTTCCTGGCACTACTCGATTCGATGTAGCCACCAACCTGCACAGTCCCTTATCTTCGTGGCTCTGCGGTTCGATTCTTGTCGCTGTAGCCCGGAAGAGCGGCGATGCGTTTGCGGATGTCTTCCTGCACGCGCAGATATCGCTCATCCTTGAGCGAGCCATATTTCTCGGCAAACTCCTTGGCAGTCAAACCCTCCGGCAAGCCGCGCGGCGGGATAGCGTACTCGTCGATGCGGAAGGATTTCTCGATGTCGGCGAGCAAGTTCGGTTTGTCGAGCAGTCGGCGAGCGAAGGTAATGCCCGCGAAGTCGGCCGATAGATCGGCGAAGCTAAAGCCACTGCCACCGTCGGAGTCGAGTTGTTCCTTCAGGATGCCAGCCCGCTCGGCGGCTTGCGGCCCGGCCAGAGCCGTCAGGGCCGCTGAGACCGAGAAATGTTGCGCCAGGTCATGACGGCCGTGAAGCGTCGGCTCGCCGAGCACGGCCAGTCTTTTTTTGCGGGCATCATCGGGTTCTATTTTTCGCCACAGTCCGCGTGTTAGCACGTTCGTTCGTAACATCGATGAATCATCCAGAGCAATGCCTAGCGCAAGCAGAAACGCCGTCGCCGCTTCTTTCTCGGGCAGTCGTCGCGCCGCTGCGGCCCCGGCGCGAACGTAATAAACGGTCAGTTCATCGCCATTACGCCGGAATGGGGGACGAGCGCCGGGAGTGTCACGCAGCGGTAAACGATGGTTCTCGCCAGCTGATGCGACGATGCCGTCAAGCACCCTCCGCGCGTTTTCCGCCCGATCCTCCCGCGGTCCTGTGCTCTGCGATTTGTCCTCTCGAAGTACGTGACGCAGATCGTCACTGGCGTGCGTTCCCAGGCAGAGGGTGGGAACGAGGAGAACCAGGGAGAATCGAAGCATGATAAGCAGCCTCAAATGCGGGAGGAAGCCTCCCCTGCTTTGACGCGCGCTTCCACACGGTGCAGGGCTTCGATGATGATTTCGGCGCACTCGGTGTAGGAAAAGCACGAGGAATTCAGAACCATATCGAAGTTCTGCGGATCGCGCGGGTCTTTCAAGAAGTGGTCCCTGATGAAGCCAATTCTATCTCGGTCTATCGAATCGAGCTGGGCATCGGCCTGGGCGCGGCTGATATTGCGTTCGCGGCTCAGACCAAGGATGCGATGCTCACGGTCGGCGATGAGGCGGACACGTAGAGTCGTTGCCGGCGGCAAGATGTAGGGCGAGCCGCGGCCGACGATGATGCACGAACCATGTGCCGCCAGCGACAGTACGATTTGAATCATGTGGCGAACATAAGTGCTGGTATTGATGGACGGTGCCTGGCTGAAGGAAGTCAGAGTCTCGGTCAGCCAGGGCATCTGCCGTTCGTCCACACTTTCCAGCAATTTCGTACGCAGATGCATCTCATCGGCGATGCGTTCGAGCAGAGCGTGATCGTAGACCGGCCAACCGAGTCGATTCCCAACCTCGGTAGCAATGGAGGTGCCGCCCGCGCCGACTTGGCGGCTCAGAGCGATGGTCAAGGCCGGCGACTCCGGCGTCAGACGGGCCTCGGCGTGAGATTGTCGATAACTGTTGGCGTGGACAATGGAGTGCGCCAACTGTCGCGCCGATTGCGAGTGTCGGTTCATCTTGATGCTCCCTCATTCGGTTAGCCGCGACGCGCAGCGGAGCGTGTCGCGCTCCGCTGCGCGTCGCGGCTAACCCAGTTCAGCGATGGGCGAAGTGTCCGTGGCGTGGATGTTCGATGGCCTCGTAATCCTGCAAGGAGATGCGAATGGCCTGTTCGTGGTCCGGTCCCTCGAAGACGATGCTCTCATCGTCGTTGAGGCTGTCGTCCATGATGGTCGGCACCTGATAGAGACTGCCGAACGGCGGAACGGCGCCGCGCTCGCAATCGGGGAAGAGACGATCCATCTCTTCCTCGGCGGCCAGCGCGATGCGCGGATCGGCCAGGTCCTCGCGGAGCTGTTCGAGGTCGATCTGATGCGTCGCCGGCAGCACGGCCAACATGTGACCCTGTCCGGTCTTTAGCAGCACAGTTTTGGCGACTTCGCGTCCTTTGACGTGTAGCGCCTGGGCCATGCGATTGGCCGTGTACGTGCGACGGTGCGGCAGCCGTTGAAACGCGATATGACGGCTGATCAACAAATCATCGAGTCTCATGGTCTGCACCCTCCAGCCAAAGCCTGAAAATGATCTCGCCGCAGGGCGGTCCCATCGACCGCTACGGCGAGGTTCGATGCCGAAGTGATGGAGATGGCATGGGCAACAATGCGCCGGAGACGCTGGGCGATGCTTTCTTCAGGATACTTGTTCACAGGTGGAAATCAAGCCACGGCGTTTTCAGCGCTGATTGCCGGCGCCATAGCGTAGGTTCAGATAAATAAACACGTTCGACGTGATCCAGTACGTCAAAAAAGGAGCGCTCGCCAGGCCCAAAAGGACCAGGCGCGTGCTTCGAGCCACCTCTTGCAATTCCTCCGGCGGATGGAAGTTCGGCAGATACAGCGGCGCGATAAGCAAAAGGAACGGCGCCGTGACGAGCACACCCAGGCCGATGGCCAATGTCTGATAAAGGAATACATGGCCAAGGTGCCGGCGAAGCAAGGCCACCCATTGACGCAGGCCGCCCACGGCCGTACAACCTTCGACCACTATCATCGTCGGCATGAGGAACCAGAAACAGAACACTGGATACAGCAGGGCTTCCGCAACCATGCCGGCAACAAGGACGGTCCCACCGAGAATCGGTTGGCTCAGGTTCGCCGTTGCCTCATCAGGCGAACCGAACCAGTGGGGCAGCCAACGCAGCAGTACGATCAACCCTCCGGCCGCCGACCACACGATCAGCTTTGAGACGAGAATCCACAGGGTCAAGCCACCCAATCCTTTCAGCCCTTCGCGCCAACGGGCCGGACGCAATCGCGCCAATTCGACATAAGTCAAGCGAGTGATTAAGCCGGCAAGTGCCGCGAAAAGGACCATGCAAATTGCGCAGAGCGACCATGCCGTCGCCAGCCAGCTACTCTCATGCTCGAACCAGCCAGCGCGTTCGAGCAAAAACAGGGTGCCCAGCAGAAGGCCGGCGATGAAGCCAAGCAACAGCTTCTTGGGAACAAGGGCACTGTCCAGAGCGGCGAGCAGTTCTTCGAGGTAGCCGCGTACGCCGATGAGGTGCAGACGGACTGGGTCCAGACGGGAGCCGACCGTGGCGAAGTGATCAGACACGGCGTTCGTTGTCCGGAGGCTGTCGGACTCTCGAACGCTGGAGTTATTCGCGGATTGACGCTCCACGACCGGCGGATGGGACGCCAGTTCTTCCACGACGTCGGCAAATTCCTGCGTCCATTCCAGAGACACCCACTCGTCACTGGGTGAACGGCGTACCGTACTGCCCAGAGGGATGCGACGGGCGCTCAGTTCTTGGCGCAAGATGGAAGTGCTGGCGGCGCGCAGAACTCGGCCGTCAGGAAAGCGAACGTACCAGAAATCGAGCTGGCTCATGGCAAAACCCGGTGATGTTCTCCGGGCAGCCCGCCTCCCGTGCGAACCGCGGAGACGACCAACGCTGGAGCTGCTTGCTATCTCTATTACCTTACGGCGGATACCCTCCGCGCGCCAAGCGAGAACTGCCGAAGTCCTCTTGTTCCAGACCGCCGGCCCGGTGTACAGTCTGTAAAACTTACCAGCCCGGAGCGCGAGCGACGGGCCGAAGCGCCCGTCGCTCGCGCTCCGGGCTAGTTGTGGACTCATTGCAAGGATGCACGTCGCATGAAGATTGCCAATTGGTTCTGGCTTGCTTTGGCGCTGTTTTTTGCGGCTCTGAGCATTCCCTATGGCATCAAGGCGTGGCACAACGGCTCGGCCTTTCAGCGCTGGCAGCCGCAAATCAGCGCTCTGGGCGACGGCGTGGATATTGCCCAGCGCTTCAATTATCCCAATCCGCCGATCATGGCCTTGCTGCTCTATCCCCTGGCGCGCCTGCCCGCTGCGGCCCATGAATTAGGGTTGCCGGAGAAGGCCGCCTCGCTCGCAGCTGCCCTGTGCTGGTTCTACATCAAGGCGGGCTTGACCCTGTTGGCTTTTCGCTGGGTCTTCCAGCTGGTTGAGGAGCCATCGCGTCCGTTCCCATTATGGGCGAAGGGTCTGACGGTGGTGCTGGCGCTTCGACCCATCATGAGCGATTTGCAACATGGCAACGTCAACCTGTTCATCCTTTTTCTGGTGGTGGCTGCCTTGTTCGCCTACCGCCGACGGCACGATGTAACGGCCGGGATCGTGCTCGGCCTGGCCATCGCTTGCAAGGTCACGCCGGCCCTGTTTGTGCCGTACTTTGTTTGGAAACGATCGTGGAAGGCCCTTGCCGGCTGCGCAGCTGGGCTAGCGCTCTTCCTCTGGCCGGGCCTGGTGCCGAGTCTTTTCATGGGGTGGGAAGGCAACGAACACCATCTCGTCAGCTGGTATTACGACATGGTGCATCCGTTCGTCATCGAAGGGAAGGTCACCAGCGAGCACAACAATCAATCGTTGCCCGGCCTGGTGGCTCGGCTGGCAACGCATAGCCCCTCGTTTTCCACATACGTCAACGACGTGTATACGCCGACGCACTACGATAATCTGCTCGATCTCTCGCCGGAGCAAGGCCGGTGGCTCGTCAAAGGCTGCATGGGATTGTTCGCGTTGATGGTTGTGTGGATATGCCGGACGCCGACGATGCCACGCGAAGGTTGGAGGCTTGGCGCCGAATTCAGCATCATTCTCCTGGGCATGCTGCTTTTCAGCGAACGAACGTGGAAACATCACTGCGTTACGATGTTGGTGCCCTTCGCCGTGATCTGTTATTACCTGGCAACGGCTCAGGCGAGTAGGGGACTCCGTGCCTATCTGATCGGCTCGCTGGCGGCGACGATGGCGCTGATGGCGACAACCAGCAACACCGCTTCGGATGGAGCGGCCCATACCGAGCGGCTTTATCAACTCTTCGCCAAACAGGCCCAGGTATACGGCGCATTTGTTGTGGCTTATTTTGTGTTGCTGGCGGCGCTGATTGTTCTGTTGCGCCGCCCGGCGAACCCGGCCGCGGCCCCAGCCTCGCGCGTTTCCCGCGCCGCCTGAAAAAAGTCGTTGCGGTCTTGTCTGCGCCTCGTTATGGTTCAAATAGCTTCAGGCGTTGGATGAACCGCCACCCTGGATGATGCTCCATGTGGCCCGAACAACCGCAAATCGATCCATTACTTGAGGAAGCGCGACACGGCGACGCCGATGCTGTAGAGCGCTTGTTAACCGTTCATCGCGAACCGCTGCGTCGCATGATCGGCCTGCGTCTCGATCCGGCCCTGGCTGCGCGCGTCGATGCCAGCGATATCGTGCAAGACGTACTGTTGGAAGCGCATCGACGTTTGCAGGATTATCTCAAAAATCCCATCATGCCCTTTCATCTGTGGCTGCGGCACATGGCCAAGGACCACATCATCGACGCCCACCGCCGCCATCGCCAGGCGCAACGACGCAGCCTCGACCGCGAACAGCCAATCGTTCCCGCCGTTCTGGCCGATCATTCGTCCTACGAGCTGGCCGGACAACTAATCGATCCCGAACGGACGCCGGCCTCCGAAGCGATCCGCCGCGAGCTGCAGCGCCGCCTCGATGCCGCCATCGCCGACCTCGACGAAGATGATCGTGAAATCATTCTGCTGCGTCACCGCGAGCAGCTGTCAAATCAGGATGTGGCACGCGAACTGGGTCTGAGCGAAGCCGCCGCGTCGATGCGTTATCTCCGAGCCGTGCGCCGCTTGCGTGACGCTCTTCTGCCGGGATCGGCCTCAGACGAGGCAGAGATATCTTCCAGGTAAAATGATCCCTCCGACACAGACTGAGGATCGCGATCAACGGCTGGCACAATTGCTGGCCGATCTGAGCGAACAGCGCCGTCGGGGGCAGACACCCGATATCGACGCCGTGGCTGCCAAGCATCCCGACCTCGCCGCCGAACTGCGCGAATTGTGGGGCGCGGTGATGCTTGCCGAGGAGTTCGTGCATCCCCTGATCGGGGGACGTAAGCCCCCTGAGGTGACGCTCAGGGGGCTTACGTCCCCCGATCAGAGTGGAGCGCCACCCATATCACAATCATTCGGCGATTACGACCTACTCGAAGAGATCGGTCACGGCGGCATGGGCATGGTCTACAAAGCGCACCAGCGCAGTCTCAATCGCACGGTCGCGTTGAAGATGATCCTGCGCGGCGAGTTGGCGACACCGCAGGACCGCACGCGATTCCGCACCGAAGCGCAGGCTGCGGCACATCTGGAGCATCCCAACATTGTGCCCGTGTACGATGCCGGCGAACACGAGGGTCAGGCGTATTTCAGCATGCGTTTCGTTGAGGGGCAGACCCTCGCTGCTCTCTTGGCACACGGTCCGATGAAGCCGCGCGACGCGGCTCGTTATCTCGCTGCCATCAGTCGGGCCGTGCACTACGCGCACGAACATGGCATTCTGCACCGCGATTTGAAGCCCTCCAACATCCTCATCGACCAAAAGGATGAGCCGCACATTACCGATTTCGGCCTGGCCAAGCGCGTCTCCGGTGAGGCCGCCGCGCTGGGACGCACTGCCACCGGCGACATCGTCGGGACGCCCGCCTACATGGCTCCCGAGCAGGTCAGTAATCGACGCGGCACGCCCAGCCCCCTTAGCGATGTCTACAGTCTCGGCGTCATTCTCTACGAGATGCTTACCGGTCGGCCTCCGTTTCAAGCTCCCACGCCAGGCCATACGTTGCTCTTGGTCCTCGATCAAGATCCAGTGCGGCCGCGGTTGCTCAACCCCGGCGTCGATGCCGATTTGGAAATGATCTGTTTGAAGTGCATCCAGAAGGAGTCGGACCTGCGCTATCCCAGTGCCGCGGCCCTCGCCGCGGATCTGGAGGCATACCTGCACGGTGAGCCGCTGTCGGTCTATTCGGGCCGACTTATTAGCGTGTTCAACCGTACTTTCCGCGATACGCGCCATGCCGCGGTTATGGAGAATTTCGGTCTCTTATGGATGTGGCATAGCGCCGTTGTGCTGATGATGTGCGGTCTGACGAGCGGGCTGGCTTGTAGCGAGGTTAAGAATCCCCTTTGGTATCTCCTCCTGTGGGGCGGTGGACTGATCGTCTGGGCCTGCATCTTCTGGCAGTTGCGAAAACGGGCGGGTCCGGTCCTGTTCATCGAACGGCAGGTGGCACACGTTTGGGGAGCGGCCATCGCAGCGACGATCGGCGTTTTCGTGATCGAATATCTACTGGGTGAAGAGGTATTATCCCTGGCGCCGATGCTGGCGGTCATAGCCGGTATCACGTTCACCATCAAGGCGGCCATGCTGTCCGGCTTCTTCTACGTTGCGGCGGCGGCGGAGTTTCTGTCGGCGGTACCAATGGCGCTGCGGCCGATCTATCCGCGCTATGGCATTCTACTATTCGGCGTGGTGACGGCAGTTTTTTTCTTCGTACCGGGATTGAAATACTATCGGCAGCGCAAACAGGGCGAGCGGGAAGCGTAAGCCCCCTGTTTGTGAGGAACAGGGGGCTTACGCCCCCCACTCGCCACGAATCTCACGTCGGTTCGATCGTCACGTTCAACCCCTTGCCGGCGAACTGTTCGACATACAATTCGGCGCGTTCGAGGTAAGTCGTGAGTAAGACGGATCGGCCACAGTGATGAGCCTCCCACATCTTGTGAGTCGCCTCAGCGCGGGGAAAGCGTGCCACCTCCATGACGCTGCGGACAATAAACATCAGGTCGTCAATGGCGCTTCGCAACAGCACCACCTTGAAACGCGGAATTGTCCGTTTCTTTTCGAGAGGACCATTATTCGCACTGAGTTGACCGGGAAGACGGGGTATCTCCGGACGATCGGCGTTGGGCTGGCTCATGGTGGACCCCTTCTCGCGAGTGACGGGGGCAGAGAAAGGAGCGTTGGTGCCAACACGCGGACCTCACTCCGTAAGCAATTATAAAATCTCTGCGCCTTTTCTCTAGTCTCTTCGTTCGACCCTGATTGACGCGTGACCGAAGACGGTTCCGATTTTGTCAATTATTCCGAAAATAACGCCTGGCGATGTGTCGGAAACCCAGCCACAGCTTCGTTGGTTGCGACTATGGCATCAGAGCGACGGTGAAAGGGCGGAGCAGCTGAAAAAATCCGCGGGCCGGCCTGTAAGCCGGGTTCTGTGCCGCATGAAGCGACGACGGTCATTTCTCTAGTCCGCCGGTTGCCCGGCGGATCCAGCGACCTACCCGAGGGTCGTAACGGGCCGGACCAGCCCTGCCCCCTTATTTGGCCTTGCTCCCGGTGGGGTTTGCCGAGCCAGCCTGTCACCAGGCTGCTGGTGGGCTCTTACATTAAGGAACGATCGTCCCCCCACCATTTCACCCTTACCTAGTCCACATTCGAGCCGCGACCGCGCGGTCACGGCTCGAATGTGGACTAGGCGGTATACTTTCTGTTGCACTTTCCCTGTCCTTCGTTCGCCCTCGCCAGTCACCCGGCGAAAGAAAACTCGGACGATGGCAATTAACCATCACCGCGTCCTGTGGAGCCCGGACTTTCCTCTCTCCGCTTGAGCGGACAGCGACCGTCCAGCCGGCCCGCAGACTTTCCCTATTATAGCGAACAGGTACAGCAGATGTCGCGGATCGGACCCTAGAGAATGGATGAGTAGATGGCGGTTCACACGATCAACTGGAATGAGACGATACCCGCCGACTGCCGGCGCGGCGCCGTCAGCATCGGCAATTTCGACGGCGTCCATCACGGGCATGCCGCCCTCGTCGCCGAGTTGCGCCGCCAGGCCGACAGTCTCGAAGGTCCTGCCGTTGCTCTTACGTTCGATCCCCATCCCGTTGAGATATTACGCCCCTCCCAGGCTCCGCCGCGTTTGACCACGACGGACGATCGCTCCAGGATCTTGAACGAACTGGGTGTCGATTGTGTTATTGTTCTGCGCGCCACACACGAGTTGCTTGCTCTACACGCGAGGGATTTCTTCGCCGAGATGATCCAGAAACGCCTGCAAGCAAGGGCGCTCGTGGAGGGGACGAATTTCGGTTTTGGCCGCGGACGCGAGGGCGACGTAACGACCTTGGCCGGCTTGTGCGAGACGGCGGGAATTCAGCTGACCGTCATGCCACCGGTCCTTCTCGACGGCTCCGAAGTCTCAAGCAGCCGGATACGCGCTGCATTGACAAGCGGCAACGTTCGGGAAGCGGCGACATTGTTGGGACGCCCTTATCGGCTGCACGGTCTCGTCGGTAGTGGACAACGACGTGGTCAGAAGCTCGGTTTCCCAACGGCCAATCTCGAACAGATACAAACGCTGGTCCCCGGCGACGGTGTCTTTGCCGTTCGTGTCCCACATGAGGGAACGCCCTGGCCGGGCGCTGCGAACATTGGTCCCAACCCGACGTTTGGCGAGAATGCTCGCAAGGTCGAAATACACTTGATCGGCTTCCATGGAGATCTCTACGGCAAACCGCTCGCCGTCGATTTCATCCAACGTCTGCGCGACACGCGCCCCTTCACGGACAAAAGCGAACTGGTCGAGCAGCTACGGCGCGACATCGAGCAGGCGCGACGGATTGCCGGTGAAGAGAGGATGTAAGCGACGCTCATGAACCAATCCTTCGACGATCTCGCTCGAGAAGAAACGCACACGGTGTCCCCAACGCGGCGCCGCTTCCTGGAGACACTCACTGCTCTGGGCATCGGCTCTGCCGTCTTCCAGCGCGCACTGGCAACCACGGCGGACGAAGCAAAGAACATCACTGTCGAAATGATCCAGCAGGCGGAGTGGATCGCCGGAATTCAGCTTTCTGACGAGGACCGCAAAGCGCTGACCGAGCGGCTCACTCGCCAGCAAAAACAATTCGAGACAATGAGGGCCGTCAAAATCGCCCATGACACTGCTCCGGCAATCTCCTTCAATCCCGCGCCCTGGCTGCCGCCGTCTTGCGAGACCGTCCACCGAGATGCAGAAGCAATTGTGCGTACGGGGCCGAAGAAACCGGACAACGGCGAAGATATCGCTTTTTTGCCGGTAACGGCGCTGGCTGCCTTGATCCGCACGCGCCAGGTTTCCTCGGTCGAACTGACGAAGCTCTATCTCCAGCGGTTGCGCAAGTACGATCCCGCGCTGTACTGCGTCGTGAGTTACACCGAAGATCTCGCTCTCAAACAGGCAGAACAGGCGGACCGTGAAATCTCCGCCGGTCATTATCGCGGCTCGCTGCACGGCATCCCCTGGGGCGCCAAGGATCTCATCGCCTATCCGGGTTACAAAACGACGTGGGGGGCCGCTCCGTTCAAGGAGCAAACTCTTGACACCAAGGCTACGGTGGCCAGGCGTCTGGAGGAAGCAGGGGCCGTTCTCATCGCCAAGCTGACGCTGGGAGCGTTGGCGATGGGCAATCGTTGGTTTGGCGGAAGCACGCGCAATCCCTGGGACCCGAAACGTGGCTCCAGCGGTTCGTCGGCGGGTCCGGCAGCGGCGACGGCGGCAGGATTGGTTGGTTTCACGATCGGCAGCGAGACCCTGGGCAGTATTATCTCGCCGTCGCGCACCTGCGGCGTCACCGGCCTGCGTCCGACGTTTGGCCGCGTCAGCCGCCACGGCTGCATGACGCTGTCCTGGAGCATGGACAAGCTCGGTCCCATGTGTCGCTCCGTCGAAGACTGTGCTCTCGTCTTCGCAGCCATTCACGGTTTCGACGGACTTGATCCTTCGGCAGTCGATCGGCCCTTTTCCTGGCCGCCGCAGCGCGATTTAAGATCTTTGAAGATCGGTTATATCGAACGAGACGGCGGTGATAAGGACCGCGAGGAATTACGCGCCCTGCGCGATCTCGGCGTTCGCCTGGTTCCCATCAAGCTGCCTTCCGAATATCCGCTCTCAGCCTTGAACTTGATCCTCGACACCGAGGCCGCGACTGTCTTCGACGATCTGACGCGCAAGGGGATCACCGATGGCTTGAATGCCTGGCCAAATATCTTTCGTCTTGGAGAGTTTGTGCCCGCGGTCGAGTATCTCCGCGCCAATCGCATCCGATCGCTGCTGATGCGTGCGATGGACGACGTGATGGCCAAGGTCGATCTTTATGTCGGGGGCAACGATCTGCTGCTGACGAATCTGACGGGACATCCAACGGTCGTATTGCCGAATGGATTGCGCAAATCAGGCGACATGGAGTTGCCGACCGCACTTACCTTCACAGGCAGGCTCTACGGCGAGACCGAACTGCTGGCCGTGGCCCACGCTTATCAGCAGGCCACGGGCCATCATCTCAGGCGTCCGCCCATGGACAAGCTTAAGCCCGAAAGTACAGAAAAGAAGTAATCGCCGCGCTCAGGGTTTAGACTGCTTTTGTTGCTCCGGTTCTGTGCGCGCCAACAGCTTGTGAATTTCAGGGACCAACCGCGTTGTGAATTTGTCAGCACCCGAAATCAGCGCATGATGGCCGTCATCGAAATCGTCAAAATCCAGCCAATCGGTAGCATCGATGATGTCCAGGTTATAGCGGATCTTGAGCTGAGCGACGAAATTATCGATTTCGGCCTGTCCTTCGGGACAAAAGAGATCGCGAAACTTCTTTGAGACGGGCGGAAGAACCAGTGCGACAGGGATCTTCTGGCGGCGACAGGTATCGAACAAATCGAAGAGGGCCTGAGCCGGTTTGGTGCCAAACTGGAAGTTCTTGAGTGTTTGCGCATACATATTGTAGGCGAATGACCAACGCACGGCCTGGCACTCCGGCGTGTTTGGTAGATCACGGAGCAAGCGCCAGCCAAAAGGATCGATCGGACGTCGCGACTGATCGAATTCTCGTTCGGGAAGCGAATGAAGTCCCTGCACATGCTCGTGAATCCACCAGCGATAGCCGTACCACGGCGTCAGACGCGATTCAAACCATTCGGTCCAGGCGCGACGCCGATTCGTGAAATAGCGCTGCATAAAGTAGAGCTGATGGAAGCCGATCCAGGCCGGGACCGTGAAATGTTCCTCGGACTGTAGGCCACGCATCGAGCGGACGAGGTGCGTCGAGACGAATTCGACAAGGACCAGACGCGGACGAACGCCTTCGGCAAGAAGATCGTGTAAGTACATCATCTCGTGCATGCCGCCGACCGTGGGCACGCCAAGGTTGAAGGCTAACAGAGGCCGGCCATCCGGCCCTGGCTCTCCGCACAAGCGTCCGGATTGGAATGCCTGGTCGATGCGCGAGCTGCCGAGCATCAGCACGAGCGGACGATCTGGCATCTCGGCCAGGCGATCGTGCAATATCTTCAACTTCTGGCGTTCCGAAATCGTGCGTTCCAGTTCCCAGTTGTCGTCCATCCAGACGAACAGCGAGAGCTGGCCGAGTACGTAAAAGACCGGAATCCACAACAAGATCAGAATACGGGCACTCTGCTTCATCCGGCGAAAGCGAGCCAGTACTAGGGCTGGAGAGACGCCATCTTCGTCTGTCCGCGTCTTCTTCGTGCCCAGAGCGGTCAGAAGATCGGGCCGCACGGATTGCGGATAACGGAGCGAAGGCGTTGCCGGCCGATCGCCCGATGACATATCCTCACGAATTGCCGAGCCTGGAGAATTCATTGTGGCCTCCTACTCAGAATTGCATGTACAGGAACGGCTTCACTAAGATGGGAGCCATGACCATGCAGAGGATAAGGGCGAGGATGTAAGCAAATCCCACAATGGGAGTCGGCAAACGCAGAGTGATTCGCTCCCACCACTGACGGCAAGCGGCAATGTGAAACAGTACGAAGCCGGCGATAATGCACCAGAACAGGGTAGTTCCGTAGGGATGATCCATGCTCTTGCCGGGTACGGGCACCCACAAGCGATAGTACATCGCTTTCGTGAGAGCAAAAGTCGGAGCGCGGAACAGCACGAGTCCCTGATAAAGAGTGAAGCAGGTCACTGCCCGACGCAGGGCGGTGCCCCACCAGCCTTGCAAGAACGCGTCCAGGCGGGGCCGGTCTTTGCAGTAGTCGCGGAAGGCACGGTTGATCGACAGGGTTATGCCATGCACCAGACCCCACAAGGGGAAGTTCCAGCCGGCCCCGTGCCACAGGCCGCCGAGCGTCATGGTGATGAGGTTGTTGCGGGTGGTTTGCCAGTACGTTCCACGGCTGCCACCCAGCGGAATGAACAGGTAGTCGCGCAGCCAGGTCGAGAGCGAGATGTGGTTGCGCCGCCAGTAATCGGAAATGCTGGTGGCCAGGTACGGCATGTTGAAGTTCACGGCCAGCTTGTAGCCGAGCATGTGAGCCGTGCCCAGGGCCATATCGGAATAACCGGAAAAATCGCAGTAAATCTGCAACGTGAAGCCGAGCAGGGCCATCCAGTTCGCCAGGCTGCCGTAGGCGCTGGGGTCGGCAAACACCGGGTCGGCGTAGATGGAGAGCTGATCGGCGACAACCCATTTCTTGAGCATGCCGAGCAGGAAATATTCGCCGCCGAGCTGGAAACGCGCCCAGCTCCAACGTTTGGAGCGCCGAGCCTGCGGCAGGAAGTCCTTGGCGCGAACGATCGGTCCGGCGACCAGGTGCGGGAAGAACAGGACGAAGAAGAGCAGATGCGTCGGATTGCGTTCCGCCCGGATTTTGCCACGGTAAACATCGACCGTATAGTTGATGGCCTCGAATGTGTAGAAGGAGATGCCGATGGGCAGAATAATCCGCAGGGTGTTGAACCACAGCGGGGAACCGGCGGCGATCAGCACTTCATCCAGCGAGGCCAGGAAGAAGTTGGAGTATTTGAAAAAGCAGAGCAGTCCCAGATTGGCCGTGATGCTGAGCACAAGCAGAGCGCGGCGCAGCTTCGGATTCTGCCAGGCTTCCATACCCAATCCAATGCAATAATCGAGCAGCGTGGAAACGACGATGAGCAGAGCGAGCTTCTTGCTCCAGGAAGCATAAAAGTAGAAGCTGGCGATCAAAAGCAGCCAGACGCGCGCCTCGTCTCCGGTCAGCGTGAAAGTCCGCTTGCGGGGCAGGGGCATCTCCCAGTGCAGGCGTCGCCAAGGAATGAACCAGTACAGGGCAAAGACGACAATGAAAAACTGAGCGAAGGTCCACGAACAAAACAGCATGACACAACCCCAGCGGTGTGTGGAAGGAATTCATTCTGCAACCAGGGAGGGAATACAAGGTGCGGGGGGAAGTTTACTCAACTATGAAGAGAGGAATCAACCCCAAGAATTTCTTGACAAATCGCGCCGACGGTTACGTTTCGTGCCGCGGTGTGCCGACCACGAAGCGAAGGAGCAATCCTGCCAGCAGCAAGAAAATGGCCCCTCCTCCGACGATGCTACAGAGGAAAACCGGATCGAAGAACACCAGGCGAAGCGATTCTGATTCGCGCAGGTAAGGCCATAACCAGAGCGTCAATACAACGCCCAGGGCCAGCGAAGGACCAAACGGCAGGTGCTGATCGCCGCTGCGCAATAACTGGAATATGCCGAACAACAGTCCCGGAAAGGCAGCGATGAAGCACGACAAGACCACCACCTGCCAGCCCACGAACGCGCCGGCCATCATCATCAAGTCGGCATCGCCGACACCCAGCCCCTCGATACCGCGTGCTGTGCCGTACATGAAGCGGACCAGGCGCATCACCATCATGCCGGCCAAGGCACCCGCCAGTCCGGTGGCCAGGCCGAGTTGCCAGCTGTCTGCCGGTAACCAGGAGGGCAAGGGATACCCTACCGGCCAGGGGTACAATCCCGTCGGCAAGCTCGGCGGGACAAAGCCGCTGATTCGCGGCGGGGAAAGCAGCTCGCCCGGGAAGGGCCAGGGGAACAACACACTACACATCAGGCCGATCAGCGTTCCCGTGAGCGTGATGGGCAAAGGGATGGCCATGTCATCGAGGTCGCATAGAGAAGTTAAGAGAAGAAAACTCACCAGCACGGCGTGGCAACCGAACACGGCCCAGGCCGCAAGCGGAATCTCTCCTGACGCAATCGTCGCGCGGCGCATCTGCAGATACGGCAGACCGAGAAAGTTCTGATCGATCTCGGCGTAAAACAACCCGGCGAACACGCATCCCGTCAGCAGTTCCACAAGAGGATAACGAAAGGAGATGGGTCCGCGGCATCGCCGGCAACGGCCGCGCAGCAGAACATAACTGAGGAGTGGTATATTGTCGAACCAACGAATGGGTTGCAAGCATCGGTTACAGCGTGGACCCGGCCAGAAAAGGCTCTTCTCCAGAGGCAAACGATAAAAGCAGTAGTTAAGGAAGCTGCCGACGCATATGCCCAGAATGAAGACGAATCCAAACCAGACGTACAACATAGCATTTTCTGGTTCCCAAACTTTGTTTGGGAACCCTCCTTCGCGAAACTCTGTTTCGCTGATGCTTTCCCATGCCGGTGATGTCGGCGCGAAACAGAGTTTCGCGGATATCGTTCCCAAACAGAGTTTGGGAACAAGGGAAGCCAGAGAACGTGGAGAGCGAAATCCTTCTTCGCTTGCGGTTTAGCGATCTTCACTTACCCAGCGTAGAATCTCTGCGGCTACTTCCCTCGGTTCGCGTCCATTGGTATCGACAATGTAGTCCGCAGTTTGGCGATAGAGCGGCTCTCGCAAGCGGAGGATTTCTTCCATTTCCGCGCGCCCGCCAACTGTTAGCGGCGGTCGTCGATCCGCCGTTGTGCAATCATTCTGCACGCGCTGCCACAGTGTTTCAACATCGGCGGTCAACCACACGCTGCGTCCCGAAGCTCGGAGCAACTCTCGATTGTTCTCGCGCAATACAACACCGCCGCCTGTGGCGATGACGTGTCGCTGCAAGCGGCAGAGTTGGGCGAGAACGAGGGATTCCTTCTCGCGAAAGCCCGCTTCTCCCTCGACCGCGAAAAGGGCCCGTATCGATTGGCCGTAGCGCTTCTCTAACTCCTCGTCCGCATCGAGCCAGTCCCAGCTCAGCTCATGGGCCAACAACCGGGCTACGGTGCTTTTTCCACTGCCGCGCGATCCGATCAGGAACAAGGGGGATTCGCTCATCCTTGCGCCTTCTCATCGTCATCGCGAATCGTGACAGGCGAGAGGGCGCGTTTGATGGCCCTGCGCATGAGTTCGATGGGCGGCTCTTGCTGTGTGAACAATTTGTATTGCAGGGCCGCCTGGCGGACAAATAGTTCAACGCCGGTGATGACGTGGCAGCCGCGGGAGCGGGCTTCCTTGACGAGAACGGTTGATTCCGGCGTGTAAACAGCGTCGAAAACCACGAGGCCCGGCTTGAGGAAGCTAGGGTGCAATGGCGTCGCGTCCACATCGGGATGCATGCCGACCGATGTGCAATTGACGACGACATCGCACAGGACGCTATGGCGTCCCTGCCATTCGACGAACCGTCCACCGACTTCCTCGGCAAGCACTCCGGCCCGCTCGCTGGTGCGGTTGGCGACGATAACCAAGGCGCCCTCGGATCGGAGTGCATGAGCCACGGCCCGGCCAATACCGCCGGCACCCAGCACCAACACTACCTTTGAACTCAGTGATGCCGGCTCCGGCAGGGATGTCTGGATGGTCTTGGGCGGCAACATTTCTGGATTCGTTGGGGATGTTGGCAGATACGTCCGCAAGGTGTCGATGATGCCCTGGTAATCGGTGTTATAGGCTGTGAAGTCGTCGCCGCTGCGGATTAACGTGTTGGCGGCCTTGGAGCGCTCCACTGACTCATCTTTATGCTTGGCCAACGTCGCCGCCTCTTCCTTGTGCGGAATGGTCACGCTGTACCCTTGCACCGGGATGGCCATGAACGCCTTGAGCGAATCGGACAACTCCGGGCGCGGCACGCGGAAGGGAACATACACGGCGTTGATTCCGAGTTGGCGAAAGGCCAGGTTATGAACCAGCGGGCTGAGGCTGTGCGCCACCGGATCGCCGATCACTCCAAACACTTTCGTGTTGGCGTTGATGTGGTCGTAATAGTACAGGCGTTTCATTTCCTGAAACGACGGGAGCCCCGGCGCGATGCCGCGTTCCTTGTTGAAGGCTGCGTAGGTAAAAGGGGCACCGAATTTGGCGCCGAGGATTCGACTGGGCAGCCCCAGGTCACCAATGCAGAAGGCAACTGTTGGCTTGGAAGCGTTTTTCAATAATTGCAGGACCCGCACATTGTCCTTGGGATGCTGAGCGCGCACGGCCAGTTTGAGGACATCGCTGTCCTGGGAACACATGCGCTGGTAGATTTTCTCCAAGTCGGCCGGCACTTCGCGCATGTTATGATAACTAATAATGCGCTTGACATCTTTGAATCGACGGATGTTGTCTGCAACATCGGTCTCCAGATCGACCCAATCGAAGCCGGCAACAATCGCCTGACGCAGCAAGGCCAATCGTGCCTCCTCGGTGCCGCTATAGCGACCTCCGTCCTGCGGCCGCCGTACCGTTGCCGTCAGCGTACACCGCTTGTTTTCGAGCAAGCGTTTGAAATCGGGCGCCTTGGCGAGGAAGTCGAGGCGCAGCTCCAGGAAGTTGGCCCCTTGTTTGGCCGCTTCCTGGATTTCGACTTGAATCATCTTGTGACGGGTCCGCCCGATCACAACGCAGAGAGGATCAACGTCTAATTGCGCCACGCCAATGTTCCTCGCAGTTAAGCCCTGTTCACCAGCCCGCAGTGCCCGCAAGGCCCCCCCGTGCGCGCTGCGGGCTGGTGAACAGGGATCGTGCTATGTCACTGTAACCTAGCTCCTATAAGCCTGCAAGGGAGGGGCTTCCCGTTGCTGCCGATCCAAAGAAGCGCTGTAGAATGTCTCATATCCGAATACCCAGAATCGCAAGGAGAGGTATCGATTAAATGGTAGTTATCACGTTTGCTGACCGGGCTACCGAAAAAAGGGCCTTGGGCTTCTTGCTCGGGCGCTTCTCGGGACGGGTCCTTCGTTCTGGGGAGCATTTAGTACCCGAGGCCGCCCTGGAAGCATTGGCGGATCAGAATATCCCCTTTACCGTCAAGGGCAAGGCGACGTATGAGCAACAAATGGCGGCGCTTCGCGGTGCTTCTTCCTCTTCAGTTCAATGATGGACGAGATGTTCCATCCGATTGGCTAGCGGAAGCGGTCCTGGAGATCGTTGATCGATTTGGAGCGGCGAGTTACGAAACGCAAAAAGTGGAAGGGCACTGGCGACACAGCGGTATCCTGTATCGAGACAATTTGGTGAGACTGGTTGTAGATGTCCCGGATACGATCAAGAATCGCCGGTGGATGAAGGAATTCAAGGCACGCTGGAAAACGCGATTGGAACAGCTCGAATTATGGATGGTGAGCTACCGCATTGATATCGAGTAGGGCGGTGTTCCCTGCCCCAGCTGAAAGAATCGGAACAACAACGGCATGCACACAATCCGCGTGCAACTTGGCGAGCGCAGCTACGACATCGTCGTTGCCAGCAGCGATATTGCCGGACTTGGTTCGTTCGCTCGGCAGCGAGTAAAGGTTAGTCGCGCTTTCATCGTCACGGATGAACATGTGATCGAACATGCCGATAAGGTGGCGGCATCGCTGGGAGATGCAGGCTTCCAGTCGCAGCTCGTATCGCTTCCGGCCGGCGAGTCGCAAAAGTCTCTAGCTGTAGCGTCGTATCTGTACGATCAACTCGCCGAGTCGGGAGCGGATCGCAAAACACTGGTTGTGGCTGTCGGCGGTGGTGTAATTGGCGATTTGGCTGGCTTTGTGGCCGCGACCTGGAATCGTGGTTTACCACTCTTGATGGTGCCGACGACCCTGTTGGCTATGGTGGACAGCTCCGTCGGCGGCAAGGTCGGAATCAATCATCCCCTCGGCAAGAACCTTATCGGTGCTTTCCATCAGCCAGTCGGCGTCTGGATTGACACAGCTTTTTTGAGCACCTTGCCGGATCGTGAATATCGCAGCGGATTGGCCGAGGTCGTGAAATACGGCGTCATCCTTGACGCGGAGTTGTTCTCCTACCTGGAACAGCATACGGAAGCAATCCTGGCTCGCAATGCCGAGTGCGTCCGTCATATCGTGGCTCGCAGCTGCCGACTCAAGGCGAACGTCGTTGAACAAGATGAACGCGAAGAAACGGGACTTCGAGCCGTGCTGAACTACGGCCACACGTTCGCGCACGCCTTCGAGACTGTGGGCGGATATGGCGCCTGGCTGCATGGCGAGGCCGTATCTGCTGGCATGATCTGCGCCAGCCGACTGGCGGAGCGCCGCGGTCTTGTTGGCAGCGACGTCACCGAGCGCCAACGCTGTCTGTTGCAGACTTTCGCTCTGCCGATTGCGCCCGAACCTTGGCCCGTGGACGATTTACTGGCGACGATGCGGCGTGACAAGAAAGCCGTTGCTGGAAAGCTGCGTTTTGTGTTGCCGAGGCGGCTGGGCGAAGTAGCTCTGTTCGATGATGTGCCCGAAAGCGATGTGCGTCAGGTACTCCAGCGATAATCTCCTCATGGCGGAATCGCCCTCATGACAGATTCTCTTCCCGATAACTTTCGTGATCTCTTGTCTCTGTCCTTGGTGGCAGGGATTGGACCGCGCTTGACGGCTGCGTTACTGGAGCGGTTCGGTTCGGCCACAGCTGCCTTGCGGGCCAGCGTCGCCGAGTTGACCACCATTCCGTTCATCACGCCGCGCCTGGCCGAGAGCATCCAGCAAGCCTTGCAGAAATCCGATGCAGTTGCGGAGCTGGAACGCATGCAAAAACACGGCGTCAACCTGATTGCCCTGGGCACGCCAGAGTATCCCGCATCGTTGGCGACGATTCCTGACCCGCCGCATCTGTTATACGTTCGCGGCTCGATCACTCCCGCCGATGCCAACGCCGTCGCTCTCGTTGGCTCGCGGCACTGCACCGACTATGGCCGACGCGTCGCGGGCCGTCTTTCCGCGGGACTGGTTCGCGCAGGCATCACCGTCGTCAGCGGACTGGCTCGTGGCATCGACGGCGTGGCTCATCGGGCGGCGCTGGAGGCGGGAGGGCGCACCCTGGCTGTGTTGGCCGGCGGTCTCTCACGCATCTATCCGCCGGAACACGCCGATCTGGCGCGCGAAGTAGAAGCCTCCGGCGCTCTAGTCACGGAATCGAGGATGGATCAGGAGCCACTGGCCGGACTGTTTCCCGTGCGTAATCGCATCATTAGCGGGCTGTCAAAGGTTATCGTGCTCATTGAGGCCGCGGAAAAAAGCGGTGCCCTCATCACGGCCAGCCACGCCGCCGACCACGGCCGCACAGTCATGGCCGTGCCTGGCTCGGTTGAATCTGCATCCAGCGGCGGCACCCATGACCTGATACGCAAAGGTGCCGTACTGTGTCGCCGTGTCGAAGACATTCTCGAAGAATTGCATGGTGTTTCCGCGATGGCAGTGGCTGAGAAGAAAGCTGCATCCGCACCCACCGCACCGCCGATCCCGCAGGGTCCACCGCCCGGATTGGAAGAAGATCAGCGACGCATCTGGGAGACGCTGACAGAGCCATGTCACCTGGATCAGCTGGTGCAATGTCTGAGACTAGAAGTGCCGCAAATCAGCGGGGCGCTGATGATGATGGAGATGAAAAAGGTCGTGCGTCGTCTGCCCGGCAATCGCTATGAGCGATGCTAAAGGTGCACTTCTTGTGTCTTCTTGAACGGATAGCCTTTCTCTCTCACGTGCTCGAGCCTATCCATCTGTAAAGCATGGGCCCTCTCCATATCCAGGAAAGAGGACAGGGGCGAGAGGTTTTCTCGATTACGGGTAGTGTACAGGTCATTCCTATTTGGACGAGGGCGTAAGGGTGCCTGTCTACAAGACAGCGTGAGGGAAAATCAGGCGGTAAGGACGGTACAGCCGGAACACGGGGCAGGGACGAACGTTAAGCATGAAGTCCATCCCGAGGTCTACCGATGACTCCCAGTGGAAGGATGCCCTTTGGTTCCCAGAGGTTGTTCTTAACGCGAGGCAAAGATGGACACACTGAGACGAGCGGGAGAGTTGGCGACCCTTCAGGCGCGACAGCGACAACTCCAACGAGAACTGGCGCGCGTCGAGCGCGAGATCGTACATGCCGAGCGGCGTGTGCTTGCCGCCGAGAAGCGTGTTGGTAGCGTCATCTCACATGCGCGACAGGCCGCTTAACGCATTCGCATGTCCATCCGCGCCGCATGCGCGGCGCGGATTGGAAAAAAAGGACCGACATCCTAAAACGATGGGAAGGGTTTTTCGGTGGAATCGGCCGGGCCAACCACCCGGAAAGGCAACAAGGCGGACATGGCCGAGCGTTATGATGTGTTGGTGATTGGAGCTGGCCCAGGGGGTTATGTGGCGGCCATCCGCGCGGCGCAGCTAGGGATGAGTGTGGCCTGCGTCGAGAAGCGAGCCACCCTGGGCGGCACCTGTCTCAACATCGGCTGCATCCCCAGTAAGGCCCTTCTCGATTCCAGCGAGCTGTATGCACAGGCCAAAACGCATCTGGACAAACACGGCATTCACGCCGGCCCTGTGCGTCTCGATCTTCCCGCCATGCTCGCCCGCAAGGATCGCGTCGTCAAAAGCCTCACCGACGGCGTCGCCTACTTATTCAAAAAGAACAAGATCACGTCCTACGTCGGTACGGGCCGGTTAATGGGTGAAGGCAAGGTTGCCGTCACCAGCACTAGCGCCGAAGAGATCATCCTGGAAGCGCGGCACATAGTGCTGGCCGCCGGCAGCGAACCTGCCGGCTTGCCTTCGCTGCCCCTGGACGGAGCGGCCATCGTCAGCTCGACGGAGGCGCTGGCGTTCGATCGTGTTCCGCAATCTCTCATCGTGGTCGGCGGCGGGTACATTGGGCTCGAACTCGGCTCGGTCTGGGCAAGGCTCGGCTCGAAGGTGACGGTCCTCGAATTCTTGCCCCGCATTCTGCCCTTGAGCGACGGTGAAATTGCCAACTTGTTGTATCACTCGTTGCTCAAGCAAGGTTTGGCGTTTCACCTGGAGACGAAGGTCACGGGCGCCGGCACCCAGGGTGGACAGATTGTCGTCGATGCGCAACACGAAGGGAAGGACGTGCGTTTTCAGGGCGATAAAGTGCTCGTCGCCGTCGGACGCCGGCCGTTCACCAAGGGATTGGGGCTTGGCGAAGTCGGTGTGAAAACCGACGAGCGCAGCGGCCGGGTTTTCGTGGATGAAAACTTCGAGACCAGTGTGAAAGGTATTTTCGCCATTGGCGATCTCATTGAGGGACCAATGCTGGCGCACAAGGCCGAGGACGACGGCATCGCCTGCGTTGAGCGACTGGCCGGCATGAAGACACACATCAATTACGACACCGTTCCCAGTGTCGTATACACCTGGCCGGAAGTCGCCAGTGTCGGGTTGACCGAGGAGCAGGTCAAAGGCAGCGGTCATGAGTATCGTGTCGGCAAGTTCCCGTTCACGGCAAATCCGCGCGCTCGCTGCATGGACGAAACGGAGGGAATGGTCAAGATCCTCGCCGATGCGAAGACCGATCGCGTTTTGGGTGTCCACATCCTCGGACCCCGAGCGTCGGATTTGATTGCCGAATGCGTAACTGTGATGGAGTTTGCCGGAAGTGCCGAGGATATCGCGCGCATCTGTCATGCGCATCCGACGCTGTCGGAAGCAGTGCGTGAGGCAGCGCTAGCTGTCGGGCGACGCGCCATTCACATCTGATTGGGTTAGCGACGCCTCATAGAAGCGTCGCTAACCCAATCGTCGAGTTATTTCCCTTTGGGCGGCGGCGGAGCGGATTGCGAGGGTTGGAAGGGCGAGCCCTTCAAGTCCTTGAAATTCTTCTGCTGCTCCTCGTTTAGCACATCATTCACTCTCTTCTCGACATCCTTGATAATCGTCATGTATTTCTCTTGCATTTTCTGCGGCGAATCTTCGCGGTTTCTGGCCATCTCCTGCATTTTCTTGTTGGCATCACTGAAAATGCCGTCGATCTTCTTCTTCTGCTCGTCGTTCATTTTCAGCTCTTTTTGCATGTCCGGATCCTGTAGGGCGCCGGGGCCATTGAGCTGCCACTGGATCTGCTTATAACGCTTCCATTGCTTGGCATCGAGGACGCCGGAGACAGCTTTGTTGTTGTCCTCGTTGAATGCCATCATCTTCTTTTGCTGCTCTTCCGGCGGCAGTTGTGGAAACTTGGTGAAGTCGTCCTTGTATTTCTCCATGACCTTGCCCAGGGCGTCCTTGAGCTTGCCAACCTGCTCGTCGTTTATTTTCAACTCTTTCTGAATATCGGGATTGGAGAGAAACGGACCCAGAGCGGACGGTTGAGCCTGTTGCTGCCGGTCCTGTCCCCAGGTAGTGTTCGCCAGCCCAAACATCAGGCACAGTGTCAATGTGCCCTTTAGCGCTCGAAACATTTATCACCTCCGTTAGATGTGATCCTGCTGGAGGGCGACACGGCACACGAAAACACTCGACTATGATACTGCAAATTCAACACCAGACCAGGCGGTGCAGTGGAAAAACCGTCGCTCAGAGCGGTCCATTGCCTGAGAGGTAGCCGCTCAGCAGACTGTACACAAGAACAGAAAGCACAACGAGTGTAAAGAAGACGTACAGGTAATCGCGCTGAAGGGTAAAAGCGAGGACAGAGAAGATCACGCGGGCCACCGGCGTAGCGATGAGCAGCAGCAAGCCGAACAGGATCAAGGCAAGCACGTTCAGTGAGGCCGCTTCGCGCAGGATGCGAACGGGTTTGCGCAGCTGCTCCGGCTTGAACTGGCTCAGGTCCGGAGCGGGTTGCCGGCCGTTCCGGACCAGGTAGATCGTGGCGCCGGTGAAGACGATCAGCGCGGAAGCGATCACGCCAATCCGCAACAGATCGCTGATGATTCCCTCGACGCGCTCATCGCTGGGGCCGCGATGCCGTGGTTGCTCGGACATTTTACAGTTTCCCCGTAAAGCCGTTGTAAATCATTTGAATGGCCAGGACCAGGATGACCACGCTGAAGACGAGCCGCAGTACGCGCGTCTTGGCCCCCATCAGGACATGCGCACCCAAGAGCGAGCCGCTCAGGACGCCGAGCATGACAGGCATGGTCAGAGTCGGATTGATATATCCGTTGTGCAGGTAGACTCCGGCGCTGGCGGCGGCGGTTACGCCGATCATGAAATTGCTCGTCGTCGTGGAAACCTTGAAAGGAATGCGCATGGCCTGGTCCATGGCCAGAACTTTCAGAGCGCCGGAGCCGATGCCCAGAAGCCCCGATAAGCATCCGGCCAAGTACATCAGCCCGAAGCCCAGCGGCACACGATGGACGTGATAGGACTGTTTGCCCTCGGCAACAGGGAAGGCGCCGTCCAGGCGGAGACGAACCGCCAGGGGATCGGGTTTCTCGGTGCCATGTTGCCGCGGCCGCTGGCGGGACGACAGGTACGCCGAGACGAGCAGGACGATTCCGAAGATAATGGAGAGCGCTTTAGGATCAGTAAATTTGACCAGGTAAGCTCCCGTCAGCGCTCCGAAGGTCGTGGCAATTTCCAGGAACATGCCGATACGGATATTGGAGTAGCCCTCCTTGACGTAGGAAGCCGCTGCTCCGGATGAGGTGGCGATCACAGAAATCAACGAAGCGCCGATGGCATAATGGATGTCCACGCCCAAAAGGACCAGCATGGGCACGATAACGACGCCGCCGCCCAACCCGGTCAGCGCACCCAGGAAGCCGGCCGCCAACGCACCCACTCCCACCAAGGCCGTGAATTCGAGCACGTTCACGAGAGACTTCTCTTTGGGAAGCTATAGCGTTCATACAAGCCCGGAGCGCAAGCGACGGGCGCTTCGGCCCGTCGCTTGCGCTCCGGGCTTGTTGTCCAGTTTCATACCGATTCTACGAAGGGGCGTCCATCTCGCCGCGGGCTCGCCGCGCTTCTTCCAGGGGAAGCAGGGCGCTATCGCGCCAGCTGGACCGATCTTCGATCGGTTCGATATGGACGGTAACTTCCAGCTCCGGCAGCGCGCTGCGGACTGACTCTTCGATCCGGCCGGTGAGCGTGTGTGCTTCCTGGACGGTGAGCCGGCCCGGCACCAGTAGATGAAAATCGACGAAACGACGACGGCCGGCCCGGCGTGTGCGCAGAGCGTGGTAATCCATGTTCGGCCCCAGGTGTTGTTCAATGGCGGCACGCACGGCAGCCTGCTCCGGCGGCGGCAAGGCCCGATCCATCAAGCCATCGAACGAACGGCGAATCAGCGAGAAGCCGGTCCACAGGATATTGACGGATACGACCAGAGCGATTAGGGGATCGAGCATCTGTACGCCGGTCAGCCAAACCAGGCTCAGTCCCAGAAGCACAGCGGCGCTGGTCCAGACATCGGTAAGTAAGTGCCAACCGTCTGCCTCCAGAACGATCGAGCCGTAACGCCGGCCGGCCCGGAGCAAGACAGCGGCAGTAAAGCCGTTGAACAAGGAAGCGAGAAGAGAGATGGCCAACCCAGGCCCGAGCGGTTGCAGTTCCTGCGGAGTGATGAGTCGCTGGACGGCATACCAGGCGATGGCTGCCGCCGCTGCCAGGATGAGCAGGCCTTCCATGCCGCTGGAGAAAAACTCAATCTTCTCGTGCCCATACGTGTGTGATTCATCGACCGGCTTGGCGGCATAGTACAGCGATAAATAGGCCGTTACCGCCGCCACAACGTTCACCAGGGACTCCACAGCATCGGAAAGCAAGCCAACCGAGCTGGTCAAGAAATAGGCCACCGATTTCAGGGCAAGAGTGAGCACGGCCGCGGCGATAGAGAGCAAGATGGGATATTTCAAATGGGCTTCGACCATGCACGGCTACCAGGTTGAAATGTTCCCTTCGGGACGTTGCCCGTCACTCTATTGTACAAGCCGGCGCTTCCATCTCCTACGCTCGGGGCGAATCCAATGCCGGAGGAAGCGGGTCAAGCGAGAAGCGCGACTGTGCCGATGTCGCGGATGAAACGCAGCAGCCGTCTTCTGAACATGACAACAATCAATCGAGTAATGCCTACTACGCGGACAATGGCGCGGTCGAGCCAGGAGTCGGTTGTCTCGGCGAGGAATCCGGGTTGAAACGGGTACTGCGGCCAGCCGAAGAGAAAGAGGCTATACGATGCTGCTCTATCACCGGCGCACGCGTCCCCGCCCGCGTGTGCTGTTCTGGCCGTTCCAAGGTCGTCCAAAAGGAGATAATTGATGGTCCGCGTTCCCCTTCCCTTCCGGGGAGTCGCCGTCCTGCTGCTCGCCGCCACGACGGTGGTCGGACAGACACCCGAACCCCCGACTGAATTTCTCTCGCTCGATGGTATTGCTCCCACCACGCCGCCAAATTTCCTCCGCGAGTTCTCGGCCGATACTCGCCATCCTCTGCTCTCGCTGATGGTGGATGGCGAGGTGGCGATGGTGGACGCTGCTCCGGCCCAGGACTCGGCGAAACCCAAGCTCACGCCGAAGACTCCCGCGACGCCCGATAAGAAAGAACCAGCTGCCAGCGCCCCCGCCGATGGCTGTCAAGGCGGCGGCTTGCTTGATGGCTGCCAAGATGGCGCCCTGCTCGGTGGCTGTCGAGATGGTGGGCTGCTCGGTGGCTGCGCTGGCGAGAGCCTTTGTCCGACAATGCCCAACGTCTTGCCCTACGCCTGTGCCCCGCCTCTTTGTTGTTGCACCAAGTGTAAGCACAGGTGCGGTCACAAAAATTGCGGCGGTTGTGGCTGCGGAAACCCCTATCTTAGCTGGCCAGGCTGCTGCGATGGATGCGGTTGCCGCCACTGCCGCCACAAGCACAGCTGTGGCTGTGCGACTTATGGCGGAACCTGTGGGGGCTGCGGTGGTGATGGATGGAACACGTGGGGCGGCGATGGTTACTGGGGTGGCGACTGCGGTTGCG
>DATBHJ010000234.1:0-7859 GCA_036557565.1 Gemmataceae bacterium
TGAACCTCTACCCCCCACCCCAACCCTCCCCCACAAGGGGGGAGGGACAAAAGGCGATACTCCCAGAAACAATTACGGCACGCGATGGGAAGTACGAAGTATTTCGCAGGCGGAGGCGCCATGAAATCGCAATCGGGTTCGTCTGGTTCTTCCCAGGGATTCTGTCACCGGACGCGCCGCGAGTTTTTGTGGGAGGCGGGGGCCGGGTTCACAGGCCTGGCCTTGACGGGCCTTCTGTCCCTGGACAACTTCTTTGCCGCACCCGTCCGTGCTGCGCAAGGACCGGCGAAGCTCGGCAATCCGTTGGCCCCGAAAAGGCCGCCGTATCGAGCCAAGGCCAAGAGCGTGATCTTCCTCTTCATGTACGGCGGTCCCAGCCACATCGATACGTTCGATTACAAGCCGCAGCTCTATCCGCTGGACGGCAAGACCATCACGGTAAAGACATTCGGTCGCGGCGGCCACAAGAATGAAGGCCGCGTCGTCGGCCCCAAGTGGAAGTTCAAGCAATACGGCCAGTGCGGCAAGTGGATCAGCGATCTGTTCCCGCACCTGGCCACCTGTGTCGATGACATTGCTTTCCTGCACTCGATGACTGCCGATTCGCCCATTCACGGCTCGGCGATGCTGCAAATGAACACAGGCAAGATCCTGTCCGGCAGTCCGTGTCTGGGCTCGTGGGTCAATTACGGACTGGGCAGCGTCAACGAAAACCTGCCCGGTTTCGTCGTGATGCTCGATCCAACCGGCGGGCCGATCAGTGGCGCCAAGAACTGGTCCAGCGGCTACATGCCGGCCAGTTATCAGGGCACTCTGCTGCGCTCGGCCGGAGCTCCGGTCCTGAACTTGCAGCGTCCGCAGGGCATGAACGAAGCGGCTCAGCGCCGCCTGCTTGACACATTGCAAGCGTACAACCTCGAACATCAGTCTCCGCGCGCGGACAACAGCAATCTTGCCGCACGCATCGCCAGCTACGAGATGGCCTTCAAGATGCAGATGCACGCACCGGAAGCGGTCGAGCTGAGCCAGGAAACCGAGGCGACCAAGAATCTGTACGGCATCAACGATAAGCAAACGCGCGATTTCGGCACGCGCTGCCTCCTGGCTCGCCGCATGGTCGAGCGCGGCGTGCGCTTCGTGCAACTTTACGCCGGCGGCGCCCACAACGACGACAACTGGGACGCACACGGCGATCTCATGAAGAACCACACCTTCCACGCCGGACGCACCGATAAGCCCATTGCGGGGCTGCTCAAAGATCTGAAACGCCGCGGCCTCCTGGATTCAACGCTTGTGCTCTGGGGCGGAGAGTTCGGCCGTCAGCCGACGGCGGAGTACGCGATGGGCACCGGCCGCGATCACAACGCCTACGGTTTCACGATGTGGCTCGCCGGCGGCGGCATCAAGGGCGGCGTATCGGTCGGCGAAACCGACGAGATCGGCTCCGCCGCCGTGGTCAATCGTCTGCACGTCAAGAACCTGCACGCCACCGTGTTGACGCAGCTCGGCTTCGATCCGAATAAACTGACCTATTTCTATGGGGGATTGGATCAAAAGTTGGTGGGTGTCGAGGGGGCCGAACCGATCCAGCAGATTATTTGATCTGTTGATCGAAATTATTCTCATCCACCTCCTCGCCGCCGAGGGGGCGCAACATGCCCCAGCGGACCATCCACCACAATAAAGCCGGCGGGGTACCGGCCATCAAGACAAGACACAGGCAGAACAGGACGATACTCCGAAACGGGTTGGCTACGTTGAACGCCTCGCCGAAGAAGTTCATGCCGAAGAAGCCCGCCAGAAACGTCAGCGGCAAAAACAGCACGTTCACGACCGTCAGCGTTCGCATCACCTCGTTGATGCGATTGGAGGTCACGGACAGGTAACTGCCCAGCGCACCGGCTGCCATGTCGCGCAGACCCTCGACGATGTCATAGAGCCGAACGAGATGGTCGTAGACATCGCGGAAATAGACACGCTCCTCCGCGGCAAGGACGGCGAAGTCATCGCGGGCCAGGCGGTTCATGACTTCGCGGAGCGAGGCGAACACCCGGCGCAGCTGTGACAGCGTCCGGCGTATGCGGAAAATCCGGCGGACGAGCTGACCGCGCGGGCGGCGGAATACGGCCAACTCCAGGTGATCGATTTTGTCATCCAGCCCCTCGACGACGTGCATGGAGTCGTCGGCCACGGTATCGGCCAGGGAGTACAAGAGACGCCCCGGACCGCTCGCCAGCGGCTGCTGTCGGCATCGGTCCCATACATGCTCCAAGGGCGGCACCGGTCCCTCGTGGACGCTCACCAGATAATTCTTGCCTAAAAATAGGTCGATTTCGCGCAGGTCCAGACCGCCGTCCGCCGCCAGCTTGACGGCGTGCAAGACGACATAGAGATACTCGCCCCAATCATCGACGCGGGGAACGTGCGACTCGTGAAAGGCGTCATCGAGGGCCAGCGGATGAAAGCCGAACGACTCGTGGAGCAAACGGACGATCTCCTCGTTGCTGCCGGCTTGGGGAGCCACATCCAGCCATAGCGTGCCGTCCTTGTGCGCCAGGGCGTCGGGAAGTTGGTCCAGGGGCAAATCGCGAAAAGTGTCTCCTCCAGAAGCGCGAAAGAGGCAGCGAATCATGGGACATCCGGTATGTTCAGGGGGCGCTGGCTATCCTACGTTCCATCACCGACATCGGAAACTATCATGATAGAGTGCTGCCAACCTCTAACCAAATGAACCGCCAAGACGCCAAGAGCGCCAAGACGAGAAAGAGATAGAAATAAAATCTGAGGAACAGTGAAAGCTCGGTGCCTAGCCAAAAATTCTCTTTTTGTCTTGGCGCTCTTGGCGTCTTGGCGGTTCATTTTGTAGGAGTCGAAGAGGAATGGATACACGAATTGTTCCGGAGATTGGATCGCAGGCGCTGAGCGAGAGTCTAAGAGGCGGCGCGACGTTGCCGGCTACATGGTATACCTCCGAGCCCGTTTTCGCCCAGGAAATGCGGGCCATCTTCAGCCGCTACTGGCAGTATGCCTGCCGCGTGGACGAAGTGACGCAGCCGGGAGACTACTTCGCCTGCCGCGTCGGAAATGTGCCTGTGGTCGTGGTGCGAAATCGGGCCAACGAGATCGCCGCTTTCATCAACGTATGTAGGCACCGAGGGGCCGAGATCGTCCACGACGGCAGCCGGGGCAATCGCAACACTTTGCAGTGCCACTACCACGCCTGGACCTGGGATCTGGACGGTCGTCTGCGAGCTGCGCCAGGTTCCGAGCACGAGCCGTGCTTTGCGAAGGAGAATTATCCTCTCGTTCCGGTGGCCGTCGCCCAGTTGGGGCCGTTCGTCTTCGTCAGGCCCGATCCGCAGGCGCCGAGTTGGGAGGAGACGGTCGGTGAGTTACCGCACATTTTGGCGGCTTCGCACACGCCGTTGACAGCGCTGCAGTTCCGCGAGCGACGAGCCTACGACATGAAAGCAAACTGGAAGATTGTCGTGGAGAATTTCCTGGAATGCTATCACTGCGCCATTGCCCACAAGGGCTTCGCCGATCTCATCGACCTGGACGAATACACGATCGTTCCCCATCGATACTTCTCCACCCAGCGAGGACCGCTGAAAGCCTCGGCGAAAGCCGACGCGAACGCCGCCTGTTTCTCGAAGGAAGGCACAGGGCAGGAGGGGATCTACAACTATCTCTGGCCGAACTTCATGGTGAACATCTACCCCGGTCGCGGCAATGCCTCGACAAACATCATCCTCCCCGTCGCGCCGGATCGGACGCTGGCCATCTACGACTTTTACTTCGAGGAGGGGATGCCGGAGGCAGAAACGATGGTAGCGTTCATCGATCAGGTCCAGCAGGAAGACATCATCCTGTGCGAGTCGGTACAGCGCGGCCTGACCTCGGGTTTCTACGAACAGGGCAAGCTCGTCCTCCGCTACGAGAATGCCATTCAGCATTTTCAAAGGCTGATATTTGACGCCCTGAGCCGCACGGATCGGCCGGAGCCTTGCCGATGATCGTCCTCAAACAGGTCAGCAAAACCTACGACACAGGCCATGTCGCGGTCTGCAATGTCAGCCTACACGTTCCGGCCGGGCAACTGCTGGTGCTCCTGGGCGGTTCGGGCTGCGGCAAGACGACCACTCTGAAGATGATCAATCGGCTGGTCGAACCGACCTCGGGGCGAATCGAGGTGGACGGCCGCGATGTCCTCTCGGTGGACCCCGTGGAACTGCGGCGCAGCATCGGCTATGTCCTCCAGGGAAGCGCCCTCTTCCCGCACTGGAGCGTCGCCGAGAACATCGCCGTAGTCCCGCGGCTACTCAACTGGCCGGCCGAACGAATCGACCAACGCGTTGATGAACTGCTGCAGTTGGTTCATCTCCCGCCGGCAGAGTTCCGCTCGCGCATGCCGCGGCAACTTTCCGGAGGGCAGCAACAGCGTGTCGGCTTTGCTCGGGCCCTGGCGGCGGGACCGAAAGTGATGCTCCTGGACGAACCGTTCGGCGCCCTCGACCCGTTGACGCGCGATGAACTGCGGAACGAGTTTTTGCAAATACGCCGGCAACTGGGACTGACGGCCGTGATGGTCACTCACGACATGACCGAGGCCCTGCTCTCGGCCGATCGGATCGCCGTCATGAACGCAGGCAAGTTGCTGCGGGTGGGAACGCCGCAGGAGCTGCTACGCGATCCGGGAGATGACTTCGTTGCTGCCTTGCTGTCCAGCCCGAAACGGCAGGCCGACCAGCTGGAGGCGCTGGTCGCGGATCGATCCAACGGAGGATTGTAGTCTAAATTCCATCACGAAAACACAAAAGGAGGAAAACACGAAAAAAACCATAGAAGGCAAGAAGGAGACATGTTTGGCTGATGGTACTGCTTTATTCTCTTTCTTCTTTCGTGTTTTCTTTTTTTCGTGTTTTCGTGATGGAATTTAGACCACTCCACAACGGAGGATCGTCGTGAGCGAGCAACTGGTCGAGTGTTTCCGTGATCTGCCCGATTACCTCGGCGGGCACATCTTGCTTTCGGTCAGCGCGCTGGTCGTGGGTCTGGCATTCAGCGTGCCCCTGGGAATCGCGGTGAGTCGCCGGCCCAAGCTGGCCGAATGGACGCAAGGCGTCGCCAGTGTGATCCAGACAGTGCCGAGCCTGGCGCTGTTGGTGCTGATGGTCCCGCTTCTGGGCGGCGTGACGGGGTTTTGGCCGGCCTTCGTGGCGCTAATTCTTTACAGCATCCTGCCCATTCTGGCCAATACGGTGGTCGGCATCCGTGGGGTCGATCCGCTCCTGATCGAAGCGGGCCGGGGTCTGGGGATGAACGACCGCGAATTGCTGCGTCAGGTGCAAGTGCCCCTGGCTGCCCCCGTGATCATCGCCGGCGTCCGAACTGCCACGGTCCTTGTCGTCGGCACGGCCACACTGGTCACTCCGGTCGGTGGCACGAGTTTGGGCAATTACATCTTTGGCGGACTGGAAACAAGCGATTACCTGGCCACCGTGTTCGGCTGTGTCCTCGCGGCAGCGCTGGCAATCGTGATGGACCAGCTCGTCAGGCTTTTTGAGCTGGCGGCCCAGTGCCGCGATCGACGGTTGGCCTGGATGGGAGCACTCGGTCTCTTGTTCTTGCTGGGCGTTGGGCTTTATGGACCCATCAGCAAATTCTTCGCTCCATCGCCGGAGTATGTCGCCGGAGCGCCGTTCACCGAGCAGCACATTCTCACCGAAGTGATGAAAGAGAAACTACGGCGGGCGGGTTTCACCGTGAATCAGCGGAAGGGGATGGCGGAGGGAGTGCAGTTCCTGGCCCTGCGCGGCAATCAGATCGACTGCTGCATCAATTACACCGGCAACATCTGGACGGTGCTGATGAAAGAGAAGGAATCGGCCGAGCGATCGATCCTCCGCGAGCGCGTCCGCCGATTTCTGCGCGAATCCTACGGCGTGATTTATCTCGGCGAGCTGGGCTTCGAGAATGCCTACGCACTGGCGATGAATCCCAAGAGGGCGGAACAACTGCTCGGCTCGAATCGAACCCAATGGACGGTCAGCGCTCTGGCGGAGCAGACGCGACGCCTCGGGGTCTCGGTATCCGGCGATTTGCAGTTTTTCCGGCGACCCGAATGGCGCCAGCTCCGCGACAAATACGAGCTGCGCTTTCGGGAGAAAAAAGAAACAGACCCGACGCTCATGTACGGGGCAGTTCGAGATGGCCAGGTAGATGTAATTGTGGCGTATACAAGCGATGGGCGCATCGAGAAGTACGGACTCGCTCTCTTGCAAGACGATCTGGGCGTCCTTCCTTCTTATGATGCCATTCTTCTGGTTTCCGCCAGGGCCGCGGTCAAACCAGGGTTCGTCGAAGCACTACAACCACTGGTAGCCGAGGGCGGCGCCATCAGCGACGCGGCCATGCAGGAAGCCAATCGTCAAGTTGATGTCGAAGGGAAATCGCCCCGCTGGGTCGGGCTACACTTGTTAGAGGCCATCTCCGATCGACAAAAGGACTAAACGAGAAAGCTATCCCTCCTCCAAGGGCGTGGACAGCAGGTAGACGGCAAACGAGGCGAGCCAGTGCTCGCCGGCATAGTCGCCGCTGGCAACGTGGTCCAGGGCGGCGTCGGCGTGGCGGCGAGCCGAATCGGTCAGCACCTTCCGCGCCGAATCGTCCGGCGGCAGTGCGGAGACAATGCCGCGCATGCACCAGGCGCGGCTCAAATTCAGACCATCCAGATGCACAATTTGCGGATCACTGCGGTCAGTCACCGTCGCCGGTTCCAGCAGCGTCTTAGGCTCGCCCCGTGCGATGCCCGGCAGATAGCGGTGAAACCACGTCTGAAACGCTGACGGCCGCAGCAGGCGCCGCATCAAGTCTGCCTCCATCAAGCTCGGCGAGAAGAAGTCCGCACCGTCCGGCTCCCACCGTGCCGGTGCATCGGTGTCCTTGGCATAGTAATCGTGGCCGCGTTGTTCCAGCAAATCGCGCAGTTTCTTCTGTCCGGCGACAACGGCATAATCGTGGGCGAAGGCCAGGCCGAAAGCCGTGTTCGGATGCACGCCGCTGCGAATCGGATACGTCTGTTTGGGGAAGTACGACAGGTAACGCCCGACAATCTTGTCGGTCAGCGGTTGCAAATTCCTGGCCCAAGCGCGGGCATCGTCGGCATCCCACGCATGCAGCTCCTGGGCCAACCTCAAGAGCCATGCCCAGCCATAGGGCCTCTCGAACGATTGTGTATTTTTGCGATCGAAATAATCCGCCTCGACTTGCAGGTTCTTGGCCGTCAGATGTTCGGCAAGCACCTGACGGATCGCCTTGTTGTCCGGCAGTTCTGGAAACAGACACAGCAGACGCACCAGCATCCAGTGGCCGTGAACCGAGGAATGCCAGTCGAACGAGCCGTAGAAGGCCGGATGCACGCTACGAGGCGACTTCACATCCCGCTGGCTGTTGAGCACATCGCCGGGCTTATTGGGATATTCCTTCTGGATGCCCGTGAGGGCGAGTTTGGCGAACCGCGCTGCCTGCTCCTGATTCAAGGTCAGTCTCTCCTTCGCCACCGGTGTCGCCAACCGGCACGCTGCTATCGAGGCTGTGGCCGTCAGCAACATCTCTCGACGCGTCGGCCCATGCCGCTGGCCCATGATGTTCTCCCGTCAGGTAAAAGAGACATCGGCATTATGGCCGCGAGCTGCGTTTACTTCTACAGAAATCAGAAGCAATTTTCGGTGGCGGTGCAGTAGTAGACGCGGGGGCAAATGGCGGCGGTCTTTTCTCCCCCCCCCCTTGTGGGGGAGGGTTGGGGTGGGGGGTGAGCGTCCTCCCCCACAAGGGGGGAGGGAGTTCCGAGCGCGGCG
>DATBHJ010000235.1:0-7383 GCA_036557565.1 Gemmataceae bacterium
CGCGGCTAACCAACTCCCTAATGTCCATAAAGTCCAGAGATGCTCGCTGATTGTTCGCGCTCGTGCAGCCAGGAGGCGACCTCGGTGGTTTCCGAGGCGATTTTCTCGATCAAGAGGCGTTCCGCTTGTAGGGTCTGGGCAACATCGCCGGGGATCGGCGTATAGATCGATTCCAACTCCTGGCGGATGCGTTGTTCCAGACGACGGTGGAACTCGCCGCGAATCGCCGGCCAGCGCAGCCGCAGCACAAGCGTTATCACAACGTGCAGCATCACCAGGATGATGAGGACGATGAGGAAGGGCAAAAGCACGTCGGCGGTGCTGGGAGCCGGGTTGGCCGCGGAGGGATTGAAGTATCGCCATAGAAGGACGACGAGGGCGGCCAGGAGGGCGATGGGCGGCACCCAGTTGCCTAGCCAAACGACGACGGCTTCGATCAGGCGGCGCAGGCCGGTCGGCTTGGACCATTCGCGTTCGACCTGTTGCAGCACCTCGTTGAGGATGCCGGCGTAGCGCTGTCGCCAATCGAGCCTTGAGCGCTCTTCGGTCGGCTCGGTGAGCACGTCGAGCGGAAAGTCCTGATGATCGGCCTCGACGAGCAGCTTGTTGGACAGCGCTTTGCCGCGGGCGTCGAGGTAGCGATTGCCGGCCACGTCGCTGCACGCCTTGATGAACGTGGACAGGTCCCAGGATTCCGACGGCTCCGTTTTGTTTTGGCCGCGCGGCAGAAAGGGAATGCGTTCGCGCAGCGTGCTGCCGACGTACTTAGCTCGCGTGAACAAGTGCAAATACCACCCCATGATGCCGTGGAAGCGCCGCTGTTCCTCCAGGGCAAAATGGTGCTCGATTTCGCGCTGATAGGGTTCGAGCGTATTGAGAAGAACATCGCTGGTGGCCGCGGCTTCTTCGGTCAAGGGTGCCATCCATGCGGCGCGCGTGCGTTCTGCGATGTCGGCAAGATCCGGCGGACTGACAGCAGTAAGCGCTTGCTGCATGTGCTGGAGGAGCTGGCTGACGCCGCGCGCCTTGATTGCCTCGATCTCCAACCGGGTCAGGCCCATCTCCAGCCATTGCACAAGATCGGCGAATTGCTCGCCTTCGGGCAAGACAGGCGTAGCCTCGCCGTTACTCAAGGAGCCATCGACCCAGCGTTGAGCGCACGTGCGAAACAACAGCGGGGATTGAAATCCTTCCGATTGCAGATCGCGCAACAGGTCGTCATCAGGCCGAACGCCGCTGTTGCTTGGATGCGAACAGCGGTCCCATTTGTTGAGGACGAAGGCGAAGGCGCGGCGCTTGCGTTGTTGCAAGAATAACTCCCAACCGAGCCGATCGTGATATTTCTCTTGCGAGCCGACGTAGAGCACAATGTCGGCGACCGGCAGCAGACGGATCAGCTTGTCGCGATTGCTCAGGTCGTTGCTGTCGAGGTCTGGTGTATCGACGAGGACCTTCTGCTCCAGCGCCAGCCGATCGTGGGGGACAAGCCGGCAGTGTCGCAAGGCCGGATCAAGGCGATCCGGCTTGACTGACTCGTGATAATAGACGACCGGATCGCGCGTGGTCGGTCGCGTGAACGATGCCTGGGCGATCGCTCCGCCGGCCAGGGCGTTAAGCAGCGTCGATTTACCGACGCCGGTTCCTCCCATGAACATAATGACCAAAAGCGGCCGATCCACGTCCAGCGCCTCGGACTGGCGGCGCAGGTCGATGGCCAGTCCTTCCAGGGTGGCGCGGTTGATCGTGGAGAGCGGATAGCAGTGCGGTGCGTCGAGCCAGTTGCGCAAGCTGCGTTCCAGTCCGCGCAGCGCCGGCGACAGCGTTCGCAAGAGAGGCGTCGTGTCCGCTTTCGTAGCCGCGTCGTTCATGGCGTCCGCTCTCGATTCCTATGCCGACGGTGTAGGCCGGCGATCGTTTTCCGGCGGGTTGGCAGCATCGAGCATTTTTTTCAATTCGATCAATTCGAGTAAATGTAGTTGGTCCTTCGTTCGACCAGCCGCTTTCTTGGCCGCGATAAGACCCTCGACGGACAAGACCCGGATGGGCAGGCCATAGACCAATTTTTCCACGGATTGGGCCAAGACTTGATCGTAAGTGCCGACGCCGCTCACCTCTCCCAGAATGTCAATTTCCCCGTAGTCAGTATCAAGGGTGAAATTCAGTCCCGCCTCCAATGTCGGCACATCGAAATGAAACGGCAATCCCGGCGGTACTCCCCGTAAGTAAGGATGAATCGGCGTCAAGGCGCCAACGAGAGTCGCCAGATTAGCCGGTGTTCGCTGGTAACAGATGTCGGTGTCGAAGGTGACGTGAGCCGATCCGTGAGCCACTAAGGCTTGGCCGCCTATGAGAACAAACTGAACTTTCTGGGTAACGAGCAGTTTCAGAAAGGCACCTGCGTCGGTCATGCTAAGGCTCCGGTTGAGTCTAGAACTCAATAACTCACGGTAGGGGGCCGCTTGCCAAAGGGCCAGAGCGCCCTCTGCGGCGCGACGGTTGTTCGCTAAGCGCTCTTCAATGGATTTCCGCAGATTGCTGCGCAGAAGCGTCAAGTCCACGCCGCTTTCGGAATAAACGTCATCTACGCCGTAGAACTTAATGCCCTTAGGTTTGTCCTTCTGCTCGGGTCCGGCCATCGTCGTCTCCCTGATCGTGACGCCCTGCGGATTTCCGCGAGTAGCGTTTTATCCTGTCCGTGTCACGACTTGCTTGCGTGTTCTTCATCCATTGTAGCCAGCAACAGGGAAATAAGCCGGGAGGATTTCCACCTTGGCAGTTGTGCTGTCGCGGTCCACAATGGAACCGGAATAGTCTCTGTCATCCTCTCGCTGGAGAAATCACGATGCGATCCCGCACGTCGCTATTGATGGTTGCGATATTGATGATGACCACCATTGCCCCGGTGCGCGGCGAAGATCCGCTGGTTGAGCAAGTGCGGCTGGCCATCAAGAACGGCAAAAATTATTTGCTCGGCCAGCAGCGCGACAACGGCAGCTGGGAAATCAGCGCTCTTGATGCGCATCATGAGGGCGGAGCGACCAGTCTGGCTGTCCTCGCTCTGCTCACCGCGGGCGAGAGTCCAAAAAGTGAGCCGATCCAGAAAGGCTTGCGATACCTGCGCGGAATTACCCCGCCCGGCCAAACGTATGTCGTTGCTTTGCAGGCGATGGCTTTTGCTCAGGCCGGCGAACCCGAGGACCGTGAGCGCATTGCGCGCAACGTCCAGTGGTTGATTGAGGCCCAGAAGGACACCGGCTGGGGCTACACCAAGGGCGGTGGGCCGAGCGACAACTCCAATACGCAGTACGCCGTGCTCGGCCTGCACGCCGGCATCGAAGCGGGCGTCCGGGTCAACAAGGATGCCCTGGCACGTATCCGCAAATACATGCTCGATTCGCAGCTGGGCGGCGCCTGGGGATACGATCGCGGCGGCGATCGCGCGCCGCGCTTCACGATGACGTGTGCCGGTCTGTGCAATCTGATGGTTACCGGCATGGATCTCGAAGTCGGCATGCAGCACATGGAGAACGGCGTCATCAAGGATTGCGGCAAATACGACGAAACCGGTCCCGTCGCCGAAGCCCTGCGCTGGATCGCCGCTCGCTTTCCCGCCGACATCCATCCCAACAACATCCGCCGCGATCTCGATACGCCCTTTCCCTTCTATTGTCTGTATGGCATCGAACGCACCGGAAGGCTGACCGGCCAACGCTTTTTTGGTGGCCACGATTGGTACGAGATCGGCTGCCGTTACCTGGTCGCCGTTCAGAACAAGACTGACGGCTACTGGCAGGGAGGTAACCAGGATGGCACTCCCGTGCTGGGCACCAGTTTCGCCTTGCTATTCCTGGCCAAGGGGCGAACGCCGGTACTCTTGACCAAACTGGCCTACGGTTCACTCGATTACCAGGGTTGGAACAACAAACATAGCGACGCCCGTCACGTCGTCGAGTTCTCCAGTCGTGAGCTGTTCAAGAAGATGCCGTTGGCCTGGCAAATCTTCGACCTGCGCGGCAGTGGGAACGCCGACACGGCGGCGCAGCGCCGCCGGCTGGCCCAGGAGCTGTTGCCGTCTCCCATCGTCTACTTCAACGGCCACGGTGACACGCGCATCGGTGACCGCGAACGCGACATTTTGAAGGAATACATCGAGAACGGTGGGTTTATCCTTGCCGAGGCGTGCTGCGGCAGAGAAGCGTTTCGCCGCCAATTCGAGAAGCTCCTGGAAGAGATTCTGCCCGGCAGCGAATTGAAACTTCTGCCCAACGATCACCCGATCTGGACGGCGTCGGGCAAGTTTCTGATGACGCCCGACCAGCCGTTTCCGCTCTACGGCGTGCAGCACGGCTGCAAATGGGTAGCGATCTTCAGTCCCAAACCGATGGCCTACTATTGGGAGGCAAATGATACCAAATCACCGGAGGGCCGGGCCGCCTTCCAGTTGGCAGCGAACATTGTTGCGTATGCCAGCGGCCTGGAACCCCCGCGGCCGCGTTTGACTGAGGTGACGATCCCACGCGACGACAGCAAGGAGCGCGTGCGCCGCGGTTATTTGAAGGTCGGCCAACTCCGTTATACGCCGAACACCGGCGGCGATTGGCGGCCGGCCCCCAAGGCCATGCGCAACCTCATGAGCGAAGTGCGCAAGGCTGGACTTGATGTTCTGCTGGAACCAACGCCGATCTATCCCTCGGTCGAGAACGTGGTGAATTATCGTTTTCTGTACATGCACGGCCGATCCGGCTTCGAGGAACGCGCCCAGGACCTGGAGCACCTGCACTTCAATTTGACTTCGGGTGGATTCCTGTTGGCCGACGCCTGCTGCGGTTCGCCGGCTTTTGATGCCGCCTTTCGTAAATTCATGGAAACGCTTTGGGCAAACGACAAACTCAAACTGGAGCCGATTCCCTTGTCGGATGAGTTGTTTAGCGCCGAGCTGAACGGGCAGCAGATTCGGACAGTTCGCTGCCGGCGTCCCAAATCCGACGGCAAGGGCGTGGATCCGGAGTACCGCGAACTGGCGCCGGCCCTGGAAGGCATCAAATACAACGGCCGCTGGGTAGTCGTCTACAGCAAGTACGATCTCGGCTGTGCCCTGGAGCGACACAAGTCGTCCGATTGCCTGGGACACGATTACGACAGCGCCGTCCGTCTCGGCAGGGCAGCCGTGCTGTATGCGCTGAAACGCTGACTTTCAATTATGGCTCGGATTTCTTGGGTTGCTTATTCCACCAATCGGACCATTGCCGCGAAGCCTGCACGCGCTCCTCGCGGCTGGCGTTGGCTTTTGGACCAAAATCTTGGCCGCTGAGTTCCTTGAGCGCCTGATGAGCGGCCTCGGACACTCCACCGCGCGTATCGCGCAGCAGGGGAATGAGCTGGGGCGCCAGCGATTTGCTGCCCTTGAGAGCGCAGGCGCGGGCGGCGGCAATGCGGATCTCCATGATTTCATCGCCCAAGTACGCTTTCAGTGTCGTATCCGTCATGCGTGTCAGACGCTTAACCAGTTCTTCCTGCACTCTCTTTTGACGCTCGCCGCTAAGCTGCGGGATGGCGAGGGCCAGTCCCTCGGTGAATTCGGTTCCCTTACCCAGCCGGAAGTTGTGAAGAAGCAATTCGAAGCGCGAAGTGTTCGCCTTGGCTAGATCGGCGGCCATGCGTGCTGCGGGAGTAGATGAGGAATCGTCCTCGGGTGGCTTCTTGGGTTGGGGTTTGTCTGCGACAGTGGGAGCGGGCTGCGGCTTGGTGGCTGGTTGGGATTCCTTGGGTTTGGTGGGTGGTTGCGGCTGCGGGTCCTTGGCGACCTCGGCGGGGTACTTGCCATCCATGTTTGGTTTGGTGTTCCTGTCTTCGAGGCCGGATGGAAGATTGGCACTCTTATCCAGGGCGATTCCCTCGTTGAGTTCGCCGCGCTTGAGAACACGCGCGGCGGGGTCCTGGATACGGCCTGCGAGCTGCGCCGTCAGATCGGGAACGAGATTGGCGCGTTTGAGGAACAGCAAGGCGAAGCAGGTGTCCGCTCCGCATTCACCGTAGCTGCCCTGCCAGGACCCGTCCTTCTGCTGATTCGCCAGGAGGATTTCCGCACCCCAGGCGTACCAGTCCTGATTGCCGATGGTCTTCAGACCAAGAGCGACGGCCACGCGCTCCAGCGACCACAGAAAGTAATACGTGCGTCCGCCGACCGCGCGCTCCTCCGACGGACGCCGGCCGAGGGCCGAACCGAGGGCGAGCAGACCTCTGTGTACCAGAGGATCTTTGTTGATGTCGCGCGGTGTTTTGGCGCCCGGCTTACGTTCGCGGACCTTCTCGGACATCTCACCGTCGGCGACAGCCAGACCGAGTAAGCCGGCGCAGGTCATGCTCGCAGTCGAGCGGCCCATCAGTCCCCTGGCCCTCATGCTTGGATCGAAGTAGCCCCACCCGCCCTCGCCATGCTGTGAATTGCGAAAGCGCGTCCCGACGCGTTTCAGAGCATCTTCGACCGGCAAGCCATAGCGACGCGCGACCCACAGGGCCAGCGTGGCGAACTGTGTGTTGGAATTGTCGCTGCCCATATCCACACCCATGCCGCCCCGGCGTTGCAGCTGGGCCAATTGCTGCTGAATCTCAGGAGAAAGATCCTTCGCGGTGCGCTTAACACCGTCGGGCTTGGGCATGTCGCGCTGTCCGATCAACTGTCTGCGGTCCGCCAGCTTCGTGCGTAGCCGACGGACCTCCGCATCCGGGATCGGCGGACAATAGTAGCTCCATCCGCCGCTGCTATTCTGTCCCGCGAGTAAGCGAACGGTGAGCGATTCAATCAGGGGAATGTCGTTGGCATCGCCAAGGCGATCGAGGAAAAGAATGGCCAGGCAAATCGAATAGTTGTAGCTGAGCTTGAGGCTGGCATTTCGCACAGCGTCGGCGGCGCGGAGGACAGCCCGATCGTCGGCCTTGACGCCGCATTCCAACAGGGCCAACCCGGCAAGCGCGGTTGAGCCGACTCTTGTGGCGTCCCCCGACTCCCTGTACGCCGGCCAGCTACCATCGCCTGTCTGCAAAGCACGCAGAGCCTTCACGCCGTCCTCGATGGCTCGATCGACGGCTTTCGGATCGACGGCATAACTGGGAAAGCCAACGAGTACGATCACGATTCCGGCCAGCAGTCCCGCTGTGAGTAACTTCGACATGGGGTATCCTCCGCGATTGGCCGTAGCGATATGCCTCAATTCCTCCAAGATACCGCTCGCTTGTCCAAATGTCAGCATCCAGGGATCGGAATTCAAGCATTTCTTCGCGCCATAACCGTGGCGATGCCTAGCGAGCTTACACGGCGGACGTGTACAATGAGAGGAATTACTAGCCCGGAGCGCCAGCGACGGGCCGAAGCGCCCGTCGCTG
>DATBHJ010000236.1:0-64943 GCA_036557565.1 Gemmataceae bacterium
ACTGGAGGAAGACTACCTCGCTCCAATCCCACCGCAGTTCAGCATCCACCTCGGCCGCTCGTTCAGTGCCGTCCATGCCCACATGCACAGGCAAACCAGGCGTCGGTGGATCATGTTTTACACGCTTGCCGAAAGCACACAATACATGCAGCATCTGGCCCAGACGGAAGCCGAGCGCAGGAGGCGCGAGCAGCAGGCCGAGGAAGCGCCACACTGGCAATGCTTCGAGCGTCTGCGCCGCTCTCCCTCTGAAGAGAATGCGAAGGCCGCACGGCGCGCCTATCTGCTGCTGGTCAAACGACATCACCCGGATGCGGGCGGTAATCATCATGGCTTCCTCCGCGTCAAGGATGCCTATGACCGCGCGCTGGCTGTTTGGGAGAGAGTTGCTTCGTAGGGACATCGGTAGTGGCTGATACCTGGCGCTGAGGGCAACCGACTAGGCATCGGCACTAACTGCTGGCCGATGTGCAGGCAGGTGGTGTCTGAACAAGCCAGGCGCCACGTTTTTCAGCCAGTTTGAGATCCAGGCGGCAAGGTAGCAGGCATGAAGAGGATTCCTTACTTTATTTGGTGATGGCTGAATGCCGAGACCAGAGAGCTGCCGCAAAGCGGCATCGAACACCAGCAGGGCATATGCCGCCTGTTCAAGGTCGGTGTGGAAGAGCGAGCGAATGCCTAAGATCATCGCGAAGACATTCCTCGTGAGAGGGCTGGCGGTAGCAGAATCGAGCGGTGCTGTTGGCAGAAAATCGCTTTCGTAAAATGCATGGCAGGCTCGAATCAGTTGCTCCTCGATGCCAACGGAATTGAAGAGGATTGTGGTCACTTCCAGTGTCGCAAGATCACGGAACTCGAAATCTGCCTTCATTCCGGCCGCGTCGAAGATGTAAGCTTGGGGGTTATCAGGTAGACTTGTGTCGATCGCGATGTTCGTGGCATTCAAATCCCCGTGAGTGCAGTTCCTACAAGTTGCCCACTGGCTTGCCTTTGATTCCTTGAGCAAGTCAAAGACGGCCAGGGGACTTGACGCTCCATCTTTTAGGAGTTGCCGCGCGTCGCAGCTGTTCCAAGCTCGCTCCATAGCTTCCCGGTCAAGATAATCCCAGAGAAAACTGCTAGCCGGGACTTCGTCTTCGTTCTTTTCTCCCAGCTGATTTAACTGCTCTATCACCTGGTTTATGAGCTTTTGAGCGTTGGGGCCGACGACAGCGGGATCGCCCCGAAGATAATCATTGAAGGAGATCGGCACGCCTTTGTTAGTTGCGCTCTGCGTCACTATCAAGCTTCGCTGACGACCGTGTGACGTGTGAAATACCTTGACATGACCTAGCTTCTGGGCAAGTATGCTGACGTCGCGGCAGACTGAAGGACTGTTTCCGGCCGGCTCGAACTTGAAGAATGTTGGAAGCGATAGTCCCATTCCGTCGTCGAGCAAGAAGTGCCCCATCAGAACCTTGGTGGGCCCTCGATTAGGAGATGGACGACTGATTGATTGCCCGGGTTCGGCGCTCCACCAACGGACATCGACTCCAAGCGTAGAAGACTGAGCGAGCACACAACGACGAAGCAAGTCATCTTCTCGCGGAGATAACGTCGGATACCATTCTTTCCCTGCATCACGTATGTGAATTCCGATGTCAGTGTACTTGAGAGCCTGTACGCAGCCGTTTTCAATCTCCTGATATTGTTGCTCAGTTCCTTTATTCACTAGTCGGCCGTACCAGAAATCCTTCGCTAGGCGGTCCTGGATGCCTCCAATAGGGTGTGGTAGGTTTAGTTTTCCGCTTATGACAAGGACCACCGGTATAGGGTGGGATTCGCGTCGGGCGAGTTCCTCGAGCAATTGCTCGCCAGGCGCCAGCCCTTCAGCTGGTGGCTCACGGGTAGCTAGCGGCAGATTGAGGTCGAGCAACACAATATGATATATTTCAGAGCCTTCAATGCGTTTTTTGGCATCCGCAAACGACCGTGTAAAGGCCGGCTCTACAAATAGAAAGCCTTTCTTCGCTAATACGGAAGTAAAGAACGTTCTATACGCTTGGATTGCATCAGAATCGTCCTCGATTACGAGAAGATGAAGTTTTCTGGGGTAACTCATGTCGCTTCCACCGGTATTGCGATTCGGATGCGGTATTCACCAGCACGCACCTTGACCAATTCGATAGAGCCCTGCAGTCTCAGGATCGCATCAGCAGTTTCGAGCAAACCCCGTCCGCGTGTATCTGATTTTGTCGAGAATACTTGCTGAAAGGCAGTCTCCAGGTGTGTTTCTGTGAATCCCGGGCCGTTGTCCAGTACGAGCAACTCAATGATGCCGAGCCTTGAATCAAGGCCACATTGTAGCTCAAAAACGCACAGTGAATCGACGGCTTGAACAGCGTTCGACCAAAGATTTCCGAACGCTGTTTCGAGGAAGAATCTAGTCGCCTGGACGTTTACTCGGCGCACCGCAGGGGCGCAGGCGATTAGGAGCTTAGCCGGGCCGTACCGAGTCTTAAATTCTTTAGATGCCGCTTCTAGCCAAGAGACCAGAGGAATGGATTGCCAAGCAAGATAACCGTCGCCGGTGTCGAATTCAACATTTCGCGAGATACGGAGCAACCCTGACTGCAAGCCGGTGAGGATTTCCATCAGCTCCTGTTTGAGCACCGGATCACCGAGCTCGCCAACAAGTTGCTGAAGGCGAAGGAGTTGGCTGCTTGGGAGAGTCAGAGCATTACGGACCCGGTGACACAGGCGGTCTGCGACGAAACGGTAAGCTTCTACAGTCTGGACAATCGGGTTGCGAGAAGGTGGTCGCGAAGGGGGAGCTGGCGCACGGCTTGCAAGTGCGCTTTCAATTGCTCCCTTAGTAAACTCGTCTGACTCGACCGAAAGCCACTGGCGTAACCACGTCTCCAGGACGATGGCCTTCGGATCAGTTCGGAAAACGGTGGCAATCATCTGACGAAGCCGCCCATGACCCGGCCCAGATGCCGCTGTGAGGACGCCATTCAAAACTTCACCTCCGCCCTCTAGGAGCGTGTGAAAGGTCGCCCTGGCCCGCTTAGGATCCGAAGCGACCTGCCAGCGGAGGTCTGATAAGACATCGTTCTGGTTATGTTCAGGAGCCATAGCGTTTCCGGCGCAATTCAAACGCCTCTTCGCCGCCTTCGAGTAAGTCGATAATCTCGTTTCGACATTCATCAACGGTGCCGGCCTTCTCGACAAATCCGCGCTGTCCATCAGAGTTCAGGACCACCACCAATTCGGCTTCTCCAAGAACGGGGATGTTGGCGTTGTGAGTGATAAAGATCATTTGTCGCCGAGGCTTTAGCCTTTGTATCGCATCGACCACGGTTTCGTAAATGAAATGGTTGTCAAGGTTATCCTCCGGTTGGTCGATGACAAGCGGCGTGTCCCGTCTTGCAAGCAAAATCGGCAGAAGTGCAGTGCATTTCTGACCGCGCGACAGCTCTGAGGCGTCCTTGAAATTCACGTTCTGACTCGTGGAGACATTGAGTTCGATAATCACGCGGTCGTCAATCGGGAGGACCTCAAGTTCTAACTGGTCAAGATTCTGACGGAGGGCATCGAGTATTTTTCGGCCTCTTTCTCTTCCGAATGATGTGTGAGTGTCGAACTCTGTCAAGTCGCTTTCCCGCAACATCAATGCGAGATCCTCGGGGCGGATAGCGCAAAGCGTTTGCAAGATGTCTTCCTGGTTCTTGAGTTTCGTACCGTATAGCGCATTCAATAGCTGTTGCCGGTATTCCAGAACGTCGGCGTTTCGCTGAACACGGACACGGACCTTAGCCCCCGCCTCACTCTGAAGATGTTTGGCAACACTTTCTCTCAATTCAGAGACCTCATCTCGGGTGAGGATGTATGCGGCCTTGAGGGCCTTGCGTTCCTCCTGGAGCTTGGAAAGCTGCGCCGAGGCGTCCGTCCTCTGTTGCCGAAGCGCTGCCGCCGCTGCGGCTTCTTTTTCTACACTAGCGCGCGCTTCAAACGCCTTGCTTGCCTCCTGGTTCTGTTCTTGGAGCGATAAGTAATTGGCTTCTTGGCTGGCGTGAGCGTCGCGTAGCTGGTGAAGAACGTCGGCAAGCAACTCTTCTGCCTTATTGATGGCCCGGCATGCCGCTGCCATTGCCTGGTCCAGCGACTTCCACATAGAATCCAGGGCTTGATCAGCCTGCTTCAGCAGTGACTCGTTAGCTGACCCCGGAGTGGCAAGGGGTTTGGCAAGTTGGTTCTTAGCTTGTAGGACGGTAGTTGGCAGCTCATCAGCCAGGCGATGCATTTTTTGAATAGCGACGGCTATGCCGGAAGATTCCGTTTCATTTATTTGTTTTTGCTTGGAAGCTGCTTGAAACTTAGGAGTGCCCTCCCGGTTGGTAGGGGCTGGCAAGGCTTCGAGTTTGGCCTTAACATCGCCGAGTTCTTCCAATTGCTCCGTTAGCTCGCTGATTCTGCGCTCCGTAGCCTTAATGCTATCTGCGTTTGCCTCTAAGGCGCGCTTCTGATCCGCTAGCCGGAGATGAATCTCCTGCATTTCAGAGGCGCATAAATCATCGAGCAAGGACCTCCGCTTGCTGCCGAGGGATTCATCGGCAATGCCCTCGATGTCTAGACTGCTGTATGCATCGAGTGGCAGGAAAGTGCCTCGATCAAGATCAACGGTAGTGACGGGTCGAGAATCGCCGGCGGTGATTATGGCCGTTTGGCCGTACGTGCGGCGTATTGTGAAGCCTCCTCGATCGGTGCCCGGCTTGGTCTGAAGCGTGAGAACCGAACCACCAAGGTTCGCTTTAATAAGCTCCATACGTGCCTTGGTGGAACCTGTCGGAATACCGCCCAGAACGAGGCGGATGGCCTCAGCCAACGTGGACTTACCGCTCCCCCTTGGACCGATGACGCAAATTAAGCCTGAGGGAAGCCGCAGGGCTAGCTCGGACAAGAAGCCGCCGTTGATTGAAATACTCTCAATCGCCCAAAGTGCCACTCTGAACCTCTCGTTTGCAAGTCATTGAGTAGTCGAAACAAACTGATGTTTCCCGGCTCCGGTATACTAATCCTCCTCGAAACCGTAATCCGTAAATCTTAATGTCCGGCAATTCTCTGTCACATCGCGGACTAGCTTATCGCCTGCTCCATCCGGCAGATCGGCGTGGATCTCGATGGTAATCTCCACCCTGGCGCCTACCAAGCCGGTAAGGTGCTGCACGACTTCCTCGGCGATGCGGCCGGCATCGCGGCCAAGACGCAATGGATCGACCGAAACGGAGCCGTGGAATCGGCTGAGCTTTGTCGGGTGCGAAATCACTCCGCTTTGCCCTTGCGGTTTTGCTGGCTTGCCGCCGTTTCCCGTAGCGATGCTTCCGCTATCGCCGGATGTTGTCCCGGTTGTCGCGGGCGCTGGAATTTCGACCTCTCGGTCTTTGGAAAACTGAGCAGCTGCCACTTCGGGTTTAACGAGCAAGCTGTGTTCGTTTACGAGGATGCGCGTCGATTCCGCCGCGCGCAGCCCCTGATAACGCTGCCGCTGCTCATCCCATCCTTCGGCATAGGCGAAAGTCTCGTTCTTCCAAGCGAGATTGGAAACGCCATCCTGGATTGCCGCAAGCAAAACATTTTCTTCCCGCAAGCGAGGAAGGTAGAGATAACGAGCCATATACTCGCATAGCTGATGAATGCTGACATGATTCCCGGCCCACAGCGGAATTCTGTCCAGCTCGGCGCGCAGGCGGATTCCTCCCATTTGGACGAATAACCCCTCCTCGCCCCGCAACTTTTTGGCCGCTCTGGAGGCTAGGCTATCCTGCCCCTGGAGCTTGAGATCGATCCACGTCACTTCGCCTTTCGGATCGAGTTGGCTGGGGATCAGGAGCCACTGGTACGCCTCAGTAATGCGGAGATCGACGGCCTCGTCAGCGTGTTTCGTTTTGGTGCTGGCCTGGTTTGTTTGGAACTTATCGAGGTTGAGGCCAGCATCACTCAGGATTGAATTCCAGGCGAGATACTGACGGACGGCCTGCTCCAGCTCGCGCAGGCGGTTGGTGTCGCCGGCAAGAAAAACCAGCGTGTTCTTGTAGTTGCGCGGGGCTGTGCCGCGCAAATCGAGGATCGCAGCGGTTTCGTGGAGGGCTGGGCTACTATTGACCCGGTGGGTGTGCGGGAACTCTGGACCTAGGATGACGAGCCGCGCCTCGCGCTCGTCGGGGATGTCGCTGCTGGGCACGCAGGCATGGACCTTGGAAAAATCCGCGCGCGTGCGGGCTGCCTCCCGCAGGCGCTTGATGATCTCCTCGGCGATCTGGTCATTAGCCAGTTGGCCAGCGCGATCGTCGGCCAAGCGGGTGACCGTCGGCTGAGTTGAGTACCAGTAGCGCTTACCATCCACATAAAGATAAGTGGCGCTGTCGGTCAGGCGCCGCAGGGCATCGCCGAAGGTGGCGACGGCTTCGCCAGGCTGTACGCATCCCAGCTTGACTTGGCGTTCATCGATGCCGCGATGGGCGGCGCGCAGTGTCGGGGCCGAACCCATGTAGATCGTGCGGGAAACGCGACGGCAGGCCGAATATCGCCCCAGGTTGGGGTTGGCACGGTCGAGGGTCAAAGGAAGTGAATTGGCACCATCTACGTCTTTCTCAAGAACCGGAACCCAATGATCTTCGAGATAGCGCGTCAGCTCGAATTGCACTTGCGGATCTTCAATGGGGATGGTGGCTGGCAGGATGAGTAGGTTGCTGTCCTGCCGTTCCCATAGGCAGTGTATCACCGCCGCCATTAGGCGCAGCACACCGCGTGTGCGCTGGAATTTATCGAGCGTGGACCAGTCGTTATAAAGCCGGTCGAATAGTTCAGGGTGGATCGGGTAAGCCAACTTCATGCGGCGTTCGTAATCGGCCTCGCGGCATTCGGAAGGAAATTCCTGTTGCTGAGCGCCATACAGATCGACGAAGGCGCGAGCCACGGCGTCGCGGGCCACAAATTGGTCGCCGGATAGTGGTTGAAACAACCGCCTGCGGACAATCTCGAAGCCTTCGTCAGGACTGGCTGGCCGCCAGGATGCCTCGACGCGGCCAACGGCGTTCTTGAGACGAGCTAGTGCCTCGCGGCCGCGCTCACCACCCACCTCAATATCGGTGACGCCGTGGTCTGGTCTTTGATGAGGGCTCTCCGAGGCGGGAATGCTCACCACCAGTAGTGAGTTTTTTGCCGCCTTGGCGCTCTCGCTCAACGCTTGGGCGAAGGTGAATTGCGTGTCAAATGTGCCGGCCGGCAGATCGGCGTTGCCATGCAGCTGCCGGGCATAGGCAACCCATTCGTCAATCAGGATAAGGCAGGGACCGTACTTGTTAAACAGTTCTTTCAAGGTGTTGCCGGGATTGGTGGCTCGTTCATCGTCTTCCTTGACGAGCTTGTAGCCGTCTTTACCGCCCAGCTGCCATGCGATCTCCCCCCACACCGTTCGCACGACCGTGCCGTCGGGCTTCTTATGCGGCTTGCCGGGGGAAATCTGCGTGCCGACGAAGACGGCACGTTTAACGCTCTTGGGGATGGGGAGGCCCACCTCCTTAACCAGCTCGTCAACGCCAGGCAGATCGCCGGGTGGCGTCCCGGAAAATAGGTGATACAGCGCCAGCTCGGAGTGAGTCTTACCGCCGCCGAAATTGGTCTGCAATTCGACGACGGGATCGCCGCCTTGCCCGTTCAAGCGGCGGATGGCCTGAGTCAGCAACCGGCGCAGCCCTTCGGTGATGAAGGTGCGGCGGAAGAATTCGACCGGGTGCTTGTATTCGTCTGATCCCTCCTTCTGATACACCTGCCACAAATCAGCAGCGAACTCGGCCTGCTGATAGCGTCCGGACGCAACGTCTGGATGCGGAGTGATGACTTCTCGCCAGGGCTTGAGGCCGCCTTGTGGTTTGCCCTCGGTAGGCTGGAAGGATTTCTTACGCATCTCCGACCGGCGCTGCTCATCGAAGACAGTCCGCATCGCGTCCATGCGCATCTGGCCGACCTCGGTGGCCGTTTCCGGAGCGGAAACAGCGGTTAGCAACCGCTCAACAGAATCAAGCGCGCGGATTGCGTCGTTGCTCGTAAACTGCTCGTGATGCGCCCACTGATTGCGGATACCGCGCAACTCACTGACCAGGCTGCGTTCAGTCGGTCCCAGGACCTCGCGGAAGACAGCATTCCATTGGTCCCAGAGAACACTCAGCAAGATTTGCGGGTCGTTAAGATTGGCAGCCTGATTCTTGGCCTTCGGGCCACGGCCTCCGTTTTCTGGCAGCGCGGACTGCCACTTGGCGCCTAGGCGGGATTTCAGTTCGCGTTCGACAAAGGGACGTAGACCGGTGGCCAGGAGTTCCAGCCCTTTGCCGACACGATCGCGGTTCGTCACAGCCATAGCTCAGTAGTCCATTATCAGAAAAGTTCTTGTTGGAGTGAAACTTGCCGGGTTTTCTCGGTAAGTGCAAGTTTTGTCAGTTCGGGCCAGGCGATGACCAGGCCGTTGTAGGCCAAGGCTTCGTCCGCCCATTTCTTCCGTTCGCAGATTGAATATAGCCGGTAGGCCAGCTCGCGGGCGGTTTCCGCCACGCCACCGAGCCTGTTGAGGAGCGCAGCAGCCGCACTTTCCCCGTCCTTCTCGAGGGTTCGGATCAGGTGCTGCATGGTTTCCCATACGGTCAGGCGTTTGTCCCTAGTGGGATCCCAGTCATCCGGGAGGTCGTCGCGACTGAGGAGCTGCACCTTGCCGCTCCGGGCCTTGACGATTTTGGCTTCAACCAGGCCGCCCACGGCAGTGTTTTTGGCCTTGGAGAGCGTCTCGGCCACGCCGAATGGACCCTCCGCCGTGCCAAACTGCTCGAACCAGGCCAGGGCCCAGCGGGTGTCCGCGTCGAAGTCGCCTTCCTGCGCCGCCAACACCTCGTCAAGTACCTGATTTATGATCCCGAGCGCGGTGCGCACGGTCATAGGTTGACCTGCGGTTTCGATAACTTTTGAGTATCGGGAGAACACACCCATGCCTGGCCCTATAGCCGCCTGAGCCAAGTCAACTGGGGCGATGTTACCGTGCTGGAGATTTTTAAGGGCTTCCGGCAACTCGCGCCGCAGGGTGTTCATGAACTCCTTTCTTGTGGCGAGAGACGCTGTTGCCGGGCGTGGCCTGCAAACAAGCACGATGGAAGAGGCAAGGGCATTTCTTTTCGCCTCTCGAAGTCCACCAGATTGCTCTGTTCGGATGGGCCAGGTTCCCTGAATTGAATACCCGGACGAAATGAGACCTCCGAGCATCTTCTCCCACCCAGACGACACGATTGATTCGGTGTTGTCATTATCCGCTTCGCCGCTTTCCTGCTGCTTGAAGGCGTAAAACACAGTCATCGGATAGTCTGGAGCAGCACCTGCTCTGAGCCGGGCAAATGCCTTCGCCGATCCTTGTTCAAAATGCTCAATGGCGCGTTCCCGATCGTTGTCGAACCGTCCTGGCTCGGCGATCAATTCTGCATCTTTCGGTGTCAGTACCGTACTGAAGAGCATGGGATACACATTGTTCAGACATCGCCGCAGCCAAACGTAAAAGAAGTCAGAAAGGTTTGCGTAGCCGATGTTGTCGTAATACGGAGGGTCAGTCGAAACGATAGGATGCTCGTTCTCCGTCATTGGGTGCTGTGTAGCATCCAGTTGACAAACTGAGCCAGGTAAGATAACCGGAAAGAGGTTCTCAATTGCGGAGGCTGCCTGCTCCACTCCGAGCATCCAGTTCCCGGATGAGTCGCTAAACGGATTGGCCTCTGCAAAGTCCCATACCATCGAGAGGGTGGGCAGGCCAAAAGTGCTTACCATTTTTTCTAGGTTGACATACCACGAACACAGTGATGACCAGTAGTTCGCAGCTTTGCTCAAAGCAAAAGCAAGGTATGTGGCGACAGCAGCCGCATATGCGTCTTTACCAAATGTCTCGGAGTCCTTGACGATACGACGCACCAAATCAGCGAACGTACTCAGAGCGACAAGCTGCCGGCTGGAAAATAGCCCGACATGTGAAGTCATCCCGTATCGCTGAACACGGAATCCTAGAGCTTGCTCTGGTAGACTTGTCGTCGGACTCCACGCTTCAACGGTATTGGCCCGAGCAGCGGACGAAATCTGGGCTGGTGTAGGCGTTAGATAAACTCGATTTCGCCGCCCCTCAGCTACAATCGCCATCATGGTTTGCCCCATGCGGCCAGCAATCGCCTCATCCCGTATGTGTCCCAGCGGAATCGGCGAGCCACAAATCAGGCATTCTGCACCGCGGCGATTCACGTTGCCTGTCCGTGGTGCTTGTTTTCCACGGGCGACACGGAAATGTACTTCTTGGGTACGTGATTGAACAAGGGGCTCAATATGTGCTTCGTTCCCGCGCTTACCCGACAACTCAAACGTTTTCGCAATAGGTGTAGTGGCCGCACATGCCGGGTTAGGGCAGACTGTCGTTCTCGCCCAAATCCACGCGATCACCGTCAACTCCTGGCCGACGTATTCCTTCAGGTCCGGCCGGTCTATCACCATTTCCTTGCTGATCTTCACTTTCGGGTACAGGTGCCCGATGCGCTTCTCCGCCTCCTCTCGCATCCACCTGCCGTAATAGCGCACATCTTCGGCCAGGCCCTGCGCGCCTTGCCAAACCGTGACAGCCTTCTGGCCCTCGTTCTTCGCCTGCCATTCTGGATTCACCGGCGGCTGGCCAGCGAATCCTGACGGAATCTCGATCAGGGACTTGGTGATGAGCACCGGCACAGGATTCAGATCCGAGCCATATGCCCGCAAGCCGAGCCGCTGCGCCTCCAGCGGGATCGACCCTCCTCCGCAGAAAGGGTCCAGTATCGGCGGCGCGTAATCGGCCAGAAAGGCATTCACCACCTGCGGCCGGGCCTGCATCAGCGACACTTCCAAGGCCGTGATCCCTTCACCTGACTCTGAACCCTTCGGATGTGTCTGTCCTTTCTTTTCACCGAAAATGATAGTGTCCTCGCGAAGATCTCCTATTTCAATCTTCCGTGAAGCCAAGCATCGAGCAATCTCAGCCCGAGCCTGGTTGATAACCCTGGGATCGTTCGAGTTCTCCCACTGGACCAGTTCTTCGATGAGGTCAAAGAGCTGAGCCCGCTTGACGCCGGCACGGTCCTCATCGACCGTGCCATCCCCCTTCTGATAAGTTGGATCGCTCTCAGGGTCATCGACAAGAGTGGCAAACAATACAGCCCGGCAAGCAGCCAGAGGCCGCCGCGCCCACCAGAGATGCAGCGTGCTGGGATGGCCATGCCGAATGGATTTCTCCCTCGCCGATGCCTCGTTGATGGCCTTCAGAGGCAGAGCAACTTCAATGAGCTTTCGCCGGATAAGGTGGGGGTGCATTGCTCTTTCACACTCCGTTATTAGGTCGCTGTCCTTGCTGCGAAATGAAGCGAGCGACAAGGGGAAGTATTCTCTTTAGGGTCTTTCCTCCACCCCCGCCACCTCGGTGGAGGCCGCCGCAGTTCGGCGGGAGTATTTTCCGCAACGTGCTATAACTATAGAGGTCATTGAACGCGCTGGCATGGGTTTGGAGATGAGATGACCAATCAGTCAGAAGCGCCCCATGTAGCTCTGCCAGCCCGTCAGCAGTTTCAGCCGCATGTGTGAGCCTCTGAATCCACGAAGGATACTCCTGGAAGAACCGAAAGGCGCCAGCAAAACACTGTTTCACATGACCCTGCTGGCGTAATCGCTGCTTGTCGATGTGGCGCTGAAGCAATTGGGAAGCGCCTGTGAGATTCAGGTTGTTTCCCAACCACTCCACAAACTCATCTAAGGTAGAATCCGTCGGCTCGCGAAGTGAGGGTTGGGCACGTCCCGTTTCCGCCTCTTCAGCGAGTTCGAGCTCCTGCAAGCCTTCCTTCAACTTCGCTCTTGCTCGTTTGATCAACTTTGAGTGTCGAGTCACCCATTCTGCCAACTGGTCGCTGGTGTAAAGTTCAACGCGCTGCGAGCTGGCGACTGTTAGCACATCGAGAGCTGCTCTTGCATCATTGCCGTCGAGATGGACCATCAACTCCACATTTGTTTGAAATCCGCCTTTTGATAGATTTGCAGACCCTACGAGGCCCTCATCCTGATCTGCAAAGTATGCCTTTGCATGCAGCTTTTTATTCGTGAACAGTTGTGCGGAGCGCTGGGTGTTGCTCAGTTTGCGGACTAAAGACAATAGAGCTTCGGGGTCCGAAACGCCGCTTGCCCAGTCCCGGAGCGATAATCGTGTCCAGAAAGTTAGGGCAACTGATCGGCGTAGGGAGTTGTCGATGACATTCAGCCCTTCCATAGAGTAGAACGGGCTGAACACGGTGCAATCTCGTCGGGCCGATTGCACAAGTCCACTTAGCGTATCCCAGCGCGCAATTACTGGTGTTGCCATGCTCTACTTGCCTCTCGATTGGTGCCTAGTGGTCACTACATGTCTCCTCTGCCAAGTACCTTGCTATAAACGGCCATCATCTCTTGCGGTCTTTTCGCGGCTTGGGTAGTTCGTGTTGCTCAATGACCGGCGACGGCAGCACCGCCTGCTCCTGTGCCAGTCCGAGGGGCCAGGGCAATTGTCTCACCAGTGGTGAGAGTTTTTCATCGCCCGAATACGTTTCATAAAACTGCCGCATTCGGAGAAGGCTAGGGCGGGCAAAGCCTTTGAGGTCCAGATGACGCTGGGCAATATAATCGGCCAACTGCTGGACTACCCCCTCGCCCCAGGCAGAAGATTCCAACTTATGGCTGATATGCTCTCCGATCTTCCAGTAGAGATCGATCAGCTCGGTATTGACGGCGGTGAGGGCGCGTGTCCGCGCCGCATCGATCAGGCCGATTACCTCGTCGAAATCGGATGACGAAAGGGATGCCGTACTGCTCCGCTCAGCAATCCTTCGGTCCTTACTTTTCTTCGGCGGCTTCCTCATGCCGGCTCCTGCGATTGACCCAATAAGCCAGCCAGGTCGTAATTGACGCTGGTAGCCCCAAAATCAGGCTCGCGGACGAACGGCTGGCGCACGTGCCGAACTTCCACGTTCTCCCCATCAATCAGGCAGATAGCCAGAATATATTCATCCGGTTTATTGAGGCAGGTCAGGATTTCGTTTTTGGTCACAGTCACAACTTTCGCGCCACGGATGCGGCCCTTCACCTCGATGAAGCGCAGCAAGCCCGTGCCGGGGATGGCAGACTCGATATCGTAACCGAGATTTTGATCGCTCACGTCGCGTGGCACATAGCCCAGCCGGCGCTCGGATGCCATGACGGCTTGCATGGCCAGGCGCTCAGAATGCTCAGTGTTTTGGGCAAGGGCAGGCGGGCTTGAATTTTCCTTCCCCTGGAGCTTACGCAGCAATCCTGCCGGGACAATCAGGGCGCCGCCCAGTACGATGGGAGGCAGCGCGGAGAGCTTGCGCTCCTGCTCCAGTTCGGTGAGCCGCTTGTGCAGACGTGCCGTCAATTCGTCGGCGCGCTGGCGGGCTAATCCGGAATTGAGCCGTGCGTTAACCTTGCCGGCCAACTCCTGGTCCTTGAGCTGGGCGGCACGGTGATCCCAATAGTTGATTTCCTTGGTCAGCCGGTCCTGCACGGCCGCCTTGGTCTTGTCGATGAGTTCTTCCTTGCGGCGGCGCAGCTCGTCAAGGTGCTGCGGCACAAGATGAATCGCCGCGTGCTCCATCGCCCGTGTTTCAAGGTCGCCGCGCATCCACTCCGGGGCTAGCAGGCGCTCCATCGCCTGGGCTTCCTCGGCGGTAAGCGGCCGGTAGTCGAGATACGGTGCCGGCCCGGCATTGATAGCCTGTCCCTGGGCATCAATTTCCACGAATTGCATCCGCTTGGAGACGACGCGACGGTTGCCGGCGCGGTCGGTGCGGGCATCCTGGATAGCGTGCTCAAGGTAAAGCAGTGCTCTCACCTGCTCGCTTTCATCGGCATCGTCGATAAGGATGGCACCGCGCTTGAGAAGGTCGCGGTGGCGTTCGATGATGAGATCCAGGGTGGCGTCAAGCAGCGGATGGCCGGGGCAGACGAAAGCGGCCAGCGGTTTGCCGGGAACGCTGATAAGCTCTTTCTCGAAAGCGATGCGCTCGTAGCGTGTCAGCACCGCCTCGCCGCGCCCGATCTCGCGGTCGCGGTTACGGATGACGGCCGGTACATGCTTGATCTCGTAGCGTTTCGGCTCGCGTTCGTGGATGGTGCCGCCTAAGAGCCGGAAGGCTTCGAGGAAGAAAGCGGCAATGAAATGCGGCTGGAGCCGCCGTGCCTCGGCCCGCTCCATCTCCTCGCGGATTTGCCGGACCTTGGTCACGTCCATCGAGTCGCGCGTCAGGGCACGTTCTTCGACGAGCTCGCGTAGGTGCCGGCGGTCAAGCGCCTGGTCTACGACCTGGAAAAGTCGAGCTTTCACGGCCGGCTGATCGCCGTAGCGGACGGCTTCCAGCAGCAGGTCGCGCAGCGGCCGGTCGTCGAAGGTAACCTGGCCGAGCACGTCGAAGACCTGGCCGCCCAAAGCCCCGCGCTCCTCGTCGAGTTTTTCCAGCAGGCGGTGGTAGACTTCGCCTTCCCTCGTGTCCCTGGCAACGAGATTCCACAGATGGCAGACTTCGGTCTGGCCTATGCGATGGATGCGGCCAAAGCGCTGTTCCAAGCGATTGGGATTCCAGGGTAGATCGTAATTGACCATGAGATGCGCGCGCTGCAGGTTGATGCCCTCACCGGCAGCGTCGGTGGCGACAAGGATTTCGACTTCCTTGTCATGGGTAAAGGCTTCCTGGGCTTGGCGGCGATCTTCGCGGCCAACGCCGCCGTGGATGGTGACGATAGCTTCGGGCCGGCCCAGCGATGCGCGAATTCTCTCGGCGAGATAGTTAAGCGTGTCACGGTGCTCTGTAAAAATCACCAGCTTGCGGCGGTGGCCCTGGGAGTCGAACATCTCGGAGTTATTCTGCAAGAGCCGCGACAGCTCATCCCATTTGCGGTCGCTGCCGGATTGCCGCACGCGCAGGGCGCGGCGTTCCAGGTCTTGCAGCTGGGCGATCTCGGCACGTAGCTCGTTGATGGTGCGCGCCGCCGATGCCTGGTCCACGACGCGCTCCTCGGTGGCTTCGACCTCGTCATCGGGAGCCTCGTCGAGATCGTCGAGGGCATCTTCGGTCAGGGAGGGCAGATCGGCCGTCAGGTCCATGCCGATTTCCGCCCCACGTTTCAGGAGCTGCTCCTCGCGCAGCCGCTTTTCCAGCCGCTCCTTCCTTCGCCGCAGCGACTGGTAAATGGCTTCGGGGGAAGAAGCCAAGCGGCGTTGAAGAATGGTCAGCGCAAAGCCGACGGTGCCTTTACTTCCAGCATTTTCCAGGGCTTCGGCCCGGTTGAATTCCTCGCGGACATAATCGGTGACATGCTTGTACAACTCGGCTTCTGCGTCGGATAGCGCATAGCTGACAGTGTAGGCTCGGCGTTCGGGGAATAGCGGCGTACCATCGAATTTGAGGAGCTGCTCCTTAACCAGGCGTCGCATCAGGTCGGCGGCGTCGGTAGTGTGGACGCCATCGCGGAACTTGCCCTCGAAGCGGTCGCCGTCGAGCAGGGCCATGAACAGATGGAAATCGGCTTCCTTGCCGTTATGCGGCGTCGCGGTCAACAGCAGGAAATGGCGCGTCAGGGATGAAAGCAGCTGGCCTAAGCGATAGCGCTTGGTGTACTTGATTTCGCTGCCGAAATAGGTGGCGCTGAGCTTGTGGGCCTCGTCACAGACGATCAAATCCCAATCGGTTTGCTGCAGCTTGGCCTGCGTGTTTTCGTCGCGGCTGAGCTTATCGAGACGGCAGATGGCCAGCGGCGTCTCGGCAAACCAGTTGCCCGTGCGTGCCGCTTCGAGCGTATCGTTGGTCATGATCTCGAAGGGCAGGTGAAAACGGCGGTCGAGTTCATCCTGCCATTGCTCAGCGAGATTGCCGGGGCAGACGATCAGGCAGCGCTGCAGGTCACCGCGTGCCATCAACTCCTTGATGAACAAGCTGGTCATGATGGTTTTGCCGGCGCCTGGATCGTCGGCAAGCAGGAAGCGCAGCGGCTGGCGGGAGAGCATTTCGCTATAGACGGCGGTGATCTGATGGGGAAGCGGATCGACCAGCGACGTATGGACGGCCAGGAGCGGGTCGAAGAGATAGGCCAGGCGGATGCGGTTGGCTTCGGACAGGAGCCGGAATAATCCGCCGTCGCCGTCAAAGCTCCAGGGTCGGCCGGTTGCAGCGACTTCAAGCGTCGGCTCGCGATCGCGGTAAAGCAGTTCGTTGCCAAGGCGGCCAGCGGCATCCTTGTAGGTCACCTCGATGGCGACAGTGCCGATCCACTTGACATCCACTACCGTGACGAGGGCGTCGGGGAGGATGCCCTTGACGGCCGCGCCACGGGTCAATTCTTCAAGCTGTGCCACCGGAACCTCCTAAGCGGGGGTGGTTTGGGAAGAGTGGAGGCCGATGCCGCCTATACCCCGTTAACCGAAGCTACCCAGCTTGTCAATCTTGGTAGTGTGTTTTCGCGGATTCTCGCGTGGGCGACGACAGCACGTCATGTAAGCCGAAGGCAGAGTCACAGAGATCGGTCGTTTTTTTCTTCTGGCACCTCCTCCTCCGCCTGGATGGACTCGGCCCATGCCAGTAACGGATGGTCGGCTGCCCATTTTTTCTGCTCACGCTCGGCTTTGTTGCGTTCGCGGCTGGCACGTAGCGCCGCCAGCTGCTCGGCTGAGCGCGGCTCGTAGCGTTCCAAGGGCGACCAGCAGACGCAATAGTGTGGGCAGGGCACTTGCTGGCCGCGCACCTCGATAGTACGCGCGGGATGTGGCTCACGGAGCAATTCGGCAACCAGCGCTTCGTAATCACAGGAATGGCGAACCTGGCCATCGGACATACGACGCAGATAGACCGCGTTCTCGGTCAGCTTTTCCTCACCGCGATAAACTTTATAGACAGTGGCGGCGGCCTCGGTGTTGCCGGTGCGGTGGTAGCCGCTGTCGAGCAAGCTGAGCTTCATCCACGGTTTCCAGCCGGGGCCAAGTATGGCCAGGGCCAGCCGTTCCGCCTCGGCGTATTCCTCAGCTTGGCGGCGGGCAATTTCCTGACGGATGCGCGCGTTCTCCCGGTCGCGGTCTGTAGGCTGCGAGTCAACTCGATGCGGTGGCTGTTTCTCGGTCATATCATGGATATTGCACGTTCACCGTTGCAGCCTGCTACGTTTCTCCAGCGCGGTGGCAGCATTCCTCGCTGTGCGCAAGGCGTAGGCTTCGCCGTTCTCCTGGGCCTTGGCGCTTTCCTGCATCAACCGAGCGGCAGTTTCCTCGACGCCCCAGCCCCAATCCATCGCCAGCAGACAGAAAGTGAAATCCGCACGGCTGATGTCATGCTGGTCGCCGCTGCGGGTTGGCGGTGCGTTTTCTACACAACGCTGATAATTCGGCCATCCTTTGGCGCCCGGCTTCCGGAGTGGAGCACGGACGGCTGCCGGCGCAGCTCTATCTGGCGGCGCCACAACGCCGAGGGCTTCCAGCTTGTCCTGCGTCACTACCAGGCCTGGGCCAGCATGGATCGTCTCGACTTGAGGGAAATTGCCCGTGTACTTTTCCTTGAAATTCACACTGCCGCTGACGCGAGAGGCTCCCGATGCAGTCAGATCGGCCCCTGCTCCTTTGCGGAGCCGACGCGCGAAATCAGCGTCTCCATCGGCGACGGCGATCCAGGCTTGGTAATTGCCGGGGCTGGTTCGCAAGATAAGGAATGACATCGGCCGCAGTCGCGTTGCCATGTGCTCGCCGAGGTCGTCAAGCTGGATCAGCGTAGTACCGCTTGAACGCGGGCGAACGATGACGTTATGCTGGCGCTCGGCGGCTTCTTGGACGATTTCCGATATGGCAGGACGCAACTGTTCAAGCGTGCGATTGCCACGGAAGCCCGCTTTCTCGCCGGCGGCATCGGTGAACGTGAGATCGAAGCGCTCTGCTCCCACGCTGGCGAAGGCATCGAGCATCCCCGCCGCCCCCTCCCCCCCGCCCCGTGTTTCTCCTGCCGGTGACGGCAGGATTTGTTTTTCACTGATGTTGAGCGGCTGAGAGGCTACGGCATGGTTTGAATGAGAGCGACGATCTTTGTTTGATGGCTTCGTATCGCTGTCAGCCAAGCTCCGCCAACCGATGGTCGGCGGCATTCCGTGCTTTTGCCGATATTCCTGGATGATTAGCAGAAACTGCTCGTGCAGCGCGTCGCGGCTGTCGCCGCGAGCGGTGGGATCGTCGAGAGAGGATTTGTCGAGCTGGTATATCCACGGTTTACCAGGTTCTTTGCTGCGCCATGTCCAGCCCAACTTTTTGAATTGGTCGGTCAGTTCGCGGCTCGGATTGGGATCGACGCCTTGTGGCGCGGTAAATATCACCTGTACCTGAGCGAAGCGGCGGTCGCGGCGGAAATGGGCATACCTGCCGTCGCCGATGTGGATGGCAGTCTCGCTGGCGACTTGTGAAATCGAACTGTACCACCGGCGCGTCTGGCGCTGGTTCTGGCCACCGGTCTGAGTTGGCTGCGTGCTCCCGCTAGCATGGGCCTGCGCTTGGTCACTGCGTTGCACAACCTTGGTTTTATTAAGCGTCTCGTCAAACATGGGGCGGTACGTTGTATGGTTCTGGTTCAGGCTATTTCAAATATATCTACAGCGTCATCCTCTTGAGTCGCTTCATCGCAGCTGCGCATAAAGTTCACTCGCAGGAGCCGTCGATTGAGCGATTTTCTACTACGGAAGAGGAAATCTGGCAAATCCTTCTGAATGGCTTCTTTGCTGACCGATTGAGCCTCGTCTGCGCTGAGGTCAGCTCAGCCGTAACGAAAAGGAGTTTTAGAGCGACAGAAGTAACTGGCATTTTGGGTGCTGGCCAGCTGACAAGCAAGCAGGCTTGCTGGCATTCCATCAAGATGGCAGTTTTCCGAATAGGCACGACGAGCTCCCAGAACCCCGTGGGAATGCTGGATGGTGGCTATGCGGAAGTGTGCTACCGTGACGAATGAAAACTGGTCAAGTGAATAGGCTAACCAAGGAAGTTGACTGCTACCGCGCGGCGCAGCGTTCGCATACATATTCCCCATTGCCATCTTCCAGTAATATTTCGCGATACTCTTTACAAGAGTCGCACTGAACCCGGTGCGAGTGGCTGCACACGGAACGCACAGTCGCCCCATACCTATGTTCGATTTTTTGGCGAGCTTCATCATGGTCAGGCGCAATGACGATATATTTCTGATCCGGGTTCTCTGATGAGACCACGTATACCATTACCTCCCGCATTGACGCTCCGCTTTCCGGCCTGGTGGGAGGAACGAGTCGCCAAAACGCAAAGCCGTTCACAGCGGCACACGATAGCCCCAAGTCCTTCGCTGCTGCCCTAGCAGCGGCTGTCAGTGACTTGTAGATTTTGCTTTTGTAACGTATTCCACCTTCGACGACCGTACATTCCGCCCTGATGTCACCGCCGCGCCCACGCTTCTGAATCACCGTGCCGATTGGAGGGATGCGCACATCGGCTAAGAATGACCGTCCCTCGGATTCATCGGTGGTCTCTACAGGCGGAAATGACTGATCGAGTATCATGGGCGCTGGCATACCCCTTGAACGCTCGCGCCATTCCTTCGCGAACTTCAGGGCAGCGTCGCCTCGCGGGTGGCAGTGTCTGTGGACCAAGACGCCGTTTGGTAACTCGGTCAGCCCGCCGTTTATGTGCGTTTCAATGTGATGGAACTGGGCCTCATCCCATTGTACTTCTGCTGCGCAAACAGCGCAAAGTTTACCGTGACGATAGTAGATTATCTCCCGCTCAATTGGGCCGAATAGGCGCGTTGGATCTTTCAATCGCGGCTTCAAGAGTCGCCACATCTCTTTTTGGAAGAAGTCCTGGCGTCGGCGGATATTCTCGGCGCGGTCGCTGTTCACTCTTGTAAAAATTCCGTATCGAAGCCAATGGTCGTCCGGTTTTTGATGAGTAGCAGTTAAGACCGAGGCCGCGAGTGCCTTGCGAAACTCGTCGAACGAAGTGGCCAACGCTCCTTCCCATGAGCGTGTGTATTCGTCCCATAGCGTGTCCACCAGGAGAACAAGGTGGATAGCCTCGTGTCCGAGAATCGGTTTTCGCTTGCGGTCGCGGAGGAGAGTCACAACCTTGTCGAGAATGTCCAAGAGACGCCTGGCGTCGTTTGATTCAGCATCAAATTCAAGATTCTCGTAGTAGAAATCGTCGATTGCCGCCGAATTTATGTCACAGACAATCTTTCCCTTGCTCCGTTGCTTAGTGAGAAAGAGCATCGCGATCTGCGCAGCCAGTTGGCGAAACTTGCCGCGATCTTTGGCCTTGTTGGCCCTCATGAGAAGACCGAAGAAATCGTGTCCTGGATATCGAGCAAGGCCCGGCTTGCCGCCTAGACTTAATACAAAGTCGGTGAATTGCCCCGGCCAGGCATCGCGCTTTTCCTGGGAATTGAGCGGCATCCCTGCTTGGAGTCGCACGAACAAATCGCGCGCCTCACTCGGGTTATGCGTTTCAATGTAGACGACCGGCAAAAGGGTTTCCAGGAATCGTGTCCTGTCGCTATCGGACAATTCCTGCCATGCGAATCCGCCCCAAGGGCATTCTTCTCTCTTGATGAATTGTGGAAATCGTGCTTCCTTGGCGTCTTTTTCGGGTGCGAACAACTTAAATGCACCCTCATGAAAATCCGCCAATGCGGTGATGCGCTGCTGACCGTCGATAACCTCGTAGCGCTGACAGGTGAGCGGGCCAGCCTTCTGCTCAATGTAATGGAGATAGATAAGCGGGAGAGGATAGCCTCGCAGCACGGAGTCAACGAGTTTCTTTCTTTGCGCTGTAGTCCACACAATGCCACGCTGATATTCAGGGTTTACGACTAGCATTTGCTGCTTTTTCAGTTCCAGCAAATCCTTGACAGCTATTGTGTCGGGCTTGGCTTTCATGGTTTACCTCACTTTGTCGGGCCGAGCGACGCAAATCAGCCGGTGGTGCCGCCTCGAAATCTTGGAGTGTGTTAGCGAATCAAATGAACCCAGAAATCCCTTCCCCCACACCAAGGACGATTCGTCAGGCAGACGCGTAACGCTCAGCCCATACCCGGTAGTTTCTGTAGAGTTAGGGAGCGGCATCGTCGTCGGAGGTATTAGGGCGAAGGTAGCGGATGGTTATTGCCTAATCATCTGGCACCCCATCCTCGGGCTTATCACTGATCGTCTCGATGCCAAGGGATGTCATCTCGCTCACGATCTGATCTCGACGAGCCACGCTCCTGGCATCAAAGGATCGCCAAGATCCGGTTTTGTGGATCGCGATGGGAACCCTGAGAGGACTGAGGCCGCTATTCTTCCACGGTCGGCCGCAGACGTAAGTGAGATTTACACTCTTCAAGAGATTTTTAATCTCCTCAATACGAGCATATTCGACCTGTTTCGTCGCCTGCGAAGATACACGGTAATACAAATGGACAGGAGCCGGCTGGAGCGTCACGAGTTGGATCGGCGGAATTGGAGCCAAATTCTCACGGCTTTCCGCTTTTCGAGTCAGATCTAAGACCGTTCTCTTAAGGTTCTCCATCTCTTCCTTTTGAGTGTCAAGTTGGTCGCGGAGTGATCGGCATTTTTGTTCCCACTCCTTGTCTTCTCGCTCCCAGGCTCTATTCTGGACGGCCCGCTTGCGACGCTCAGCTTCTCCACCTTCGTCTCGATCCTCAACGGGAGGCCGAACTTCCTGGCGAGTGTTGCCGCGCGGTGGCTGAGTGGGAGGAATAGCACCACGAGGAGCAGGGTTAGGAGGAGCAGGTTCAGGAGAGATTTGGTCAAACTTGAGCTGAATAGATTTGCTTTCGATCACCGGAGGCTTATCTTTGGTCTTCTCGGAAGCGGGATAGTCGAACCATTGAAGAATGATGGCAGCGAGGATGGCGGAGAGGGTGCCCGTGAATATGCCTGTGACAATCCCTGATTCAATTTGTTTGTTCGAACTCATGATGCGCTCCTGCTGCATCGCGATACCGAGTTTGGCCGCACAAAGGAAGGGACGCAAAACCGCATTGAGGTGTTACAGTGACTTGCGGTTTTTCTTCGCTACTGAGCAGGAGCTTGACGAGCGGTGGAGGGACAACGGTTAACGAGCGGAAAAGGCAAGCGGGCTGGGATCGCCCTGGCAGACGAAGGCTCCCCAGAAGTACGGATCTGGATGCTTTTTCTTCATGGCGAGTTGGGCTTGGCGCAGGGCGTCAGCCACACCCTGCCCAGACAGCACGCGGTTGTAGAAGTCGATCATCAGCTCGCGGGTTTGTTCGTCGGGCACTTTCCACAGGCTCATTACCAGCGTTCGCGCTCCCGCCACGATGAACGCCCGCCGCAGACCGAAGACGCCCTCGCCGGTGCGGACTTCGCCCAACCCCGTCTCACAGGCGGACAGCACCACCAGTTCGGTGTCCAGCAGGTCCAGGCCAGTCACATCCTCGGCGGTGAGCAAGCCATCCTCGGCCTCCGGCGGCACCGGTTTGCCATCGAGCCAGGTCTGGGCGCCGGCCAATGCCAGCCCCGACCGCAGCAGCGGATCCTCCGGCAGCGGCCCCGACCATCGGCCGATACTGCCCGCCTTGGTGTCGATCATCTCCAAGGAGCGGGACTCCTTGTTGGGATCGCCCTCCTGATCGGTCAGGAAAAAGCCGTGCGTGGCCAAGTGCAGCACGCGCGGCGAGCGTCGTTCCTTCAACCGCGCTTCCAGAGCCTCGCCCTCCAGCCAAGGCCGAATGCCCAGCAACTTAGCCACGCGCTCGCCCTCTTCGTGCGTGCCCGGAAGACGCGGGAAGTGATAATCGCTCCGCTTGAAGTCGCGCGAACGGCACGATCGTGTTTGCGCTGTCGATGCGGTGTCGGCGTCCGCCACGAGGTCGAACAGCGGATCGGCCACCACCAGCGCCTCGGAGGGTTGACCACTCGATGCCGCCCCGAAGCGCAGCACGTCACGGCCACAACTCAGGTAGCTAATCGCATATCGCTCCAGCAGCAGGCTTCCCTCGGCATCGGGCAGCACCTCGAATGGTAGCCGGCTCAGGTCGCCGTCCGGTGCCAGCAGCAGACGTTTGCAGCTGCCAAGTGCGGGAACAAGCTTGTCGAAGACGGCGGCACGCAGGGCCGGGCCAATCTGCCCTTGCGCCGCCAACGGCGATTCAGGCGGTTGCCGACGAATATCCCGGTTCGCATCTCGCGGGTCCACGATGACGCTCTTGCGGAAATCGGCGATCATCATGTCGATGGGACGTGCCTCGCCGAGGTCGATCATCTGCACCTGGTCGGGCTGGCCGCCGGGCAGCACGAACGCCAGGTAACGGGCCGGATGCCACCGCCGCTCGCCGCGTGCCGGCGCTGCATGGAAGTCGAAGACATCGAAGCGAACAAACTCGACCAAGACGACGCCTTCGTCCAACCCCAGGGCGACGGCGCGGCGGTCGGCCTGGCGAAGGCGTTGTTCGAGGCTCACTTCGGGGATCTGCCGTGCCAGATCCGTTTCGCGCTGCTGCTGCTCTTGTCGCCACTGATGCAGGGTCTGCTCGTGCTCCGCGAACGATTCGCCGGAAGCCGGCCCGGCGAGAGTCTTCTGCGAGATGCGCCTGCGAATCAGGGTGAGCTGCTCGAACACCTCCCGAAGATGAGGATAGCGTCCACCGAGTACTGCATCCCGCTGTGCCGCCAGGGCTTCAGCGGCAAGAGCCTTGCGACGAAGGACGAGGTCAGAAGCCGTTCGCACGGCTTCGAGCGAATGAGAAAGATCCTGGACAACGAGGGACAGGAAGCATTGTTGGTTGGCTTGGAGCACTCGCAGGAAGACCAAGCGCTGCCGGTCGGAGGCGACGGTAAAGACCTGACCGATCATACGGTCTTCGATCTCCGCAGTCTGGCGCATCAGCGCCAAGGCTTCCGCGTTTCTTCCCGAAGCCGCCTCTAGATGACTGAGATTCTTGAGGCAGGTAGCGATTCGGGGGTGGTATTCGCCCAGCACGCGGCGTTGGATCTCGAGCGCTTGCTCGTAGAATGGCCGTGCCCCCGCCAGATCACCCATGTCGTGTAATAGGAGGCCCAGATTATGCAGAGTTATGGCAGTATCGGGGTGGTAGTCACCCAGCACGCGGCGGTAGATGTCCAGAGACTGCTCCAAGTAGGATCGCGCCGCCGCCAGGTGACCCATGTCCTTCAACAGGTAGCCCAGGTTGCTAAGATTGGTTGCAGTGCCGGGATGTTCATCGCCCTGAACAATGCGGTTGATGTCCAGCGCCTGCTCGTAGTATGGCCGGGCGCCCGCCAGATCTCCGATGTCGTGCAATAGGCCGCCTAGATTGTTCAAGTAGGTTGCAGTGCTGGGATGTTTATCGCCTAGCACGCGGCGATTGATCTCCAGCGCCTGCTCGTAGTAGGGCCGGGCACCCACCAGGTCCCCCATGTCGTGCAATAGACGCCCCAGACTGTTCAAGCTAGTTGCAGTTCTGGGGTGTTTATCGCCTAGCACGCGGCGACGGATCTCCAGCGCTTGTTTTATGTACGACCACGCACCCGCCAGATCCCCCATAGCGTGCAACAGCCCACCAAGAATGTTCAGGCTGGTTGCAGTGCTGGGATGTTTATCGCCCAGCACGCGGCGACGGATCTCCAGAGCCTGATCGTAATATGGCCGCGCCGCTGACAGCTTGCCCATGTGCCGCAAGAGCCTGCCAAGATTGATAAGGCTTGTGGCTGTATCGAGGTGGATGTCGCCAAGCACGCGGCGACGGATCTCCAGCGCCCGCTCATAGTTACTCTGCGCCGTCGGTAGGTCTCCCATCTCACGGAGCAAGGAGCCGAGGTTGTTGAAACTGAAGGCGGTGTGAGGGTGGTCGTCGCCAAGAATGCGACGGCGAATCTTCAGCGTCTGCTCAAAGTAAGACCGCGCCCCGTCGAGGTTCCGCATTGCCCACAACACCACTCCTAGGTTATTGAGACTCGTGGCGATGTAGGCATGGTTCTCGCCCAACTCATTGCGAGCCAGTTCAAATACACGCTGAGCTAGTTTCAGAGCCTCCGAATACTTCCCCCGGCCATGCAGTTCCTCCACCTGTCGATTCAACTCGCGGATTTGTTGCTCAGCTTCTTCGGTAGTCATTTCTTCCGCACCCCCAGTTGTACATCGCCGCAGTCTGCTTTCCCCTAGCCCTGGGTTATTATCGCTCGCCGCAAAGCACAGAGCGGCGAAGCGCTTTAGGCCGATTGCGCCAGCTTTTGTTTGCTGCCCGGCGAATACCTCGGCATGAGAATTTAGATAGTTGTAGATCTCATTAGATTCTTTTGAGAAAACTCGTCTTGAAGTCCACGAATTCTCTTGTAAGTTATTGCATTTCTTGCAGGACTGAACTTTGATCGATCACAAGTTAACGTCAATTTGACCAGTAGCCCACTGTTCAAGGTCGATCTCCCCCCGCTCAAATGCCCTTTCGAAAGCTTTACGTCTCTTGGCTTGTCGTATTCTCTGTTTCTCACCATCCCATGCCAATTTCGGCCCTTTCCAAATTATCTCATGTATGAATTGCGCAAACTGCTCCAGACGATTCTCGGTCCTTCTGTCATTTCGCCAGCTTCTAAACAACTTCCAGTATGAGTATCCCAACATGAGCCAGATGATGTAATGAATTATCTCATGTGCTAATACAAGTGGAGTATCCCATTGAGAGGTGTTCTTGGTAAGGATGACGATAGTTGGCGTATGCACATAGAAATCGTCAATCTCTTGTGGTCTAAAAAAAAAGCCATACTGATCTCGGAGATGGTAGAGGCGACCACCGTGGACCGACTTGAGCGTATCATCGTCCCACCAGACAATATCCAACAACATTCGCGGCCTTCTCACGATGACTGCGCCTTTGTCCATTTTTTCTCCGCTGCTACCCACTCCTTCAAGCGTGAGAAGTCATCGCCAGTTGCAAGCACGCACGTCCCAGACCTGCGGATCTTTGAAGAAGCCGATCTTGCGCCGCCCTGGATGAGCGACCTTGCCTTCTAACTTTACGCCCGCAGCGAGCAACTGATTACGAACCTCTGGCCAGTGAGAACTCCGCACCCACCAACACTTTGATGGTTTCGACCAGTCGCCTGCCAAAGGGATCTTGCTAAGAGGTCGGCCACGTCCGCTACAACTATGCCTCACACGTCGTAAGATGCTTTTGACGAGCGCCACCAAATCGGAGTCGTAAGCGAAGCGAAGGGCGACAGCAGGTGATGGACACGTCAGGTCCTCACCCTCGAATGGTCCATCAAGCTCGTCAACTGGCGAGAACTGATCGGCGTAGATTATTTGAACAGCCTGATTACCATTCTCCATGTGATCTACCTGAAAAAACGTAATTAATCGCAATCACCGCTGCCCACCTCGATGCTATCGATCAGGGCCGCACCTCCATGCCACTCCAGCATATCAGATGCCGTGGCGATTTTCCGGCGTGCCGGAGCTTGCTGCGATCTCGCCGATCGCCGCAGTATCCCTGGTGTCCCATGCGGTCTGATTGAGTTCTCCGATATTCGGCTCGTCATTTAGCGTCGACACCAGGCACTTGCCGAGCGCATTGGCGCAGCGGAGAAGCGTTAGCAAGATGGAATTGCCCTTGCATCCATGTTCATGGCACCCAACCGGCAGCCAGCAGATGCGTCTTCCGAGTGCGTCAGGCTTGTCGCGTAGAGCAAGTTGAGCGCAGCGAAGTCGCGAACAGAAATGTAGAGGAGCGAACTCAGCAGCGATTACCGGAAATAATACGGCTTGCTGCTGCTTCGCCGGTGCGTCTGGTACCTCGCGTGTTTCAGGAATTTCACCCAGACGCCGCTTGCCAACTGCTCCTCGAGCTGGGCGAGCGCCTGCTCCTCCTCGACCATCTCCGGAGTAGACGATGCTTGCTCCAAAATCTGCCTTGCCTTGTTCAGCCACTCCGCCGCTCCGTCTACATCTCCCCGCTCCAGACAATGCGTGGCTGCCTTCTTGCAGCGAGCTATCAGCAGTAGGGCGGCACGCTCCTCTACCTCGGCGGCTGGCGCCAGCCTTTCCCAGGTCGCCGCATCCACGACAGGCAGACGCGGTGCAACGGTCATCTCTTGACGCTGGGGACAGCCTGGCGCGTTCCATGCCAGGCGAAAGCAGCATACGTCTCCTTCGGCGGATCGTGGCGAGATGCTCAATCGTACCACCACGAGGATCGGCATGCCGGCGACGAGATTGGGTAGCTGGAACGCTCCGGTGGGCAGCCGGTCCAGATCATTGAGAACGTCTGCCAACGTCGCGTCGCCCTGCGGTTCGATGCCCAGGCTCACCGTGTTGCCGAACGTCGCCAACAACTCCTTCAGCTCGGTCTGGAAGATGTCGGGGAGTTGCTGCGGAGACTCAATGTAGTAATAGTTGCCGTCGCCGCTACGCGCCATCGCTTCCAACAGGTCTTCCTTGTAATCGTCGCCCACGCCCATCGTGGTGGTGCTGACGCCTTCTCTGGCTAGGCGGTTGACATCGGTGGCAATGGCGTCCGGGTTCGTCTCGCCCACGTTTGCCAAGCCGTCCGAAAGGAGGATAACGCGATTCAAACCGGCTGCGAGCAAATGTTGCCGGACCTGTTTCCCGCCTTCCTGCCAACCGGCATGGAGCGCTGTACTGTTGCCGGGCCAGACTCTCTGCATCAACTCCACGATCCGTCCCTTATTCTCCGCCGACGTGTTCGAGACGATGGTTTTCACCTTGTCATCGAAGATGGTTACGCTTATGCGATCCGTAGGGAGGAGTTGCTGGATGGCGTACACCGCCGCTTGCCGGGCAAAGCCGATCTTGTTCTGGGCCGCCATCGAACCGGAGCGATCCAGGACCAGCCCCAAGTTGAGGGCGGGTCGATGGACCTGTGCTTCCGAGGTGGGCGGTGTGATGCGCACCAGCACGTCCAGCGTGACTGGCACATCGGCACACACGGCGTGTCGCAGGGGCACGATCTCGATCTGTGGTTGGTTCATGGTTTCTCCTTCGTATAGGATTAGCAATTCCAGCGGCCAACACAGGGAACAGATTGGATGTTGGCCATCAGAAGAAGAGACGAAAAACCGGAGTCCGATGTTACAGCGAGGCGAGTTTTTCCTTCGCTTCCATCGCGGGAACGCTGCCAGCGGTGTCAGCGGCAATCATTTGAGGCTGAAATGAGGCCAGCGGGCCGGGATCGCCCTGGCAGATGAAGGCGCCCCAAAAGTACGGATCGGGATACTTCCCTTTCATGGCCAATTGGGCATCGCGGAGAGCGTCGGCCACGCCTTGGCCGTGTAACACGCGGCGATAGAAGTCGATCATCAGCTCGCGGGTCTGCTCGTCGGGAACTTTCCACAGGCTCATCACCAGCGTTCTCGCCCCCGCCACGATGAATGCTCGGCGCAGGCCGAAGACGCCCTCGCCGGTGCGGACCTCGCCCAGCCCTGTCTCGCAGGCGGACAATACAACCAGCTCTGTATCCAGCAAGTCCAGGCCGGTTACGTCCTCGGCGGTGAGCAAGCCATCCTCGGCCTCCGGCGGCAGAGCTTTGCCATCGAGCCAAGTCTGAGCGCCGGCCAGCGCCAACCCCGAACGCAACAGTGGATTCTCCGGCAGCGGTCCCGACAAGCGACCAGCGCTGCCCGCCTCGGCTCCGATCATTTCCAGGGCGCGGGACTCCTTGTTGGGATCGCGCTCCTGATCGGTCAGGAAGAAACCGTGTGTGGCTAAATGTAGCAAACGCGGCGAGCGGCGTTCCTTCAACCGGGCTTCCAGGGCATCGCTCGCCAGCCAGGGCTGGACGCCCAGCAGCTCGGCCACGCGCTCGCCTTCTTCGCGCGTGCCTGGAAGACGCGGGAAATGATAATCGGTTCGTTTGAAGTCGCGGGAACAGCTCGACTGTGTGGGAACCGTCGGTGCGGAGGTGTCGGCTTCCATCGCGAGGTCGAAGAGCGGATCGGCCACTACCAGCGGCTCGGCAGGCTGGCGGCTCGGCACGGCCCCGAAGCGGAGCACGTCCCGGCCACAGCTGAGGTAACTGATCGCGTATTGCTCCAGCAGAAAGTGCCCTTCGGTATCGGGCAGCACCTCGAACGGCAATCTGGTCAGGTCGCCGTCCGGAGCCAGCAGCAGACGTTTGCAGCCGGCTAGGGTGGGAACCAACTTATCGAAGACAGCGGCACGCAGGGCCGGTCCAATCTGTCCTCGCGGCGCCAGCGGCGATTCAGGCGATTGCCGGCGAATATCGCGGTTCGGATCGCGCGGGTCCACGGCGACACTGGCGCGGAAGTCGGCGATCATCAGATCGATGGAGCGCGCCTCGCCAAGATCGATCATCTGCACCTGATCGGGCTGGCCGCCAGGCAGCACGAACGCCACGTAACGGGCCGGCTGCCACCGCCGTTCGCCACGTACCGGCACCGCATGGAAGTCGAAGACATCGAAGCGGACGAATTCGACCAGGGCGACGCCTTCATCTAATCCGAGGGCGACGGCGCGGCGGTCGGCCATGTGAAGTCGTTGTTCGAGTTTCATTTCTGGGATCTGCCGAGCCAACTCCGTTTCGCGCTGCTGTTGTTCTTGCTGCCACTGTTGCAAGGTCTGTTCGTGGTCCGCGAGCGTTTCGCCGGAAGCCGGCCCGGAGAGCGTGTTCTGCGCGATACGCCGCCGAAGCTGGGTAAGCTGCTCGAATGACTGATGCAAATGGGGATAGCGCCCACCGAGGACCGCATCCCGCTGGGCCCCCAGAGCTTCTGCGCCGAGAGCCTTACGCCGAAGGACGAGGTCGAAAGCTATCCGCACGGCTTCGGGGGAACCCGGCAGGTGGCGATAGATAAGGGAAAGGAAACAGTCCTGGAAGCCCTGGAGCGTCTCCAGGAAGAGCATGCGCTGCCGATCTGAAGCGATGGAAAACACCTGACCAATCATGCGGTCCTCGATGTCCGTAGATTGGCGCATTAGTGCAAGCGCTTCTTCGATTCGCCCGGAAGCGGCTTCCAGCGTTCCAAGATTGTGAAAGCTTATGGCCGTTTTGGGGTGATTGTCACCCAGCGCGCGGCGTAAGATGCCCAGAGTCTGCACCAGGCACGGCCGGGCCTCGGTTAGGTCTCCAAGATTTAGCAACAGTAGTCCGAGGTTGTTGAGGCTGGTGGCGGTTTCGAAGTGAGCTTCACCCAGCGCCCGACGACTGATCTCTAGGGCTTTCTCCAGGTACGGCCGCGCCGCTACCAGATCGCCCATAGCTTGCAACACATAACCCATGTTGTTGAAATTGATAGCGGTATCGGGATGGTTCTCACCCAGCGTGCGGCGGTGGATTTCCAGAGCCTGCTCATAGTAGGGCCGTGCTGCTGCCCGATCGCCCATCTCCTGAAGCAAGCAGCCCAGATTGTTGAGGCTGATGGCGGTACTCGGGTGGTTCTCGCCCAACGCGCGGCGGCGAATCCTCAGCGCCTCCTCCAAACACGGCCGCGCCGCGGTCAGGTCACCCAGATCGCTGAACACTAATCCGAGAACGTCGAGGGCTGTAGCGATCTCAAGGTGATCGTCGCCTAACAGGCGGCGGAATGTGCCCAAGGTCTGCTCCAGACACGAGCGCGCTCCCGCCAGGTCGCCCATGTCCCGCAACAGTACACCCAGGTTGCCGAGACTGGTAGCGGTATCGCGGTGGTCGTTGCCCAGCACGCGGCGACGAATCGCCAACGCCTGTTCCAGGCACCGCCGTGCCGCGTCCAGTTCCCCCAGAGCTTGCAAGAGCACACCCAGGTTGCCGAGGCAGGTAGCGGTCTCACGATGTTCCTCGCCAAGCGCGCGACGGAAGCTCTCCAGGGCCTTCTCATAATACGAAAGCGCCACTGGCAGGTTGCCCATCGCCTCTATAAGCAGTCCAAGATTGTTAAGAGTACTGGCGGTCTCGGGGTGATTGTCGCCCAGCACGCGGCGACGAATCGCCAACGCCTGTTCCAGATACCGTCGGGCTTCATCTAGCTCTCCCAATTTCAGCGATAGGTAGCCCAGGTCGTTCAGGTTGCTAGCAGTGTCGCGGTGATCGTCGCCTAGCGCGCGGCGGTTGATCTCGAGGGCCTGTTCATAGTATCGCCGGGCTCCCGCTAGGTCCCCCATTGCCTTCAATAGGTAGCCTAGGTTTTCTAGATCCGTGGCCGTGTCTGGATGATCGTCTCCTCGCACGCGGCGGCCGATCTCCAGCGCCTGCTCATAGTGCGGCCGCGCTCCCGTCAGGTCGCCCATTTTGTGTAAAAGAATGCCGAGGTTGGTGAAGCAGGCGCCTGTGTTAGGGTGATCGTCTCCCAGCACGCGGCGACAAATTGCCAAAGCCTTCTCGTAGCAAGGCTTTGCGGCTTCCAAGTCACCCAATTCTCGCAATACCTCACCCAGATTCTTGAAGCTTATGGCGGTGCTGCGGTGATCGTCGCCCAGCACGCGGCGGCGGATGTCCAGAGCCTGCTCAAAGCACAGCCGCGCACCTGCCAAGTCCTCCAGTGCCTGCATTACGTCACCAAGGTGGTTGAGGCTTGTGACGGTGTCAGGGTGATTGTCCCCCAACGCACGGCGAGAGAGTTCGCAGGCCCGCCGAGCCGGTTCCAAAGCCTCCACGTGCTTTGCCTGCTCATAGAGTTCGGACACCTGCTGGTTCAGCGCGCGGATTTGTTGCTCAGCTTCTTCGCTCGCCATCAGTCTCTTGCTCCCCGGTTCAACCTCTTGGCCACATACATTTCCCTCCGGATCCCAAGCCGTGCTGTCGCCTGCCGGCAGCGGGATTCTTCGGCAGGTCGAGCAGGAGATGCAAGAATGCGCCGAACTCTGGTGGTTACAACGACAATCGCGGGTTTTGGTGGCCGCTGAAAATGTCGATCTCGACTTTAATGGCTCCTCAGCGATGGTTGCGGGATATCGGGATGCCGCCCAGTGCTTCAATAGCCTGACTGGCTTATCGTGGCTGCTGAGCAACCGATCCGTACCAGGAACTCCCGGAATTCAGTGTTGATGTGTTCGTCGCAACGGTGAACAAGAAACTCGATGTCCTGGATGACCTTAACCACGGTCCCCGCGACGTGAAGGGACTGCGGCGCCACCTTCGGGCGATCACAGTTATGGATGCAATCGTGCCGGCGTTGGAAGATCATCCCATATCGGGCGTGCATCTGTTCTCGCGCCTGTCTCCGCGCCATCGCCTTGTCCGCCGGAGTCAAGACGTTGTATGCGGACCTCGTCGTTCCGAAGAGCCGCTTCTTCGAGTCTGGGCGCGTAATCCACTTGTCAAGTAGCTGGTCGCCGAAGAACCTCTCCGACTCCCGGAAAAACTTGTTGAAAAAGGTCTGCACTGTCGCAAGGCTCAGGACGTTCTCCCGTTCCATCATCTTCCGAGCAGCCATGCGCCAGCGCCAGTTCTCGTTCATGGTGTACGGCTCCAGGATGGCCCGGACAGGGAAACGAATGTCGTAGAAGAAGTCCGGCAGACTAACCGTGTCCTGCCGGCTTTTCGCAATAATCGTCGCTGCGATGATGTCCGTGTAAGCGTCGCAGAAGTAGGCGTCCAGCGCCCCAACAGCGAACATCCAAGCACTCCGCAGAAGATCCGAGCGCAGCATCCCGCGCGGTAGTGGGTCTGCATGAGAGACGATCGCCTGCGCACGGGCAATGTCCTGATCGAAATGGTTCAACGCCGTGGCAGGCATAGCACCACTCCACCATCGCCATGAAAAGAAGAGCGGCGGTCAAAAAGCTCTTCGCCACGAAAGTTCCATCAGTCTATCGGTGTGACCGGCTGCCGGTCTTCTTCATAGTGGAATCTGCTTTCCTGCTCGTCGAACCATACGTCGTGATGTTCCGGGAAGATGACGTTCCACAGGTCGAGGATCTCCTCAATTTCGAGGCCGCGATTGATGTGGTCTAGAATGCGCTGAACGAGAGTGCCGGGGGCGGTTTTGGCAGCGCTCTCCGTGGTTGGCTGTTCGGGGAACAGTTCGTTGTAAATCTCCACAAGGTCGTCGGAGTGAGCCTTCTCGATGGCCTTGGTGAGCAGGTGGACAGCTCGATCCTTGGTGATCGCTGGCATCGTTTCCTCTCCTTGTCTTGCCTACGGGGCGCGAACATGCCTCTTCGTCTCTATTGTACCGCGCAACGAGTTGGAAAACAGAAGATGGCCTTGAAGCCATCGCCGCCAGCGACTTTACGCCGACGGCTCGTGTTCCAGCTCCAGCACCACGGCCCGGCACTCCTCCGCAGATTCATCCACTGCACGCCGTACCCGAACGATGTCGCGGGTGGATCGAGATGCCTTCGATCCCTCACCTTCCGTGAGGCTCCTCAACTCTCGCTCAGTCACCGGCAGCGACTTGCTGCTCCAGACAGCGAACATGCGCTCCCGCCCCGCAGGGGGAGCTAGCATCAGATCATCGATGCGCAACACTCGGCTGGCCTCAACGGTGGGCGCATCGCCATATTCGGTCACGGGGTAGAGCAAGTTCAAATTGCCCGTGGGGCCGACGTTGAACACGGCCAGGTAGCCGGGCCGATCCGCCTCCACTTCCAGCCGCAATGGTTCGCCGGTTCGTACCCGCGCCTGCGCCGGGCGTGGGGGCACACGCCGGATGTCACGGCTCAAGGAATCGGTCTGCGGCTGCGCGGGCGTCACCGGAAGCCAGCCGTCCGCTGTTTTTCGGCTGATCTCCAGACGTAGCTTCACCGGATGCAGCGCCTTCCCCTCGGCAGCGCAGGAAAGAATGTCATCTACCAGTGTCTGATTCAACGCCCCCCACAGCAGATTGATGAATTGGGGCAGCAAGGGGCGCTTCGCTTGGTCAGCAGCCAGGCCGGCGCGGATGATGCTCTCCAGCCGCTGGGGCACCAGCCGGAAACGGTCATCCGCCTGGGATAACCCGCGTTCGGCGCCGGCGAGGAATTCATCTGCGGTCGTCGCTGCAAAGGGCAGCTCTCCCGACGTCAAATGGAAGAGGGTCGCTGCCAAGCCGTACACGTCCGATGCCGCCGTGGCCCGTCCTAGAAACGCCTCCGGCGCCATGAACGCTGGAGTTCCTACCTTCGTGCTCGTAGCCCCCAGCCTGCCAGCCACGCCGAAATCGGTCAGCTTGGCTTCGTCGCGGGGAGGCGGCTCCCATAACAAATTCGATGCCTTGATGTCCCGATGGACAATGCCGTTGGCGTGGACCTCCATGAGTCCCTCAGCCGCCTTGGCGACATAACGGGCAGCACGTCGCCACGACATCGGCCCCTCTTCTTTCAAGAGATCGGCCAAGGAGCCGCCGGCGACGTACTCCAGCACCAAGTAATGCTCCTCCCCACCCTGACGCAAGGCATGGACCTTGACCACGTTAGGATGATCGAGATTGGCCAGAATTGTGGCTTCCTTGTCCAAAGCCTCCAGCGCGGGCGGATTGGCGTCGGCGGGAAGATGCAACGTCTTGAGCGCTACCTGACGCCCAAGGCGCAGGTCATGGGCCAGCCAGACCTTGCCGAATGTCCCCATTCCCAGCAGCCTGCGGATGCGGAACTCATTGGGAAACGGATTGGGGAGCGGCGGCTCTTCGGTCAGCTGACCGGGAGCAAAGTCGGTTGTAGTCGCTGCACGACGGAGAGACTCTAACCCTTCGATCAGACTATGGCCGCGATCAATCAGGTCGGGCTGGTCTGCAAGCAGGGCCGCCACGTCGATGGTCGCGCCTCTCTGCGCCAGATTCATGGCTTCCTCCAGGAAGCAGCCCAGCCGTTCCTCGGTCGAGGTTGCCGGCGTTTCGTTGTCGGGAAGTCCGTTATTAAATCTCATGTTCGGCCCCTATTTCGTTCTTGAGTTTCTCGATTGCCCTCACCGCCAGCACGCGGGCATTGCCCACCGTCACGCCAATCTTCTGAGCGACTTCTTCAAAGGGCAACCCGTCGTAGAAGCGCAGTTGCAGCACCCGCCGATACTTCTCCGGCAAGCGCTGAAGTGCTTCGAACAGCCGGGCTTGGTTCTCGATCCGCATTGCTCCTTGGGAGGGCGTCGTGCCGTGACCTTGCATATGGGAAAGCTGGTCGCCATCGCCCTGCTCCCGGCCGGCATCGCGCTTGCCCGCGCCGTGTCGGCGGCGGCAGTCCGTGATGACGTTTCTCAAGATCTCTTCGACCCAGACATTGAGGCGTGCGAGGGAATCGCCCTGAAACTGGCCAAAATGCTCAAATGCCCGAACATGAACATCTTGAACGATGTCGGAGCCGTCCATACGGGCACGCAGGCGCTGACCGAGCAGACCTTCGGCTTGGCGGCGTATCCAGGGGCGCAGCTGCATCAGCATGTGTCCGAGGGCGCGCTTGTTACCCTTCCGGGCCTCGTTTAACAGACGCGCTAGTTCTTCGTTGTCGTACATGGCGACCCCCGAAATGGGCGGCGGCAGCACTGCCCACGATAGAATAGACGTATGCTGAGTTCAAAGCGCTACACATGCTACCCATTTTCTTTCCAGAATACTCGCCAGGGATGCCCAAGGAAACCGAAAAGGGGGATCGCTGCCCTTATCCGCATTCGTGGACTGCTAATGCGCGAGCAGGGCGGCGGCGAGTCGGTAGGAATGATACGCGCGGCGGAATGTGCCCCTCACCTGAAGGCACAAAAGGGCACTGATGGCAGTAAAAGGCCATAAGAAGCCTTTACAGGAGATGAATGATCAAATGACTGAAAAGGGCGGTTCACTTCTTTATCGCTTTAATAGGCGTTCTAATGCGGAATGCGATGGTTTTCCTGTATACGTCCCTGGATGCCACCGTGACGAACCGAAGCTCTCTCTTGACATCTTCGGTTATCCACAGAAACGGGCTGATAAGCTATAGGAAGAAAGATATAGGTAATTAAATATAGGTTTACGCGACCAAGTTACCGTTCGTTGGTCCAGGGAAACGCGACCAAGTCACCGTGGCAGCCGCGATCAAGTTACCGTGGATAACTTGTCGGCACGACCTACTTATCCCCAGGAAAGAGCGCGACCAACTTACCGTAGACTCAGGCACGATGCTTCAAAGGCTTATTAGCCGGCATTTATGCCAGATTTATACGCGGACTCTGCGGAAACCGCCAAAAGGCACGTTGACGAAGCGCGACCAACTTACCGTGCCCGCCATTCGGGCTTCCGACCGGCGCGACTAACTTACCGTTTCACTTGAACCGGAATTCAACGGTTTATCCGCCGCGTCACTCCCCTTCGCTTCCTTATCCTTCACTGCGGCGCCCGTGGGCTGAGCGGCGACGGGGGGCGCGACCAACTTACCGTGGTTTTGATGGGCGGCATGGGATGATGCTTTCGGGAGGATGCTGGTGTACCGGGGCGGTACTGGCGGTGGGCTATGCTCCAGCGTCAGCCCGACATCCGAAGCAGTCAGCCGGGCATTAGGATAAGCCGCCTGGACGTGATGCAAGGTCTGCAAGAAGCGGCGGCGGAAATCCCGCAACCGCGCGAAACCTTGACCGAATTGTTCATGCAACGCCAGCCAGGTAATCAACTGTGGGCGTCCTGGCGGTACACGGTGCAGGCGTTGCGCCAGCCACACGTACACGTCGAGGGCCATTGAGGACGATGCCAGGATCCCGACAGCGCGGTGGTCGAGAGGAACGGCGTGCCTGCCGAGGCTGCGGAAATACTCCTCGCTTAAGCGGACGGTGGATGGCCAGAGGATGCGCTGATCCTCCTTTTTAGGAAACCAGAGATCGAAGGCGGAAACGAATTGCGTGTTGACCTGTACCGCCCTCCCCTCTTCCACGACGCCCATGCGCACGGTGGCCGATGCCAGGCGGGCGAGCTGGTCTTTGAGCGATTTGAGCTGCTGGCCGTTGGTCTCCAGTCCCAGCGAACGGCCGAAGGCGGTCATCGAGCCTTCGACATCGACGACCGGCTGGCCGGTACGCACCGCTTCGCTCGCCAGGTGAATGAGCACCAGCCTCGGCTTCTCCCCGTAAGGCAGGCCCAGCTTCACGAATTCGCCGGTTTTCGGATCGATGGCCGAACCGGCTTCGATGCGCAGCGAGGCGGTGCCTTGCTTTCTGTCCCATTCGCGTACCTGATCGCCGGGATTCTTGTAGGGGATGCCGATCTGGCACTGGATCGTGTGCAAAAAGTCGATGCGTTCAGGGGGATTTGTGCGGATGTCGGTGGATACATCTAGGAGCTTTTGCAGGCTGCGTAGCTGGCGGCGAGGCTTGATGGAATCCGTCATGGCGTCCGGTTACGGCAAGCCGCCGTGCTTGCGCAGCCACGGTTCCAGGGCTTCTTCCAGGATGTCCTGGAGCGTGTTGGGCCGTACGCCCTCAAGCTGGCGTTGAAGTGATGCGCGTTTGAGGGCGGCGGCATAATCGGCGCGGAAACGAACGGTCAGCGGCACGCGGGCGGGAGAACTGTCGGCTCTCCCCTTCCCTGCCTCTGGCTCGGTCGCCGGTGCGCCGGGCTCGGGTTTCGTTGCGGCTTCCGATTTAGGACCACCGTTGTAGACGAACTGTTCTTCAAGAGAACGGTCCACGGCGTTTTGCGTTTTCAAGCCTTCGACCAGTTGCCTGCGTGTTGCCATCGTTGTCCTCCCCCTCCCGGTTATCCTGCTGCGGTTTTGCTACGCCTCTGCGTCGTCTTTATGGCAATGGCTTGGGGCACGGCTTCGCGGAACAAGGCGCGCATTTCCTGTGCAGCCTCACGGCCGCGCGCGCCTAAGTGCCAGACGACAGTCCCCTGCCCCGGTGCGTCGGCATAAATCTGCTTGAGCGTGATCGGGGTTTTGGCCATGCGCAAATGCAGTGTCGATGCGGCATCTTTCATATCCTGCGTCAGCCGATAAGTCTTGCCGACCATGCTGAGGACGATCAGCGCATTAGGCTGGCCTTTGCGAATGTCCTGGGCGTGCTTGAGCGCCTTGGTGGCCTGAGCCAGGGCGCGTACTTCCAACATGCTGGCCTTGCACGGCACGACAGCCAGGTCGGCGCGCAAGAGCAAGGCGCGGCTGGTTTCGGTGTTGCTGCCCGGCCCGTCGGCGACGATGAAATCGGCTTCCTGCTCCAGTTGCGGCAGCTGGTCGAGGATCTCGTCGGGGCCAGACAGGCGGACGGTTTTCATCTCGGGTGCGGCTTCGCGCGCCCACTCCGACGAGGAGTGCTGCATGTCGCAGTCGGCCAGGATAACCTTGTGCCCCTGCTCATGCAGCCACACGGCCAGGTGTACGGCGAGGGTCGATTTGCCGACACCTCCTTTGGAATTGGCGATCACGATAATCATGGGGCGGACCATACAGCATGTGCTGCCCTGCTGGCAAGCAATATGTGCATCTAGCCGTCCGTATGGCAGGAAGGGTTGCTGACAGGCCGACAGGATGGCCGGAAAGCCGGATGACAGGCAAGCAGGATGGCCAGCAAGGAAGCGTGCAGGTCTGCTGTCAGGAGAGCATGACGGCCAGCCGAGCGGACGGCTGGCAATCATACTTGCATGTCAGCAATCAATGAAGATGGCTGGCTTGCCTGATGGTAGGCTTGCGTGTTGTCCATCCATCAACGCTGCCAACCTGCAAGCTGGCTTGCAAACCCAACATTAAGCAAGCCAGCTTGCAGGCAAGTAAGAAAGCCGGCTGTCCGAACTGCAAGGTTATGATGCCATGACGATGAGCCGCCGGCCGGCAAGCAAGCATGTTTGCATGAAGGCAGGCAAGAAAGCTGGCTTGCTTGTATGATTACAGTCTTGCCTTATGGTCGGCTGTTAAGTTGCCCATCCGGGCGGACAACCAGCAAGCAAGCTGGCCTGCAATCCTGGCAATAAGCAAGCTGGCAAGCAAGCAAACAAGTATGCCGGCTGTACACACCGCCGGCCGTCCAGCCTGCCTCATGGTCAGTCATCCGCCTGACTTGAATGGTGCAATTTTCACTTCGCTGTGCGAAGGGCATCTGACTGCAACATTTTATACACACAAGGTGGCACATTTTTCGCGTGTAGGGACCGGCAAGATGCTCGCCTATAATTTGCGGACGCATACCCCGGGGTCCTATGCTGCGATTCACTCCCATCGAGAACGCCGCGCACGCCGAGAGCTACTACGCCAAGAGCGACGGCGGCTATTACCTGGGTAGCCATGAGCTGGGCTGCGAGTGGCTGGGCAAAGGCGCCGCCAAGCTCGGCCTTAGCGGGCGTCCGGACAACGAGCATTTCAAGCGTCTCATCCACGGTCTCGACCCTCATACCGGCAAGCAGCTTACCGCCAAGCTGATCGAGGATCGCATTCCCGGTTGGGATGTGACCGCCAGCGTGCCCAAGGGCGTGACGACGGCGCTGGAGCGCGGCGACACGCGCGTGCAAGGCGTCATTCGCTGGGCGATGAGGAAAGCATTTGACGATATCGAGCAGTCGGCGACGACGCGCGTGCGGAAAGGCGGCAAATACGAAGATCGCATTACGGGCAACCTGGCCGCCTATGCCGTCGAGCATCCCGAGACGCGGCCGACGAAGGAGGACGGGCGAGGGGATTGGGACCGGCACTGGCATCTGGTCGTCTTTAACCTGACGCACGATGCCGTCGAGGATCAATGGAAGGCGGTTAAGTTCCGTCCCATCATGGACCTGCGCAAGTATTTCTCGCACCGCTTCGATATGTACCTGTCGCGCGGGCTGACCGAGCTGGGCTATGACATCGAGACCAAATTCAAAACCGACCGTAAAGGCGGCCGCAGGTACTACTCCTGGGACATCAAGGGTATCCCGCAGTCGGTGCTTACCAAGTTCAGCCGCCGGTCGGCCGAGGTCGATAAGGCCGAGCGCGATGCGTTGCAGGAGATAAAGGATCGCGACCCGAATGCGCCGGATGAATTGTCGCCGGTCGCCCGCGACAAGCTCGGCGCCACCTCGCGTATGCACAAGCGTGACGACCTGACGCTGGAGGACTATCGCGCCTACTGGAACAGCCGCATCACGCCGGAGGAGGGACAGGCGATCGCCGACACCATCAAGCGGGCGCAGCAGGGGAAGAATGCCAAGCCGGCCAACACGGTGGACAAGGCCGCTGCCTTTGCGATGGAGCACTGGTTTTACCGAAAAAGCGTCTTACAGGAGAAGCTCAAGGAAGTCACGGGCATGTACATAACGGCGATGGAACGCTGCATGGGGGCGGCCTTGCCGGGAGAATTGGATCGCGAGTTCCAAAAACAAGGTGTCATTTCGGATCGCGAAACGCTTCCAATATGGAATGCGGACAAGGAGGTCACCTCCGCCGCAAACTACAAACGAGAAAGCAGCATGACCGGCTTTGCCCGCGAGGGCAGGGGCAAAGAGCGGCCGGTCGTGGCGCAGCCGAAGGACGTGCGGCAGCGCATCGGCGCGTCGGCAGGACAGCACGGGGCCATTCGATTAACCGATGAGCAGCAAGCGGCGATACGCGCGCTGGTGGGTTCGCGCGATACGGTCAACGTCGTGGACGCCGGCCAGGGCACCGGCAAGACGACGATGCTGGAGCAGTTCGGCAAGATTCTCTCTCGCTATGAGATCGGCACGACCTGGCTGGGCACGACGCATACGGCCGTGAGAGAACTGACGGCGCGTGGTCTGCCCGCCCAGACGGTCGCGGCTTTCCTTAACTCACAGAAAGAACAGCGACAGGCTGCCGGCACGCGGATCATCGTCGATGAAACGTCGTTGCTTTCCCACCACGATGCCTTCCGCCTATGCACGTTTGCGCAAGATCATCACTGCCGCATCGACTTTGTCGGCGACAGCAAGCAATACAAATCCCCCGCCGCCGGAGACACGATGCGGCTGTTAACCAGCCGGTTCACCGGCGTTGTGCCGATCACCATGAAGAAGACGATGCGGCAGCAGGGCCAGCTCAAGGAAGCGATGGAGGCGATTCGCGACGACAAGGTGCTCAAAGGGCACGATATGCTCAGTGCCCTGGGCTGCGTGCGCGAGCTGCCGCTCGACCGGTTGACGAAGCAGGCGGCCGATTTGTACCTGCAATGGACCGCCGAGGGCGACCCGGTGCCGGTGATTTCGCCGACGCACGCGCAGGCGCATGAGATCGCTGCCTATATCAGGCAGGGCCTGCGGGAGAGAGGCGATCTCAAAGGCGAGGACCACGTCATCCGGCGCTTGGTGGATCTGAAATGGTCTCCGCCGCAATTGACGGAGGCCAAAGAGCAGGGAGCCGAAGGGATGGTGCTGACGCGCAACGCCGCTTACGCCGAAGAGACGCAAGCGCTGGCGGTCGGCGACCTGGTGCGCACGACGATGGGCGGCAAAACCAAGGACGGCAAGCATCGCATCTATAACGGCCAGCGTTACAGCATCAAAGGTTTCACCAAGGATGGCGATCCGATTTTGAGCAACGGCTGGGTGGTGGACAAGGATTGGGGCGGGCTGGTGCAGCGTTACGTCGGCACGGGGCAGGGGGCACAGGGCATCACGGAGAAGCGGGCGATCGTCGTCTACGGCACGCCGTCCCTGGTGGCAACGCGGCAGGAAGGGTTTTATGTGCCGTGTTCGCGTGTGAGCAAGGAATTGGCGGTGCTGACCGACAGCAACGCCGAGCTGCGCAAGGCCATCCAGAGACAGGAGAGCCGCACATCGGCGATGGAGCTGATGCATCGGCGTCAGGGCAGGAGATCGCCGTGGCGGCAGCGACTTGGCAAACATTTTGCTTACTTACGGCGGCTGGCCGCCTTCGCCAGGACGCATGAGCGGCGTCCGGACGACCGGCAGCGCAGGCCGACCTCAGAACGGGAGATGGGTTATGGCAGGTAACAACAAAATGCCCGCCTATTTGCGGGAGCATCTTACGCATACAGAAAGCGTCGTCGGCAGCGGCAACGGCAACAGGCCAGGCACCGAGAAAGAGGAGGATTCCTGCCCGGCCTTCGGCTTCCTGCGCGGCCTGGATGTGCGCGCCCTGATGGTGGAGTTCCGCCTGGCCAGCGGCAACAGTGAATGGTTTGCTTACAGTTGTCTGGTGTCGTGCCGGCATAACCCTTCGGTGGGCCTGCTGCTTAAATTCAGCAGCGGCGATGTGACCAGCCTGGTGCTGATTCACGGCAGCAACCTCGAAGCGCCGGTGGGGCAGGGGGAGGTCAACCTGACCGACCGTGGCTTGCAGCGGCATCGCATCGTCTATGTCCGGGAGATGAACCAAGAGGAATTGCAAAAAAAGCAGCAAGATGCGCCTACCATCGATAGCATCGACATCGCCGAATTCGAGACAGCCGAAGAGCAACGCGAATGGCTCAAGGAGCGGGCACCGGTCTTCCTTCGCAAGTGAGCTGGTTTGCCGGCCGCGATGGCGCTTCGCAATCTGTATCAGCTTCGCGCCATGCGGCCGGCGGGCGTTCCTTGCAGGGAGGAGGGGAGGGACACCTGTTCGCTTGGCACTTGACAACTCCGGCTGGGCGCGTTGAAGTGCCTGTCTATGTCAGCCAGGATTATTCACTTCCCCAGATCGGCGCGGCGGCGGCCGCCGGTGTACTCTGCCTCCCGCCCGCCTTCGCGGTCCAATTCCGGCGGCTTCACCCTGCTGTTGTTTCTGACGATGCCGGCTGCTTTTCTTTATCTCTGCGGAGCGCTCCATATCGCGCGGCACGACAGCTTATACGCGGCATTGATGGCGATGGTGTGGGGCGCGTATTTTAATTCCGACAAGCTGCTTAATACACGCCTTGGCCCGCTGCTGCGGTTGGCAGGACAGTGCCTGGTTCTTGGCGCCTGCGTCTCTTTCTTCGGGTTTGTGTTTTGGCTGGTGCTGTCGCATCCATGATGAAGTACCGCCGTGCCGGCCGGCTCGCCGGTCAGGCGGCTGACTAAATCGGCCCGCGCCGCAAAGAGCTCTGCGCGGGCTTTCATTCAGAGAGCTATGTTTCGATCGCTTCTCTATGTTCCGCTGCCGTCGCCTTTGCGATGGAGTCATTTATCAGGTCGAGTGCTTGCTCCATTTCCACGGAACATCCGCCTTGGTGCTTATGATGCCAGCGAACATATTCCTCCAGATGGGGCTGCACATACTGACAGGCTCGTAGCAACTGCGGCGCGGCCTTGCGCAGCCGCTCGTCCTCGAAGGCAATAATCCGATAGTGCTGGAACTCTTTGTCGCCGACGACATCGACCAGAGCGGCAAAGGTCTCGCCATCGCAGGTTGCGATTGCGTCGGCATCCTCGGTCAGTCGGTTTCGAGCGGTTGCAGCCGCTTCCTCGTGGGTAGCGGCATCGATGCCCTCGAACAGAAGACGCATTTCGCGGTACAGGTGTACGTTGAAGCGAGGCATAGCTATTCCTCCTTGTTAGTGGTCTCAGGGGCATCGCCGAACAGATCCTCGGCGTTCCACTCCAGCGTGTACCAGTTGACGCCGATGTCGGCATCATGGTTTCGCTTGACCTGTCGGAGCACTTCCCACGCCTGCTCGTCGGTAAGATCGGGCCGCACGTCTTGCACGTCTTCGATGCCCTAGACAAGGGCGATCTTGCGATGACCGGCCAGCAGTTCATCCAGGTCAATTTCCGTGCCGGCATCGATAACGGATTGAGCCGCGCGGAGGGTGGCGTTCAGCTTGGCGCGCTCGGCGTCGAATTGATCGGTCACGCCGTCGATCGCTGCGTCGAGGTCGGCGGCAGCGCTGACGAGTTCGTCCAGGATATGCCGCAGATCGGCAACGACGCCGCGTTCCAGCGAATCTGTGGTGATGCCCCGACAGGCATTGACGGCGGCGCAGATGCGTCGTGCATTGGCCTCATGCTGTTCGTAAGGAGCGATGCGGCCTTCATCGTCGCTATGGGCAATCTCGGCGATGTAAATGTCGGGATGCTCCCCGGCGGGATCAGGTGCGACGATGAAGCCTGTATCGTAATCCCACGGCTCCGGCGTGTGGCTTGCAGTGGTCGTAGTTTTCTGCTTGGTGTCAATCATAAAGCGAATCCTTTCAAATGAGTGTGAACGGCGTGAAGTCCAAGCAGTCCCATTGCCTGCCACGGGCGACGTACAAGCCGGTGCGGTCGCAGCGGAACTGGCCGGGATGACGGAAGACGGTGGCTTTGGTGTAGGTGCCTACCAGCACGCGGCCGCCTTGGGCCAGGTGGCTGATGATCTGGCGATAGCGTTTCCTCGCCTGATGCCAGTTGAGGAAGCGGTTGGGTTTCATGTCTGAGTTGTTCATGAGCGATTTCCTTCGCTTTGGGGCGTCCCATCGCTGAGACGCCCCGGTTGACTACCAGCTGGCATGGTACGTAACGGTCTTCCACACCCCTGCCTCTTTGACCTCAAGCCAATCGATGGCGGAACGCAGAATATGCAAGTCCTCTTTCTTCTCGCGTTCTTTTTCAGCGAGTGCCTCCTCCATTGTGCAGCCGCATTGCTGTGCATATCTCTCTGGATCGGTGGCGCTGGCACCGAAGAAAAAACCCTCGGTGTGTGGCAGCGTTTCTTCTTCCACGGCCTTTATGATGCTTCTCAGATCATCGGTAGAGAGTTCGATTCTCTGGCATTCGTCAACGCCGTCTGCAAATGTCTCGACGATGAAGCCGTGCAGGTTGGGGTGCTTGCGCCAGTATCCCAGCCGATAGATCGTCTCCGCGATTTCAAGTGGCTGTGCATTGCGGTTTGGATGGTCGTAAGTGTAAAACGCTTCACCGTCTAAATACATATCTAAACCCATAAGATTCCTTTCTCTTGTCGATTAAGGGCGGAGCCGTCATGGCCCCGCCCCGGTTGATGGTCACGCTGCCGCTTGCTCCTTGCGGGCCTTGGCGTCAGCTTGCTTCTGATGCTTTATCCACGCGTAAGCCTCACGCAGCAGCTCGGCCATCGCCAGGATGTCGTCCTGGCCGAGGCTGTCGGTTTCGCCCCAGGTGTCGTCTTCCCGCTTGAAGCTGCGCTGGATGTTGACCGAGTAGTAGCTGCCGCGCTCGCCGGTGTTTCTCCACACGACCACCTGCAGGTAGCTGTCGCGGAATTTGATTGCTGGTTGTGCCATAACTTTCTCCTTTTCGTTTCAGGAACGCTTCATTGCGTCCTTGTGGGAAAGCGCCCGCATCGGCCCAGCCGGGAGCGCCAGCTTTGGAGAAATATTGAAAGCGTCCGGGCAAGCTGAATTACGGAGGGCACCCGCTTGCGGGATGGAACCGTCATTCTGCTTGCCCGGCCCGGCGGCTGATGCAGCTTCCCATGACAAGGACGACTTGATGCGTCTGAAAGGGGGAAAGGAGAAAATGGCAACAACCCGGCAGAGAATCGCAAGCGCTGCTGCGGTGTCGAGGCGAAACACTCAATCCGGAGGCGGCTGCAAGCGGATTGGCAAACAGCGGTGATGAACGGGGAGATCACGGACGGGCTAATGGCCGAGATAGTGAGTTGCGCGAGCTGGACGGGTGCGGTAAGTATGCCCATTCATCCGAAGGCGTGTAACATGGTAACACTTATTTCAGAGAAGAGCGGGCGGCAATTGCAGGCGCAGCAGGAGGCGACGCGGAGCGGGACTGACCTGGTGCCTGCGGTCATCCGGGAAGCCGGCCCAAAGGCGGTTGAGAGCTTCCTGTGCTTTTTTGCACGCGTCAGGAGCGAACGGACGGGTTCTGTGTATCGCTCGGCGGCAACACATTTTTTCCGGTGGTGCGGTGACCGCGGGTTGCAACTCGACGCGCTGAAAGGCGGGCATGTGGCTGGCTTCTTCGAGGCCAAGCGGGAAGAATGGAGGCTCTCCACGGAAAGAACCTATTTCAGAGCGCTCCATTTGTTGTTCGAGCATCTCGAAGCAGACCGTATCATTGAGCGGTCGCCTTTTGTGGGCATGGAGCGGCGGCAGCGCCCAGAGACAGAAAGCGACGAGCAAAGGCTTGCAAAGCTCAAGCAATTCTTGCGTGAATTGGACGGATACGATGAAGGCTTGGAGTCCTATTACCGGCCCGGCCTGGTCGCCATGTTTCCCATCTTCTTCGGCAGTATGGATGAAGCGAGAATTGCCGCCGTAACTGGAATCCCCGTCGAAGAGGCGACGATCTACATCGGGCGTCTTCGGAGCAATGGCATCTGGACGGAGGATGGAAAGATCGCCGTCGATTTTGAAGACCCGGAGAAGGAGTCCGATTTGGCCGTAGTAAATATGGCGCTCATCATCGGTTGCGCGGCTGGAGAGTTTGAGCGAGTTCCAATCAGTGAAGCACTGACAACGCCAGCGCCGGAAGCGACGACGAGTAGCGGCGAAAGTGACAGCCTGCCCGAACCGCCACCACCGATCGCCACACCCCGCGAGCGGTACGAGTGGACCGACCAGAATCGTGAAGATTTACTCAAGCTGCGGAAGAAAGGCTGGGCGTGGTTGGACATCGGGGAATACCTGGGCAGGACTGCTGCCGCGTGTCGTTCGATGCACGCTTTGCTGGAAAAAAAGATGACCGAGGGGCAGGGAATGAATCCGGTAAGCGTCGGGTAGCTGAATGCAAGTGGCGGTGAATAAGGGACAGAGATACCGGGAAAAGCTGAAAGCTGAAGGTCGCTGTCCGCACTGCGGCAAGCTGTGCGCGCCTTATTACGAGTGTGAGGAGCGGCGGGCCTATAAAAATGCACGGAGGAGAGCGCGTCGCCTGGCGTGTGCCCCTGTTGCGCCTGCTTCAGGCCAGTGGATCGCTGCTAACTTGAACCAGGTGATCCCGTCCTACACCACTAGAGTTGACGATGCCCGGCGGCAGCATCGGAAACGGTATCAACCTACGCTACCCATCCCCTCCGATGAAATGACTGAAGATCAGCTCATTCAAGAACGCGCTGGGTTGTTGGCCTATTGCCCGATGACGGAAGACGAGATCGATCAGATTCTCATGATGAAGCGATTAATCTTCTGGCGAAAGAAAGTTCTTGCCGATCCTACGCGCTGCGCTGAACGGTGGCTTGCTGGGCTCGTTGTGCGAGAGGCACTTTCATCTTGCGTTGCCGACCTCCACGAGTGCGGTCTGAATGTGGGACAAATCGTGGCCATGCTTCGGGCGCCCTGGGGCATGGTGCGTTACTATTGGATGAAACGCGAGGCAGCGGAGCGTGGGCCTACCAGCGGAGGAAAAATCCGATAACCTCGGCGCTTCTGGTCCTGCTGTCCATTCGCAGGAGAGCCGACTTATTCTCTCTCTGTCGAGTTGTGGCTCATGTTAAGCCGCACCTTCTTCCCGAATCTGATCGTAAACCTGTTTCAGCAGGTGTTCGGAAACGACTTTTCGGAAATCCGCGTTATTGATGTAAATGGAGCCAATCAGCGCTCAGCTCGGCGATGGTGAGCGGTGCGGGCGTTGTCGAGGAATGCAGAAGAGGAATGCAGTTACCGGTTCATCATTTCCTGCCGTGTTGTGTCCCTGCCGCAACGATCTGCTCGTACAGCTCAGGCTTGTAGTGTTTAAGCGTTTCGCGTGCTGCAGCGATGGCGTCGTGTGGAAAGAATTGCGGGAAGGCCAGTGCGACGATTGACCAGTCGCAATCCTCTTCGTACCAGTTCCGGCCAGCGAACGGTTGAAAGTCCCGCAGCGGCTTGGGCATCGCGGCGACGCGCGCGGGCGATGGCCAGTAGCCGCCGTGGCTCGGCGTGGAGTAAAGGACGATACCGGGAGCGATTTCCTTCACGGTATCGGGATGGCCCCACGGAGTCTCGACGGGCTGTTGCCGCTGCGGCTGGTATCGGGCAAACTCGCAATAATACCTATCTCCTTCTTTCGTGTACTTGGTCGTGATGTCGCCGAAGGTGAATTCGGACAGGTAGAACGATCCGTCGTGGTATGCCAGCGGTGGGAGCACCTCCAAAAACTCCATATAGGTTTTCTCGTCTATCTCCCATCGTTTGCCCAGAAGGGATGGCAGGGGGCCTTGCGGGATATTCGCCCCAGGCTCTGTGACGTATTCGGCATACTCGGCAGAGTGAAGGTAATCGCGTAAGCGGTCGTAGTGGCATTTGCGGATTTCATCATGGGTCATGCTGCTTCCTCCTCGGGGTTGTTATGTTCTGCGTCGAAGTGTATGCGGGCAAGCGTCAAAGCGCTGTCAACTGGATCGTCGCCTTGGTCTATCCTCACGGTTAAATGCAGCAGATCGGCCATGAGGTCGGCGATCTCGCTGCTGCTGTTCTCGAAGACCTCCCCCTTAGCTTCCACGTAGGATTGCAGGGCGGCCTGTGCGCGAGCGGCGCGAGTGTCGTTGCAGGCGTTCATACTGCCCTCCCGGTCGCCTTGGCGAGAGTGGCGAAGGCTTCATCATAAGAGTTGGCAAAATGCCGAGTTGTAATGTCGGTTGGCACGTCTTCGTCTATTTGTTCAAGCAGAGTTTTAAGGTGTGCCAGCAAGTCGGCAACGATGCCTTGTTCCAGTGCCTCAGTGCTGATGCCTTTGCAGGCGTTGACGGCGGCGCAGATGCGGCGGGCGTTGGCTTCGTTAGCTTCGCCAGTAAACAGCTTATTATCGACACGTGCAATGTTATACAGTCTGCCGTGGTCAGTGCATTTAACCGTCTTTCCTATAATTCGCCACGGCTCCGGCGTGTGCGTTGCGGCTGGCTTGCTGTCATCGGTGTTGGTCATAGTGTGATCCTTTCGCTGAGTGAGTGAAGGGCCTTTACGCGCGGCCCCCGAGAGTGGCGGCCTCCAGGCCGAAGAGTTGGGTGGCATCGTAGCCGATCGGCATGCCGTCTGCATCAAAAACAAGCGGTGTGGTGTGAATCAGGTTGCGGATGTCGTCGCCGTCATCCCAGCCGTCATCAATGGTTTCGCAGAGCGAGAGAGTGTTGGTTTGTATCATGGTTTTTCTCCTTTTGCTTTCGAGACCGCGACCATTTCGCGGCCTTACGGGAGCGACCACACAGCCGCTTAGCCGGGCTTTATGCCCACGGCCGCTTACGTAGCGGCCCGTGCCTGCTGCCAACGGGAAAAACGGAAGGTTCACGCCTTGGCAAAAACATCCGCTTGTGAAAGCCGTTTTTCCCGTTGCGGCGGGCGGCAGCGGCTGTACTTGTCGCGTGAGTGAGGCCGCCTGATGTCGCGGCCATAAAGGGCAGTAAGGAGAAAGAGCCTGATCGTGTACCGGCCGACTGATCGGCAGAATCCGTGACGTAGGCGGATGTGCGGGTAATGAGCGGGATGATTCTGCTTGACGCGGCTTGCTGGACGGGATGAACTGATCGGCATGACCAACGCGCCCCGTGAGAAACTCGAAGAAAACCTGCGCATCGTGGCCGCGATCAAACAGGGGAGCGATTGCAAGCGGGGTGCCAGCGGGCAGGTCAAGTGTCCCAAGTGCGGCGGCACTATATCGTGGTCTTTCAAGACGATACACTTGCGGGCCAAATGCGATACGCCCGGCTGTCTCAGTGGCTGTCTGGTGGTGAGAAAATAAGCGCGAGGCAAATCGTGCTATAGTGATTCGCCGGGTGCGGAATCGAAAGCATTGACGCGATCACGCAGCGTGTCATAAAACGCCTGCTGGTACTCTGCCCGGTACCGTCTAACAGCCGTCAGCCGCACCGACTTCCACCGCGCCTCAAGCGGGTCCCACGTCACATTGAAGACGAAACCGGAAACATAAGGCCACAGCGCGCGGCCCGGCCTCGGCTCCTCGCGGAGGGGAGTCATCCACAGCAGATTGCCGGTCGTGTGACGGTGGAGTCGCCGGCCATCCCGAAACCAGGTCTGGCTTTCCACTTCGACGGCGTGCAGAATCGCCTGGGCACTGGCCTGCAAGGCTTCCTCAAAACGCGCGCTATGCAGGTCAGCTCGCGCGGCCAGCGTGCGCGGCGGGGAAAAGCCGAAGAAATACCCCGCCAGAGGTGGATTAGACTTATCAGGTTGCGGCGTTTTCAGGGCCGGGGTCAGAGAGTCGGGCAAATCGTAGCGCCAGCCCCAATCCCAGAGGGTTTCCAGTTGTCCGGGCTTAACTTGGCCATGAAGACCGAGGCGGACAGCGGCTTGGCCGTTCCAGCGCGCTGAGTCAGCACGACCGGGGAGATGGTGCCGGGCGGCAGCAAGGGAGATCTGGCTAATCGCGAGCATGGAGTAATTTAGTCATAACTTGTTTCGTCAGTGAAGTAGTCATTGACGTGTCGAGCCGCCCCCTCGGGCGCTTCGCATCCCGGTCCAGCTTCGCGCCGAGGGGAGCGGCAGTTGCCTGCCGGCTGCTTGCGGCGGTTCTTCTCGGCCAGTGATTCTTCGTAATACTGATAAGCCAGGAGGCGAGTGGTCTCGGAATCGGGAGGATACTGCCTTGTGAAAGTATACACCTCCAGATAGGCTTTAAGGGCGCAGAAGTGAAATTTATGCCGAGATCGGCATAAATTTCATTGAACGAAACCGCTGCGCGGTAGTCCTCTGTAGTCTGCTCTCCAAGTACACGGCGTTTCCCCGGACGATCGCTGCTTCTGCCACAGTTCTTCTCTTTGCCACATCTCCACCTCCTCAGGTCCGGTTATTCCCTTTCTACCGGACGTAGCATTTGCGCTTCGGCCTATCGTGGGGAATGCTTTTTCGTCACTCTCTCACCAATCCCTCAAGAATGGAGAGCCCTTATGACGCCGCTGCGCAAACGAATGCTCCAGGACATGCAGTTGCGCAATCTGTCCCCACACACGCAGAGTGCCTACGTGCGGTCCGTCGCCAAGCTGGCAGCTTTCTACAAGATGCCTCCGGACCAAATCGACCCAGAACAAGTGCGCGCCTTCCTCGTTCATCTCGTCGAAAAGAAAGTTTCCTTCGGCCTCTTCAATCAGACTCGCTGCGCCCTGGTCTTCTTTTACCGTATCACCCTGGGACGCAACTGGGACTTTGAGCGCTTCCCCTGTCAGAAACAGCCCAAGCGGCTTCCCCTCGTTCTCAGCCAGGCTGAAATCGCTCAGTTCTTCGCCGCTATCCGCCGACTGAAATACCGAGCCCTGTTCATGGCTGTCTATGCCTGCGGCATGCGCGTCTCCGAGGTCGTCGCCCTTCGTGCCGCAGACATCGACAGCAAACGCATGGTCTTGCGCGTGTGCCAGGGCAAGGGAAAGAAGGACCGCTACGTCATGCTCTCGCCAAAGCTCCTTGAGGTGCTACGCGACTACTACAAGGCCTTCCGGCCTAGCACCACCCTCTTCTTCGGCAGGGATAAGAGCCATCCCCTGCACCGCAGCACCGTTCTGCGTGCCTGCCGTCTCTTCGCCCGTCGCGCTGGCCTGACCAAGCGGGTTACCGTTCACACGCTACGACATTCGTTCGCCACACATTTGCTGGAAGCTGGAGTCGATCTCCGCACCATCCAGGCTTTGCTGGGCCACCGCAGCTTACGAACCACGGCTCTGTACACCTTTGTCTCGACGGAGAGGGTCGCAGCCACGCCCAGTCCGTTGGACCTCCTCGGCGCAGCTACGATGGGGGGAGCAAGGCCATGACGGCCGAAACGCTGGAGCTGGCTGACATCTTGCGTGACTACACGCCCGCTTTCCTCGATGCTTACGGCGACACGGTTTCTCCCCAGCAACAGCGTGTGTTGCGCGACCTGGTCCGCTGTCGAACGGCCGCGCTGGGTGGGCACGTTGAGCAATGTCAAGGCTGCGGCCACCAACGCATCGCCTACAATTCGTGCCGCAACCGCCACTGCCCTCGCTGCCAGGCTACCGCTCGGGCCGCGTGGCTGGACGAACGCGCTGCCGAGTTACTACCTTCGGAATACTTTCATGTGGTTTTTACGTTGCCGTCCGAGCTCGCCCCACTCGCGTTACAGAACCCGCGGCTGGTCTACGGCGCGCTCTTGCAGGCATCCGCTCAGAGCCTGCTGCAATTAGCCCGTGATCCGCAGCACCTGGGTGCCGACATCGGTTTTTTGTCCGTATTGCACACCTGGGGCCAGAACCTGCACTTGCATCCGCACGTCCACTGCGTTGTTCCGGGCGGCGGCATCGCTATGGAGGGCAACCGCTGGGTGTCCTGCCGGCCGGGCTTTTTCTTGCCGGTGCACCCGTTGGCCCGCCTGTTTCGGGGGAAGTTCTTGGCGATGCTGCACCGCGCCTATGACCGCGGACTGCTCCGCTTCCACGGCCAGCAGCAAGATCGGGCCGATCCCGAGACGTTTCACGCCTTGTTGCAAGCGTGCTGGCAGAAGGAATGGGTGGTGTACGCCAAGCCGCCGTTCGGTGGACCGGCCCAGGTGCTGAAGTACCTGGCGCGGTACACACACCGTGTAGCGATCTCCAACGGGCGGCTGGTGAAGGTGGAGGACAATCAGGTGTTCTTCCGCTGGAAGGACTATACGAACGGCAACCGGCAAAAAGTCATGGCCCTGGAGGCAGTGGAGTTCATCCGCCGCTTCCTGCTGCATGTTGTGCCGTCGGGGTTTGTGCGCATCCGCCACTACGGGCTGATGGGCAACCGCGTGCGGGCGGAGAACCTGACGCGGTGCCGGACCCTGCTGACGTTAGGGCAAGGAAGCGGTGCGAGTTCAGCAGCGCCACTGTCGGAACCCCCGCAGAGGAATCCGACGGATACGGTGATGCGGACCCGCTGCCCTGTTTGTGGACAGGGACACATGATGATCGTCGGGACAGTCGAGCCCGTGCGATCAGCCAAAGTCGAAGCGGAGGTGGTAGGGGTTGAGGCAGCCGATACATCATAGACAGGAAGCGTCGTCGCCGTAGTTGCCGAGAAGACGCCGTGGATTTTTCCGAGGCGATTGGCAATTCCGAGCCGAAGTCGTCGATGCAGTCACGGGAGAGGAGCGTGTCGATTCAAACTCCATAGGCGAGTGACTGCGGTTCCGTTCAATGAGCTTTATCCGAAGTGCTTGGCCTTGCGGAGAGCAGGTCCCGGATAGCGTGCGCACTTCGGATAAAGCCCTCTTCATAATGCCGAACGGCGGATTATGCCGATCGAGGTACACCTCTTTGGCTTTCGTGTGATAATAATTTCTCCCCGTTTCAAGGCGAGACGGCATAATCTGGTTGTCCTCTCCTTTGTGACCATCCGATACGTCACCAAGGAGATGAAACATGCCGGGGAAATATCTTCCCAAATGTGGCGCCATCGATCGCCTCCGAGAAGGCTTGTTTTGCCATCACGTCGAATCGTTTATCGCTACTCTCTGCCAACTGGGTTATGCCAGAGTTACGGTGCAAGCGCAGGTGCGGCTCTTGGACGCCCTCGATCGGTGGCTCAGACGACGAGGCTTGGTACTCAGCGATTTGAACGAGTCTGTCGTTAACCTCTTCCTTAAGGAACAGCGAGACAGTAGATGCCTCTGGGACGGTGATGCACAGACCACTCGCCACATCCTAGACTACCTCCGAGCCAAGGGCGTTATTCCATCACCCCAACCGGCGACTGACGATTCTCCACTCGCGACCCTCCTCCGTCAATATGAACGCTACCTCGACAAAGAACGCGGTCTTATCCCGGCAACAATCCATCATTACTGTCGCTTCGCTCGGTGTTTCCTCGTTGAACACTTTGGGGACGCAGCGATCCGCGCCCGCGACCTGACCCTTGACGACGTCGCTCCTTTCCTCTTGCGACATGCTCGCGAGCGCGGTCCCGACAGAGCCAAGATGATGGTAACGGCCCTGCGTTCCTTCTTTCGATTTCTGTTCCTGAATGGGCAGACGGAGGGCGATCTTGCGGGAGCCGTTCCGACCGTTCCGCAATGGCGGCTCGCCGATCTGCCGAAGTACCTCGCGCCCGAGGAGGTTGAACGGGTCATCCGCGCTTGCGACAGGGACTGCCCCGCAGCTCCTCGCGATCGCGCTATCGTCCTTTTGCTGGCCCGTCTGGGGCTGAGGGCGAGCGAGGTCATTGCCCTGGAACTCGATGACGTCGATTGGAGAGCCGGAGTATTGAAGGTACGGAGCAAGGGAGGCCAGCACGACTGCTTGCCGCTGCCTGCGGATGTCGGTCAGGCAATGGCCAGCTACCTCCGCCATCGCCCGGTTTGTACGACGCGACGTTTTTTCATCCGGGCCAACGCTCCTCACCGAGGGTTTTCCCACTCATCTTCCGTCGGCACGATTGTTCGCCGCGCGATAAACCGAACTGGTCTGCACGCGAACTGCAAGGGCTCGCACGTCCTTCGACACTCGCTGGCGACGGGGATGCTTCGCTCTGGAGCGTCCCTAGACGAGATCGGCGAGATCCTCCGCCACCGTGTGGCGCCGACCACAGCGATCTACGCAAAGGTCGATGTCCAGGGGCTGCGTTCGCTCGCTCCGCCTTGGCCTACGAGGGAGGATGACCAATGAGCAAGCTGCGTGATGCTTGCGAGGAATACCTCCAACTCCGCCACGAATTGGGTTCCCAACTGCGCGAGGCGACTGGTCTGCTCCGAAATTTCGTGACCTTCGCCGAACGAGAGGGAGCGGCTTTTGTAACCACGGACCTGGCACTCCGCTGGGCGCAGCAGCCGCAAGATGCCCAACCGGCGACCTGGGGTTGGCGCCTGAGCGTGGTGCGGCGTTTCACCGTCTGGTTGAGCGTTTCGGATCGCCGCACACAAATTCCTCCCAACGGCTTGCTGCCCTTGGGTTATCGCCGCAAGCGGCCTTATATCTACAGCGACGCGGAAATAGAAGAACTCGTCAGGGCAGCAAGCCGGATTCCTTCCGCCGCTGGCTTGAAGGGCCGCACGTTCTCGACGATCTTCGGGCTTCTCGCTGTCACGGGCATGCGCGTCAGCGAGGCACTGGCATTGGACCGGGAGGACGTAGATCTCAAGGGAGGAGTCCTACAGATCCGCCGGACGAAATACGGGAAGTCTCGGCTGGTAGCCGTCCATGAATCCACACTCCAGGAACTTGCCGATTACGCTCGACAAAGGGACCGGGTTGTACGCCGGCCTGCCGCCGCAGCCTTCTTCCTCTCCGAATGGGGCAAGCGTGTATCGGGAGGGGCTGCACGGTATAACTTCGCCAAGGTCTCGCGTGAGGCCGGCTTGCGCGCGGCAACGACAAAGGGTCGTCACGGTCGCGGCCCGCGGCTGCACGACCTGCGCCATCGATTTGTCGTCTGCACCCTTCTCCGGTGGTATCGGGCAGGGATCGATGTCGAAAGAGAGATGCCGAAACTGACCACTTACCTGGGGCACGTGCATGTGAACGTGACGTATTGGTACGTCGAAGCCGTGCCGGAGTTGATGGAGTTGGCGGCACGCAAGCTAGAAAACCCGAAGGAGCCCAAGGCATGAGCACCGGCACCAATCTCTCAAGTCTTGTCCAGGCCTACTTCACCGATCGCCTCCTGCGGCAGCGCAAAGCCAGTCCTCACACGGTCGCCGGATATCGCGATACCTTCCGCCTGCTGTTGCGGTTCGCTGCACGGCGATTTGGTAAGGCTCCTTCCAAACTTTCTCTTGGAGAGTTAGATGCGTCCTTCGTCGGCGATTTCCTCGATCACCTTGAGAAGGAACGCAGCAATACCGCCAGGAGTCGCAATACGCGCCTGGCAGCGATCCATTCCTTCTTCCACTACGTCACGTTCCAGGAGCCAGCCCACTTTGATCAGTGCCGCCGGGTCCTCGCGATACCCAGCAAACGTTATGATCGGAAGCTGGTCGAATACCTCGCGCCTGAGGAGATCGATGCGCTGCTAGCGGCGCCGAACCGGACGACCTGGATAGGCCGCCGGGATCGGGCCCTGCTAATGGTGGCCGTTCAGACAGGGCTGCGGGTGTCCGAACTTATCGGTCTGCGGCGCGACCATGCCGTGCTCGGCAGCGGGGCGCACCTCCGCTGCGAGGGTAAGGGCAGGAAAGAGCGCTGCACTCCGCTCCGCCAGGAAGCGGTCGGAGTGCTGGCGCAATGGCTCCATGAGTGTCCCGCCGAGCCTGGAACTCCGGTATTCCCAAGTAGTCGCGGTAGACCATTGAGTCGGGATGCCGTCGAGAGGTTAGTCACCCGCCACCGGCGAACTGCAGAACAGCACTGCCCGTCGCTGAGACGAAAGAGAGTGACGCCCCATGTGTTGCGTCATACGGCGGCCATGCAACTGCTCCGACACGGCATCGATCGCTCGGTCATCGCGCTGTGGCTGGGGCACGAGTCCGTGGAGACAACTCAAATGTATCTGCATGCGGACATACGTCTGAAAGAAGAGGCACTGAAGAAAGTTACGCCGTTGGACATGCCGCCGGGGCGGTTTCGTCCGAATGATGAGCTACTGGCATTTTTGGAGGGCCTCTGATTATGCCGCTTCAGCCGGGGATGCATTGGTGCGACAACAAACCTCACCAGCTGCGCAGGGTGCGATCTCTCCAGTGCGCGAGAATCGCCGGGCTTTTGTCTATTGGCTAAAACCGTGAACGATTAAGCTGATTGTGCACCGGAGTAGGGGCTGTTCGTGCCGGAGGTGATTGCACTCCATCCACAAAGGAGCGACAGCCTCGTCCTGACTCTGCCGTTTCTCCTGCCGGCCGGGGTTGTACCCAGCAGTGACCGTATCCACGATCACTGCGTCGTTGACATTTCCCTCGATTACCTCGACCGCGCGACAAATCTGTACGCAGAGAAGTTTGAGCGGGCACTATAAAGATAGATACAGCGGCGCCCGCGAGGACGATCGTCATGGCCCATCCCCCGCTCGGTTCTCTGTTGCACTTCTTGCGTCAGTGCCGCGACCGCGGCGCCGAGGCGACCGATGGCGAGCTGCTGCGACGCCATGCCGGCGGCGACGAGGCCGCTTTTGCGACGCTGTTGCATCGCCATGCCTCGATGGTGTGGGGCGTGTGCCGTCGCCTTCTCGACAACGAACAGGACGCCGAGGACGCCTTCCAGGCTGCGTTTCTGGTCCTTTTGCGAAAAGCCGAGTCGTTACGCGTTCCCCAGTCATTGGCCGCCTTTCTGCATGGGGTCGCCTTTCGCATCGCCCAAAAAGCGCGAGTAACAGCCCTGCGCCGGCGGCGTCATGAGGCGGCAGCCGAGACACGAACAGCCAGCGATCCGATGGCGCCTGCCGAGCTGCGTGAGCTTCGAGCCTTGCTCGACGACGAGTTGGACCATCTGCCGAAGAAGTATCGTGCCCCCTTGGTCCTGTGTTATCTGGAAGGCAAGAGCTATGTCGAGGCAGCGCGGCAGTTAGGCTGGCGCGACGGCACTGTTTGCGGACGCTTGGCGCGAGCGCGGGAATTGTTGCGACAGCGTTTGAGTCGTCGCGGTTTGACACTGTCCGGGGCGGCGTTGGCGGCAACGCTTTCGGAACCGGCGCCAGCGGCGACAATGGCGACAGTTTCGCGGATGGCAGTGTTGTTCACGCTGGGGGAGACGATCACCCGGTCCATCTCCACACCCGTCGCCACGCTGGCGCAGGGCGCTCTTCACGCGATGACCGTTGCCAAGCTGAAAGTGATGACGGTGTCGGTCGCCGTCTTTTGCATCCTCGCCGGCGGTGCAGGATTAGCCGCTCACATGTTCTGGACCGTGGAGAAATCGTCGCCTGAACGAACAGAGACACCGACGCCGAATGCCAACAAGGCGGAGCAATCGCAAAACGAATCGATGGCTCGCACCGATCACTACGGCGACCCGTTGCCGCCTGGGGCGATCGCACGCATCGGCACCGTGCGATTCCGCGAGGGCACTGAAATGATCGCCCTGTCCGCTTCCCCAGATGGCAAGATGTTGGCCTCCACGGGGGGCGGAAGCATGATTCGCCTTTGGGATGCAGCCACGGGCAAACAACTCTTCCTGCTGAACACGAGATTGGGTGGGGTCGGCTCGCTGGCCTTCTCGCCCGATGGAAAATGGTTGGCCGGTGGTGGCGCCGGCGCGATCCATGTTTGGGATACGGCCACACGCATGCTACTGCGCACCCTGCCTGCTCCGAAAACGGCGAACTACACGGTTGCCTTTTCTGCCGATAGTCGGCGCCTCGCCGCTGGAGGACGGAATTACTCCGTCCGAGTCTGGGACCTCGATTCCGGCAAGGAGACCCTCCAGCTCAAGGGGCATCAAGGGATTCTCTGGTCGTTTGCTTTTTCTCCCGACGGCAAATACTTGGCCACCGGCAGCGACGACAAGGCGATCTACTTGTGGGATGCCGCAATAGGTGAGGAACTTCGCCGGCTTGTCCCTGCCAGCGTCCCTGGCAGACGCTCCGTACATTACGTGGCGTTCTCTCCCGATAGCAAAGTGGTCGCCGGTGGCAGCGGTGATGGGACCATCTATCTCTGGGACATCGGCACGGGACGTGAACGGCTCACCATACCGAGACGCGACAAATCCAGGGAAAACCCCGCCATCGTTGTCTTTTCTCCCGATGGCAAGTATCTGGCGAATCGCAATCCTATAGGCATTGTCTACGATGCGGCCACCGGCAAGGAACGATACCAGCTAGAGGATGTTCATAGCTGGGTTCCCCACCTCGTCTTTTCTCTCGACGGCAAAACATTAATTGGGGACGGCCTTCACCGCGTTCGTTTCTGGGATGCGGCCACCGGCAAGGAGATCTTCAAGGATGCGGCGCACCGCGATGCCGTTTCTTCCGTGGTGTTCTCTCCCGATGGCAAGACGTTGTTCACGGCTGGCCGCGATGACTTCGCCGGTGCATGGGAAACGTCCACAGGGCGAGAGCGCTTCCGCTTCCAGGGTGAGAGGCGAACCCAGTTGAAGCTGAAGTGGCTGCTTAACGAAGTCGCCGTGGCGCCGGACGGGAAGACGGCGGCGGCATGGTTGGCGGGCGAGCTTTATACCTGGGACGTGCGCCAACCAAAGCCCGTGCGCGAGTATTCGGCCCCCGTCGCCGGATTTGACTGTCGGCAAGGACTAGCCTTCTCACCGCAAGGCCGCCTCCTTGCCGCCGGCTGGAGTTGGAAGGACAACCTTACCCGTCTTTGGGTGAACGGCATGGAGAAGGAACCGATTCTCCTTAAAAGCAACTATACTAACTTTCCTAATAGTCTTAAGTTTTCTCCGAATGGCAAAACATTAGCCTCCGCCAGTATCGACGGCAGTGCCAGGCTATGGGACAGCGCCGCAGGAAAGGAATTACAGACCCTTCCGGGTGTCAAAGGGCTTCCGGGGCCGAAGGGACCAAAAAGCTCTGCTGCTGCGAGTTCGTTGGCCTTTTCCCCAGACAACCAGACGTTGGCCCTGGGAGGTTCGGATGGAACCATCGGTCTCTGGGACAAGGATAGCGGCAGAGAGATACGGCATTTCGTGCTCTCTTCTGGAAGTTTGGTGCAGTCACTCGCTTTCTCGCCGGATGACAAGACCGTGGCTGCGGGTTACGTGGACGGCACCGTGCGCTTTTGGGAAAAGGCCACGGGAAAGCTGCGCCGCGAATGGCCAACACATATCGGCAACATTCTCTCGCTCGCGTTTTCGCCCGACGGTCGGCTCCTCGCTTCCGCAGGTTCGGATAGCACCGTCTTGATCTGGACCACAGATGAGGCGGCCAACCGCAGAGACTTGAGCGCTAAGGATCTGGAAGCGCTGTGGAACGATCTCGCCGCAGACGATGCTGTCCGGGGGTATCGGGCCGTCGGCGCCTTGGGCACATCAGCGCGACAGAGCGTGCCCTTCCTGAGAGCGCATCTATATCCGGTTGTCGAGGTCGATGTCAAACGCCTGGCCCAGCGGATCGCCGATCTCGATGATGCGCGTTTCGAGGTCCGAGACAAAGCGTCTGCCGAGTTGGCCAAGTATGGCGATCTTGCGGAGCCAGCCTTGCACAGGACGTTGGCAGCGCAGCCCTCGCTTGAGGTCCGTCGCCGAATCGAGGCCATTCTGGAGCAACTCAATCGGCCGCCTTCCGCCGAGCAGCTTCGCCTGCTGCGGGCCGTGGAAGTACTCGAACGCGTCCTATCGCGGGAGGCGCGGACATTGCTCGAGGAGCTTGCTCAAGGAGCGCCGGGAGCGCGTCTGACGCGCGAAGCGAGAGCGGCTTTGCAGCGCTTGACAAGCCGAAAATTACAGGATCGGTGACACATACCGATCGATGCAGAGGAGGCTTGTAAAGGGCTGAGCTTTTCCTTCGCTAAGCGTGTTTCACTCCCGAAGAAAAAGTTACCGAGATGGATTACTCTATCTACCTTTCCCTTGTCCTGGCAACCGGTGGCCACCATTCGACCGACGACCCGATGACTTCTCCGGACTTACCCGATGTACTCCAGTCCGCCTTGGACCGCATCCACGCAGTGGTCGAACGCCTGCGCCAAGGTCCAGTGTCGCCCTTGGTCGTCGCCCAGTTCGAGAAGGATCTCCAGCACGCTACACGCGAACTCGGACGGGTCGTGGCCCAATGGACCTACAATCACTTGGAGCCGGCCGACATGCAAGCGCTGCCAGCTCAGGTCAAGCTGTCGGGGATGCGTTGGAGGAAGGCGGGTGCGCAGACCATTCTGAACCTGCGAGTGATTCTGCTGAGCGGTGTCTGGGAGCGGGTCTACGAGCATATGTTGGCAGCAACTGGTGAGGATCAAGTGCAAGTTTCCGACCAGTTATGCCCTCCGGTGGAGAAAGGTGCTGCGTAATCGGAACATGGGAGAGATCGCACCCGCTGCGCAGCTCAAACGAACGGCGTCCATATGGTCGGGCAGTTCGTAGCGCGCAGTGGCGCCACACATCAAATCAATCTTTACGCCGGCGGAGGCTTGTGCTGTAATTCGGTATCCTCGTTAGACGGGCTCCATGCTCCCTCACATTATTTCAAGGTAGGACAGGAGGTTCCCTTGATCCCACATCGATTGCCACTCATATCGTTAGTTGCGATCTTGACGCTGACATCCACCGCCAAGTCGGTAAATAGGGAAAAGTTGCGGACAGCAATTAATCTCCCAGAAGTCATTTCAGGCTTCGGGTACGGAGCGAATGGCTGGGGAGAGTTACTATCGACGGCGGATACCGTACCGCAACCGGAGAAAATTGCCGAGATAGAAGCACAACTGAAAGGCGACGTCACGGACGCGGAGCGTTACTGCCGCCTCAATTCACTATACTATCGAGCAAATCAACCCGCCAAGGGTAATGAACAACTTCGCAAGGCGGAAGCACTGCTCCGACGGCATCTCAAATCGCATCCAGACGACAAGGGGGCACGGCTGCGGCTGGCTGATGTTCTGGACGGTCTCCAAATACGTGAGGAAGTGGAGACATTGTTGCGGCGCGCCGTCGCAGATTCTGCAAAGGACTGGCAGGCATGGTTGGCTCTTGGTCGATTTCTGAGCGGCAAATCTCGGCGAACGATCTTAAATGGTAAAACAATTCACGGCTTCACAGCCGAGGAGATTGCTCATGAACTGCAGAAGATATCGCCAACTCCGGAACAGATCGCAGCCGGGCAACAACTCGCCAAAGAAGCTGATGCCTGTCTAAATCGTGCAGTCGAGCTCGCTCCCCGTACTCCAAAAGTCTATTTTGATCGAGGAATGGCGCATTTCGACCATGATAGTTTCTATTGTGGTCTGCGCATCTACATGGGAGACAAAGTAGGTTCTGACGGGGTTGTTCCGTCGCCGGAAGCGCGACGCGATCTGCGAAAAGCGGTGACTCTCGGCTTCAGCGACTATGGGCTCATCGGTCTGGTCGATGTGATGGATGCAATGGCCGATGCTTACGAGTATTCCCTAAGCAATCCGTCCGCTGGGGAACAGAAGCATTTGCAGGATAGTATGTCGGAAGCCACACGGCAGCGCGTGCGGGAACACGTGGCTCTCCTGACCAGAGAGATGAGGCAGGACGATAAGCGCAAAGCGGCTGAAGCCGCAGAAATCCTGGGATACTTGCAACTTTTGATAATCCCGGACGTTCCTGCAGCAAAGCAGGTATTACGCCGGAGCATCGACCTCGATCCATCGCGCAACGCACCTTGGGAAATGCTCCTATTCATCCTACTGAGAGAGAAACAATTGCAGAAGGCAGAGGAACTATGCTGCCAACGCCTGAAACATTGTAATACGGCTCGCAACCGTCTGTTCCTGGCCAGAGTATATGTTGAGCTTGATCGACTTCCCAAGGCTGAGGAGGTAATTCGAGCTGGTTTGGACCGAGAACCGGATGATTTTCTACTCAATCTCTCTTACGCTGATTTGCTGCTGATGCGCGGCGGAAATGACGAGTTGAAGCAAGCGACAGAAGTACTCGGTAAGCTCGAAAAAGGACGCAGTCAGGCGATTGCGGACGATAGAATCTGGCCCAATTATTGCTTTGCTTGCGGTATTAGCTATGGTCTGAGTGGAGATATCGATCTCGCTCGCCGATGGTTGGAGGACGTTCGGAAACGCAAACCGAAATATCCTCATCTCCAAGAAGTCTTAAAAGCGCTCGTCGAGTGAGCGAACGAGTCCTCTCTCCATCAGTCAGCATCACATACCGGACTCCATGACTATACAAGTAGGTTACTCTAAGTCATCCGGCTGCTCGTAAAAGCCGCCCAATCGCCGAACCAGCCGCTGACCGAGTCGGCATAATCCTGAAGTCGGCATTATGAAATCGGTCATCAAGAATCGAATCCGTCATGACGGCGTCTCTTCGAGAAGGCGGAGGGCCTGCCGGATTGCCTCGGTCGGCGTCCCATAACGGAGACGGCGGCGCATGACGGCACGCACCTTGCGCGGGTTCAGACGGTCGTGCAACTGCGGTTTGAGCTTTTGCCATGCTACGATTTCTATGCGGGCGGTTTCCAAGGTGGTCCAGTCAATGACCGTCACCCATTTGCGGCCGGGTGTCAAGACGATAACCGAGCGCCAGCCGTGAGCGAGAGAGGGGATTTCGCCCTGATTGTAAACGCGATAGAGCATGGTTATGCCCTCTCATGCGCGGAGGCGATGAATACCTCCATGTCGCCGTAAAAGCAGCCATTCCACCGGATAATATCGTCGTGCTTGTCCAGCCAGATTTCGTGGCTCTGATCCTCGGCAAAGATGCGGAATGTGCAGCAGTATGTATGCACATAACAGGCGAGGGGACCGAAGGTCGGGCCGACAAAGCCCCAATCGTCCATTTGCTGAGCGGGATCGGTGCGGCCGTGAAACAGCCGCAGGTACATCCTGCCGGGTAGCAACGGCGTGCCTTTGGCGACCAACAGAGGCGTTCGTAGAGTAGTATCGGTGTCGCTTTTCATGGCTATTCCTCCAACTCCTGTTCAAGTGCGATGATTTCGGATTCGTTGACCTCAAAAGTGGTAAATGGATAGTCCCACATCTCTCCATTCGTGTACGGCCAGACATGCAAGGCCAGGCCGTCTTCGGTGCGTTCGATGACGATGTTGAATCGGCGATCGACATCCACATAGCAGCGGTCGGGCTGCTCGGTGAGAAGCTCCATGCTGAAAACTGTCATAACGGTATCCTTTTCTCGGGTGATTATTAGTCGTGATGGTCTTTAGCCGCCTTGGCGAATGCCTGCGTGGCGGGGTTGTCTACGAGGTCCAGGGCTTTCTCGACTTGCTCCAGCGCCACGTTGAGGCCGATCTGCCGCAGGTAATCCGGCTTGAATCCGGCAAGCTCCTGGGCCACATAAAGCAGCGTCTCCCGCAGTTTCGGAGCGGCCTCGTGTAATCGCGCACTTTCGTCGAGGACACGCAGCAATTCGTTGCCATTGTCGCCGTAGGCGGCGAATTGATCCCAAGGGTAGTTGCCATTGCATTCCTCGGCCGTATCGAGCAGCGTCCCAAGCTGCCCTCGAACGATGGCAATAGCCTCCTGCGGTGTATCCGCGTTGATGTCGATGGTGGCGATAAACGGACGCAGGCACCAGGCATTAATCATGTAGGTCTTGGTCATAGGCGTTTCTCCTTTCGAGTGGTTGGTTAATTGAGATCATCTTCTCTCGTGACTTCGGAATGTAAGGCATAGGTCGATGCTATCGGCTCACCATCGAAGTGGAGAGGATACACATCTACGACGATGCCTTCGTCTTCGCGCTTGATTGAGACGCCGAAACCGTCCACATCCATGAACAGATATCGTTCATTGGATGCGTCGGTATCGATAAAGAAGCCATTGAGATTCATGGTTTTCCTCCTTGCTCAGTTGGGTTTCTCGAAAACGGACAGAACGTCATGCAGGCCGGGGATAAAGGCCGATTTGTAGACCTTGTTGCTGCTGCTGGCGCCGTGGCTCCACCGGATTATGTCCGTACAGTGCTGCTTCAATCCGGCGGCGAACGCCAATCTCTTGCTGTGGTAAGATAGGGGTATAAATCCCTCGGTTTTATCGCAATAATCGCCGATTAAGACGGCCAGCTTGCCGCCGGGCGTGAGGGCGCCGGCGCAGTTGCGGAAGAACTGGCCGTAGCGCTTAAGGAAATCCTCCAGCGTCGGTGAGCGCGACAGGTCTCTGGGATCTTCGGAATAGAGCTTCATGCGCCAGTACGGCGGATGTGCCCAGATGAAGGGAAACATCTCTTTGGCGGTGAAATCGTTGCCGCAGGCGTCCAGTCCACGGTGGATGTCCCACGACATACAGGGTATGCCCAACGCGCGGCACACATCGGCGCAGGTGCCTGAGCCGCTCATGGGATCGAACACGATGCCTTCCGGCCGGAAGTACAAAAGCAGGTCGCGGATCAGGTTGCCGCCGCAGTTGCCGGGATAGGCGTGATCGCGGTGCTTTCCATCGTCGTCGAAATGGTACAGGCTGGTCAGGTGCGGCACCGGGCTGGCGTTTTTGGGCGCTCGTGGCAGCTTGGCGAAGATTGGCTGCTCCGGCTCGGCAGAGCGCTCCGGCCTCAGTTCGGTTTGCTGCGGAGTGGCGGCAGCGCCTTGCCGTAGGCGGCGGGCGGCCAGGAAGGGATTGATGGTGGCGAGTGCATACATGGGGATTACTCCTTCTTTCCATAGGTGTTGATGAATGCTCGTTCGGCGGCTCTTTCGTGCCGTCGAATCGCTTTGCGCAGGTGCGGCTCGTACTCATCACCGCGC
>DATBHJ010000237.1:0-35934 GCA_036557565.1 Gemmataceae bacterium
CGGCAACAACTACGGTCAGACGGGTTTCGGCGTCGCGGTCAGGAGGTCGTAAATGCTATCCGTCTGCCGTTACTCCGCCGAGAAGAAGGCCGAATGGGATGCCTTCGCCCGCACTGCAAAGAACGCGCATTTCTTCTTCCAGCGCGATTACCTGGAATATCACGCCGATCGTTTCGTCGATCACTCGCTCTTATTTTTCCAGGATCACAAGCTGACGGCGCTGCTGCCGGCCAACGTTTCCGGCGATAAGCTGGTCAGTCACGGAGGCCTGACGTTCGGCGGTTTCCTCGTCGATGCGAGCATGACGACTCGGCGGATGCTCGAGTTATTCGCCGAGCTGATGCGTTATCTTCGTGCCAACGGATTGACGCAGTTGATCTACAAGTGCATCCCGCACATTTACCACACACTGCCAGCCGAGGAAGATCGCTACGCCCTGTTCCTCCACGGTGCGCACCTGAGCCGCCGCGACATGACTTCGACGATCGAGATCCAGGCGAAGCTGCCGTTTCAAGAACGTCGCCGCCGCGGCGCCAAGAAAGCGAAGTCCGCCGGAGTGTGCTGTCGAGCCAGTGAGGACTTGCAAGCTTTTTGGCCCTTGCTGGAACAGAACCTGCGACAAAGCCACGAGACTCGACCGGCTCACAGCCTGGCAGAGATCGAGCTGTTGCATCGCCGTTTCCCGGACAACATTAAACTGTTCGGCGCGTACCTGGACGAGCAGTTGCTCGCAGGCGTTCTTGTCTACGAGAACGCCCCTGTCGCTCATGCTCAGTACATCTCGGCCAGCGAAGAGGGCAAGCGCCTGGGCGCTCTGGACGCCTTGTTCGCCTGGTTAATCACCGAAGTGTACAACGAAAAACCACGCTTCGATTTTGGCATCTCCACCGAAGACAATGGACGTTTGCTCAACGAAGGCTTGATCGATCAGAAGGAAGGCTTCGGCGCCCGCGGCGTGGTCCACGATCATTACCAACTGGAGGTCGCGGCGGAGTCAACCGTCGCCGAGGCGAGCTGAGGCCAAGAGCCAAATCAGAAGAGAGAAGGAAAGGGAAGGTTAAGCATGATGGGAAACCAATCATCGTCGTACGGAGTCTCACGCGTCACGGCCGCCGAATCCGAGGTGGACGTCCTTGTCGAAGAGATCCTCCGCCGCGGCTACACGGTGGCTGACAGTGGTCTGTCGGAAGGCGAGATTAACCGTTTCCGTCAGTTGTTGGACGACATTTACACCGTCCAACAGCAAGAGGTGGGCGGAGAAGAGAACTTAAGGCGTATTAACGACGCCAACGTCGCCCGCTGCCTGTTGGCCTACGAAGATGCTTTTCTTAGCATGGCCACCAACGACACCATCCTCCGCATCGTCCGCCGCATCCTTGGGGAGAATTTCGTTCTGCTCATGCAGAATGGCGTCATCAATCCACCCAACCTGCGACATTATCAGATTAACTGGCATCGAGACCTCAACTATCAACACTGGGTGTGCTCGCGCCCGCTGGCCCTGAGCTTCCTTTTCTGCCTGGACCCATTCTCCAGCGCGACCGGAGGAACGCACTTCCTGGCGGGCAGCCATCTCAAGGAAGAGTTTCCTTCCGAAGCCTATATCCGCCGGCACGAGAAAGTCGTCGAGGCGTCGCCGGGGGCCGTCGTCATCTTCGATTCCATGACCTTCCATCGCGCCGGACAGAATAGTTCCAACATCGTTCGGCGCGCGGTCAATCACGTGGTCGGCATGCCGATTCTGGGACAGCAGATCAGCATCCCCGATATGCTCCAGGGCCGTTACAGCGACGATGCCTTCCTTTCCCGCTTTCTCGGTTACCGCTGGAACCCTCGGCCGGGGGTCGTTCCCTGGCGATTGCAGAAGCTCCGCGAAGCGGAAAAGAGTCAAGCGCGAAAGGTGGCGTGAAGTGGTGAAGACAGTGTTCACCGATGAAACATTGCGCCGCCGATTGGGCGAACTTTTGGGTCCGGACGCGGCTGAGCGCTGCGCGGCAGTGCGTAATGGACTGGCAGCGAAATTGAGGCAAGCCTCCAAGATCCTTGTGTACGGGGCGGGCCGCAACGGCCGGAGTATCGCCGGCGCTCTGCGTGCAGCGGGGTTGAAACCGTCGGGGTTTCTCGATGATACACCCAGCAAACAAGGAACCGAGGTTGACGGTCTGCCCATTGGTTCGTCCGTGCAAGGTGCTCAGTGCTACGGGCCAGGCACCCTCGTCGTCGTGAGTATGTTCAGCCCCGGTCATTCCTATCGCGCCACGCGCCGGCGTCTGTCCGAACTGGGCTTCGACGCGGTGATGTCCGTGTTCGAGATCGCCGCGTGTCTTCCGGATGATCTTTTGCCCTTTTATTACTTCGACCGACCGCAACGAGTGCTGGCCTCCCGTGAGGGCTTTCATCGCTTATTCGACTGTCTGATCGATCGGCGTTCCAAGGAGGAACTGCTGGGGCATCTGGCTTTTCGGCTGTACCTCGATGTGGACGCCTTGCCTCAGCCCGTGGGGATGGACTACGGGTACTTGTCAGGATGGCTGCCCGATGATGTCGTCTTCGTCGATGGCGGCGCATTTGACGGCGATTCCGTTCAGGCGTTTCTCCGGCTGAGCGGAGAGCGGTTCGGCCAGGTAATCGCATTCGAACCCGACGAATTGAATTTCCGCAAGCTCCGTGCGTATCGAGAATCCTTGCCGACGCCGCTTCGCAGCCGGGTCGAGGTTTGCAATGCCGGCTTGTGGTCGGAATCGACGCGCCTGCGATTCGACGCCACGGGCACACTGGGATCCGCGCTGTCGAATGGGGACGGTGAAGAAGTCGCCGTCGTCTCGTTGGATGATTACATCGATCGAACGTCGCCTCTATTTGTCAAATTCGATGTGGAGGGGGCCGAGCGCAATGCGCTGCTGGGAGCGCAGACATTACTTCGACGGGGCAACGTGGCTTTGGCCGTCGCCGTCTACCACCAACCGGACGATCTGTGGTCGCTGGCGGCCTTATTGCAAGAGATCAATCCCAGCTACGAGTTCGGCCTGAGATCGCACATGGATGATGGAACCGATTTGATGCTCTACGCCGTGCCGAGGCCGTTGCAGATCTCGGAATCCAGGCGTCTCAATTGACGGTTGAGAGGAGTGGATCATGGCTGCGCAACCGCTGGTGAGCGTGACGCTGCTCGCTTACAATCACGGCAAATACATCGACCAAGCGATCCGCAGTGTTCTCCAGCAGACACACACTGACCTGGAAGTCGTGGTCGTTAACGATGGCTCTACAGACGAAACGGCTGAGATCCTCAATCGACAAACCGATCCCCGCGTACGGGTATTCCATCAGACGAATCAAGGACCGAGCATGGCGGCCAATCGCGCCCTGTCCGAATGCCGCGGGAAGTATCTCGCAATCATGGCCGGCGATGATCTGCTACCGCTCGATCGCATCGCCAAGCAGCTGGCTCACTACCGAAAGGTGGGCCGCTGTATCCTCTTCTCGAACGTCGAGTTTATCGACGAGGATAACAAGCTCACAGACACCGACTACTACATCAGCAACCTGACTCCGGCCAATGGGCGGGCGCGCGTGCTGCGCCGCCTCTTCGACGGCAATGCACCGGCCTTTATCTTGACGCTCTTCACCGAAATGCAAATCCTCAAGGCCGAACCGCTGTATTGCGACCCAGCCCTGTATCAGCTTCAGGATTACGATCTCATGGTTCGGTTGGCCAAGAAATACGACTTCGCCTACCAGGACGACAAGTTGTATCGCTTCCGACTACGCACCGGCCACGTCAACTTGAGTGGGCCTGATCCCGAGAAATTGATCCGCACCACCAATGAACTTTATCTGATCATGCGGTCGTTCTTTGATGGCATCTCCAGCGAGCTATTCAAGGAGATATTCCCCGATCGAGTGCGTAATCCGAATTTCCAGACACCGCTCGAATATCTCTGCGAACAAGCGTTCGTGCTGCTCAAAGCGCCGACGACGCCACTACGTTTACTCGGTGCCGAAAGACTGTATGACTTACTTCGCCAAGAGCAGGCGAGGGCCGTCCTCAAACAGCAATACAACTTCACGCACGTGTCCTTCGCGGACACGATCAAGTTGATAGACACAGAGAAGCGATTCAACCAAACGCAGTTGTACCTCGACGTCGGCAAGGGATATAGCGAGGAAGCCAGAGTTTGCCGACCTGCCAATCTGGAATCGCGGCTCTTCTCCTTTCGCTTCGATCTCTCCAAAGCCTCGTCGCTGCAGGCAGTGCGCTGGGACCCATTGGAGGGCGCCTACTGTCAGGTCTGGTTGGACTCGGCCGGTTGGGAGGACTCTCAGGGTCGAAAATGGCCGATCGATGTGAACCAGTTGACATCCAACGGAGTTGCCACATCCGATGGTAGTTTTCTCTTCGGCACCAAGGATCCCATGATTATCTTCCCCGTCAAGGGACCGGCGGCCGCCCTCACGCTCCAGGGCCGTTGGGAACTCAACGATGCCTGCGACCCTGTGCGCTTCCGGATGAGCAAACTATGGCCCGACGACGGCTGCGGCCGAGGTGAGGATCGCGCAATCACACGGAACGTCTACCTGGGAGACAACGACTTCGAGTTGACATTCAACACCTCCACCTTCAAGTCGGTGAAGATCGTGCGCTGGAATCCAGTCGAATGTTGCTTGTGCAAGGTTCATCTGCACTCTGTCACTTACAGTGACGTCACGGGAACACAGCACACGCTGGATCTGACGAAAGTCAAGAGCAACGGCACGCAACTGACGGACGGCGCTCACCTGTTTGATACCCACAATCCCATGTTTTTATTCGCTGTAGATAATGAGATTGCGAGCATCACGGTCCGGGGCCACTGGTGGGGCCCCCTTTCACAGACCGATGTCCAGTACAGCAAATTACTTGAGGACATGAGTACGCCTTCTCGGTTGGCTTATTGGATTGTCCGGCGCGGGGTCCGGAAGTTGGGCAAATTCCGGCCGGGAAAACGAGCCGCCTCATACGAGTAGGCGTCGAGCAGAGTCGGTTCACTGCACCGCTGTGGAGTGAATCCAAAGAGGGTTAACAAATGAGTGCATTGAATTTGATAAGCCTGAGGCCGCCACCGAAATACTCCGTGCAGCAGGCGCGCATAATCCAACTACCGCGCATCCAAGATCCGCGCGGCAATCTGACTTTCATCCAGGCGGAGGATCATGTCCCCTTCGACATCAAGCGCGTCTACTACATCTATGATGTACCGGGCGGTTCCAGCCGCGGCGGCCATGCACACAAAAGCCTCCAGCAGTTGATGATTGCTATGGCCGGCAGCTTCGATGTCATCCTCGACGATTCCCGCGAACGGCGGACGTTTCACCTGAATCGATCCTATTACGGCTTGTACATCCCTCCCATGCTATGGCGCGAACTGGACAATTTCTCTTCCGGATCGGTTTGCATGGTCCTCGCCTCGAAAGTCTACGAAGAGGAGGACTATTATCGCAATTATGAAGCGTATCGTCTGGCAATGAGGGACATGAAATGACCGTCCCCTTTCTGGACCTCAAGGCGGCGTACCGGGAAGCGCAAGACGACTTGAGGGCTGCCTACGAGCGGGTCATGGATGTAGGTCAGTACATCCTTGGCGCAGAAGTAGAGGCGTTCGAGCGCGAGTTTGCTGCCTACTGCGGCGTCAAGCACTGCGTGGCGGTCGGCAACGGTCTGGATGCGCTCTCGCTGGCGCTGCGAGGCTGTGGCATCGGTCCCGGCGCCGAGGTGATTGTGCCGGCCTTCACGTTCATCGCCACCTGGCTGGCCGTCTCGGCTGTCGGAGCCTTGCCGGTTGCCGTCGATGTCGATCCGGACACCGGCAACCTGGACCCGACCCGGCTTGAGGCGGCTCTCACGCCGCGGACGGCGGCCGTGATGCCTGTCCATTTGTTCGGCCAGCCAGCCGAAATGGACTCGATCCATACCTTCGCTCGCCAGCACGGCTTGAAGATGATTGAAGATGCGGCCCAGGCTCATGGCGCACGTTACAAGGGGCGCCGCGTCGGCGGCATCGGAGATGCGGCTGGGTTCAGCTTTTATCCAGGCAAGAACCTCGGCGCCTTCGGCGATGGCGGAGCAGTCACGACGGATGACGATACGGTGGCCGAGAAGGTTCGACTTCTTCGCAATTACGGCTCGCGCATCAAGTATCAGCATACAATTCTCGGCGTCAACAGCCGTCTCGACGAGCTACAGGCCGCTTTTCTCCGCGTCCGACTCCAGCAGCTGGATGCATGGAACCAGCGGCGCATGCACTGTGCCGCAGAGTATCGCAACGCCCTGGCGTCTCTGCCGGAGTTGCGTCTGCCGCATGTCCCCGACGGCATCGAACCGGTCTGGCATCTGTTTGTTATCCGCCACCCTCGTCGCGACGAGTTGCAGCGTCATCTCAGCGCGCGGGGCATCGGCTCTCTCATTCACTATCCGACGCCGCCGCACCGCTCTGGTGCCTACCGTCACGGTCAATGGCGAGGCGCGCGCCCGCTTGTCAGCGAACGTTTGGCCGAGCAGGTATTGAGTCTGCCCATAGGGCCGCACCTGTCCGCCCAGGAGTTGGCGCAAGTGTGTGATGCTTTGCATCAGTTCTCACTGAACAGCCGCCTGGCCGCATGATGGACAATCTCGGCGATTTGTAAGTGTGGCAGATACGCAAGAGGCTGGCAGAACGGCACGGCGAAAACGTGCCGCCACGATTTGTTCCATTATCGTCCAGGTTCGAGGCCCATTATGCCGTCTTCCATTCCGACGATCAGCGTGAGCATGATCACCTACAATCACGAAAAATACATCGGCGAGGCAATACGGAGCGTCCTGTCACAGACCTTCACGGATCTGGAGCTGATTGTTGTGGATGACGGATCCACAGACGCCACACCGCGCGTGATCGCCGACTTCGACGATCCCCGTCTGATGAATTTGCGACAGGAAAATCAGGGGCCTAGCGCGGCGGCTAACCGCGGCCTGAGTGCGTGCCGTGGTCGATATGTTGCTCTGATGTCGGGCGACGATGTTTGTCATCCCGATCGTCTCGCTCGCCAATTAGAGGAATACCAGCGCGGCCCGACACGTCTCTTGTTTTCGTCCGTCGATCTCATCGACGAGAACAGCCGACCGGTGACAAAGCCGTCTTTTTGTGATGGCATTTTCAATCATCGTTGTCAGAGCCGCGCAGAGATTTACCGCCGCTTCTTTCATTCAGGGAATTTCATCAACGCCATCACATGCTTCACTGAGACCGAGCTGCTCTGCAAGTCGGGCTTCTGCAACCCTCTCTTGCTCCAGCTACAAGACTTTGATCTGTGGGTGCGCCTGATCAAGCGCTATGACTTCACTTTTCTCCCTCAACCGGTTCTGAGCTACCGCATCCGTGGTGACGGCCAGAACCTCAGTGGCCAGGGTACCGATCCATGGGTGGGGCGCAATCGATGGGTTCGCTCTAACAATGAGTTGTACCTCGTCATGCGACACTTTTTCGACGGTGTCAGTCCGGAATTGTTCTACAAGGCATTCCGCGATGAACTGCTGCGACCGGAGTATGTAGATCCCATCGCGATGCGCTGCGAGCAAGCCTTTCTGCTGGCACGCTCGCTTTCGCCATACCAGCAACTAGTCGGCATCGAGAAGCTCCAAGAGTTGCTCTTGGATCCGGAAGCGGCGAGGACATTGCAAAAGGAGTTTCAATTTAATGTTCCAACGTTCAGTCACCTTCTGGGCGAGTTGCCTGTTTTCGATCTCCTTACGCCCAATTACTCGTTTTCGACGCTTTTCTTCGATGCCGGTGCCGGCTTTAATGATGCGGAGACTTGTCGGAGGAGGGTGAACTTGCTGAATCGGAGGTTCGACATCACATTCGATCTGTCGGATGCACCTTTGGTCCGACAGCTGCGCTGGGACCCCTTTGAGGGACGGCTCAGCCGGGTGCATGTCGAGGAAATCGTCTGGCGAACTCCCGAAGGCGAGCAAGGAATCGTGGATATGTGCACGATTTCGGCCAACGGAGTGCGCGGCGAAGACGGCGTTTTTACTCTCGACACGCTGGACCCGATGATTTTTGTCCCGTTCACCGGCCCACTCGGGCGGCTCACGCTGCGCGGCTGGTGGGACATCGAAAACGCAGACGCGACGCGGACTCGTTTCCTGAGTCTGTTGAGGGACCACGACAACTTACGGTGCGAGTTGGCCCTGCGCAAAGATGATTTAGCCCGACGAGACGAACAGCTCCACAATATCCTCACTTCGCGGCGATGGAAGGTTGCCAGTACGATTCATTCGATCTTCCAGCTTCTGGGTGGTCGCCGCAGCGCCTAACCTGATTCAGGTTAATTGTGATGCTCCTCCGCCTCATCCATTGCCTCGCTGATGATGACAACGATCCCTTCAATCGCCTCTGCACTCCAAGTAATTGACTCAACGTTCTTAGGTCGCTTGTAAATCTTAAGGACCGCCGGCAGCGCTCAACGCCTGCCAGTGTTCTTCCCGCGCATACCATAAACGGGCGGCCGCGCCTGGGCTCGCCCGTGATGTGGCGAACCACCTGCCTCGGTGGGATCGTGTTCCCCCAGCCAGCCACGAAGCGGCACATCCGCGTCCTCGGGGTCATAAACACTGTTGGCAGAGGAGGCATAGCCGAGCAGTTGCCTGCGGATGGGATCCGCCCGCTCAACGAGGTGGCCGACGGTCATGTCATCCTTCGGACGGAGCCAGCGGTAGGCATAGCCTATCCAGATGACCTTGCGAGTGTGTGGCCCGAAGTTGGGGCTCCGCGAGTGCCACAGGCGGCGATCAAGCAGCAGGGCCGAACCCGCCGGCACGCAAAGAGGGACCGCGCCGGGCGGACTGGCGGTGCCGTCGTCGGGGCAATCCAGTTCGTCATGCAAGTGCGAGCCAGGCAGCAACAAGGTGTTGCCCCAGTCCGGGCCGGTCACGTCGGTCAGATAATAGCCGACTTTGAGAGACAGCCGCGGGCGGGGATGGCACTCGATCTCGTCGTTGACCCGCATGCTGTCCTGGTGCCAGGCCACGGGACGGGCCGGAGGTTCCGCTGCCCGCGGTGTCACGTCGAGGTGGGTGTGGTAAACGTGGATGTTCCAGCCGAGAATGCCCCACACCTTGGGAAAGATTCGCGGCCAGTCGATCAGATCCAGAAAGGCTTCATTCTCCGGAAGGATGTTCGCGAAGGAGAGCAGTTGGTGAGGTGCAACGGTAGAAGCGCGTTCCCGCGCATCGACGCGGTCCACGGCAGCGAGCAGGCGCTCGTTCGTGGAGCGATCCAGGGCCTCGTGGACGATGAGATAGCCTTGCTGCTGGAATTGACGCCGTTCTTCCGCGATCAACCGGTACTGTAAACACATGGAATCCATGATGTGGCTCTACCTGTATGTCGTGAATGGACTACAAGATCGTTCAAAACCTTTTTTGAGAAACTAGCATGCAAGGGCCTCTGTGTCTACTTTCGACGACCGCCGTATGAATGCGTAGCTTTAGAGTCAAACAGGCAAAGAAAAATCGACCAATCAGTATCCGACAGGAAACTATAGAGGAAAGAACTTACGGAGTCGGGGAGAAACACAACCGTGGCCCACGCTCAACTAAATGCCGTGCTGGGGCAACTACGCCAGTTATCGGTCCTGGCCGATGGCAGCCTGACGGATGCGCAGCTGCTGGAGCGGTTCTTGCACCAGCAAGATGAGGCCGCTTTCGCGACCCTGGTCAAGCGGCATGGGCCGCTCGTCCAGAAAGTCTGCTGGCGCGTCCTGCACCATGTCCAGGATGCCGAGGATGCATTCCAGGCCACTTTTCTGGTGCTGGCCCGCAACATGGCCTCGATCCGCAAGCGGGAGACCCTGGCCAGTTGGCTGCACGGTGCGGCGTATCGCACGGCCCTGCGAGCCAAGCGCGACGCCGGTCGGCGACAGTACCATGAACGGGAGTTTCAGCGCATGCACCACAAACAACCGCCCCTCGACGAGGCCTGGTGCGAACTGCAAGCAGTGCTCGATGAAGAGACGGCCAACCTCCCGGAGAAGTATCGGATCGTTTTTGTCCTTTGCTGCCTGGAGAGCAAAAGCAAGCCCGAAGCGGCCACCCTCTTGGGCTTGAAAGAAGGCACGGTGTCGAGCCGTCTGGCCCATGCGCGAAAGTTGATGCAACAGCGTTTGACGCGCCGCGGTCTGACGCTGTCGGCCGTGCTTGGGGCGGTGGCCCTGTCGGAGACGACAAGTCCGGCCGCGTTGCCTGCTCTGCTCGTCCGTGCCACGGCGAAGGCGGCGCTGACATTTCGGACGCAAGCAGTTGAAGCCACCGTTGGAATCTCCCCTCGAATTATCGCTCTGGCGGAAGGTGTGAGTAAAACCATGACGATCGCCAAATTCAAGTCCCTCACGATACTGGTCCTGACCCTAACGTCCCTGACGGTGGCCGCAGGCGTCTTAGCGCAACGCGAGGCTGTGCTGCAAGAGCCGTCCGCACCGCGGTCGTTGCAGGCACATGAGAAACCGGTCTCCAAGAGAAACGCCGGCAAACCCTCCGCGAACCGCGATGAGGCGAAGGCCGAGATGCTCACGGTGGTTGGGCGCGTCGTCGATCCGCAGGGCAAACCCGTCGCCGGGGCCGATGTCACATTGTGGTGGCACCTGGGCTATGAGGGTTACTATCGAATGTGGCATCCTCGAACCCTCAAGCCGCTCCACCCGCGGTTGGGAGCGGTCAGCGATGACGAAGGCCGTTTCCGCTTCACGTTTTCGCCGTCGGAAATCGACGACGGCCCAATGAATATGTGGGAGGGCCGCTGGAAATCGGCACAGGTGGTCGCTGCGGCGAAAGGATATGGCCCGGGCTGGGCGCTCGCCGAGGACATCCGCAAGGGCGAATTGACCATTCCACTCGCCGAGAGCAACGTTCCCATCAAGGGCAGAATCGTCGATTTGCAGGGACGGCCTGTCGCCGGCGCCCGCGTTCGTGTCATCCGCCTCGAACGCGGCGGCGATTTCATCAAGGATTTCTTGTGGCAAACGTACTGGACCGGCCTATCGGTGAAGGCGGCAACGGATGAAGCCGGCACATTCACGCTGACCGGACTGGGCGCCGGACGCAAGGCACTGGTTGTCTTTGAAGGTCCGACCATCGCGCAGCAGTTTGCTTCTCTCGATACCAGTGTCAAAGCAGACAAGGAGAAGAGCTATTTCCCACTTGGTGATGTGGTCGTGAAACCGACGAAGTATATCGTGGGAACGATTCGCGCCAAGGATACGGGCAAGCCTCTGGCGGGTGTCGTCGTCTACGGCGAGGAGGATGCGTTCCGGCGCGAGGTGCGCTCCGTCACGGATCAGAATGGCCGCTATCGGCTCGTGGGGCTGCCCAAGGCGGAGCGTTACAAGCTCACGGTATACTGTCCGGAAAGCCAGAGTTACCTTGCCACGTTCAAACAGCGGGCCGACACTGAAGGGCTGAAGCCGATCACTGCGGATTTTGAGCTTCGCCGCGGCATCCCTCTGGCGTTCCGGATGATCGACAAGGAAACGCGCCAACCCGTGCGCGGGACAGTGCAGTACACGCCTCTGCAAAGCAATCCGCTTTACCACGAGGCGGAAGCGGAATGGGAAGCGGGCCTGTGTCCGACGCGGGAGTTCGAGCGCATTCATATGCCGGATGCCGCGGGCGTCTTTCACCTGGTTGCGTATCCCGGACCGGGGATCGTCACCGCCTGGGCCAAGTACGGCCGACCGTACCTGCCGGCCCGGCCCACCCCTGCCGAAACAGAACGCTACATCAAGGGAACTTTTATGCTCGGTGGATTTCTGGAACTGAGCGAAGGTTATCGCGTCGTCGATACAGACAAGTCGGACAAACTCTTGACGTTCGATATCGAACTCGATCCCGGCCGCACCGTGAAGGGATCGCTGCTTGGCCCCGACTCCAAGCCTGTCCAGGGCGCGACGGCCTACGGACTCAACTATCATCCAAGCAATCGACGCGATGTTGACTATTCGTCCCAGCACGAGAGGAGGCAGCTGCAATCGGCCGACTTCACCGTGGATCGTCTTGATGCGCGCGAAGCCCGCACCATCTCTTTCTTCCACCGCGACCGCAAGCTGATCGGCCATTCCGTCATGCGTGGCGACGAGAACCGCTCTCTCATGGTGCGCATGGAACCGTGGGGCGCCTTGACCGGAAGCTTGGTCGATGAGCAAGGCACGCCGTTGGCCGACGTGCGGGTGAACTTGCGCGTCCCTTCCCTTCCGGAGCCGGGCCTGGTGATGTTGCAAGAGTTTCGCACCGACAAGGAGGGACGTTTCCACATCGAGGGTCTGGTTCCGGATCTCAAGCATGAATTGACGCTGAACGGCGATGCCGCCAAGAAAGTGATCCTCTCGGCCGGCGACCGGCTCAAGGAGCTGTCGGTGCGGGCTGGCGAGGTCAAGGACCTGGGCGACGTCCTCGTGAAGCGTGACGATAAGTGATCGGAGGACCATATTTTCGTAGAGGCCCGTTTCAAAACCCGGCGAGCGGGGGGCGTACGCCCCCTGTTCAGCAGACAACAGGGGGCTTACGCCCCCCGCTCGCCGGGTTTGAGACCACTTCTAAGAAAAACGTGCGCGCCACCCTGTGAACAGGGACTCTGTAATAGAGAGGTAACGATTCTCCAGGGGAGCCACGACCATGAGCAGCGCACAACTCGGCGCCGTCCTGCAACACCTCCGCCGTATGAAGGCGGTTCAAAATCAGAGCGTGACGCCGGATCGAGAGCTTCTGAAAGGGTTTCTCCTGCGGCGCGATGAGGCCGCCTTCGCGGAGTTAGTACGGCGACATGGGCCGATGGTGCTCAATGTGTGCCGTGGCGTGCTGCACAATCAGCACGACGCCGAGGATGTGTTTCAGGCGACCTTCCTTGTCCTGGCTCAAAAGGCCGAGCGTGTCCGCCAACCCGATGCTGTCGGTAGTTGGCTGAGCGGAGTGGCCTACCACCTGGCTTTGAAAATGCGAACCGCGACCGGGCGGCGGCGACGCTCGGAAGAGCAACTGGAGGAGAGAACCGTGGCGGACCCATTGCTGGACATGACGCTGCGCGAACTTCACCAGGTGCTGCTCGAAGAATTACAGCGTCTGCCGGAGAAGTATCGCCTGCCGCTGATCCTGTGCTATCTCGAAGGCCGCACGCAGAGACAGGCAGCCAAGCAACTGGGCTGGGATAAAGAGGTTCTTCGCGGCCGGCTCAATCGCGGGCGCAGCCAACTGCGCGCTCGTTTGACGCGGCGTGGTCTGTCCCTGCCCGCCGGAGTGTTCGCTTCCGCTCTTGGCAGCTCTTCGGTGTCGCTACCCGCTGCCCACATCGAAGCAGCCGTGAAAGCGGCGTTGGCGTCCGCGGCTGGGCAAGACCTTGGCAAATTCGTCTCAGAGTACGCGGCAGCTCTGGCAAATGAAGCTGCACGGACCTTGTTCGCCGGTCACGGTAAGATCGTCGCCCTCCTGGTGTTGGCAGTCGGTGCTTTGATTACAGGTGCCGGTCTCTGGGCACGGCACCAACTCGCAGCGGAAACGCCCGCGGCCAGAGTGGCGCAGCCGGCCGATAAGCCGTCCCCGCCCAAAACGAATTCCGGCAAGCCCTTGCCAGAAGTCGCCGTCGAAGACCAGGGGGATCGCATTGAGGTGAGAGGCCGCGTGCTCGATCCAGACGGCAAGCCCCTGGCAGGGGCGGCAATTACCGTGTGGTGGCACTCCCGCGGCTGGGTCTGCTGGCATCATCCGGACATGCACTCGGTCAGGCCCTATCGCGGGGCGACGAGTGGCCTGGACGGTCGCTTCCGTTTCCACTTCGCCAAGGCGGCGATCAAGGACACTTACCTGAACGCCGATGCCCGACCCTGGCACCGGGCCACGATTGTGGCCGTCGCCCCCGGTTATGGCCCAGCCTGGGTCCACGTCTGGGATCTCGGCAACGCCAACGCCAAGCTCCAGTTGGTCAAAGACGATGTGGCGATTGTTGGCCGTGTGCGCGACTTGCAGGGACAGCCGGTCGCCGGCGCTATGGTTCGCTTCCGTCGGCTCCACGGTCTGGATCGCGACGCCTGGGAGGGACCGCCCGCGGCAACCACGACCGATGAACAGGGTCGGTACCGCTTGTCCGGCGTTGGCCGCGACCGAGGTGCCGTACTCATCGTCAGTGGTCCGCGGATCGAATCGAAAATCATCCACGTCGAGACCCAACGGATCGTCAGAGGCAAGCCGGTTAATGAGGCTGCCATCGAGGTTCTGGCCGGGCCGACCAAACCCATCGAGGGGACCGTGCGGGCCAAGGACACCGGCAAGCCGTTGGCCGGCGTGTCCATTTATTGCAATGAGCATAGTTTCTGCAATACCCATCAAGTCCGCCTCGTCCGTGCCGTCACCGATGACAACGGCCACTACCGGCTCTTGGGGATGCCCAAGTCGGCGCAGTACGAACTAACCGTGTATGCGGGCGCCGGCCAAAGCTACCTGGATACGGCCCGAACCGTGGCCGATAGCGAAGGTCTGAAACCGATTGCGGCCGATTTCTCCCTGCGTCGCGGCGTCCCCGTGAAGTTTCGCTTCCTCGACAAGCGCACGGGCCAGCCGGTGCGCGGGCAGATTCAGTACGAAATCGCACAGGACAACCCTTGGTATGCCGAGGCCGTCTACGGCCCCGGAATCATTCCATCGCGCGAATTCATGCACATTCGCACCACGAATCAAGATGGCTACATTCGTTTCGTCTCCTATCCAGGACCATGCGCGATCTTCGCCGTTGCCGGGCGCGAGAGCAGGCACTTCCTTCCGTCCAAGCTCGATCCGGCGGACGAGGCGAAAGGGCGTTTTCCTTTGGGAAAGGACGATTTCGCTAACGGATTCCTGAGGCACTCGCACGGCTATCGCTACATCGATTATCCCGAAAATGCCAGGGAACAGACCTTCGACATCCTGTTTGATTCCGGAGTCACGCTCAAGGGCGCGCTCGTCGATCCGAATGCAAAGCCAGTCCAAGGAGCCGTTGCTTACGGCCTGAGCTTCGACCGTACGCCCCCCCCAACTCAGCCGCCGGATAAGGAAGTTCTTCCCGATGATTCTTTCGTGGCACGCGGGCTCGATCCGGGCAAAGCCTGCACCCTGTCGTTCGTCCAGCGCGAACGGAAGCTCATCGGCCACATGGTTGTTGACGGAAATGAAAAACAATCGCTCACCGTACGTATGCGACCGTGGGGAGTGCTTACAGGACGGTTGGTCAATATCGTCGGTAAACCTTTGACCGGCGTGAGCGTCGCACTGAGGTATCCGGATTTGCCCAGTCCCGGGATGCGCCCACCCGCAGAAGAAGCCCTCACCGACAAGGACGGCCGCTTCCGCATCGAGGGCTTGCTGCCCGATTTTGACCACGAGTTGGTTCTCGAACATGGCTCGAACAAGGACGTGACCCTCTCGGCCGGTACTGTTCTAAAGAAATTGAAGACAGGCGCGGGAGAAATGAAGGATCTCGGCGACATCGGAGTGCTGGTTGTCCCCGTGCCGAAGACGGAGAAGAAAGATGACTAACGAGGCATGGGCGCCGTACGTGCCGAGCGTCCAGATGCCCTGGGACCTGCGCCGCGTCGTCCATCTGCACCGTCGCGCCGGTTTCGCCGCGACGTGGAAGGAATTGCAACGCGACCTGAAGGACGGGCCTGGTCCGAGCATCGACCGCTTGCTCGACGGCAAGTCTCGCACCGACGGCATGCCGAAGGACTTCGCCGCAACGGCCGATTATCTCGTAAGTTCCGCTGCCGGCGACCTGGGGCGGCTGAAAGCGTGGTGGGTCTACCGTATGTTGTTCGGCTCCGACCCGCTAGGTGAACGGCTGACGCTGATGTGGCACAACCATTTCGCCACCAGTGCGGCCAAGGTCGGCCCGATGGTGCGCCGCCAGAATCAGATATTCCGCGAATTCGCCCGTGCCCCGTTCGGCGAATTACTGACCCGTGTTGTCCGCGATCCGGCACTGCTTCTATGGCTGGACGCCCAGGCCAATCGTAAGGGCAAGCCCAACGAGAACCTGGCCCGCGAGTTGATGGAATTGTTCACGCTGGGTATCGGCCAGTACGGCGAGAAAGACGTGAAGGAAGCCGCTCGCGCCCTCACTGGTTGGACCGTGGTCAAGGATCGCTTGCAGGAAGACCCGGCACAGCACGATGGTGGTGACAAGACGATCCTTGGCCGGACTGGTTCCTGGAAGGGTGATGATTTGCTGAGATTCTTGCTGGATCACCCAGCAACGGCCGAGCGCCTGGCGGTGCGTCTGTGCGAATGGCTCATGGGAGAAGGGGCCGTCGCTGCCGGGGGAATCAAAGCACTTGCGGCGTGGCTGCGTCGGCGCAACCTCGAAATCGGCGGGGCAGTCGAGACAATTCTGCGCTCCAAGGCATTCTTCTCGGATGCAAATCTCGGCACGCGCATCCTCGGGCCGGTCGAGTATGTGGTTGGGGCAGCTCGAGCACTGGAATTGTTCGATCCCTCGCCGAACACGCTTATCCTCGCCGAATTTTGCGGCAACCTCGGCATGGACTTGTTTCATCCGCCCAACGTGGGCGGCTGGCCGGGTGGGCGATCCTGGATCAGCACTCGTTCGACTATCGGCCGTTACAACTTCGCCAGCGCTCTGCTCGACGGCGACAGCGTCGGCCTGCCCGGCGCCGTAGATGCTCTTGGCTTTGCTCGGCGGCACGGCCGCGGCGACAGCGTGGAGAGTATCGTCATTTTCTTCGCCGAGTTGCTGCTCGGCGCTGTACCTGGTCGCGCCTGGGTTGAGCGTCAATTGGCTGCCCTTGGACCCAAGGAGGCAGTAGAACCGTCAAGAGCGCGGCGTATCGCTGCCCTTGTTCTCGCCAGTCCCGAAACGCAATTAGCTTGAGTTTCTCCAAGACTCGAAGAGCAGCACGTTCCACACGCTCTGCTGCGCGTCGCGGTTGGACCGGAAGGAGATTCCCGATGATTTCTCGTCGCACCTTTCTACAATCGTCGGCCCTTGTTTCACTGGTGCCGACTGTCCCCAGTTTCCTGGCGCAAACGGCCCGGGCCGCCTCGCCTCAGCAAGATAGCCGCGTTCTCGTCGTCATTCAGCTCGACGGCGGCAACGACGGGATTAATACAGTCGTGCCCTTCCAGGATGAAGGTTATGCTAAGTATCGCAAATCTTTACGCCTGGCCCCCGGTGACCTCATCAAGATCAACGACCGTGTTGGACTCCATCCAGCTCTGCGGGCAACTCGCCGACTGCTCGACAGCGGCCGGCTAGCGATTGTGCAGGGCGTCGGCTATCCCAATCCCAATCGCTCGCACTTTGAGAGCATGGCCATCTGGCACACAGCTCGGCTCAAGCCAGCCAAGGATAACTCTGGCTGGTTGGGCCACGCTCTGGACGGCGCCCACGCGCCGGCTGATGGCTCTCCGGATTCCGCACTTATCGGACTTGGGTCGCCGCCGCAAGCGCTGCGCGGTGAACGATCGCTTTGTGCCGCGCTGGCTCATCTCGATGACCTGGTGCTCAGCGGCGCGATCGATCCACGCCGAGCCATTCTGCCGTGGCCCACGGCAGGCGACGTAAAAGCGTTCGTCAGCCGCAGTATGCTCGATGCCTACACCACGGCTGCTCGCCTCAAGGACGCCGCCAGCGCGAAGGACGCCGGCGTCGCCTATCCCGCTACGGGATTGAGCGATCGCTTGCGCCTGATCGCTCGGCTGCTCAAGGCCGGCTTCGGCACGCGCGTCTATTACACAGTCCAGGCCGGTTATGACACACACTACTCGCAGTCGCCACAGCACGCCAACCTCTTGGATGAACTTGGCGGCGCCTTGTATGCCTTTCTTGAGGACCTCAAGAGTGCCAAACTAGACGAGCGCGTCCTCGTGCTGGTATTCAGCGAGTTTGGCCGCCGCGTGGCCGAGAACGGCTCACTCGGCACGGATCATGGCACGGCTGGCCCAGTCCTGCTGGCCGGTCCGCGCGTAAAGCCGGGCCTTGTTGGAGAAACACCGAGTCTCCTCGATTTGCAGGAAGGCGATTTGAAAATGGGCCTCGACTTCCGGCAAGTTTATGCGACGATTCTGGACCGATGGCTGGGCTGCTCTGGTGCCCACGTGCTCGGGGATCACTTCGAGTTGCTGCCAGTGCTGTGAGAAAGTTCGTCGCTACATTCTTTACAACGCGGCCGAAATTCTAACGGAACTACCTGCCCTCTGCAGGTGTGTATCCACTCCGCTTCTATAGGGACGCCCACGCTGCTGGAAATGCACGTCCAGCGAAAAAAGAGGTGCTTTGGAAAAGATGCAGATTCCTCTTCCAACGAAGTCATTCTGTCTTTATAATAAAGTCATTCTGTCTTTATTATGAACACTATGTCGTAATGAGACCCTCCACCCGATGCACACCGAGCTGTCGCCCTCTTTAGACAGAGATTTCAAGAAACAGTCCGCCTTCGGCCACTGATACCTCTGGAGTGTGATCGAATGCCCGCGAACGCCCTCACCAGTTACGACCTGATCCCCTATCCTGATTATTGCTTGCCCCAGACCCATCCTGATCGGCTGGCGGTCCTCGCCGCGATCTTGGGCCTTGAGCCGCCGCCAATCGAACAGTGCCGGGTCCTGGAACTCGGTTGTGCGGCCGGCAGCAATCTCATCGCCATGGCCGAGGAACTTCCGCAGAGCACGTTCCTCGGCATCGACGTGGCACAGACCCAGATTGATGAGGGCCAGAAGGCGATTGACGAGCTGGGCTTGAGTAACATCGAGCTACGCCATCAAAGCATTCGCGATTTCGAGCCTGGCTCAGAAATGTTCGACTACATCCTTTGTCATGGCGTTTATTCCTGGGTCCCTCCTGACCTTCAGGCGCACATCTTGGCCATCAGCCGTCATTGCCTACAGCCCAACGGCGTGGCCTACGTCAGCTACAATACGCTGCCGGGTTGGCACATGCGCGGCATGATTCGCGACATGATGCTCTACCACGGCCGACGCTTTCGCGACCCACGCCAGCAGATCGCCCAGGCACGCGGCTTGCTCGATTTCCTGGTTTCTTCGGTCAATACCGAACAGAATCCTTATGGCCAATTCCTCCGTTCGGAGCTGGAAAGCCTCCGCCAGTCGCCGGACGCCTACCTATATCATGAGCACCTGGAAGAACACAACAGCCCAATCTACTTTCATCAGTTCGTCGAGCAGGCGGCCGCCCACCAGCTCCGTTACCTTGCAGACGCCAATCTGTACACAATGGATCTGCAAGACTTTCCCCAACAGGTCAGCCAGGTTCTTCAGCGGGTCTGTAACGACCGGATTCAACTCGAGCAATACGTGGACTTCCTGCGTAACCGCACTTTCCGTCAAACCTTGCTCTGTCATGCCCACCACACGCCCAACTATCGCCTCGATCCCGGCATCTTGACTCCGTTCTACTTTGGCTCTTCCTTGCAGCCGGTCTCTGCTCGTCTCGATCTTCATTCCTCCATCCGCGAGGACTTCCGCAGTTCTTCGGGATCGAGTGCTTTCTCGAGTTACCCAATCGTCAAGGCGGTCCTCGTAGCGCTCGGAGAAGCGTGGCCACAGTATCTGTCGTTCGAGGAAGTGTGTTCTCAGGCGCGGGCCAAGCTTGACGGCGTAGCACTTTCGAATGCAGCGACCAGTGCGGCTGACAAGAAGCAAGCTGGGCAAGCCCTCTTGAAGTTCTACATGATAGCCCGCAATGTGGTGGATATTCGCTTGCGTCCCTTGCGGGTGACGAAGCAACCGGGCCTGAAGCCACTAGCGCGCCGGCTGGCCCGCTGGCAGGTCCTGTCCGGCCGATTGGCTACCAACTTGCGGCATGAGTTCGTCTATCTGGACGACTTCGGCCGGGAGGCCTTGCCTCTATTGGATGGAGGACACACGCGGCCGGAAATGGTTCGAGAGTTGGTCAGGTTGGTCAGAGACGGCCGCTTGACCGTCCAGGATGATGGGAGGAAAATCACAGATCCGCGACGGATTGGGCAGGCGGTGGTTCAGCTCCTCGATGCGCAGATCGATCGGTTCGCTCAGGAGGCGCTCTTGCAAGCCTGACACAGGTCATCGGGTTTTTTTGAGCTGCGATAACGGATGATGCCCCGCGCGTCTGTTGGACGACTTCGGCGCCAATATCATTCCGTAGAGCGCAGCTCAAAGAAATCGAAGCAGACCTCGACCTCCGGCACTCCTGCGGGACCACCATTTTTGGCCACCAGTCCTAGCATCTTCGGAGCACCATCGCCCCATTCCTGGACGCCGTGTACGGTGAACGACTTGCCATCGGTGCTGCTGGCATATTCTTAACTCCTGCCATGCTTGGTCAGTCGCAGCCAGACACTCTTCAAATTGGATACTTCCGCGGCTGGGAAATGCTGCGGTTTGGCTTCCGTTTCCAGCACCAGGATGAAGTGTTGGCCGTCGCCTTTGCCCCAGTTGAACTCATAGCTGAATTTGGCATAGTTATCATCGTCGTCATAGCAGAGCAATCCTGCCTGCTGGTATGCCACCGTTGGCTCGAACGCGCTGATGGAGGTCGTCATGACGAAATCAGCATCCTTGGAGAACGGATTATTAATTAAAAAAAGATTCTTGGCGCTCGGCTCGCCCGCTGCATTCTCGTTTCCGTGGATGGTTCCGCGCTGTGTCGTGATTGTTAGCTTGCCGCGATGCTTGGTCAGTGAGACATGCGTCGGATCGGAACGCGCCGGTTTCCAGTTCAGTCGGAGTTTACCGTCGAATCCCTCAAAAGCCAGGAAACGGAAGCGATCCTCGGCCGGCGTCCTGGGGGCCGGCGCCGCCATCAGCCCGACACACTCATGGGGCGAACTGCCCAACCGCAGGTCGGCGACTTTGGGGAGAATAATCATCCCCAGCAATCTTGTGGTCAGACAAAGGACTCTTCTTCGCAACATGGCGGTGTTCACTCCTTCTTCCCAAGTGCCATTGCTGACAGCAACTTCGACATCTCGGGCATTTCCTGCAATGCTCTATGTAACGACTGGTGCGGAGGCAGCGAGTACGCTTATTGGAAATTGTATTAATTAGGCTTTATACAGATTTACTATCGGACTCATGTACGGCAAGTTAATAGTGATAGAGGAAACATTTCGGCTACTCAATTCGTTGATGTTCTCCGGGAGAGAAAGAGATGTACAGTCTGGTACTGATGGCTGCTTTGACGGCAGGTAGCGACACGCCGGCTTGGCCTCATTACGGGGCCTATTGCGGCTACCATGCCGGCCACGGTGGCGGTTGCTCTACTTGCCCCGGAGGTGGTTACGGTGGTGGCTATGACGGTTGCGGCTGTTGGGGCGGCTACGGCAGTTGGAGCTATTGCAACATGCCCCCTCCGAATCCGATTGTAATGGGCGGCTACGGCCTGTCGGGTGGAGCGGTGGCTCCGGGAACGGGCCCGGCGGTCCCTGGAACCGGCAACGGCCAAGAGGATCTCGAAAAGCCGAAGAAGAAGAAGACCGGCGTCAAGGAGACGATGGATCCGACACGCGCCAAGCTTCTTGTCGAGTTACCGACCAACGCCAAGTTGTTCGTTGACGACATGCCTGTGAACGGCGCTGCAGGCGTGCTAACCCTCCATACCCCTCCTCTGGAGCCGGACAAGGATTACTTCTACATGGTGCGCATCGAAATGCTGCGTGATGGCCAACCGCTCTCGGAGACCCATCGTATTCTCGTTCGCGCCGGTCAAGTGGCTCGAGCCGACTTCAATGATCTGCAGGCAGGGGCGCTCAAGACCGCGCGGGCGAAGTGAAATCAGCAAAACGCCAAGCAGGAAGTGAGGTTAGCAACGACTCTTGAAGTCTTTGTCTATGCCCACATGGTTTAGGCAGGACGTGCAGTAGAGCGGCTGACTAGCGGGAGTGAAGTGCTAAATGTGCAGTCTCAGGTTGTGATGAATCCAGCGCACCTTGTGCCGTAGGGTTCCCCGCTACCTAGCTGCGCGGTGTTAATTTCCTTGTGTCCCTTTCCAGACGTGAGCTATGAGTTCTCTGTCGCTTCCTTGGTGTCATCCTGGTGTCGGCTCGTCCCGAGGGAAAGGTCCCTGTTCTGTTTCTGTAGCGCGATCTATCGATGAGCGCGACCAGGACGAGTGGCTCGCTGCTTGTGACGGGTGCATGGATGCGGTCATGGACCCTCGCTTTCTTCGCACCCTGGAGAAATCGATGGGACCAGAGGCGCGGTTCTACAATGTCGTCGTGCGCGATGCCGCCGGCACACCCGCCGCGGCCGCTTTCCTCTCCCTGTATTCGATCGATGGCATTCTGCTGGCTCCTCCGGCCTGGAAGACAGCCGTGGCATGTCTCCGTAGGGTGTGGCCCAGTTTTCTGAAGTTTCAGGTTCTGTTCTGCGGATGCCCGGTATCGACGGGCGAGAGCCACCTCCGCATCACCACAAGCGCCGATCCGCAGGCCGTCTTACACGAGCTGGATCGGTTGTTGATGCGCGTGGCCAGGACTTCGAGTACGCAGTTCATCGTCTTCAAAGAATTCGGTCCCGATCAATCGACCCAGACAGACTACTTGACGGCACTAGGCTATGTGCGCGCGGACAGCCTGCCCATGAATGGCTTCCCTCCGGGCTTCGGCAGTTTCGATGAGGTATGCGCCTCGTTCCGCTCGCGCTACCGTAACCAGATCCAGCACTCGCGGAAGAAGTTCGGGCGCTCGGGACTGCGTGTCGTGCATCTCCGCGGGGGGAAGGGAGTCGATGCCTTTTACACCGAAGACGTGCATCGTCTCTATCTGGCGGTCCTTGATCGGGCGCAGGTGAAGCTCGAATGTCTGCCCGCCGAGTTTTTCCGCGAACTGGCGCGTCAGTTTTCGGATGACGCTGCGTTCACCCTTGTCTATCAAGAGGAACGCATTGTCGCCTTCATGTGCGGCATCTTTCACGAGAACGCCTATCTCAACTTATTCTGTGGCTTCGACTATGAACTCAACGATGCGACGGATCTGTATTTCAATCTGATGTGCGAGGACATCGATTACGCGCTGCGACAACACGCTGAATCAATTCACGTCGGCCAGACTGCGAACGAGTTCAAATCGCGTATCGGTTGTTTCCTTGAGCCGCGTTGCTTTTATGTCAAGGCGAGGCTCTCGGCTTTGCAGCGCCTGGTCCGGGCCGGCAGCCATCTCCTGTTTCCCCCTGTCCCACTGAGCGCTCCGCGCAACCTGTTCCGAGAAGCGCCCGCCACCAGCAGCAACAAGTCTTAACCGACCACCCGAGCACCACCCTGATGGGTGCCGATCGATTTGCGAATTGTGCTGTCCACCGATTCATTCAGGAATTGCAGCTCGTGACAGGTGTTCTCCAGAGCCGACAGGAAACGGCTCACCTGCTCTTCCGTGATGGCTAGCGGCGGCTGAATGCGGAGAACGCGCGGATTGGAACGTGCTACCTGTGTGTAGATACCATGTGTCTGCAGCAGGATTTGCATGGCGTACAGGCCGGGAATCGAGTGAATCAACTCGTCCAAGTTTGGAACGAGCAACGAGATAGAGCCGGATGGATCGGTGCCCTTGAAGTGCGCGACCATGGTGTCGGGCATGGGCCGGAATTCCAGTCCCAGCATCAGGCCGCGGCCGCGCACACAGCGGACGAGATGACAGCGGCCGGCCAAATCCCCGATGGCATGCTGTAATTGCAGGCCGCGGGCGCGTGCATTGGCGCACAAGTCTTCTTCACGGAGCACGCGAAGCGTTGCCAGTCCGGCAGCGCACGCCAGACTGCCCCCGCCAAACGTAGTGGTGTGCAGAGCGAACGTTCGCGCCGAGCCGTAGGCTTTCATCCATAAATCGCGCCGGCACAGCATGGCCCCAAGGGGAACGAGGCCACCGCCGAGTGATTTGGCCAGAGTCAGAATGTCTGGCTCGACTCCTTCCTCGTCCACGGCGAACAACGTGCCCGTCCTCCCTAGCCCGGTCTGCACTTCGTCCACGATTAACAGAGTATCCGAAGTACGGCACAATTCCTGAGCAGCGCGCAAGTATCCGGCGGGTGCCACGATCATGCCACCTTCGCCCTGGATCGGCTCGACGATGAAAGCTGCAAAACGCCGCATGTACAAGGCGCGCTCCAGAGCCTCTAAGTCCCCAAAGGGGATCGACTGGCATTCCGGCAACAGCGGCCCGAAGGGCCGGTGATAAACTGGGTTACCGGTCACAGACAGTGAACCGAGCGACTTGCCGTGGAAGGAGCGCTCGCAAGAAAGCAGGCCAGGCCGGCCGGTAGCGGCGCGAGCCAGCTTCAGGGCCGCTTCGACGGCCTCGGTGCCGCTGTTGGCGAAGAATACCATCTCCAAACCCGGCGGTGCCAGAGCGACGAGCTGCTCGGCCAAGGTGGCGGCCAGGGGATTGATCGCCGACTGCGTGAAGCCGGGCGCTTGCTCCTCGAGGGCGGCACGCACAGCGCGGACCACGGCTGGATGGTTGTGCCCCAGGTTCAACGAGCCGAATCCGGCCACAAAGTCGAGGTACGCCTTGCCGTCGGCGTCCCACAACTCGTTGCCCAGCCCGCGCACGAACGTCTTGATGAAGCCATTGTTGCGCCCCAGTCCCACGAGGATCGGATTGATATAGCGCTCGTGCAATTGGGAGGCGCGGTCCGCCAGCTGAGCCGTCGTCAGGGACGGCGGAAGCGATACATCCGGAGGCACCCTCCCATTTGTCTGGAAATGATCGTGGAATCTGCCGTTTGTCCCATTATGGGAGTATTCCGGCCGGCGCCTCACCGTGGCCTTGCGGAATCGCGCCAGTGCGGAAGACTCCAGCTTTTGTCCAAACGAGAACAACTGCGAGAAATCGAAGCCATGTTTTCGAGCCAGATCACCAATCTCTTCAATACTGTCGAGGTCCAGATCGCGTCCTAGTGAGAAGCACTCAGCCCGCTCTTCCAGGGCAAGCACCATCGTCTCGCCGAGACAGCACGGAATGACCCCTTGATAGAAGCCAAGAAACATCGAGTCGCGCGGCATGGTAACCGGCACGTATGCCAACCCGCCAGAGAGCAACAGGACATCATCCCGCGGAGCTATCGGGGGAATGAGATCCGTGGGCACTCCCACGTCGATCACGACACTCCCAGGCCGTAGCGAAGCCGGTTCGATGCAATTCCCGGTGGAAGTTGCCGACACTACGAGACGCGCCCCGGCGAGGGCTGGAGGGATATCGACCAGCAATTCCGCGGTCAGTTCCGCAGCCAAGCGCGAAGCGCGCGGCGACACTCGACGCCCGACCAGCAATAGATTGCGGCAGCGCGGGGCGAGCCAGCGAGCCGCGGCGGTGGCGATGCTGCCTGGCACGCCGACAACCGCGACTGCCTCACGGCGCAGGTCGATGTCTGTCTCCGCGCAAGCAGTCAGTAGGCTTTGGAGCGCCGCGTAAACGGTCAAGCTGTTGCCGGTCGTTACGGCCACTGGCCCGCGCTGCGCGAGATGCTCGCCCTGGCCTCCTACGATGCCGGTCATCGAGCCGAGTCCGACTACGCGGGCGCCCCACTTGGCGGCGTCGTCCACCGCCTGCTCCATGTACTGGATCGCTTGCTCCGGGTTGTCGAGGATGCTCCGCGCGTCCATCGGGATCTCATACAGCCGCCCGTCTGCCTGAGCCCCCGTGGGAGAGGCCAGCTTCGCCAACTCATCCACCAGGCGAACTTGGGCGTTGTCGCTGATCGCCGCTTCTTCTTGCATGGCCTCAGTCGCACGGTGCAAATCGAGACAAAATCGCAGAATATTGCTGCCCCAGTTAGCCAGCAACATGCGGCTCTTGTCCAGTTGCATCAGTCCCTTGGTTTCGTTCGTAAGCGGATGAATAAGAAAGGAGAATTTCATAGAAGCGAACCCTGAGAAGGCGGTAGTCGGCCCGGACTATTGGATGCACAGAAAATGCACCTAATATGCACTCCCCGAGTCGGTTGCCATCAAGATGCCTATTCTTGGAGTGCGGGAAGGTCTTTTTGAACGACCGGGGCCCATCCAGTTGATGTCGTTGTACTACATCTCGACCCGGCAAATCATCACGTGATCGACCACGAGCTTTCCTAACTCCGAGACTGACGTCGTCATTAGACGCTTCGTCGGTGCCGCCGCCAGGCGCCCTAGCGCCTTACGCGCCGTCAGGCACGGACGCACCGCCGGCTTAGAGTAATTACTCGGCCGCGCGGCAGGCGTGACTTGAAGATATTTTCAGATTTCGGAAAATCCAACTCCTGTTCATCAGAAGGTGAATGACCTCTTGCAACCGAAGGAAGTCGGTAACGTACGGCAAGGCGATCCCTCGTTGCGGTCCACAAGAGTACTCTTTTTGTGCATTACATACTCCATCCCAGCCAGGGCGGTGCAAAGGACGGGCTTGCAACACATCAGGGCCGCGGTGAGCAGCGTCAGTCCAACTATCCACAGAGCAAGAATTCATCTCCAGAAAGCCTGGCCTTCTCCTGGTCTCAGCAAGTAGACTCAAGGACAGGCACACGAAAACTTATGGAGGTCAGACACCATGTCACGATTGGCCATGTTCTTGGCGGCGATAATGGTAGTTCCAGCCAGCGATTCGGAAAAAATGTCGGGTGAGATGGTGCGAGAACTCCAGCCCTTGGACCTTAGCGGAGAGTGGCAAGGCTCACTTTGGGATTCGGAGTCCAAGGTCAAGGGAACTTGGACAGTAAAGCTGAGTGACAACTGGTTAGTTGTAGAGCGAGGTACCGACACATATCGGTTGCTTTGGCAAATGACGAACGAGGATGGAGGAAAAGTAAAAGTCCGATTGTCGAGAACTGTTTACATCGGCTGCTACCGATACGAGAACGACCGCGTGATTATCGCTCTCCGTGACTGCAAAAAAGATCAGCCCGTCTCCTTTCGACCAGCAGACGATCAAAGCCTGTTTATCCTCCGCCGTGCCAAACCCGGGTCGTTCCGATTCCTGGGCATCGATCCTGGAATGCCAGACGATTGAGCGACAGCGCGCCCTGTTCGGTTTGCAGATGGCCGGCCGAATCGAATACAACTGGGGAGGAAGGTGCTGATCGAGAACCTACGGAGAAGTGTGTCAGTCTCGATGCTTTTGGGCGGTCATCGAATAAACTCTACGGCAGTGCCTCGGATCTTCGCCTCATCATCAAGAGCCGAGAGAACCATGCGGATTGTCGTTGCTCTCTTGGGAATATTCCTGCCGCTTACCCTGGGCAGATCATTCGTCCAATCACAAGGGTACAACCCAGAAACGGCCGTGAGGATGATGCGGCCAGCTGAGGGATTTGCTGTCAGGCTGGTGGCAAGCGAACCGATCGTGCGTAAGCCCGTGGCCCTCGAATTCGATGATCGCGGCCGTCCCTGGGTGATTCAGTATCTGCAATATCCCAATCCTGCCGGCCTGAGGCGCGTGTGCGTGGACCGCTACTCGCGCACGGTCTATGACAGGGTGCCAGAACCGCCGCCGAGTGGCCCCAAGGGTGCCGACCGAATCACGATCCTGGAAGGGATGAACGCGGAGGGCCGGGCGACGAAGGCCAAGGATTTTGTCAGCGGCCTGAACCTGGCGACCGGACTGGCGTTTGGCCACGGTGGAGTCTTCGTGCTACAAGCTCCTTATCTGCTCTTTTATCCCGACAGAGACGCAGATGATATTCCCGATGGACCCCCGGAGGTATTGTTAGCCGGATTCGGCATCGAAGATGCATCTTCCGTAGCGAATTCGCTGACCTGGGGACCCGACGGCTGGCTATACGGATGTCAGGGCAGCACCGTCACCGCGCGCATCCGCGGCATCGAATTTCAGCAAGGAGTTTGGCGCTATCACCCACTCACCCATCGTTTCGAGCTGTTCTGCGAGGGCGGCGGCAACTGCTGGGGCCTGGACTTCGACGAACAGGGCGAGCTGCTCTACAGCACCAATGTCGGCGGCTACGTCATGGTCCACGCCATGCAGGGCGCTTATTACTGGAAGCAGTTTGACAAGCACGGCGGTTTGAGCAACTCCTATGCTTACGGCTATTTCGAGCACGTCCCGCATCGCGATTTTCGCGGCGGCCATGTCACGGTCGGTGGTATTGTCTACCAGGGGGATTCCTTGCCCGATTGCTTCCGTGGCAAGTTCATCGCTGCGGATCTGCTCGGCCATGCCCTCTACTGGCACAATCTCGAACCTCATGGGTCGAGTTTTCGATCGCGCCACGGAGGAGAAGTGCTCCTGGCCAACGATACCTCGTTCGCTCCGAGTGACGTTACGTTAGGCCCGGACGGCGCCTTGTACATATGCGACTGGCATGACAAGCGCACCGCCCATCCCGACCCGGATGCCGAGTGGGATCGGAGCAAGGGTCGCATCTACAAGATTGAGTATCAGGGTACGCAGCGCTATGCAGAGCAGGATTTACGCAAGCTGTCCAGCTCGCAATTGGTGTCTTTCTTGTCCAGCAAGAACGGCTGGGTCGTCCGCAAAGCTCAGCGCATCCTGGCCGACCGCCGCGATCCGGAGGTGATCTTTCCCCTACGCCGCCTCGTGCTCGAAAACGACAAGGGTACCCTCCCCTTGCGAGCGCTGTGGGCGTTGTATGCGAGCGGTGGGTTCAGCGAAGGCTTTGCAGTGAAGGCGATCGGCCATCCCAGCGCCGACATCCGCCGCTGGACGGTTCGCCTGCTGGGCGATGAGGGATGCATCTCGACAGCGATCAGCGAACGGCTGCGTTATCTGGCGGATCATGAATCGGACCTGCGCGTTCGCTGCCAGCTGGCATGCAGCGCTAAACGTCTGCCCACGGCGGACGCCCTTCCCTTGATCGAACGCCTGGCTCTGCGTGCGGAGGATGGGAGTGATCCTCACCTGTCCCTGTTGTTGTGGTGGGCACTCGAACGCCATGCCTTGTCGGCGTGTGATCGAGTCGTTGAGTTCTTCTCCTCGCCGAGGGCGTGGGATGCTCCCCTGATTCGTGAGGCAATTGAGGAGCGCTTGCTGCGTAGGTATGCTGCGGAAGGAACGCAAGAGTGTTTCCGCGCCTGCGGCCGCTTGCTCTCTTCCGCCCCTTCGACCCGCGAACGTAGCCGTCTCATCGGCGCGCTCGAACTGGGCCTGCAGGAGTGCTCCGTGTCGAGTAGTCGAAAGCCGATGGGTTCTCTTCTTACCCAATTCGCCGCGGTCGAGCGAAAAGCGGACGAAAGCAGCAGTTCCCGGACGACGAAGCTCCCTACCGTCCTCATGGATGTCCTGCTGGCCCATTGGAAGGACGGAATGACGGACGCGACGTACCTTCGCTTGATGATGCGTCTGAGCCACCGACCCGCGCTGGATCAGGCCGTCAAGCTGAGCCTTGATCGAACGGCAGCCCTGCAGTTGCGTCTAGCGGTGCTGGGGATCCTGGGTGAGGCGGGAACGGGCGAGGTTGTCGAACCGTTACTCAAGTTACTCGACCCCGACGAAAGTGAGGCGATCCGGCTCGCAGCCATGACGTCATTGCAGCGTTTTGAGGATCCGAAGGTACCGGATGCACTGCTATACGGCTACGGCGAGATGAATCCCCAGCTGCGAGCGCGGGCGCGCGCTCTACTTTTCAGTCGCAAAGCGTGGGCCTCAGCCTTCCTGCGAGGTGTAAATCGAGGCACTTTCCCCGCCAACGAGATCGCGGTCGAAGAGCTGCGCCCCTTGTCGCTGTTCAAGGACAAGGAGCTGGATGAGCTGGTGCGCAAACATTGGGGCAACGTCCAACCCGGAACCTCCGAGGAGAAGCTCGCCGAGGTCCGCCGGCTGACAAACGATCTGCGGGCAGCAGAGGGCAACGCTCAAGCAGGGCGCGAGCTGTATGGCAAATTCTGTGCTTCGTGTCATCGCCTGTTTGGTGAGGGCGAGATGATCGGACCCGACCTCACGCACGCCAACCGCAAGGACCGCGATTATTTGCTGGTCAGCATCGTTGACCCTAGTGCGCTGGTTCGCAAGGAGTACGTTAGTTATGTTGTTCAGACGACAGACGGCCGCGTCGTCACGGGGTTGTTGGCTGATCAAACACCGGGCAATATCACGCTGATTTCGGCTAATAAGGAACGGACCACCATTGCTCGAGAGAAAATCGAATCGATCCAGGAATCGCCCGTATCCCTGATGCCCGAAAACCTTCTGCAGGAGCTAAAGCCCCAGCAGCTACGCGATCTGTTCCGTTATCTACAGAGCGAGCCGCCGCCCAGGCGATCGAAATGACGTTTCAGCCCAGCTAGAAGTAGTGGGAGGATCGCTCATGATTCACGGCAGCCTGCGGTGGGCGAGCCGATCGACGGGCTTCCTGCGTGCGGAAAGCATGCTGACGGCGTTGGTATTGAGTCTGGCGCCCGCGCTGCATGCGGAAGAGCCGGCCGTCCTACCCGGAACGAAGCCGCTTTTTGCGAAGGGCGATCTGTCCGCTCAGATGCGAGCGGGAATTGATCGCTTTATTTCTCGCGAAGCCGAGCAAGTCGCAAGAGAACGCGCCCGGTACTGGAACCGTGATTTCTCGTCCGCGGGAGCATATGGACGTTCGATCGCACCGAACCGCGAGAGGCTTCAGCGCATGATTGGGCTTGTTGATGCGCGTGCTCCCTTCACCGCACCGGAGCTGATCGCCACCACCGAGTCGCCGGCGGTAATTACAGAGACCGATACATTTCGTGTGTTTGCGATCCGCTGGCCCGTCCTGCACGGCGTTTCCGGTGAAGGGTTGCTTCTGCAGCCCAAGGGTGAGACACGGGCGTTCGTTGTTGCCTTGCCTGATGCGGATCAAATACCGGAACAACTCGCTGGACTGGCTGCTGGCCTGCCGCCGGAGGGACAGATCGCTCGAAGGTTGGCTGCTGCCGGTTGCCAGGTGGTGGTGCCGGCGCTCATCGACCGTAGCTGCGAGCTTTCCGGCCATCCGGACGTGTGGATGATGAATCAGCCTCATCGCGAGTGGATATATCGCCCAGCCTTCGAGCTAGGCCGGCACATCATCGGTTACGAGCTGCAGAAGATCCTCGCTCTGGTGGACTGGTTCCGTTGCGGTCAGGGGAAAAAGTCCGTGAGGATCGGTGTGGCCGGTTACGGCGAGGGGGGATTGCTTGGCCTGTATGCAACTGCTGTGGACCCCCGCATCGATGCTGCACTGATCAGCGGCTATTTCGATCGACGCGATCAGCTCTGGCGCGAGCCGATTTACCGTAACGTCTTCGGGCTCCTGCGTGAATTCGGCGATGCAGAGATCGCCAGCTTGATCGCGCCGCGTCCTCTGATCGTTGAGTACAGCCGGTGTCCCCGGGTAGAGGGCCCGCCACCGGCCGGTCCGGACCGGAAACCCTATGCCGCTCCCGGCGTCGTCCAAACGCCGCCGCTGTCGGCGGTGCGTGATGAGTTGGAGCGTGCAAGTTCGTTCTTTCCAGAGAAAACCGCTGTGCAGCCGATGTTCCAGCTTATCAGCGGGAAAGAAGGAGAGACGGTCGGCCCGTTCTCCTCTTCGGCCCTCACCTCCTTTGCCAAAACCCTAGAAGTGACGGTCCCCGTAGACGCCGACAAGCAGCCGGCGCTGCCGAAGGAACATCCAGTCGTTGACAAGACCGCTCGTCAACGCCGACAGGTGCGCGAACTGGTGGACTACACACAGGAGTTGATTTCGCGCTCGGCCAAGGAACGCGATCGATTCTGGAGCAAGGCCAGACCGACAACAGCCGATGCCTGGCCCGCCATCTGCAAACAGTATAAGGACTATTTCTGGACAGAGATCCTCGGCCGCTTTCCACCGGCCAGTGAGCCGATCAACCCGCGCACGCGCAAGCTCCGCGAGCGGCCGAAGTGGACGGCCTATGAGGTGATGCTCGATGTGTGGCCTGATGTCTTCTGCTGGGGCATCCTCGTCGTGCCCACGGACATCAAGGAGGGCGAAAAGCGGCCGGTGGTGGTCTGTCAGCACGGACTGGAGGGCGTTCCCTGGGATACGCTCGACGAGGATGCAAAATCGCCAGCCTTTGCAGTCTATCGCGCCTTCGCTGTTCGGCTGGCCGAACGGGGTTTCGTCACCTTTGCCCCGCACAACTGCTACCGAGGCGGCAATGACTTCCGTCAACTCCAACGCAAACTGCACCCGTTGAAGCGCTCGCTCTGCTCAGTATTCCTTGCCCAACACGACCGGCACCTCGCCTGGCTCGCAGGCCTGCCGTTTGTCGATCCGTCGCGCATCGGCTTTTACGGCCTGTCTTACGGCGGCTTCACGGCCGTTCATGTGCCACCGCTGCTGGATCGCTACGCCCTGGCCATCTCGTCTGCCGAATTCAACGACATGGTACAGAAGGCTTGTAGCACTCGCGAACGCTACAGCTATCCCTTCTATAACACCTACGAGATCTTCGAGTTTAACAAGGCGAACACCTTCGGCTACGCCGACCTTGCCGGTATGATGGCCCCACGGCCTTTCATGGTCGAGCGCGGACACCACGACGGCGTGGCTCCAGACGAGTGGGTGGCCTCGGAGTACGCCAAGGTGAGACGCCTGTACGCAGCCCTTGGCATTCCAGGACGGACGACCATTGAGTTCTTCAACGGCGGCCATGTCATCAACGGCGTGGGCAGCTTCGCCTTCCTTCATCAACACTTGCGCTGGCCCCAACCCCATGAGTTGCCATGATTCCACTCCTACCCACCTCCCTGTCGCGTCGAGAAGTGCTGGGTTGTGCCGCGGGATTCGTCGCAGGCGCGAACCTGGCCGCGCAGGAGAAAGAGCCTGCCAAGAAACGACGCCGGAAAGCGCTCGTCGCTGTTACGCTCGATCTGGAGATGTCGCGGAATTTCCCCACCTGGGAGACCACTCACTGGGACTACGAAAAAGGCAATTTGAATGCGGAAACAAAGAGGTACACGCTCGAGGCCGCACGCCGCGTCAAGACGCACGGTGGCCGGTTGCATTGCTTTGCGGTCGGGCAGGTGTTCGAGCAGGCGAGCGTAGACTGGCTCAAAGAGATTGTGCAAGGGGGCCACCCGGTCGGCAATCACACTTACGATCACGTCAATGTAAGGGCGACGCGCCCCGGCGACATCCAGTATCGTTTCAATCGCGCTCCCTGGCTTATTGAGGGAGAGCAGCCGCAAGCAGTCATTCGCGAGAATATCCGGCTGTGCAGTGCTGCTCTCAAGACACGCATCGGCATCGAACCTGCGGGATTTCGCACGCCGGGCGGGTTCGCCGATGGTCTCGCCGATCGAGTGGACGTGCGAAAGATGCTCAAGGATCAGGGCTTCTCGTGGGTCAGCAGCAAATATCCGGCGCACCCCATGAGCAAGGCCGGTCAAGAGCCGGATACGAACGTTCTCGATGGTATCGTGCAAGCGCAGCGACAGGCCCAGCCGTTTGTGTATCCCGAGGGATTAATCGAAATTCCGATGAGTCCCATCAGCGACATCGCCGCTTTTCGCACAGGCCGGTGGAAACTGGACTGGTTCCTCAAGGCCTTGCAGTTGGCCCTGAAATGGGTCCTTGACAACGGGGCAGTCTTCGATTTCCTCGCGCACCCGTCTTGCCTGTACGTAATGGATCCGGAGTTCAAGGCCATCGAGACGATCTGTACCATGACGCGCAAGGCAGGCGATCGGGCCGCCCTGGTCGATCTGAGAGATATCGCCAACTCACTAAGTTGTTGACGGCGCGCGATGGCGCCGTTGAGTTCGTGCGGTACCTCGTTCTCCCGCAGACAGTGCTCAGGCTGGCTATTGGGCTCCGTTAGGGTGTTTGCCGATGGATCAATCACCAGCATGCGGTACATCGAGGCGAAAATGCCCTGAAATTGCACAGGCCGCGATACCAGCTGCGCAGTCACGGGATCATTCGCTCCGATCACGTCGAGAACGGCAAACAGGTAGACTTTCTTCGATAGGACCGATGCCCTCGCTTCACCGGGTCGGGACAAGATAGTCTTTGTCGATGTAGACTACCTCCACGCGCGCGCGTGTTGTACGCGCGGGGAATGGGTACACGTATTTCACGGTCTCACTGTAAAACACCGTGCATTTCCAGTGACCGTGGATCAACTCTGCCTCGCCAACCAGTGGGTATAACCGTGGCTGCTCCACTTCCCTGCTCAATCGTTCGGTCACCAGTTGTATGTTGTCGCGAAACACCTCAACAACACCGGGAACACTGCGTGGAACGGGCGACAGGGCGCGCAACACCTCCGCCTCCTCCGGGGCGTCGAGATCGGCCTGATCGTTGGACCCCTTGATGACCGCAACTTTCCCCGGCCGTTCCAACACCCGGATCTCTTGGATCACTCTGTTTGTCGAATCAAGATGGATCACGATGCGATTCCCCGGTCGCAGGCCGTCGATTTCGATTTGCCGGCCCCCAACTAGCACCCGGAGGTCTTCCTTCACCGGGAGGCAGAGGACTGGGGCAGACGTGCCTGCGACCACTAGCGAGACGGCTTTTCTTTCCTTCTCCACATTGAGAAAAACGAACTCTGCCTGCCGAGTTTGCGTCGGTCTGTTCGTCATGGAATTTGAGCGGGCCGGTCCGCGCAACTTGTCTTCGATTCGTGACTTGTCATCGCCCCCTGGTTCAAGTACACGTGCCGATAACCGGTCCGCGCTCATCCAGCCGGCGGTAACGATGGCGACAAAGATCACCAACCCGCCGGTCGCCATTTTCAGTTTCGACAGAAGTACCATCTTCAAGACTCCTTCTGCAAGGGATGCAACCTTTGCGGAGATCGCTGTTTGGGTCAACGCTTTTCCAACGGCAAGGGCTACGCCGGCCCGGATTGTGCCGGATATCAGCGATGGTGTAAGCGAAGCCGTGGCGTTAGCAGCGAGATACGCAAAGAGAGTTGCGGTGCCCACTGGCGTGCTGCGGAGGGCGACACGGTGAGCCAGCAGGCTTCGCGCTCGGGTCAGTCGGCCAGACAGCGTTCCTTGCGGGCATTTCAGTCGGGCGGCCGCTTCTTGGTAAGACAGCCCTTCCAGATCGCAGAGGATGACAGGGATGCGGTATTTCTCCGGCAGGGCATTCAACTCGCTGTCCAGGATTTCCAGGACAGCCTCCCATGTGTCCTCCTTGACTTGTCGAACCTGCGTCGCAGCCGCGTGTCGTTCTTTGACACGCCTTTTCAGGTTCAAGGCTCTTGCTTTGAGTGCTGTCTTGTAAGCAACGCCGTGCAGCCAACTGCCCACTTGCGTTCGAGGTCGGATCGAAGTCGCCTTGCGGACGAGCACAAGGAAGGTGGCCTGGAAGGCGTCCTCTGCATCCGTGTAATTCCTCAGGACACGCTTGCATACACCAAGAACCATCGGCCCGTGGCGGCGGACGAGTAATTCGAATGCCCTCTCGTCGCGGGACGTGATAAATCGTTCTAACAGTTCAGCATCGCCGGCCTGGGACGCTTCCGGCGCGCGTGCGACCTTGCGCAGGTAACGGATGACACCGTCAAGTTGACCAGCGGACATGGCAATCCTCAGTATTGGTAGCGTCCTGTACCCACTAACTATTTCCCGGAGAGAGACGATTTGCTACGCGAGTTTGCGTTCAACTAACCTACGGATCGAACCGATCGGAGGCAGGATCGACGCATCAACGGTTAGGGGATCGCTAAAGTTGCTGTAACCAGGGTCCCCTCCTGGTGCTGCTCCAGACACTGTGCCAAGCGGATGATGGCTGGATCTGGGCTTCGCCCCATAAGGGCCGGAAGAATCGTACGACGCCAACAGGCTGTTGCCGGGTAGCATTTCCTGTCGGCACTATGGACCATACGTGCCACTTTTCGCTGTTGAACGACATTAGAAATGTCCGGTCTTAACGCAATAGAAATGTCCTCCTTGCTCAGGCCAAGGAGGAACCATGTCTATCAGCGTACTTTCCCCCGACCGGATACCCATGAGCCAGAAGGAACG
>DATBHJ010000238.1:0-24542 GCA_036557565.1 Gemmataceae bacterium
CAGCGCAGCGGAGTAAGCGGCAGTGCAGACAATCGCTTACTCCGCTGCGCTGCGTGCGCGGCTCGGAAAGAATGCGCTGCGTGCGCAGCTCGGAGCGTCGAGTGGCCTTGGATTCGAGCCACAACTCGGGTTCGTGAAGTCAGCGTGACTGCGTCGTTTTGGGTGCTTGCATCGTCACGCGCTGCCAGAGTTGCTGAAGCTGATTGCCAATGTCGGGCAGATAGATGACGCAGCCGATGCCGATGGCGGCGAAAATGATGAAGAGGATGAACGTGCGCAGCAGCACCTGGAAGTGCATCATCCACACGCTCGGCGGCATCGCCGGTTCCTGGTGGGCAGATCGCGAGATCATCGACGTCGCCGACGAGGTCGCCGACATCGCAGCGGAATTGGGCGGAACCGCCGCAGAGCCCCTGCCGCTGTCCGGCGACACGATGAGCGACGTAGCACTGGAGACGCCAGACGACGACTGAGGGACAGGAACAGGGGTGACGACCGGGGCGGAGCCGGCAGCTGGATTGGCAGCAACCAAACGCGCCCACGGCAGCAAAGCGTTCGCTATGGCACCCGGCGTCTGGAAGCGATCATCAGGCTTTTTGGCCAACATGCGATGCACCACAGCGGACATCTCCGGCGGCAGATTCGGATTGTAGCGGGCGACCGGATCGGGCAATTGATTGAGATGCATGACGGCCATCTCGAATGAGCTGGCGGCTTTGAAGGGAGGTCGGCCGGCCAGCATCATGTACAGCGTGCAGCCCAGCGAATAAATGTCGCTGCGTATGTCCACCACACGGCTATCGCGGGCTTGCTCGGGCGCCATGTATTCCGGCGTGCCCACAATGCAGCCCTCGCGCGTCAAGGTCTCGCCTGTTCCCGCGCCCGCATTCTCCGACACACTCAGTCGAGCCAGGCCAAAGTCGAGGATCTTCACCAGCGGCGCCTCCGGCCAACCCTGGACGCTGCTGTCGCCCGATCGCGGCCGAGCGCTCGTCACCATGAGATTGGCCGGCTTGATATCGCGGTGGACCATGCCGTGCTCGTGGGCGTACTGCAATCCCAGGGCAGCCTGCCGAATGATCTCACACGCCATCGCCACCGATGGCCGGCCGTAGCGCGAGAGCAGCTGCGCGATATCGCGGCCCTCGATGTACTCCATGACCAGAAACCACAGGCCATCCACCTCGGCGGCATCGTGAGCGACAACGATGTTGGGATGAATCAGCCGGGCGGCATGGCGCACTTCGCGCTGGAAACGCGCGCGAGCCGAGGATTCCTGCATCAGTTTCGGTGAAATGATTTTCAGGGCGACGGTGCGTTCCATGACGGGATGCACCGCCTTGTAGACCTGGCCCATACCGCCGGCCCCGAGGCGTTCGAGGATGCGATAATGCCCAAGCATTCGCCCCGGGGCGAGCATCTCGAAAGATTCCTGGCTGCTCGACAGCGGCACATCGGGAGCCGTGGCGGACGACTCACCCGGCCTGCCCTCAAAGGCTTCGGTCGGCTTCGTCGGTGGAATTGAATCTTGGAGGAGATCTTTCTGTTTCTGCTCGCTCGATGCCATCTCGTAACTCCACGTCCTTCGACCCGGCGCAACGCTCCTCACCTCTGAAGGCGTCCGCCCCGTCTACGTAGTATACGCGAACCGGAGCGTCAATGCTCGCTCAATTCGTCTCATTTCGGGTAATATTAGAGATAGAGAAAAGTCGAGGGCGCGGCCGGTCGGCGCGCAAACATACAAGAGAGTTACGATGAATCACACGAATAAACACGAATAAAAATCAGAGCCTGAAGCGTAAGCGAAGGAATGGCAACCCTAGCTCACGCTGCAGGTTCTGTATTCTTTTTTGGTCTTTTATTCGTGTTATTCGTGTGATTCGTGGTGACTCTCTTACTCTTCCTCGCTCAAGGGGAGCGTAACCGCAATGCCGGTGCGAGCGCTGCGGGCGACCGCCTCGGTGAACTCCATGTACGCCACGCCCGTGTCAAAGCTGGTCAGCTGCACAGGCGTTCCCAGGCGGATCGAGTCCACGAAATCCGCCTCGACCTGCCAGCCGCGCGCCTTCTCCTTGGGAATGGGGATTTCCCGCAGCGATTCGGCGGGCGCTGGTGCGGCGCCGTACGTACGGCTGACACCGAGAATGCGATCGTCGAGCAAGTCATAATAAAGGACTCCCTCGGTGCCATATAACTGGATGGCGGCTCCCTGGCCGAATGGCGTCACCCCGCTGAAGTGGTAACTGGTACGAGCGCCATTGGTCAATACGCTAAGCACCTGCACGCTGTCCGGCGTGCCCACCGGCCGGCGCACGCCGCTCTCCGGATCGATGCGTTCGAGAGTGAAAGCGTGCGCCTGGGCCAACACCCGCAATGGTGGCGGCACCCAGCGCAACAGCGTCTCATGAACTATGCCCAGAGTCAGCATGTTGACGCCCGACAAGGCCGCGTCTTGCCGCCACGATAACGGAGAGACCGGGTCCGCCAGGGCGCCATTGCGACTGTAAACATGGACTTCGCGCAGCTCGCCGATGAAGCCTTCCCGAATCAGCTCGCGCATGACTGTGTCGCCTTTGAGTCCGTAGGGACTGGGCACAATTTGGCAGACCAGGCGAGGATGACGCCGCGCCGCGGCAAGCATCTCATGCGCCTCCGCCGCATCCATGCTCATGCGCGCCTCGGTCAAGACGTGCTTGCCGGCATGCAGGGCGGCCAGGGTGATAGGACAGTGCAGATACGGCCAGGTGCCGATGACCACGGCGTTAATGTCCGGGTCGGCGATCAGGTCTTCCCAGCGTTCGTAGGTATGTGGGATGTTGAACTCGCGGGCCACGGCAACCGTCGAGGCTTGCCGGCGATTGCACACGGCCGCGATTTCCACGTCGCTCAGCGCTTGCAGGCCCGGCAGGTGACGCAAACGAGTGTTGGCGCCGGCACCGATCAGACCGACGCGCAGGATGCGATGTGCCATGCTGTCCCCCTTTCGCCCGTAGTCGTCGGGTGGCCTCGCTCTGCTCGACCCACCCTACAATCTATGAATTACGGACGAAAGGAAATCAGCTTGAACAGCTTGTCGGTGGCGCTGGGTTTTTTGGCCAGCGCCTCCTGGCCGGACTTGTGCAAGAACTCGCTCCACGCCTCGGCATTGGCCGGCAGTTCCTGTCCCGTGATTTCGCGCAGCGATTCCGTCGCCCGATTGCGCAGAGCTATGTCCTGTTCGGTGCGCAACACCGAGACCAGCGCGTCAGCAGCCTGGTACTGCCGGAAATGCGCCAGGGCACGGGCGGCGTAGATGCGTTGATTGAGGTCGTTCTGCTTGTCTCCCGACGGCCCCGTCCCCGGCGGCGCCTTGAGGATGCGCACCAGCAGATCGACGGCGGCCGGATTGCCGTTAACGCCGAGCGCTTGCAACGACTGCTCCTGAATGGTTTCCATCGCATCCGGCCGATCCCGCTGGAAATAGGAAGCGCGCTCGTAAGAGTCCATCAGCGCCTGGGCGGCGCGCGGATCCTTGAAGTGCTGCAGCGACGAGATAGCGGCCAACCGGCACAACGGCTGCGGATCGCTGGTAGCGCTCTGGACCAGCAGCTTGACGATCACGTCTTGCTGTTGTTGGTTGCCGCCGTGTTGCAGCGGCTCGGTCAGCGAACCTAACGCTTTGCTTTTCTTGTCGCCGTCAGTGCTGTTGCGAATGACCCACAGCGGATCGGGCGCGGGCTTGAACATATCCTTGAACTTGAAATCGCGGCTGGTGACTTCGTCCCAGAACCCCGCGCAGCCGCTGAGAGCGCAGACAGCCAATACGGAATGCAAGACACCAGCCCGCAGCGTCCGCAAGGGCGCCCCTTGCGGACGCTGCGGGCTGGTGTTCTGATTTCCGCATTGTTGACGCAGCTGCACAGATTCCCTCCCTTTCCCCCTCTCGCTCCGCGGCGTCGTCCGCTTCGGCGCAGCGCGAAACACTACGGCGAAGACATCGCGCAGTCCCAGCCAGGGAAGCAGGAGGCAGGGATATAACGCTTGGACACCAACGCTACAAGAGCAAATGCACCCGAGGACTGTGAGCGCTATAGAATGAAGGAGACGATTACAAGGAGACCTACTATGCAAACGATTCGCTTGCTCCAAAAAACGGACAAGGACGGCACATTGTCCCTGCGAATTCCGTTATCTCAGCCGGACAGCGAGTTCGAGGTGGTCGTCGTCATACAGCCAAAGTTGCCCGCTAATGGCACGACGCCGCCTACCTCTGTCGATCCCTGGGAGCGGGCCGATACTATTCGCCAGCGCCTCGCTGCTACGGGACGCGATTTCAGCGATAGCGCTCAGCTGATCCGCGAGGACCGCGACCGATGACGGTTTACGTGGTCGATTCCAGCGTGGCCATCAAGTGGTACGTCCCAGAAGTGCGTCAAGCCGAAGCGATTCGACTCCGCGCCAGTGGCGCCGCTCTACACGCTCCGGACTTTCTCAACGTTGAAGTGGCGGCCATCCTCTGGAAGAAACTTCGCAAAGCCGAGCTGACGCGGTCGGATGCCGATGACATCCTGAACGATCTTATTAGTCTCGCAACAGTTACCCGGCATCCATCTAGCCCGCTCGTTCCATCCGCGTTCGATCTTGCTAACCGCAGCGGACGAACCGTCTACGATTGCTTGTACCTCGCTCTGGCGGTTCAGCTTAGTGGCCAGATGGTCACGGAGGACGAAAAACTCGTGAATTCGCTTGTGGGCTCCTCGTGGTCCGCGCATATCATCAAGCTCCAGGACGTACCGTGAATCCGGCACGTTTTCTCACCCCTGACTTCAGCCCTTGGTTCGGCGACCCTTGGGTCTCTTAGCCTTGATGTCGGAAACGATCTGGTCTAAGGATAAATCATCGAGCCATTGACTGCGTTCCTTGGTGTAATCTCCAGAGCCGGCACGGAATTGGCTGAGGAACCGGAGTGCATCCACAACTCCCATTTCACGAATCAAAATGGCCGTAGCCTGTTCGGTAATCTCAGCTAAGGGGCGCATGGGTGCGGTCATGGCATCTCCTCCGATTATCCTGACTTTCTTTTTCCTTTCCCGGTGCCAACCAATTCACGGCACGAGACGAATGACCTTTCCAGAGTGCCCGAAGTTCGACGGGCAGTGCTGGATACGAATCTGCTGCTCGGCTGTCATTCCGATGGTTTGCCCGTGTTTGAGCACAGGGCCATTTTCCAGCAGATAGTACATGATGTTGAGGAGCCATTCGCGCAGCTCGCCAGGCTCCATATCGATGCTCAGAATCTCGATCTCCATGTGGCCGAGGGCCGACAGACCGGTCGTAAACAAGCCGGTCGTCCCATTGCGGTTGCGGAAAGCTCGGAGATCGACCCAGAGGTACAGCGGCGGCGCCTCGGGCGAGTCGATTTGCTCGGCCATGCTGACGAACACCGGCGGATAGTGGACTAACGTGGCTCCTGGCCAGTAGACCGCCATCACACCAGGTTGCTTGGCGGCGAGGGCAGTGACGGCCGTGAGTATTAGCCGGCGCCGGACCGGGTCAGCGGCGCCGCCCGTCATCGTGACGAGCAGATGCGAGCGATGCCGCTTGACGTTTTCAATGGGCGGCTGCGGCGGCCACATCCACGAAGTGGCAATAGGCCCTTCGAGGTCTTTTGCCGGGTACGGGGCCGGCATCAAGGCCAACGCAAGAAGCTCATCGCCGACGTCAAAGCTGAACACGCCTCTGTCACTACGTTTGATCCCTGATGCGCGTTTGCCCGCGATCCGCGTCTTGGCAACTTCCTTCAGGAATGCATCGACAGGGAATGACTCTCCTTCCAGCAACAGGGCGCTGATGACCGGCCCACCGGCTTCCAGCTTATCCTCGGATGAATTGGCCTGCATTTTCTTGAAGAAACCGAACATCTCACATCTCACAGACCCCATCCACGAGGGTGTTTGCGGCCGAATGACCCAGCTCAGCAGCAGAGGTCGCGCTGTGAGCCAATCAGCTACAAGGGCCGATTATAGCGCGCACCGGTCAGGCAGCAAACGTATAAAGGGAGAAAATGCAGAGGGGGCAGAAGTTACTCACCCTTGCTGGCGCTGCGCGCCGGGGTCCCAGCGAGTTCTTGCCGCCATTCATCGATCAGCGACGCCACCAGCGCCGTCCATCCCGTCTGATGGCTCGCCCCCAGGCCGGCCCCGTTGTCGGCGTGGAAGTATTCGTAAAACAAGAGCAAGTCGCGCCAGTGCGGGTCTTGCTGGAAAGGGGCTTCCCCGCCATACACGGGTCGGCGGCCCTCCTCGTCGCGCGTGAAGATGCGGATGAGGCGATCGGCGATCTCGCGGGCCATTTGCTGGAACGTGAGCGGCTTGCCGTTCGAGGCCGGCGTGGCCACAGCGAAGGAGGGGCCGAACGCCGTACCTAGCTTGCGCAAAGACTCGATCAGCAAAAATGTCGTCGGAAACCAGATCGGCCCACGCCAGTTCGAGTTGCCGCCCTTGATCTTCGACACGCTCTCGGCCGGCTCGTAACCCACGGTGGTGCCGTCGAAGACGAACGGCTCCTCCAGGTGTGCCCGCGACAGGCTGCGGACGCCATAGGGCGATAAGAACTCGTTTTCGTCGAAAAGGCGTTCCATGATACGGCGCAGCTGCTTGTCGTCGAGGATGGTGAGGACGTAGGTTTTGTTCTCTCCTTCGCCAACCTCGTGAACAACCTCACGCACCAAGTCAGGGCGGTTGCGCAAAAACCAGTGGAAGGCGCCGCGGAACTCCTGGAACGGTTTGATCCAGCCGGTTTCCAGGCGCTCGATGGCGAACAGCGGGATGAGTCCGACCAGCGAGCGCAGGCGAAACTTGCGGAAACCTCCGTCGGGATAACGCAACACGTCGTAGAAAAAGCCGTCTTCCTCGTCCCATAGTTGAAAGGGGCGGTTGCCCATGTGTTTCATGGCAGCGGCGACATAGGCGTAATGCTCGAAGAATTTGATGGCCATTGACTCGTAGATGGGATTCTCCTTGGCCAACTCCAGGGAGATGCGCATAAGGTTCAGACAAAACATGCCCACGTAGCCGGTAGCGTCGGACTGCTCAAGCACGGCGCCGTCGCCGCAGCTCATGCTGCGATCGACCACGGTGATGTTATCCATGCCCAGGAAGCCGCCCTCGAAGATGTTATTGCCCTCGCGGTCAACCTTGTTGACCCACCAGGCGAAATTAATGAGCAACTTGTGAAAGCAGCGTTCCAGAAAGGGCCGATCAGCCCGGCCGCTGCGAATGCGATCCATGTTGTAGACACGCCAGACGGCCCAGGCATGAACCGGAGGATTCAGGTCGGAAAACTCCCATTCATAAGCCGGGATTTGCCCATTGGGATGCTGGAACTGCTCGAACAACAACCAATACAACTGGTCCTTGGCGAACTGCGGATCGATCACGGCAAGAGGGATGCACTGAAACGCGAGATCCCAGGCGGCAAACCAGGGATACTCCCATTTGTCTGGCATAATGAGCACGCGCAAGGAATTCAGGTGCCGCCAGTGCTGATTGCGGATGTGCAGGCGCGACGGCGGCGGCGCCGGCAGACCCGGATCGCCATTGAGCCAGAGATTCACGTCGAAGATATAGTTCTGTTTGTTCCACAACAGGCCGGCGAAGGCGCGGCGCTGAACCTCCCGTTCCTCGGCGGTGGCGCGCGGCGGATGAAGGGCAGCGTAGAACTCGTCGGCTTCCGCCTTGCGGCGGGCGATCACAGCATCCACTTCTTCCAACGGCGACGACAACCCCGAGTCATCGCTCAGACGCAGACGTAGCACGACAGAGCCAGCGGGAGGAACAGCGGGAAAACGATAATGCAGAGCGGCCTTGGTGCCTTCTCGCTGGGGATTGAGGCAATCTTCACCATGGATGATGTGGCGATGGAAGGCGTCCTTGACGTAAGGCCGGCGACTCTTGTTGCCCGGACCATAGACACGAGGGCCATTCGTCTCGTTGAAGGTGAACAGCACGCGTCCACCCGGGGGCGCATACAAGATGCGCTGTCCCAAACGATAAGACACGGGAATATGTGTCATCGTTTCGACGGCGGAATCATCGGTGACGAGACTGACGAAACCAGGCCCGCTGAGGCCAGGACGAATGCTCGGCTCCGGCGTCAGGTGCAACGTCCAGGCGTTGGGGCCGCGCGCCCAGATGTTGCGAAACCACAAGTGCGGCAGCAGGTGCAGCGGCGCCGCCGCGGGGCCGCGATTAAACGCCTCGATGCGAATGCAATAATCTTCCGGCGTCGCCTTGGCATATTCGATGACGATGTCGAAATAGCGATTGTCGTTGAAGATGCCGGTGTCGAGCAGCTCAAACTCGAATCCCTGGCCCTTGCGACGGTGGTTCTCGGCGATCAGCCAGTCATAGGGGAACTCGCTCTGCGGATACTTGTAGAGATACCTCATGTACGAATGCGTCGGCGTATTATCGACGTGAAAATAATACTCCTTCACGTCCTCGCCGTGATTGCCCTCGTCCGGGGTCAGGCCGAACAGCCTTTCCTTCAATATGGGATCGCGTTCGTTCCAGAAAGCGGGAGCAAAACAAAGAAGCTGATAGCGATCGCAAATGCCGGCAATGGCATCCTCGCCCCAGCGATAGGCTTTGCTGCGAGACAGGTCGTGGGTCAGATAGTTCCACACGTCGCCGTCCGCGCTGTAATCTTCGCGGACAGTGCCCCAGGAGCGCTCGCTGACATACGGTCCCCAGCGGCGCCAGCCGCTGTTATCGTCGTGTATTTCCTGCAGGCGCTCGTGTTCGCGTGTGTTCATTCTCAAAAATTCCATCACGAAAACACGAAAGGAGGAAGACACGAATAAGACAGAATAAGACAAAAATCTCAGAGGACGACACGCTTGATGGCAAGCGTGGGAGCATTGAAGTTCAACAGCAGGCCGATATGGAGGCCCGTAGCTTTCAAGTAAGATTTCAATTGAGCATAATGAACGTCCTCAAACGCCTTGATCGCCTGGAGTTCCAGAATGATGGTTTGCTCGATGACCAAATCGAGGCGATGAACGCCCACATCCACTCCTTCAAAGAATACATGAATCTCTTTTTGCCTCTCGAAGGCGATCTGCCGATGCTCCAAGGCGACTTCCATAGCACGTTGATAAATGGCCTCCAGAAAGCCCGGCCCCAGCGTCTTGTGTACCTCCACCGCTGCCGCCAGAACGCGCCCCGAAAGCTCCTCAAAGTTGTGTCCCACCTTTTTTTCCTTTCGTGTCTTCTTCCTTTCGTGTTTTCGTGATTCGTTTTTAGGAAGGAGCAATGGGCAATATTGCGGTGCGCAAGCGCTGCATGGCGGCGGCCACACCTTCTGGCGCTCCGAAGATCGCCGAGCCGGCCACCAGCACGCGCGCACCCGCCTCCACTACTCGCGTCGTCGTCGCTGCGTCGATGCCGCCGTCCACTTCCAGCTCGATGTCCGCTTTTGTTTCATCGATCATTTGCCGCAGCATGCGTATTTTGCCGAGCGTGTTGGCAATGAACTGCTGGCCACCGAAACCGGGATTGACCGTCATCACCAATACCAGATCGACATCGGGCAAAATTTCGGCGATGGCAATGGGCGACGTCGCGGGATTGAGCACGACGCCGGCTTTCTTGCCCAGCGCCGTGATGTGCTGCACGGTGCTGTGTAGGTTGACCGCATTCTCGACATGCACCAGCATGGAATCGCCGCCGGCCTTGGCGAACGCGTCGAGGTAGCGGATCGGCTGTTCGATCATCAAGTGAACTTCCAGCGGCAATTTCGTGATGGGCCGCAGTGCCTTGACAACTACCGGTCCCATGGTGATGTTGGGCACGAAATGGCCGTCCATGACATCGACGTGAATGCGATCGGCCCCGGCCTGCTCGGCCTCGCGTACTTGTTCGCCCAACCGCGCGAAGTCAGCTGCGAGGATGGACGGGGCCAACTTGACGACAAGTGGACTCATATTGTTATCCTTGCACATTTTCACGGGCGAGGGAGGACGGTAAACGCGCCGCAGCGGCTGCCTCGACGAACCAGATCAGCTGCCCCTCCGGTTGAATCAATTGCGACGGCAAGCGTTTCGGATCGGGGGGACCAGCCAGTACCTCGGCCAACCGCTCCGCCTTGTCGGCGCCGGCCACGAGAAACAGCACTACCCGGCCGCGATTGAGGATCGGCCTGGTCATCGTCATGCGATCGGTATTCAACTGCGGGACATGATTGGGCACGACCCAACGACTGTTATCGTCGAGCGCCTGCGTGTATGGGAACAGCGAAGCCGTATGGCCGCATGGCCCCATGCCCATGAGCACCAGATCGATGGCCGGCGGCTCTGTGCCGCTGCTCACGCCGAAGACGCGGGCCAGGACCGCTTCATAATCTCGCGCCGCCGCATCGCGGTCGGTGCGCTCGGCCTCCATGCGATGAATGTGTTCCGCCGAGATGGGCAGATGCGCCAGCATCGCCTCGCGGGCCATGCGGTAGTTGGAATCCTTGTCGTCCGGGGGCACACAGCGCTCATCGCCCCAAAAGAACTCGACGCGGCCCCAATCGATCTGCGACCGATACGGCTCGGATGCCAGTAGTTGATAGAGTTTCTTCGGCGTCGAGCCGCCAGACAGTGCGACAGTAAAGCGACCGCGCGCAGCGATGGCCTCGCCGGCACAGCGAACGAATTCGTCAGCAGCCGCTTTGCTGAGCGTTTCTACATTAGGAAAAATGCGGACGATGCGAGCAGGCATGGTGTGGATCTCCGAGAGTACACACGCGATCTCTCCAGGGCATCCTGCCATCCTTGTAGATTAACTTATCCTGCTACATTGTTCACGGCGACGGGCGAACGACTAGCGGAGTCCTAGTGGAAGCTATACAGTGAACAAGATAGTCAATTTCGATGAGGGCGTCATGAACGAAGCTAATGATCGACTCTCCAACGATCTGATTGGCGTGGCGGGGGTTCACTTCGTGGCCTTCAAACTATCGCTGCGAGGATTGATAGTCCTTCCTACCATCCGGAACACTGCCGGAATCGATCTGTTAGTGAATGATCCCCGAACCGGAGCACAGGCTGCTCTTCAAGTTAAAACTTCAATGAAGAGGAATGTTAAGTTCTGGCCGACCTCCAAGCCGGAGAAGTGCATTCATGGTCCTCTGCACTACTACGTCTTCCTGCGCTTCGACCAAGAGGTAGACTGTTTCGAGGCATTTTTGGAGACCGGGGCTAAAGTAGCGGCGCAAGTGAAGGCTAACGCTCAAGCCTATCTGGACAGCGGTCGGAAAGAGTTCTCTTACTGGGAGTTGCCGCAGTCCGAGGAAGAAGTCCAAATGCTACGAAATTCGTGGCGCGACTGGAAGCCGTGAATAAAGAGGGGTAAAAGGGTCGCCACTCTAAGCGCCCTAGGTAATGTCACACTCACTCACTTACGAAGGACTCGGCGGGAAAACGCCTTCGTCGATGAGAGACTGCCGCAGAATCACAGCTTGCGGATTATTGATGGAGAGCACCTGGATCGTTGCCCGGCCAATCGGCGTTCGACCGACCAGTACCGGCCCGGCCCACTGAAAACACCGTTTCCAATGGTGTCTCCGGGGATTGAACAGTTGCACGAGCTTGCCCGTTTGCGGATCAAGGCTTGCGATATTTGGCCCCTTGAAACTATTACAGTAAAAGCACGCCAGACACAGGTTCTCGGGGACCGTCTCGCCGCGGTGCTTCTTGGAGATGATGTGGTCAATCTCAAAGGTGAGCAAGGATTGCGTCTGTGCCAATTGACAGTATTCGCATCGCCCCCGTGTCCGCTGCCAGACAAGTTCAACGAGCGCCTGTTCCATCCGACCCTCAACGTCCGTGCTTTGTTAGGCTGATGCGCGCCTTCGATCTTATTAGATCCACGAAGTAACCAATGCGGAGGTAGCTGTTCAGTTCTTCTTCCTCCGCTCTGGTCAAGTGGCCCTCCCCGTTCTTGACGGCCAGTTCGTGCATCCGGTCGCGATCCGACTGGTCGAAATCGAGCTTGAGGATCGCCTCGGCCACTTCGGGGGAGAAATCGGCCCGGTTCGGCTTGACCAGGCGTGTCAGGATGGCTGCTTCCGCTTCGGCGCCGTTGGTTGTTTGCATGGGGCATCCCTCCATTAAAATTTCTCAGCGTTTCACCAGATGTGCTTCACTCTTGCAGCCGGAATAGCTTCCGCAAAGCATCGAGCAGCGTATGTCCACCGCTGCCGCTGTGCGTTTCTTCCGTCAGCGCTGTGATGGGACCGTGCAATATGCGGTTCATCAGCAGGCGAAACGCTCCCTCAATGCGACGGCGGTCCTCGTCGGTCAGCCGGCCGTTGAGCTTGCCCAAAAGCTCGCTTACGATCTCACGGCGCTTGGAATCGAGATCCTGCGTCAGTCGGGCGATCACGGGGCCATGACGCCGGCGCGCCCAGTCCTTGAGGAATGCTTTCGTTTCCTGTTGCACGATCGCCTCGGCCGGCTCGACGTGCTTGAGACGGTCGGCCAACGTCGCTTCGCGGATTCTTTTCAGATCGTCAATGTTGAATAAGCAGGTGCGGTCGCCGTCGTGGATGGCCGGATCGAAGTCGCGCGGCACCGCGATGTCAAGAACGACCAGCGGGCCGCCCGTGCGGCGAGCGGCGATCTGCTCGTAACGCTGACGTGTCACGATCGGTTCAGAAGCGCCCGTCGTGCTCAACACAATGTCGGTGCGCGCGAGCAGATCGTCGAGTCTTTGCCAGGGCATCGGCTCGCCGCCACAGCCTTTGGCCACAGACTCGGCCTTTTCGGGACTGCGGTTGGTGACCCAGATGTGCCGCGGATTTAGCTGCTGTAGGTGCTTGAGTGTCAGCTCGCCCATCTTGCCGGCGCCAATGACGAGGATCGTCTTGTCGTCGAAATGATCGAACACTTGTTTGACGTAATCGACGGCGGCGCTGGAGACGGAGACGTGGCCGTGCGCGATGCCGGTCTCCGTACGGACACGTCGAGCGACCTGGCGGGCGTAACGAAACAGCGCGTGCAACAGCGGACCGACGCTGTCGTCGTGAACGGCCTGTTCGTAGGCTTTTTTCACCTGGCCGGCGATTTGGCCCTCACCGACGATCATACTGTCGAGGCTGGCGGCGACGCGGAACAGGTGACGCACGGCCTCGGCCTGACGATGGATGTACAGGTGCGGGCGCACGGTGGAGACGGGGAGATTGTGAAAGTCGGCGAAGAATTCGGCGATGCACTCGGCATCCAGGCGAGCCACCGGGTTTATCCCGGCGGCATCCGGACCGTCGAGGACGCAGCCGGCGTACAGCTCGACGCGGTTGCAGGTGCTGAGGATGACGGCCTCGCAATCGAAGCCGGTGCATAGCTCGGTGTGAGCGCGGCTGAGCTGTTCGTCCTTGAAAGCGAGGCGTTCGCGGACCTCGACAGGCGTGGTCTTGTAGCTGCATCCGATGGCCAGAAGAATCATCGCCCGCCTCCTTGCCCCCAATGGGGCAGAGCGATGCAGCCGACCAGCAGCACAAATGTCAGGATCGTTAGCAAGGCGACCGGCCGGCCGCGTAGATGATAACCGAAGCGTAGGTACAAAAGCACGGCGAACGTCAGCCACAATACGGCGGAAGCCAGGACACGCGGATCGGTCCAGCCAGATAGGTGCGCCTGAAACATGAGGATCAATCCAACGAGCATCCCCGCGGTCAAGAGCGGGAAAGCGAGGACGATGGCCCGGCGGTTCATGGCCTCGATGCGTTCCAGGCTCCACAGGCGCAGACCGTGGCCGGGCAGCGTCTTGGCGCGCAGACGATGAGCCTGCACGAGATACATCAGACTGGCGAGAAAGCCGACGCACAGACCGACTGCGGCCAAGAGCAGCAGCCAACCGTGGATGATTCCCCACGCGGTCGGAATGGATAGCACATTTCCAGAGGGCGAAAGGGCGCTATCGCCTGGTCGGCCGAATGCCGCACCCAGTCCGACCAGGCCGAGCACCAGGGGCAGCACAAACAAGCCCCACGATAAACGCTGATGATGCACGGAGCCGACGAGATAGAAGATGGACAGGATCCAGGCGAGGAACAACATCCAGCCATATTGCCAGATAAGAGGCGGCTGTTGCACCGCCAGGAAGATCGTCTGCGCAAGCAGGCCCGCCGCCCCGAAGGTCAGCGCCAGCCAGCGGACCACAGGCAGCGGCCGAATTTGATAGAGCAGCTCCAGGGCCAGGGCGGCGGCGTAGGAAGCGAGAAAGCAGACGATGGTGACGCGATCCATAAAGATATTTCGCCGTGGTCAGATGCCGAATCCATCTATCTTACGGCCAATAATGGCAGCCAACAACGCCAGCTCACCACCGAATATCCGTCGAGGTCGATACGTCCTACAATCAAGGAAGGCTGGCGCGCGGGAGCCGGTCTTTGGCGAGGCTAACTTTGGAGATCTTCGCATGCAAGCGACTCTTCGCTTACGATTCAGGCTCTGTCTGCTTCCGGCTCTCCTCTTGATCCTTACTGCTTCCGTGTACGCCGACGATTGGCCGCAGTGGCTCGGTCCGCAGCGCGACGCCATCTGGCGCGAGAGCGGCATTCTCGACAGGTTTCCCGCAGGCGGTCCCAAGGTCCGCTGGCGGACGCCGATCGGCGCCGGCTACTCTGGTCCCGCCGTTGCCAACGGCCGCGTCTACGTCACTGACCGCGTTCTCGATCAGGGTGTGAAAAACCCCAGAAATGCCTTCGATTCCAAGTCGCGCATTCCCGGTAAGGAACGCGTTCTGTGCCTGGACGAGAAGAACGGCGGGGTGCTGTGGAAACACGAATACGATTGCACGTACCAGATTTCCTACGCCGATGGACCGCGGGCCACGCCGCTGATCCACGAGGGACGAGTCTACACCCTCGGCGCGATGGGCAACTTATTCTGCCTCGATGCCGACAAGGGCAAGGTGATTTGGTCGAAGAACTTTGTGTCCGACTACAAGGCGCCGGTGCCTTTGTGGGGCTTCGCTGCCCATCCGCTGCTCGACGGCGACAAGCTCATCTGCCTGGTCGGCGGCAACGACCACATCGTCGTTGCCCTGGATAAGAACACCGGCGCGGAAAAGTGGCATGCCCTCTCGTTCAAGAAACGAGAGACACAGATCGGTTACTGTCCGCCCATGATCTACACCATCGGCGGCAAACGGCAGCTCATCATCTGGCATCCGGAGTCCGTCAACGGACTCGATCCCCAGAGCGGCGAACTGTTCTGGTCGCAGCCGTTTTCCGTAAGGGCGAACTTGACCATTCCGACGCCGCGCCAGGACGGTGATTTGCTCTTTCTGACCTCATTCTACAACGGCGCCATGATGCTCCAGTTCCAGGGCGACAAGCCGAGCGTACTTTGGCGCAGCGAGGTCACGAGCGAAGATCCCAGAAGAACCGACACGCTCAACAGCATCATGCCCACACCGTTTCTCAAGGACGGCTACGTCTACGGCATGTGCAGTTACGGCGAGATGCGCTGCCTCCGCGCTCCAGATGGCAAACGAGTGTGGATGAGCCTCAAGGCCGCGGAGGTCCCCGATGAGAGCGTGCGCTGGGCCAACGTTTTTTTGATTGCCCAGGGCGATCGCTTCTTCTTGCCCAACGAAAAGGGCGATCTCGTCATCGCCCGGATGACGCCGAAATGCTACGAAGAGATCGATCGCGCTCACATCCTGGATCCGACCGATCCCTCACCGGGCCGGCTGGTGGTTTGGTCGCACCCGGCCTTCGCCAACAAGTCGATGTACGCCCGCAACGATAAAGAGATCGTCTGCGTTTCGTTGGCCAAGTAGCCGGTTAGCCGCGACGCGCAGCGGAGCGCGAACGCGCTCCCCTTCGGGTCGCGGCTAACCGGCTATCTCAATCCCAGACGTTTGAGCCGGCTGAGGAAAGTGGTGCGGGCCATGCCCAGAGCGCGGGCGGCCTCGGCCTTGTTGCCTCCGGCGGCAGCAAGAGCGCGAACCAATCGGTCACGCTCGCGCCGTTCGCGTTCCGCTCGTTCGTTCTGGATTGCCGACATCAAGGCCGGCGGCGCCACGATGCCCGAAGGCGTCGGGGTGTAATTCGAGAGCGGCGACCAGTGCTCCGCTGCTTCGCGGACGTCGTCGTCCAAAGGACTGTGCTCGTCCTTGAAAAAAGAGGGAACGGCGCGCAGCTCGGCCGGCAGCTCATCGATCGTCACCAGCGGTTTCTCGGCGATGACGACGGCGTGTTGGATAGCATTCTCCAACTGGCGGATGTTGCCCGGCCACGGGTAAGCCTTGAGACAGGCCAGGGCGTCGTCATCGATGTTGGCAACTTGTTTGTTCATGCGCGCGCTGTAGAGGCGTAGAAAGTGCTGGGCCAGCTCCGGAATGTCCTCGGCCCGTTCGCGCAGAGGCGGCAGGTGAATCCGCAGGACGTTGAGGCGATAGAACAAGTCCTCGCGGAAACGATTCTGGCGCATGAGCATTTCCAGGTCCTGGTGCGTGGCTGCGAGGATGCGCACGTCCACCTTGACTGGCTCGCTGGAGCCGACGCGCTCAAACGTCATTTCTTGCAGTACGCGCAGCAGCTTGATCTGCACCTCGACGCTAATGTCGCCGATCTCGTCGAGAAAGAGCGTGCCGCCGTCGGCCGCCTCGAAACGGCCCACCTTGTCGCGGATGGCGCCGGTGAATGCCCCCTTGACGTGTCCGAAAAGTTCACTTTCCAACAAGCCGGGCGACAACGCCGAACAATGGACGGCGATGAACGGCTTGGTGGCGCGGGGGCTGTTTTCGTGGATGGCTCGTGCCAGCAGTTCCTTGCCGGTGCCGCTTTCGCCGCGGAGCAGGACGACGGAGTCGGTGGCGGCGACCTTGCGCACGTGTTGCATCAGGTTCCGAACCTGCAGACTGGAGCCAATCATGCCGTTGTCCGCGGTTCGCGGTTCGCCGTTGGTTGTCTGGGGTTCGCCGTCGGCGAGCGGTGGAGCGAGGGCCGGCGGTGGTTGGCGGACGGCGGAGAGCTGGTTTTGCAAGGACATGATGCGGCGATTTTGCTCGCCAATCTTCTCGACCTTGGTTTGCAGCTCGCGGTTGAGCACCTCGATTTTGCGATGGCCCTCGGCGCTTAAGAGTGCCAGCACCGTCATCTGAGCGAAGGCCGTCAACAGGTGAAGATCTTCGGCCGTGTAGCCTCCGGTAGTGTCGGCTGCGGAGCCGCGCGGCTCCGCCGGGGGACCGAGGACGAGAATGCCGAGCAATTGTCCTTCGTGCAGCAGTCCCTGGGCGACCGTGCCGCCCAGGAAATGAAGCTGCCGGGGACCAGGTGCGGTTGGAACCAGCCCGTCGCTGACGCTTCGGGCGGGTCCAGACAGGGCCAGCGTGCCTTGGGACACCAATACCTCGACCAGCGGACAGCCGAAGGACAGCTCCGCCAGCGCGGGAGCGGGACCGAGCGGTTCGGTCAGCTGATACAGCGGTGGATCGCCCTGACGCAAGTAGACGGCGCCGCGGGAGGCGCCGAACAATTCCGCCGAGGTGTGCAGTAAGTGATGGGCCAGCGTCGGCGGATCGACCAGCTGTTCGATGGCCCGGCTCATGCGTTGCAGGGTGTGGTCGAGCTGGCTTTTCTCCCGTCGAAAATGGCGATAGCGGCGCAGCAGGAGCCGGCCGCGCAGACGATCGAGTCCGAACAGAACCAGCAACACCGTGCCGCTGACCATCAGCATCTGAGCGAACGAATGCGCTTTGAGGGAAAGGCTATCCAGGAGCGACATGCCGGCGAAAACAACCAAGATGCCATAGTAGACGATGCCGACAAGGAAGCTGATGAGGAGGTACACCACGCCGGAGTTGATAAGCTGATCCAGCTGCAAAAGTCGATAGCGCGTGATGCTGATGGCGAAGGCGACGGTGACGCATAGCGAGGCGAAGAACATCGGCCAGGTCGCCGCTCCACCGCCGAACCGCTGCCGTTCGGCCAGGGCCAGGTACAGCGAGTACCCGATCGGCGCCAGCGAGGCCAGGGTGCCGAACAAGATCCACTTGACCTGGTTGCGTTCGGTGACGTTTGAAGCCCTGCGGTAGCTATGCAAGAGGCAGACGACGCTGGTCAAGTACCATAGTGCGGCCACACAGAAATAGCAGTAAATCTCAAAGAGTATCTCCCCGAGCAGGCCGGCAACATCCGTGGAGGTGTTCTGGAACAGCCAGCGAATGCGCAAGTAACCGGAGATCAACAAGAGCAGAAAGAACACCGGCGGCCCATACAGCGCCAACAAGACGCGCCGGGGCGCCGCATCGAGAATCGTCTTGGGCCGGGGGAAGACAAGATAAAAGTGCAAACTGACGGCTGGCAACAAGACGCTGCAAATCATGAAGACGAGGATCAACAACGGCTGAGTGACGATGCGGTGCCAGTGATAGCCACCCATGTACGCACCGAACGACACCAGGCAGAAAAGAAAAAACAACGTGGCCGAACGATCTTCCGGCCGCTTCCAGAAGACGATGGCGCCGACGGCAAAGAGAATGATTTTCAGCGAGAACCACAACAGCGACGGCACCAGCGTCTCATACGGCGGCCGACCGACGTGCAGCCAGACCTCGTGTGTTTGGCCGTCAGCAGAAGACTTGTAGCCGACGCGGACGATCTCTTGCCCATCGATGATCAGGTGCGTCTTGCTCGAATCGGACCGGAGATCCTCCCGCGTGCCGGATTCGACTACGTTGCTCCTCAAAACGTTCAATTCATGGAGAATCTCTACCCAGTTGGATACCTCCTGTCCGCCAATGGAAACGATCTCATCATCGCCGGACGGCGGCTTTGCATTCGGAGATGCAGGAGCAAAGAAAAAGTCTTTATTGAAGTGATTGACAACCGGCGTGAAAGCGCAGCGCACGCCGATGTCCGGCATCATCATGACATAACTGAGCACGCCGCCGGCATAGGCGAACACAAGCACCGTCGCCACCACAATCGCCAGCCGTCGCCGCGCGCTCTTGCGCTCCAATAGCAACCAGATCAGAGACAGAACGCTTTGTGTCAAGCTAAACTCTCGGGAGGCGCTGGCAAACTGGTTGTGTCACAAAGATTACAACAGATTTTCCATCTTTTCCACAATACCAAGTTGGTGTCGAAAAGTCATCCTGAGGCGCCGAAAAGCGTCGAAAGGCGACGAAACTTCGTCAGCAGCGAAATCGCACACTTTTCATCAGGTCTCAATCATTTGTCTAAGTAATTGCGAATAATCAACTTCCGCCGTTCCTACACAGGAGGGATTGGAGTGGCTTATGAAATGATGATTTGGTACACGACATGCTGATGAAAGGACGTTCCATGGATTAGAGTCCGTCCCATCGAAACTCCGGAACTCTGAATGGAGGAGAAGAAGCGTGCAGGCATCGCTTGATTGGCTGGCTGGCAGTGGCGCCGAGTTCAGTCCGGGCGTTGGACGCTCCGGTCTTGCGCATCTGACCCATTATACAGCCCGTTATTGTGTCTGGGGCGATGGACCGCCTCTTGTGCTCGTTCCTGGATTGGCGGGGGGTTTCGAGCTATTGGGACCGCTGGCCCGTCTGTTGGCCCACGACTTTCAGGTCATCAGTTACCAGCTGCGAGGCGAGGACGATTGTTTCGCGCTGCGCCGCCGCTTCGATCTTCCCGATTTGGTTGCCGACTTGCGCGAGTTTCTGGACTGGTTCGGTCTGGAGCGGCCGCCGGTCCTGGGCGTCTCCTTCGGAGGCGTCCTGGCCCTGGAGCTGGCGATGCGCTGGCCACATCGCTTGCAAGCGCTCATCACCCAGGGAGTCGGAGCGCGCTTCGAGCGCGGCTTGATGCAGCAAGTGGCCGGCTGGGTGCTGTCGCGCTATCCGCTCCCCTCGGACAGCCCCTTCGTGAACCAATTTTTCAACCTGCTCTTCGGCGCCCGCCAGGAACCGGGGCGTTTGTTCGAGTTTGTGACCCGGCAGTGCTGGCAGACGGATCAGAGCGTGATGACGCATCGCTTTCATCTGGTCGAATCGTTCGATCCGGGGCCGCGCCTGGGCAAAGTCCGTGTACCGACGCTGCTCATGGCCGGCGACCGCGATTTGCTGGCGTCGCCGCAGAGTCTGCGCAACCTGGCCCACGGCATTCCCAATACACGCCGCATCGAGCTGCCCGGTTGCGGCCACCTGGCTTTCGTGACCCAACCCGAAAGCGTCGCCGACGAAGTCAAACGCTTCCTTCAGGATTGAGGGAGAAAAACAGCAAACCACGAATCACACGAATAACACGAAAAAAGACAGAACAGACGAGAAGAGGGGCGAACCGTCGCACAACCCATTCGCCCGTCTTTTCTGTCTTTTTGCTTTTGTCTTTTATGCGTGTTATTCGTGTGATTCGTGGTTTGTTTTTTCAGTCGCCGGCGGCGGTGCGGCGTTCGTGGCCGTAGCGCAGCTCGAAGCTGCCGTCGCGGTCAAAAACGCTTTCTTCGTCCCAATCGAAGGCGGTCCTGCTGGCGCGGTGCATCAGGGCCAGCCAGACGTGATCTGCGGGTAAGATACGGCGGTTAATTTTCCCAGACGAATCCACCTTGCGCGGCTCCAGTTGCAAGAAATGCTCATTGGCCGGCAGCGTCTGGGCCACGCACGTCAGAAATCCTGCGACCAGGTATCCCGCCAGGGCACCAAACAGCACCGCTCCACCCTGTTGCAGAATGGGGTTGTACAAAATAAGCGTGTGGATCAGCTCATTGGACGCCCAGCGCAGAAAGAGAAGCGTGGCGCTGAACAGCACGACGAGACTGAAACTATCCTCGTAGCCTTGCATGAAGGTATCGTTTACCATCGACTCGAGCTGTCCGGCCAGCGGCTCGAAGAAATTGAACGCGACCAGTCCTGCCAACAGGATGTTGACGGTCATGGCAAAGGCCGGCAACACGCCCTGTCGCCAAAAAGCGTAGGCCCCGGCCACCATGATGATAAACGTCATAAAACCCAGCAGCATATCTTACCTCGACTACTGGCGAACGGCCGGCGTTAGCCGGCTGGTGGGGGGTCCACCAGCCGGCTAACGCCGGCCGTTCGCCTTTCATTTACACACGCGCAGCAGTTCCTGGACGGAAGTACGTCCCTCGATCACCAGGCGCAGGCCGTCCTCCTGCAAGTGTTTCATGCCTTGCTTGACCGCTTCATTGCGGATGGCGACGAAGTTGGGGTTCTCGCGGATCATCTCGCGGATGGAATCGCCGATTTCCAGCATCTCGAATACACCGGTTCGGCCGCGGTAGCCGGTCCCCATGCAGACAGGGCACATATGGTCGTCGTCCGGCTTCTGCTCCGGAGGGCGATAGAAGTACTTGATTTTGTCCGCCGGCAGATTGGCTTTACGCAAGAGATCGGCGTTGGGTTTGTAGCGCTGCTTGCAGTTGGGGCAGAGCACGCGCACCAGGCGTTGCCCGAGCACGGCGCTGAGGGCGTTGGCGACCATGAATGGCTGCACGCCCAGGTCAACGAGGCGGGCCACGGCGGTGACGGTATCGTTGGCGTGCAGCGTCGTGAAGACCATGTGGCCGGTCTGGGCCGCCTGACAGGCGATCTCCGCCGTTTCCTGATCGCGGATTTCGCCGATGTAAATGACATCCGGGTCCTGACGGAGAATGCTGCGCAGCTCCGTGGCGAAGGTCTTGCCGGCCTTGGGATTGATCTCGATCTGCGTGACGTTGTCGATGTGATACTCGACCGGGTTTTCGATGGTGATGACGTTCTTCTGAAAGCGATCGATTTCACCCAGGCAGGCGTAGAGAGTGGTGCTTTTGCCGGCGCCGGTAGGACCGCAGACGATGAACAGGCCGTGCGGCTGCGTGACCGTGGCGCGGATCAGCTTACGCAGGCTATCGCGCATGCCGACGCGCTCCAGGCTGACCACCTGGCGCGCGGGATCGAGGATACGCAAGACGAGTTTTTCGCCCACGACGCTGCCGGCCGTGGCCACACGGAAATCGACCTGACGCCTTTGATATTCCGGCTCTTTCATCGGCTCATCTTCTTCGCCGTTTCCGTCCTTGCTGGCTTTTTTCTTCGGTTTGCTCGACTCGCTTGGCTCGACGGGTGAATTCACTTCGGCGGCAAAGCTGCCGTCTTGCGGCTTGCGTTTCTCGGTGATGTCGAGATCGGCGAGCACCTTGAAGATGTTGATGACGGCATCGCCGGTCGGCCGGGCGAACGGATTGCTCGCTTCCAAAATGCCGTCGATGCGGAAGCGCACGATCATCTCTTCCTTGGTCGGTTCCAGGTGGATGTCGGTGGCGCGCTTTTCGATGGCGTCGGCGATCAATTCCAGTGCGGCGCGATAGCCCTTGGAATCTTGCAGCCGGGCGACGCGGCGCGCTTCGTCCGGGCTTTCCTGAGTGCTCTTGCCGATGAAGCGCACGGGTATGGGCCGCAATCTCGGCTCGTTCGGTTCACCCAGGTCCAGGCGCAGCCAGGTGCGCAACAGTTTGCGTATGTGTTGCGGCGTCAGCACTTTCTGGTCCTGCGTCGCTTTTTCATTACGCAGGCTGACGTAGGACAAAGTCGGCGCCAGGTAGAGAACCAGAAAAACGAGGAAACCCAGTGCAAAGATGGGGAACAGCCAGACCGCCACCAGCCCGACCACGCCGCAGAGCAAAAGGATGGGGTTCCACGTGTCGGACTCCATCTTCATGAGGTGGCAATCGCTGCTGACCCAACGGCACGTCCGCAGCCAGGCGAAGTACAGGAGCACCAGAAAAATGAGCTTGGCCGGATGGAAATAAAGTCCCGGCCCGCGCGTAAACGACTCCTCCGCCGCAAAAAGGGGCGAAACCGCCAAGACGCCCAGAACGCCAAGAGAAGACAGAAAGTGGAAATGTCCTGCGCGCATGGGTGGGTTCCTTCTTCTCTTTTTCTTCTCTGGGCGCTGGGCCATCGTCCCAAATTAACTCCGGTTAGCGGCGCTTCGTAGAAGCGTCGTACCTTTCAGACGCTTCTGCGAAGCGTTGCTAACCGGGAACTTGGTTTTAGAGAATACCCGGTGTCGAGACCTTGATGCCCTTGAAGGCCATCTTGAGTTTCTCCGGATCGGGAGCGAACTCAAGGGCGGTCGCCTTATCGACTTCGCCGCGCTCGACGAGCTGGCGCAGGTTCTCGGTGAAATCGACCATGCCTTCGTTGTAGAACATCTTGATGGCATCGTGCAATTTCAGATCTTCACCCTCGGCGATCAATTTCTTGATGGTCGGGTTGACGATCATAATTTCATTCGTTGGATGGCGCGGTTTCTTGAGTCCCTTGAGCAATTTTTGGGCGATGATGGCTCGCAGGTTGTTGGCCAGGCCTTTGCGGACGGCGTTGTGCTTGCCGACGGGGAACAAGTCGAGGATACGGTTGATGGTCGAAGGAGAGGTCGAGGCGTGGATGGTGCCGAACACCAGGTGGCCGGTCTCGGCGGCGTTGATGGCGGCCTCGAAGGTTTCCACGTCGCGCAACTCGCCGACCAGGATGACATCGGGATCTTCACGCACCGCATCCTTGAGCGCCTTGTGCCAGTCGATCACGTCCAGGCCGATCTCGCGCTGGTTGAAGTATGACTTTTTATCGGTGAAGGTGAACTCGATGGGGTCCTCAACGGTGAGGATGTGCAACGGCTCGCGTTCGCCGATGTAGTCGAGCATGGCGGCGATGGAGGTGCTTTTGCCGGAGCCGGTGACGCCGGCGAAAATAATCATGCCGTCGGGGAAGTGGCACAGCGATTCGATGCTGTCGGGCAGGCCCAGGTCCTTGAAGCTGGGGATGAAGGAGTTGACCAGACGCGACACCAGGCTTAGCTTGCCGCGCTGCTTGAAGAGGCTGACGCGGAAGCGGGCCTCGTCGTTGCCGACCACGTAGGAAAAGTCCACGCCGCCCTCGGTTTCGAGGATCTCGCGGTGTTTGGGCTTGAGCAGAGGGAGCAGCAATCGTTCCATATCTTCGCCGGACAGCGCCGGCGCGTTCGCTCGGACGATGTCGCCGCGCAAACGCATCATGGGTGGCTGACCCGCCTTGAGGTGCAAGTCGCTGGCCTTGTGTTTCATGACCATGCGAAACAGCTTGTTCACTTCCGGCTCGCGCTTGGCGACGGCGGGTGTCGTAGCAGCAGACATCGTGGTGTCTTTAACGTCGGCAGTAGCCATCGAGACCTCCGGTAAGACGGATCGGCACCCCGCGTTCGGCGAGGTACGCCTTGGTCGCGGGAATGCCATATTCATTGTAATGGAAAATACTGGCAGCAAGGGCGGCGTCGGCGTGGCCCTCGGTAAGCACCTGGAGCAGATGTTCCGGCGAGCCGGCGCCGCCGCTGGCGACGACGGGGATGCGCACCGCGTCGGCCACGGCTCGCGTCATAGGTAAATCATATCCGGCCTTGGTTCCGTCGGCGTCCATCGAGGTCAGCACAATCTCGCCGGCGCCCAGCTCCTCGACGCGCCGCGCCCAGGCGACGGCCTCCAGCCCCGTCGGCACCCGGCCGCCGTTGATGTGGACTTCCCACCACTCTTCCTCCCTCTCCCCCAAGGGGAGAGT
>DATBHJ010000239.1:0-1976 GCA_036557565.1 Gemmataceae bacterium
TCTGCTGATTAACTTGCTCGATCCCAGCGCCGTCGTCGCTCGCGATTATCAAATGACGGTCATCACCACGAAGGCGGGCCGCATCCTCAGCGGGTTGGTCAAGGAGGAATCCGACAAGACGCTGACGCTGCAAACACAGAACGAGGTCGTGCGTATGGAGAAAACCGACATTGAGGAGCGCGATCGTTCGTCGCAGTCGATGATGCCCGACGGCTTGTTGGCGACGCTCAGTCCGGCCGAGGTGCGCAATCTGATCGCGTACTTGTCCGGCCCTGGTCAGGTGCCATTGCCGCCGGAACCGCGCAAGTAGTCTCTCGATTGCCTCCGGGTTGTGACGCCTGGCCGACAAGGTTAGGATGAGATAAGGGATGTTTTTCCGCGTCCCGATGAAAGAGGAGACGATCTAATGTCCACGGAACCGACGATCGAGCAACGGCTGGCGGCTCTCGAAGCAGCCGTGAAAGAAATCCAGGACCGATTAGGTCCGTCCCCCTCGGCCGAGAGGTGGTGGGAAAAGATCCCACCTGTCGAGGATATCGAGGCGTTTGATGAGATGTTGGAATACGGCCGCGCCTATCGTTACGCGGACCGCCCGCCAGATGAACCTGGTGAGCAACCGTGAAGTACCTGCTTGATACGGACCATATCAGCTTTCTGCAAAAGCGGCGCGGAGCCGAATATGCGACCCTGAGCGCTCGGATGGCGCAGCATGCGACTGTGGACTTTGCTTTCTCCATCGTGAGCTTCCACGAACAGACGCTCGGTGGTCATGCCTTTCTGAACCGCGCCCGAACGGCTGCTCGGGTGATTCGCGGATATAGCCAACTGATGGATGTCCTGAGAATCTTCATGACCGTACCAGTTCTGCCGTTCGACGCCGCCGCGGCAGCCGTCTTCGATGGGCTACAAGCACAGCGAATTCGTATAAGCACAATGGATCTGCGTATCGCCGCCATCGCGCTATCGCGCGGGTGGGTGGTGTTGACGTGCAACCTGCGCGACTTTGGCCGCGTGCCGGGCCTGGTCGCGGAAGATTGGACCGTTTGACAGTCGCTTACAACAATTCCTCAATCGGCTTGCCATAAGGCAAAATGGGCATGGGCCGGCCGCTATGGTCGAGGAAGCTGGTGTTGCACCAGTCGATGCCAAGGTGACGAAACATGGTGGCCCAGAGATCGTTGGGAGTCAGCGGCCGGTCCTTGGGGTGTTCGCCCTTGCTGTTGGTGGAGCCAACCACCTGCCCCACGCGCAGACCGCCGCCGGCCACCAGCATCGACATCGCTTGCGGCCAGTGATCGCGTCCGGGTTGACGCACGCCGGTCTGCGTGCCCGTGGAGTATTCGATCCGCGGCGTGCGGCCGAACTCGCCCGTCACGATCAACAAAACTTTCTTGTCCAGGCCGCGCGCGTACAAATCCTCGACCAAGGCGGTCACGCAACGGTCGTAGATCGGCAGGCGCACCTTGGCGTCCTCGAAGAGGTGACAGTTAACGGCGTGCGAGTCCCAGTTGTAAACGCCTGCCTTGAGCCGAGGCACGCCGGACTGATACGGGTTCTCCAGCACCATCGTCACGAAGCTGGCCCCATGCTCGACGAGGCGGCGAGCCAGCAGGCAGCGCTGGCCCCAGGCGTGCATTCCGTAGCGCTCGCGCAGCTTCGGAGATTCTTGCGACAGGTCGAACGCCTTGCGAGCCACGCTGCTTTGCAGCAGCTCCACGGCCTGTCTCCGGGAAGCATCGACGGCGGCCATGTTGGTTCCCCGATCGATGCTAGGTGAGACGGTGTCCAAGCTATCTCGCAGCGCCAGACGCTCGGGCAGCTGTTCGGCGACGCGGGGAGTGGGGGCGAGGTTGGGCACCTGGAACTTGGGATCGCTGGGATCGCCGCCAAAAATAAACGGGTGCGTGGAGGGACCGAGGTAGGCCGAGCCGAAGCTGAAGACGTCGATGCCCTGCCGGCCGGGATCGGTGACGGCG
>DATBHJ010000240.1:0-23194 GCA_036557565.1 Gemmataceae bacterium
GTACATCGGGACCAGCGGATGATGCTCAAAGGTCAAATTGCCCTTGTTCTCCAACCATTGAATGCCGTGATACGGCTTGAGCAGATACGGCTTATCGAGCACGTCGCCATTGGTGTAGAGGATGTCGAGTTTGCCGTCGCCGTTGAGATCGACCAGGTCGATGCCACTGGAGCCGTAGCCGGGGTGCGACGCCTTGAAGAGCATTTGTTTCTCGAAGCCTCCCTTGCCGTCGTTGAGGAAGGCGACAATGGTTTCGCTCTCCTGGCTGAAAAGGGCAACAAAATCGGGCTTGCCGTCGCCGTTGAGGTCGGCGACGGGCACGTGGATGGCTCCGTGGCGGTCGTCGATCATCTTGGCGTCGAAGCGGGGCTTGTTCCAATCCTGGGTGTGGTTTTCCAGATAGTAAACCTCGCCGGTCTTGTTCCAGCCGAAGGCGGCTACGATCAGGTCGAGTTTGCCGTCGCCGTTGAAGTCGGCAGCGCGCACGTCCGCGATGCGGCCTTTTCCCTGGAAAAGGGTGATCGGTTTGAATCGTCCCTCGCCCAGTCCGCGCAGCCAGAGGACACTGCCGCAGCGGCGATCGGTGGGCAGGAAGCTGCCGAGGTTGGCAACGAGAATGTCGGGGATGCCGTCCTTGTCCAGATCGACGACCTCAGTATGGGCGGGGTTGAAACCCTTGTCCGGACCGGTTGCATGGATCGTGTGCCACTTCGGCTGCGGGAGATAAGGCTGGAGCAGCAGCAGGGCGCCGCCCTTCATTTCACAGGCCAGAATATCCAGCTTCTTTGGATCGAAAAGGTGGACGAGATTGACATTGGAGATGTGCGGCGACGGGATCTGGGGCGGTCCCTCGAAAACCGGATAGTCCAGGCGTGTGAAGCGCACGGGCAGGGGGTGATCGGCATGGCGGATGTCGGCGGCCGGCAAGGAAACCGGCGCGCGTTGTTCGAAGTAAGCGACCACTTCCTCGATGGGCGGCGGTTGCAGGGGGCGGCCCGATTCGTTGAACATCAGATACATGCGCTCGATGAGTTCTTTCCAGGCGAAGCGTGGAAAGGTATCGGCAGATGGGTTCTCGTGGCAGCTGCCGCAGAAACGCTGGATGCGTTCGTGCAGATTGGGGGTGGCCGACAGCGTGACCGGCGGGGGAGGACCATCTCTGCCGTTGCGGTTGCAACCTTGCAGCGCAAAAAAGACGGCAGCTGCAAGCAACAGCATCGCGCCGCCGCTCCACAGCCACAAACGTCTTCCCCGCGGACGTTGCGTTTCAGTCATCTCCGTTCCTCATCCGAATTCCGTCCGAGCCGCGCACGTAGCGCAGCGGAGTAAGTGGCCGTCAGACAACCGCTTACTCCGCTGCGCTACGTGCGCGGCTCGGAAGAGGAGTAATCGTTTTTTCAAGGTAACGACGCGGAACTGTTCTTGCAAGTGTCGGAACTCCCCCAGCACTTGCGGCCATCCTCCGTGAGACATAGAATCGCAGATGTGGTCTTCTTTTTCTCCACCGATAACGTCCTTCCGCGAGATTGTCATGCGCGTCTGGTTCCGAAATATACGTATTGCCATACAAACAGTAGCCCAGGGAATGTACATCACCCTCTGGTACTTCCTGCAAACCTACCGCCGGAAAACCTTTACGGAACGCTTCGAGTATCCGGAGCTGCCGGTGCCGGTCAAGCCGCGCTATCGCGGCTTCCATCGCTTCGACCTGACCACCTGCATCGGCTGCGACAAGTGCGCTCGCGCCTGTCCGGTCGACTGCATTTACATCGAGAAGATGAAGAACCCTGTCGGCAAAGGCTTCCGCGTCAACGGCTTCAAGATTGACTACACCAAGTGCATGTTCTGTGCTTTGTGCGTCGATCCGTGTCCGGTCGATTGCATTTTCATGGGTTCGACGCACGATCAGAGCTGTTTCAGCCGCGATGGCTGCATCGTCGATTTCGCCAAGCTGCCGTTGGAAGTGGCCTGGGGCCAGGCCACGCTCAACCCGACCTCGGTGGCCGCTTCCAAGCTCCAGGTCGAGCCGGTCTGGACCAAGCCGCCCGATCCGGCGCCGGCGGCCAAGAAATGAACGGGACGATTTATCGTTTCGCGCGAAACGATAAATCACGCTATAAAATAACTAATGGCGAGGAACGATTCCTACCTCTTGTTGCGGATTGGAAGCCTTGTCCTTTCCACTGGGTTGGTTTGACCGTCGCTACGGTGCAGCGGGAGGAGGTACGAAGAAAGATGGCCACACCCAAAGCAGCAAAGAGATTTTTCACGCTGGCCGAGGCCAACAATGCTTTGCCTTTGGTCCGCGCCATAGTTCAGGACATTACCGCCCTGGCTCACGAACTACGCGAGCGCCACGAACGACTGACTCGGCTCAAACCCAACGATCGTTTCCGCCTCAGCGACGCTCACGAGGAGGAGCGTCAGCAGATGGAGGCCGAGCAGGAGCGCGCGAAGGAAAAGATGGAAGAATACGTCCGCGAGCTGGCCGAGCTGGGCGTTGAGCTCAAGGAGTACTTCATCGGCCTCATCGATTTTCCTAGTTTAATGAACGGCCGGCCCATTTACCTGTGCTGGAAACTGGGCGAACCGGAAGTCTCTTACTGGCATGAGCTGGATGCCGGCTTCGCCGGACGGCAAGAATTGCCGAGCCGCGCACGCAGCGCCGCGGAGTGAGCGGCGTGAGTGGCTCGGATTGGAGATCCCTTACATGACTCCTGTAGCTGCTTATCTGCTGCTGTTCGTGGCCGTGGGCATTGGCTTTATCTTCGTCCATCTGATGGCCGGCAAGCTGATCCGTCCGAACAAACCGTACGCGGACAAGCGCACCATCTATGAATGCGGCGAGCCGACCATCGGCAGCTCGTGGATTCAGTTCGATTTGCGCTTTTACGTGGTGGCGCTGTTGTTCGTCATCTTCGATGTCGAGGTGGCGTTCTTTTTTCCGTGGGCGGTAGTGTTCGGCAAGGCCAACGCCCTGGCTTCTCTCGGCGATCTGAGCAGCGCCGAAGCCTACAAGAAAACGGCCGAAGGCGCCTGGGAGCTAATCCCACCCTCGACCCGGCGTCAGTATCAGGCCCAGCACAATCTTACTCTGGCGACAACCGACGAGAACGTTGCTCGCTTGAAGGAACTGAGAAAACAAAGAGATGCCGGAAGCAATCTTGGCCAACAAGATCGGTCGGAGCTGGCCGTGCTGGAAGCAGGGGAGCAGCGCGCCCTGGAGCCGCAGTCGCAGGCGCGGAAATTGGCGTGGTTAGCCCTGGTGGAGATTGTGGTGTTTTTCGGCGTGCTGCTGGTCGGTTATGCTTATCTGTGGCGGCGCGGCGATCTTGCCTGGGTGCGAAGTCTAGCGGCCGAACGGCCTGTCAGCGAACCCCTGCAAGGCGCGCCGATTCCCGATGGGAGCATTGTTCATTCCTGATCATTTTGTTGTTAGGGAGTTGAGCGAATGGGATGGTTGGAAGGACGTTTTGAAGAGAGCGTCATCACGACTTCTCTGGAGCAAGCGATCAACTGGGCCCGCGAGTCGAGCATGTGGCCCATGACGTTCGGCCTGGCCTGCTGCGCCATCGAGATGATGGCCACCGGCGCTTCACGCTACGACATCGATCGCTTTGGCGCCGGCGCTTTCCGTGCCACACCGCGTCAGGCCGATCTCATGATCGTGGCCGGAACCGTCAATTTCAAGATGGCCAGCCGCGTGCGCCGCCTGTACAACCAGATGCCCGATCCGAAATTCGTCATCGCCATGGGCGCCTGCACGTGTGGCGGCGGGCCGTACTACAAGTACGGCTACAACGTCGTCAAGGGCGTCGATCTGGTGGTGCCGGTCGATGTGTATGTGCCCGGCTGCCCGCCGCGGCCCGAAGCGCTGCTGGAAGGTCTCATGCGCATTCAGGATAAAGTCCGGGCCATGAAGGATCTGACGCAGGGCCAACCTTTGACGGTGCCCATCCCGGCGCGAACCGGCTACACGCTGCTGCCCCCGGAGTTGAGCGACGCCGATCCGGTCAAGGCACAGGAGAAGCAGAACGCCTTTGCCAAGAAAAACAAGGAACTGGCCGCACCCGCCAAGGCATAAAAAGGCGAACGGCCGGTGTAAGCCGGCTGGTGTGGACATGCCCACCAGCCGGCTTACGCCGGCCGTTCGCCCCTTTTTAGGAACCTCACGCATGACCGCCGCTGACATTGCCGTCCTTCTCGAACAACAGTTTAGCTCTCGCATCAAGTCGAAAAACCTGGAAGCCATCGATCCTTTTGTCGTGGTCGATGCCGCCGATCTGCTGAACGTATGCCGCTTCCTCAAAGAAGACAGCCGTTTGCAATTCGACATGCTGAACTGCATCAGCGGCGTCGATTACCTGGAACCGGACCCAAAAAAAGCGCCCAAGTCCGGCTTCGATCCGCACATGGAAGTCGTCTATCACCTGTCGAGTCTCCCTCATCGTCATCGTTTCGTCGTCAAGGTGTTGCTGCCACGCTGGAAGGACAACAAGCCCGGCGAGCTGCCGGAGGTTCCATCGGTGACGTCGCTGTGGCCCGCCGCCATCTGGCACGAACGCGAGGTCTACGATCTGTCCGGCGTGTGGTTCATCGGCCATCCCGAATTGACGCGCATCTTGCTCGCGGATGATTGGGTGGGCCATCCTCTGCGTAAGGATTACGAGTATCCGCTGGAGTATCACGGCATCCGCGGGCGTTGATAGCGGCGATACGGAGGACCAATCATGGGGATAAAGACGCGGACAGACTGTTTCACCTATGATGATTTCTGCGCCCTCATCCGTGAAGATCAGAAAGCCGACTTGATCGACGGAGTGATCTACATGGCCTCGCCCGAAAACATCGATGCTAACGATCTGTTTTGCTGGCTTCTCACCATCATCAACATCTATGTAGAAGAGAAACAGTTGGGGCACATTTTCGGCTCGCGCGTGGCCTGTCGGCTCGATGATCGAAATGCTCCTGAGCCAGACATCCTGTTTGTCTGTGATGAGCACTCTGACCGCATTCATCGGGGAGGTGTAGAGGGCCCTCCCGATCTAGCACTCGAGATTGTCTCGCCTGAAAGCGTGGAACGCGATTACAAAAAGAAACGCAAACAGTATCAGCGGTTCGGTGTCTCGGAATACTGGATCATTGACGAAGAGGAAAAGAGTGTCGTTTTGCTTCGCCGCAATCGGCGCGGACGGTATCAGGAAATTCCGCCACGCCGCGGCATCTTCCGCAGCGAGGTGATGACCGGCTTCTGGCTCGACCCTACTTGGCTCTGGCCGCCGCGCCCGCCTCGCCTTGCGATCATTCAGCAACTGCTCGCCGGAACCGCCGGCAAGTGAACGATAGAGGATAGATAATCATGGCCACCGTTGCACCGCCGGATAAACAAAGAGAACCCACCGTTGTCGAGTTCGACGTTCGCACCGACGAAATGCTCGTCAACATGGGACCGCAGCATCCCAGCACGCATGGTGTGCTTCGCTTGGTGCTGCGCACGGACGGCGAGGTCATTTCCGAGGTCACACCGCACCTGGGATATTTGCACCGCTGCGCCGAAAAGATCGGCGAGAACGTGACGCCGATTCAGTTCATCCCCTACACCGACCGCATGGATTACCTGGCCGGGATGAACATGAACCTCGCCTACTCGTTGGCCGTCGAGAAGCTGTGCGGCATGAAATTGCCAGAAAAGGCCAACGTGATCCGCGTTCTCATCGCCGAGATGAATCGCATTGCCAGCCACCTTGTCGGCATGGGCGCCTACGGACTCGACCTCGGCACGTTCAGTCCGTTCCTGTACGCTTTCCGCGAACGCGAGATGATTCTCGATCTGTTCGAGGAGGTATGCGGCGCGCGGCTGACGTACAGTTACATCACCATCGGCGGTGTGCATGACGATCTGCCGCCCGGTTGGGTCGAACGCTGCCGCGAGTTTCTCAACTACTTGAAGCCGCGCATTCCAGAGTATCACGCACTTTTGACCACCAATCACATCTTCGTCAAGCGCACGGCGAACATCGGAGTTTTGTCGAAGGACGTGGCCATCGCCAACGGCTGCACTGGCCCGATGCTGCGCGGCTCTCTGAACCGCCGCCTGGGCGATCCGGACTGGGATTTACGCAAGATTGAGCCGTACTGCGGCTACGAGACCTACGATTTCAATGTCGTCGTGCCGCCGTTTGACGATCGCTGGGGTTGGCGCACTCCTTACGGCACGGTCCTTGGCGACGCCTGGCATCGCTTCATGGTACGCATGCTGGAAGTAGTCGAAAGCATCCGCATTTGCGAACAGGCCCTGGATCGCTATCCGAACGCCCAGGGGTCGCATCGCATCGAACCGCCGCGACACTTGCCGGCCGGCGAGGCCTATCGGGAAACCGAGTGTCCGCGCGGCCAGATGGGTTTCTATGTGGTCGGTGCGCCGGGCAAAGGCGTGGTGCCACTGCGGGTACGAGCGCGGTCGTCGAGCTTCTGCAATCTCAGCGTCACCAACGAGATTTGCCGCGGCTGCCTCATCGCTGACGTACCGGCCATCGTCGGCAGCATCGACATCGTCATGGGTGAGATTGACCGATAGGATGCGTTATTTCGTGGCGGTCCCTCGGTACATGTAGCCGTGAGTTTTGGGGGTCTTCTCGAGATAGAACTCGTCCATCTGCACGCAAGCAAACGGCTGAGCCCTGACGAGCGCCTGGATGTTTCGGTCCAGATGACAGCCCTCGGCCAGCGTCCTTTGGAGTCCGTTCAGGCGATGCTGCCACTTCTGCACGTTCAGTTCCGAACAGAGGCCGTGTTCGAGAACCAGGAACTTGCCGCCGGTCTTGAGCACTCGATACACTTCCGCCAGCGCTTGCTGCACGTTCGGGATGCTGCACAGCGTAAACGTACTGACGACACAATCGAAGCGTTCGCCCTCGAAGGGAAGCTTTTCACCGCTCTGAACGCGCTGGTCAATCTCGATCCTTGCCTTCTCGATCCGCTTTCGTGCCCTACGGTACATCCCCACATTCGGATCAACTGTTGCGATTTTGCGAATGGCAGCAGGATAACAAGGTAAGTTCAGGCCAGAGCCGAAGCCGATTTCCAGAATGTCGCCGCCGGCGTGGGCGAGCAGTTCTTGACGGTGATGAGCAACCAGTGGCTGGTTCAGGAAGAAGTCGCAGAGACGGGGGAAGATCACCTGCGAATAAAATCCCACGGTCGTCTCCCGAGACGGACAGGACGCCAAGGCTACAAGCTCAGTTCGTGTTATTCTATATCGATGGACCTGACATGAGCCGGACGATTGCCCGTTAATCGAGATCCACCCTAATGTACATCCCCGCAGCCTTCGCCGAACACGACCTGACCAGGCTCCACGACTTCATCGAGCAGAACAGCTTCGGCGTCCTTGTGTCGCAGATCGATGGACTGCCCTTTGCCACGCACCTGCCGTTTCTCCTCGAAAGGACAGCTGGGCCGCACGGCACGCTTGTCGGCCACGTATCACGAGCGAATCCGCATTGGCGGCAGGCCGGCGGACAAACAACCCTGGCGATTTTCTCCGGTCCGCACGCCTACATCTCGCCAACCTGGTACGAGGCGGATCAGGTTGTCCCCACCTGGAATTACACCGCCGTTCATGTTTATGGAAGGGTGCAAGTCATCGAGCAAAAGAACTCGCTTCTAGAGATCGTGCAGAGAATGGTGCAAGTCTACGAGAAAGCCATGCCCCGACCCTGGTCGTTCGACCCTTCGAGTACCTTCGCAGAGCGGATGCTGGCGCAAATCGTCGGCTTGCGCATCGAGATCGAGAACATCGAGGGCAAGTGGAAGCTAAATCAGAACCACCCGGTCGAACGGCGCAGGAAGGTCATCCAGGTATTGCAGCAGAGGACCGACGAAAACGCCCAGGCCATCGCTGTCCTGATGCAGGCGATGATGGCAGCGGAGGAATAGCGCCGAAGGTTCGAGATCGGCCCTACTCCGTGATCTCTCGGATAACCCGGCATGGATTCCCGGCAGCGAACACGCCGTCGGGGATGTCCCTCGTAACCACGCTCCCCGCTCCGATGACCGACTTCGAGCCGATTTTGACTCCGGGGCAGATGATCGCTCCGCCGCCGACCCACACATCGGACCCGATCTCGATGGGCTTGGCGAACTCTTGCTTACGCCGAAGATCGGCGTTCATCGGGTGGGTGGCGGTGTAGATCTGGACTGCCGGGCCGAACAGTGTGTAGTCTCCGATCGTCACACGGCATACGTCCAGCACCACGCAGTTGAAGTTGAAAAACACCCGCTCGCCGAGAAAGATGTTCGAGCCGTAGTCGCAGAAAAACGGCGGCTGCATCCAGACGGTATCTCCGCCCCTGCCGAATAGTTCCTTGAGAATGCGGCGGCGGATCTCCTGATCTGCCTCGCGGGTGGCGTTCAAGTCCTGGCACAAGTTTCTGGCCCGACCGCGGGCACGAACCAGTTCCGGATCGAGCGGGTCGTAGAGTTGCCCCGCCAGCATCTTGTCGCGTTCGCTTGACATGAAGGTCTCTTCCTCCGCATATCGAGTTGATTCTCCTGATTCCGTCGATTGTACAATGAGCAGGAAGAAGGAGTAGCTCAACCATTCGGGAAACGGACGACATGCAAACCAAACCCATCATCGGTCCCTATGAACATCGCCCTGCCGCGTGCCACGAATACGATCCGCGATCCGCCGATGTTGCCAGGAACGTCGCGGCGTTGATTGAGCCTCACTTGGATGGAGCCGTCGTGGAGCATGTCGGCAGTACGTCCGTCCCAGCCTGTGCCGGCAAGGGAATCGTGGACTTGATGCTCGTTTATCCGGACGGTCAGCTTGCAGTGGCACGTGATCTCCTCGACGCCCTGGGTTTCCAGCGGCAAAGCAGCCGCGATCCGTTTCCCGAAGACCGCCCCATGCGGACGGGCTCGCTGGTGCATGACGGGACTACCTTCAACCTTCACGTTCACGTCCTCGCCGCCTCGTCTGGGGAAGTACAGGAATTGCGGGACTTCAGGGACCGGCTCCGTGCCGACCCGCACTTGAGGGCAGCTTACATCGCGGCGAAAAGGGCGATCCTCGCAGACGGCTGCACCGATTCCCTTGACTACTGCCATCGCAAGAGCGTATTTGTCACCCAGGCGTTGCAGCAGATCAAGCAGCATTCGTAGCCGTGCCTCGGTAGAGGGCGAGAGCCGCCGACCCTACTTCCGCTTCTTCTTTTTTGCCGCCGCCTTTGCGTTGTCCTGCTTGACACGCAGCTTGACGATTCGTTCGATCAGGTCATAAGGAATCGGCTCATCCAGGGGAAATTGGAGATTGCCCTTCGGTCCGGCGTAGGGTGCGATTGCTTTCTCCAGCGCCTTATCGCCCGATAATGGAGGGTACAGGCCAATGTGCTTCTCCCACGCAGCAAAGTAGACCAGTATTCCGCGCTGCCTGAAGGCGGGCATCATGTAGCTGATCGTTTCCTCCGCTTCGGGCGCAGCATCGCGAATCGTTGTCCGCACCTTCTCAAGCATCGCCTGAACGTCGGCGGGGAAGCCCAAAATGTAGCTGTCGATATCCTTGGGCTTTTGCGATTTTGCCATCTGGTTGTCCCTTCACTTCCTTGACAGTTTGCTTACCAACTTCACCAATGGCCGAACAGAGTCTCATTAAACGAGTCAACTATTTCATCGGTCCGCTTCCTCTTTAGCCCGTGTAGAATAGGAGATGCCTATTGCAGCCTTCCAAAGCACGAGATCGCCTCGTAGAGATCACGAAAGGAGAGCCCTATGCTCAGCGCCAGAAATCAGTTCAAGGGAACGGTCAAGTCCGTGAAGCTCGGCAACGTGATGGCGGAAATCATCGTGGACGTGGGCAACATCGAGATTGTCTCGCTCATCAGTCGTGCCTCGGCAGAACAGCTCGGTCTCAAGGCGGGTGATTCTGTCAAGACAATCATCAAGTCCACCGAAGTCATGATCGACAAGTAGCGGTGCACGCGGAGAGGCGTCATGGGTAAACGGCACGAGGACAACAGACAAGAAGCAGGCGAGCAGCCTGACCGCTGCGAGTTATGTGATCGTCAGAGAAAGCTGACCAAGCATCATCTCGTCCCCAGGGCCGTTCACTCAAAGAAGAGGTATGTCAACCGCTTCGGAAAGAAAGAGATGCGCCAGCGCGGACTTATGATTTGCAAGGAATGTCACAATGGGATTCACGACCTGATACCAGGCGAAAAGGAACTCGCCGACAAGTATCACACCAAGGAGCTGCTTCTGGCAAACGAGGCCATCCAGAAGCACATTACCTGGGTCAAAAAGCAAAAATGAAGGAAGCGCTGGCTATCGTTCGTACCTCCCATTGAGGAATCCCATGTCGCAAGTCTTGCAACTCGTCGCCGTCACGCGTGAAAGAGTCGGCCTTATCGCTCCCTTGTTTGATGCCTACCGGCAGTTTTACGGACAAACGTCCGACCTCGACGGCGCTCACCAGTTCTTGTTGGAACGGCTCGGGCGAGGCGAGTCGGTGATCTTCGCTGTGATCGAGGGCGAGATTGCTCTCGGCTTCACGCAGCTTTATCCGTCCTTCTCCTCGGTGTCGATGGGTCCGATGTGGATTCTGAACGATCTCTTTGTGGTCGAGAAAGCACGGCGGCGGGGAATCGGCGCACGCTTGCTGAGGGCTGCCAGGGATCATGCCCTGCGAACCGGCGCTGTGCGACTTGTGTTGGCCACGGGGGTCGAGAACTTCACGGCTCAAGCTCTCTACGAGCAGCAAGGGTGGCAGAAGGACACAGCTTTCCTTCAGTATGTATTTCAGCTGCCAAAAGAGACTGACAACTCAAGCCGATCCGACTAGTTTAGAGGTTCATTGGTCACGAGCAGAATTTCGCGACCGTTGTAAAGGTCTCGATGGCGAGCGACCAGACGGTACGAAGTCGGGGCGACTTGCCGTAATTGTTGCCATTTCTCCTCACTGACGAACAGGTACACCGGCAGCGGCGTGTAGAGAAGTTGCAGAGTGCCGACGATGTTCTCCGGACAATGCACTTCGCGTTGACAGTAAAAAACCAGGCTCGGCTGAAAATAATCAATCGCTCCCACACGCACTTCGCGGCGGAGATGATCCTCCGGCAGTGCCCCGACGAGTGGACGCGGCGCCTTGAAGCCGTCCACCAGGTTCACGCCCCAGGAAGCCAGCGCCGCCGTGAAGACAATTCCTGCCGTTGCAACGCAGCCGATCAATCCGCCGCGCCAACCGCGCTGAATGCACCAACCCGCCGCCAACGCACCGAGAAGGAAGATGCCGCCCAACCACGCTCCTCTCTCCAGTCCCGGAAGGCGGCGCCCAGGCAGAGCCAGCGGCAGCACATCACCGGCCATCAGCAACCCCACAGCGATGCCGAAGCCGGCAAGAGCCAAACACACCAAAGCCGTCGGCATGACCCAGGCCGGCAGCGCGACCCGGCCGCGCCTCCAATCCTCAAGGAACGATGCCGTCAACAGCGCCATCGCTGGATACGCCGGCAGAATGTAGTTGGGCAGCTTCGTCCGAACCACCGAGAAACATACAAACCACACCGCCACCCAACATAGAAGGAACTGCGCTGCAATCGGAGATTGGCGAAAGGCAAAGGTGTTGCGAATTGTCGGACCCAAGAATACCGACCACGGGGCCAGTCCGACGAACAGGACCAGGACATAGTAAAAAATCGGCCCGCCGTGATTTTCGAGAACGCCCACGGCGCGCTCGACATTGTGCTTCCAGAAGAAACCCGCCAGCCATTCTCCCTTGGTTTCCAAACCTACCCAGACATACCAGGGCGCCGCGATGAGGACGAACACCAGTGTGGCTGCTACCACGCGCGAGTCGAGGCAGCGTCTCAGTTCACGGCGGACGAGAAGAAAGAGCATCGTGATGGCCATCGGCAAGACCACGGCGACTGGGCCCTTGGCGAGCATGCCCAACCCGCAGGCGGCGCCGGCTCCCACGAGCCACCATCCCCGGCGCGTGTAGTGTTCCCAGAAGCACCAGAGCGACAACACGACACACAGATTGAGCAAGGCATCGGGATTGGCGAAATGAGCCGCGGCGCAGAAGGCGACGCTGCTGGCCAGAATCAATCCGGCCAGGAGCGCTACCCAACGATCGAAGAGACGCCGGCCCAGCTCATAGACGACGAGCAGAGCCAGAAACGATGCGAGAGCCGAGGGCAGCCGGGCGGAGAACTCGTTGATGCCGAAAACGTGATACGCCGACGCTTGCAGCCAGTAGAGCAGGACGGGCTTGTCCGGGCGCAGTTTGTAGTTGAAATCCGGCACGATGAAATTGCCGGATTGATACATTTCCTGGGCGCACTCGGCGTTGTTGCCCTCATCGATGTCCCACAGACTGGGACCGCCGAGGTTCGGCAGACACAACACGGCCCACACGAGAGCGATCAGACCATAATGACCGGCACGGTTATCGAGTCTGCGAAACATTGCGATCCCTCGCCGAGATGTGGATGGAGGACGGATTGGAAATTCGTCCTACAGAGTCTTAGTCGTCGCATTATAAGATTGACGCCGATTTGGGCGAGTCCAGTCGGCCTATCCGAGCCGCGCACGCAGCGGAGTAAGCGGCTGTAAGGCGACCGCTTACTCCGCTGCGCTGCGTGCGCGGCTCGGATGGGTAAGTGACAGAATGTGGGTTAGATAGCGGAGAGCGGTTACGCCTTGGGCAATTTCTGGAGCGCCTCGCGGAAGTCGGCCGCCGTCTGAAAACGCCGGTTCGGTTCGCGCTCGATTGCCTTGAGCAGAAACTGGACCGTCTGATTATCCATTTTCGGACACACTTCGCGCGGATCCTTGCCGGCGCTGTTCATATGGCTGAGCAGCGTTTGCAACGACGCTGCCGTCGCCTTCTCCCAGGGCAGGATGCCGGTGTAGACTTCGTAAGCCGTCACTCCCAGGGCGAACAGATCGACGCGGTGATCGGTTGTCGTGCGGCGAATCACCTCCGGTGCGAGGTAGTTGGGCGTGCCGGTGCGATTGCCGGGCTTGAGGAACTCCGGCCTATTAGGAATTGTCAGGCCGAAATCGATCAGTTTGACCACGGTGTCCTTGGTGACCATGACGTTGCGCGGGCAGATGTCGCGGTGCAGGAAGCCCTGCTTGTGCATGTATTCCAGGGCTTCGGCGATCTGCGCGAGAATGCGTATACGATTGCCTTCCAGCTGCTGACTTTTTGTCTCAATCAGGTAGTTCAGCCCCATGCCCTCGATTAACTCCATGATCATGCAAGGTTCGCCCTCAAAGCTGATGCCGTATTCATAGGTCTGGACGATGTTCTTGTGCCGCAGCACCGTGCAGATGACGCCTTCACTGGGCTTATTCAGACCCTTGAAGCGCAGCTCGAACTTCTCGGTCTTTTCCTTGTCGAGGAGTTTGAGGCAGACGGTGCGACCAAGCTTCATGTCGCGGGCGCGCCAAACCTTGGACATGCTGCCCTGACCGGTCCGGTTCAGGAGGTCGAAGCGTTTGCGCACGTCGATCTTCGGCAGATTGCTCTTGGGTTTCGATTTCGTTTTGAACCAGCTAAAAAGCCCCACGGACAGCTCTCCTCAAAATTCACCACGAATCACACGAATGACACGAATAAGAGGCAAAGGAAGAGAACAGAAATCGAATACGGTACACTCGTAATTCTATCTGATTTTTTTATTCGTGTAATTCGTGTGATTCGTGGTGAATCTTAATGTTCACAATAATCGATGATCTGCGCGACTTCGGTGCGGAGATCCTTGCGCGGGACGATGCGATCAATGAAGCCGTGCTCCAGCAGGAATTCGCTGGTCTGGAATCCTTCGGGCAACTCCAAACGCACCGTATTCCAGATGGTGCGTTTGCCGGCGAAGCCAATGAGGGCGCCCGGCTCGGCCAGGGTGATATCGCCCTGCAACGCGAAGCTTGCGGCCACACCGCCCATCGTCGGGTTCGTCAAGATTGATATATACAATCCGCCGGCGTCATCGTAGCGGCCCAGGGCAGAGGAGACCTTGGCCATCTGCATCAACGACAAGATGCCTTCTTGCATGCGCGCGCCGCCGCCGGAGCCGCTGACAAACACCAACGGCAGCTGCAAGCGCGTCGCCTCCTCGGCCGCCCGCGTCAGCTTCTCGCCCACCACCGAACCCATGCTGCCGGCCATGAATGCAAAATCAGTGACGCCGAAAACGATCGGCCGGCCACGGATAAAGCCGCGACCCACCACGGCCGCATCGGGCATGCCGGTCTTGGCCTGCTCCGCGCGCAAACGCTCAGCGTAGGGCAGGCGATCGTTGAAATTGAGCGGATCGCAGGGACGCAAGTCAGTGAACCATTCCTCGAAGCTGTCGGCGTCGAGCATCTGGGCGATTCGTTCGCGTGCCGGCAGATAAAAGTGATAACTACACTCCGGACAGACGTTGAGCCGGGCCTCGGCTTCCTTGCGGAAGATGGTGGCCTTGCACTGCGGACAGCGAATCCACAGGCCTTCGGGAACACCGCGCTTGGGGCGATCGGCCATTGACATTTCAGCTTTGCCTTGGTCCGGCGACATCCCGATCACTCGATCCGTCCTGCGTCACAAACTCTCGATCTCCACGCCATTATCACAACGACGCTTGCTCCGATCGTCAAGATCTTTTCGAGGCAGTACCTGTCCAAAAGCTGTGGCGGTACGTTTTCAACGTGCCGATCCATTTCGCCGGCACGTTGAAAACGTGCCGCCACAAACCTCTTTTCATTTTCCTCTCATGATCGATGCGCTAAGGTGAAACATTTGGCCCACTCCGTACAATCTCCGGCAGCGGAGGAACACTCATCGGCCAGGGCGAAGCGAGGTAAGAGTATGGCTATAATCAAAGAACTCCACGTCAATGGCTCGCGCCGCGTTGTCAACGCCGAAGGCGAGCGAAGCCTGCTCAGCGTCTTGCGAGACGATCTCGATCTGACGGGCAGCAAATACGGTTGCGGCGAAGGCCGCTGCGGCGCCTGCACGGTCCTTCTCGATGGCCGAGCGGTGCGTTCCTGCTCCACTCCCGTTAGCACGGCGGCGGACACGGAAATCCAGACCATCGAGGGACTGGCGAAGGACGGTAAGTTACATCCGTTACAGGAAGCCTTCTTGAAGCATGATGCATTGCAATGCGGTTACTGCACATGCGGCATGATTATGAACGCCGTCGCCCTGTTGGGCCGCGATCCCGACTCCAGCCGCGAAGACATCATTCGCTCCATGAACGGCAACATCTGTCGCTGCGGTGCCTATCCGCGCATCGTCGCCGCCATCCAGGAAGCCGCCCGGTCGATGAAAGGAGCCAGCAAATGAGCGAGCTGATTTTCGACGAGCTCCTGCTCGAACCGGAGCGCTATGAGCTTTTCACGGACACACTTTTTTCCGCCGAGCTGGATCGGCGGGCGTTTTTCCGCATAGTCGGCGGCGGACTGATCGTGGCCTGTGTGCTAGGCGAGGCGGATGCGCAGCAACCGGGACGAGGACGCGGTGGGTTCGGCGCGCCGGGCCCCAAAGAACTGGGCGCCTGGCTGCACGTCGGCGAGGATAGTGCCGTGACCGTATACACCGGCAAAGTCGAGATCGGCCAGAATGCCCGTACGTCGCTGACGCAGGTTGTCGCCGAGGAATTGCATCTGCCGATGGAGCGTATCAAGCTGGTGATGGCCGACACACAACTGGTGCCATTCGATGGCGGCACGGCCGGCAGCGGAACGACGCCGCGCATGGCGCCGCAGCTGCGCCGCGCCGCGGCCGCCGCCCGCGAACTGCTGCTCGATCTCGCTGCCGAGCAAGGCAAGGTCAAGCGCGAGGAAATGAGTGTGCATGACGGCAAGGTCACGACGACGGACGGCAGAGCTTCGTTCACCTTCGGGCAGCTGACGCAGGGCAAGAAGCTGATGAAGGTCATCGACGACAAGACGCCGACCACGCCTGCGGAGAAATGGACGATCTCCGGCGCCTCGCCGCCGAAAGTGGAAGGCAAGGCTATTGTGACAGGAACGCATCAGTTTGCCTCAGACGTAAAACGTCCGGGTATGGTGTTCGGCAAAGTCCTGCGGCCGCCGAGCTTCAAGGCTGAATTGGTGAGCCTGCAAACGCGCGACGCCGAAGCACTGCCGGGCGTCACCGTAGCGCGCGACGGCTCGTTTGTCGGCGTAACGGCGGCGACCGACCATGATGCGACCAAGGCGCTGGCGGCGTTGCACGCGGAATGGAAAACGACGCCCCAACCGTCCAGCGAGGAATTGTTCGACTATCTGAAGAAGCATCCGTCGGCGGGCCGCGGCGGCTTCGGTGGACGCGGTGGGCCCGATCGTCGCGGCTCCATCGCCGAGGGCTTGAAAGCGGCCGATCAACAGCTCAAAGCGACATATACGATCGCCTATATCGCTCATGCGCCGATGGAGCCGCGCGTCGCCGTTGCCGAGTGGAACGACGGCAAATTGACGGTCTGGACCGGCACACAGATGCCGTTCCGCGTCCGCGGCGAACTGGCCCGTGCCTTTAACATTCCCGAAGAGCGCGTGCGCGTCATCGTACCGGACATGGGTTCGGGCTATGGCGGCAAGCACTCCGGAGAATCGGCCGTAGAGGCGGCGCGGTTGGCCAAGGCGGCAGGCAAGCCGGTCAAGCTCGTGTGGACGCGCGAGGAAGAATTCACCTGGGCCTACTTCCGCCCCGCCGGTGTCATCGAGGTGACAGCAGGTGCCACCAAGGACGGCACGCTGACGGCCTGGGAGTGCCACAATTATAACTCCGGCGGTTCTTCCCTGCGATCGCCTTACGAATCGGCCAACGTCCTCACCGAATTTCACACGACGGATTCGCCGTTGAAGCAGGGTTCGTACCGAGCGCTCGCGGCCACGGCCAACACCTTCGCGCGGGAGATGCACATGGACGATCTCGCCCATGCCCTGCACCTCGATCCGTTGGCCTTCCGCCTCAAGAATCTGAAGGACCAACGATTGCGGGCCGTGCTGGAAGCGGCGGCCGATCGTTTCGGTTGGAGTAAAAGCAAGGCAGACGATCATCACGGCTTCGGCATCGCCTGCGGCACCGAGAAGGGTAGCTTCGTAGCGACGTGCGCGGAAGTCTCGGTCCAGCGCAACGGACTGGTGAAAGTACTGCGCGTGCTTACGGCTTTCGAGTGCGGGGCGATCATAAACCCCAATCATTTGAAGAACCAGGTCGAGGGCGCGGGCATGATGGCGCTGGGCGGAGCTTTGTTCGAGGCGATCCGCTTCGCCAACGGCAAGATCCTTAATCCGCGGTTTTCGGATTATCGTGTGCCGCGCTTCGCCGACACGCCGCTTTTCGAGACGGTGCTGTTGGATCGCAAGGATTTGCCTTCGGCAGGTGCGGGAGAGACGCCGATTATCGCTGTGGGGCCAGCGGTGGGCAACGCCATCTTCCAGGCAACCGGCGTGCGTCTGCGCTCGCTGCCCATGGCGCCCAAAGGCGTCAAGGCGACGTAGACAATACTTCTACCAGCCCAGAGCGCAAGCGACGGTCGCTTCGGCCCGTCGCTTGCGCTCTGGGCTGGTAGAAAAAGTCACTTCTCCCCCGCCTTCAAGTGCGCATCGTCGAGCTTATCAACAGCCCACAAGAGACCGCGCGTCACCAAATCGAGATAGCGCCCGTCGGCCACGGTGACATTTTGGTGCCCCAGCGTCGTGGCGAAGACGCGTCCTTTGCCCTTGTAGAGATTGGTCCAGACTACAACAAAATCATCCGTGCGCTCTTTACCGCCCTTGCCCTTGACGACTTGCTTGCCGCGCGCCAGAGGATGAGCCGTGTCCAGTAACTTTCCCGCGGAGTTGTTGTAAAGCTCCTCGTTTGCCGTGGTCCAGTCCGACAGTCCCTTGGTAATCGGACTGTCCTTGACCGTGAAGGTGATGTCGATGGGCGCTTGGGGGCCGTGGCCGGTGCTGGGCAGGCCGGTGAACTCGAACCACGGTGTCATTTTGGGCCAGCCCTCGCTGCGAAAAGAGTGCATGCCGCAGTGCAGCACTACGGCCGGCAAACCCTGCCGGTGCGGCTCCAAAATCCGCGCGATGATCGATTCGTCCTTGATCTGGGAGCAGCATTCATCGTGGACGACGACATCAAATCCCTTGGCCCAATCGGCTTTTTCATAGACCGGATTGAGGTGCTTTTGCCCCTCGCGGATGTCGTGGATGGGATCGTAAGCGATCGTCCATTCGACGGGAGCGCGGGCGGCGATGCCCTTGCTGAGAATGTCCTTTTGTTTTTCGTAATCGTGATAGGGGCCGCCCGTCACCAAGAGGGCGCGTATCGGTTTGACCTTCTCCTCGCGCGGCGCGGCGTCGCCGGCTCCGAGCAGAAACAACAAGGCGACAGCCGGCAACAGGAATAGACCGTGTCTCCAGCGAAGCATCGGAAGCACCTCCAGCGGATTAGGATGACTCGATCGTTGAGCGTGTGGATGCAACGGCGCAATTCTATTACGGCGGCGATGGACAGCAAGCGATTTCGAGTTAAACAGCTTCACTCCTGCCCGGACTGCATGAGAATCAGATCTGCCAGGACCGGGTGATGAGGCGATCCAACGTATGGACCAACCCAGCAGCGTTCGCAATGCCAACCGGGACCCGACAAGATATGATCGATACGCACGGTCGTGCTCTTGCCGAGGAACGTGTAGCCCCAGCCCCAGCCGGCCGCCAGAAAGGAGTCGGTGTAGCGGCCCCAGACGCGGCGGAAGAGGGCGCTTTCCGTGGGTGTATTGAAGTCGCCCACTACCAGTACCGGTCTCGTTTCCTTGTCCAAAAGGCGGACGAGGTCTTTCGACTGCTCCCAGCGCACCTCGCTGTTTTCCACCAGTTCGACGAACCCGGCCTCCGGATCTTCGGTCGTGTCCTTCAAGCCTTCGCGCGGCGAGGCGAAGTGCAGACTGAATAGCACGACCACACCGGCCGGTGTTTCCACCTCGTAGCGCATGAGCTTGCCCGGCCCCTTATACGAATCATCGCCCAGCGCCACATCTCGCCGTATGGGATAACGGCTGGCAAGAAAAAGCCCCTCCTCCTCGTGTACATGCCATTGACCGCCGGAAAAATAGTCGATCTTCCCCTGAGTCAATTCCTGCACGGCCACAATATGGGGGTCCGTTTCGGCAAGCAAGCGTTCCCACGCCGATTGCAGAGGCTTTTGCGCATGCATGTTGCAGGTCAATACACGAACGCGCGTTCCCGGCGGCGGAGACGACAGAGCGGCGCGCCAAGGGATTTGAAAACCCATGACAGGTCCGAGAACCAGCAGCAGTGTAAGCAGCACCGCGATCAACGAACGGCGTCGCCAGCAAGCTGCGGCGACGGCCAACGGAATCAGCGGAATTGCCAGGACCCAGCGGGGACTGAACAGCAGGTACGTTGCTGGCCACCAAAGATCGCCGGCGTAGAGCAGGAGCCAGGCGGCGAGGACAATCAGAAGGTAGAGCGAGCAACAAGCGGCGATAATGCGAGACAAACGGCTTGGCTCGACGTGTGGTTCCAACGCCTGACCTCGACTTGATAGACCGAGATAACGACTCTTTGCCTAAAGATAGATGGTCGAATTCGCAGGGACAAGTTTTGCTGGCACGATCTTTGCCTTATATATTTCCGGTTTGATCGCCCGATCGCAACAAGGGAGAGGCAGCTATCATGCAGGCACAATATCAAGCCCGACGAGTTTCCAAACGGCGAGCGGATGAAGTGAAAAAGTCCGGCATCCTGGGACGCTCGCTCCTCATGAATATGTTCAACGGCTTCATCATCATTGAGCCGGTGGACGGCAACCTGGGAGACGGCGACGTTCTGTCACAGGATGAAGCAGACTATGAGCTGCAACCTGTCTGGCACTTGGGACCCAAGGCCATGCTGCGCGATGCGCGTCAGCGGGTGGGTCTGGAGGCCGAGGCCGGACAACTCTCCGGTGTGTGAGCGTTCACCTGGTTAGCCGCGACCCGCAGCGGAGCGCGTTCGCGCTCCCTTTCGGGTCGCGGCTAACCGGAGGATGCCATCACTTGCTGATCGCGCTCGCCGGCGCAACGTGCTTGAGCATCTCTCGGCAGGCTTTTTCACACTTGCGGCACTCCTCGGCGCATTTTTTCATGTGTTCATCGTCCTGCTTCGCACACTCCTTGCCGCATCGGCTGCACGCTTCGGCGCAGGCGGTGCAGATCAGGTCGGAGAACACGCCTTGCCGCGCCGTGATACGGGCGGCCGTGGAGCAGTGATCGGCACAGTCCAGGCACGTTTGCAGCGTGGTCTGGTGTTCTTTCTTGCCCTGAGCGAGCAACCCGGCGCAGTGATTCGCACAGGAGCTACAGGCGCGCTGACAGTCTTCACAGGCTTTGGCGCATTGCTCGAAAGCCTGGGCATGATGTTCGTGGCCGGCGGATGGCTCCTCCGCCCAGCCTGCCGCACTCAAGGTTAGGGCCGCCGTCAGGCCCAGCAGAGTTAGAGCATGGGTTCGCATGGTTACACCTCCAAAAAGGACCGAAGGAGTTTGATTCCACTTCCTCAACGCCGCCAAAGAGGGCACGCCTTTTGCACTCTTATCGGATGGGAAAAGTAAACTGAGGCTTACGAAATCATTCTAGAATTATGAGACCAAAACAGAAACATCTGGAAATTCAGGAGAACGCGACGGAATCGCAAGCCATCATCAGCCGGGGCGAGGATGTTCTCGACAGAGTCCATCAAGTTGCCCGGGGAATCGAGGAGAACATCCGGCACCTGCTCGATGCCTCGGCGCCCAATCCCTCGTTGAGCAATTGTTATGCCGGGCGCGAGCCCACCTGAGCCGTGCGCAGTGTGGACAATCTGCGCCGGCGCTGGTAGCCTGCCTTCATGGCCGATTCCACCCGCGACCTGCTCCGCTTCCATCAGCATCCTTCACTGCACGAGGCCACCCTGGTGCTCGGCTTCGACGGATGGATGGACGGCGGCAGCGTCTCCACCGGCACCGTACAACGTCTCGTCGATCTGTTAGCGGCTCCTCCCCTCGCCGACATCGAGCCGGATTCCTTCTATCTCTACAATTTTCCTGGTCCGATGGAGCTGGCCGCCCTGTTCCGACCCAATATCGAGATTGAAGACGGCCTGATCAAAAGCATCGAAATGCCTTCGGCCCGGTTTTTCCTTCACGAGGCGGCGAACCTGGTCCTCTTTTTGGGCAAGGAAGCGAACCTGCGCTGGCCGACTTTTGCCGATTGCATTCTCGATGTCGTTCGCGCCATCGGCGTGCGGCGGATGCTGTTTGTCGGCTCGTTCGGCGGCTCGGTGCCGCACACACGCGAGCCGCGCTTGCACGTGACTTGCTCCGAAGCCGACATGCTACCGGAGATGGAGCCGTATGCCCTACGCCGCGGCGCCTACGAGGGGCCGGGTTCCTTCTCCAGCTACTTGATGACGCGCGTGACCGAGACGGGTGTGCGCATGGCCACTTTGGCCGCGGAAATTCCCGGTTATCTCCAGGGACCCAATCCGGTGTGCATCGAGGCCGTCACGCGGCGACTGGCCAAGATCTTGCGTTTGCCGTTGGACCTGGCCCCGCTGCGCACCGCCAGCACCGAATGGGAACTGGCCGTGACAGCGGCCATCGAAAAAGACGAGGAGATGGTCACAAAAGTACGCGAAATGGAAGAAGCCTACGACAATGATCTGCTCCAGCGCGGTGATGAGGCGTGATTCTCTGCCGCGCACTAGGCATCCGCAGACCAAGCCCCCAACAGTCGTCGCAAGAGAACCAACTGGCCCAGATGATAGGCGTTGTGGTCGGCAACGAGCAGCGCTTCGCGGAGGATGGTCTGGCCCTCGCCATGCGGAATCGCAGCGAACAAATCCGTCTTCGGATTGACCACGAGATCCTGCATCGCGCGCAGATCGGCGCGGAAGGCGGCGATGCTGCGATCCCAGGCGGCTTCGTCGTCGGGAGCGTCGCCTTGCGGCCAATATCCCTCGGGAAACTTCGGGGAAACGTGTTTGGGATTGCGGCTGAATTCCAGGATGTCCCACTGGGCGAGGCGCATGTGTTCCACGAGTCGCCACGGCGTGTGCGGCTGGCCGGCCGGTTTGGCACCCCGAAGTGATGCCGGCAGATCGGCTATCGCCTTCTCGAAATCGAGATGAGCACCCCCGCCACGCAGCAAGTAGAGCAAATGATCACGCAGCGCCGCCTCAGGACTCATCTAGAATTCCACCTTCTTGGGAGCAAGAGCACGATGAAGAGCACTCACAGCGATTCACTATGCGGAAGGCTGAGGACAGTCAAGGGGCGACAGCCGGCGGAGGCGAAGGCGGAGAGGAAGGCGGGGCCGGAGGCGTCGGTTTCGGGAATATGACCAGGATGCGCTCGCCGCAATGCACGCGGACGGGCTGCGCTTGTTCGACCAGCTTTCCCTGGCCATCCAGCCAACGTGCCTTGACGACGTAGATGTATTCGCTGCCTTTCGCCAGAGGCGGCGAACGGAAAAGGCGATCGGTGCCAAGCTGTTCGGTCTGGAAATCGTCCACCCACAGCTCGCCGAAGCAAGGCATCTTGATATCAATGATGGCCGCAAGTCCGTTCTCCAGGTTCATCGGCGGCAGCTTCACGTCCTGGGCCGACTCCCTGGTGTAGCCCGGCGCTCGCGGCGGCGTCAGATACGCCGGATTGATCGGATTGTAATAACCCGGACGACGGCCCGGAATGAGAGAGGGATAGCGCGAACCGCTGCCCCACGTGTACGGCGATTCCCAAAAATAGGGCCAGGTGCCGTTGGACCAATACGGATACGCCGAATCGTTGGAGACGCCGAAGTAGTTGTATGACTCGAAGTAGCTGCGTTGCTGGCCGCGATAAGGTCCGACTGAGAAATCAACCGGTCGATCAAAGAGTCCGGCCGAAACGGCACTGCATGAACACAGTAGGCCAAACGTTGCAATCGTCACTTGCGGTAAAGTCCGTATCTTCCGCATTATGTGCCTCCCTGGAGCAGAGCTTCTGTTGCAATGATCGTCTCAATCGCCAGCGGGATACGCGACGGATCTGCGAAACTTTTGCGTGAATAGGCTGGTCTTCCCCTTTCTCCCCTACCGCCAGAACAAGCGATTCTTCCGTCAAAAGCGGAGTGGCGCGTCTTCCGAGCCGCGCACGCAGCGCAGCGGAGTAAGCGGCGGACTG